>CAYJQH010000022.1:0-1556 GCA_964372415.1 uncultured Gammaproteobacteria bacterium | reverse complement strand
CGGAACCCCGGCCACGTCCCGGAGTTGCACCTTGGGGGTTTCCCTAGACGGCGGTTTGCCGTCGTAAAGTTCAAGCACCGACACACCCTCCACAAAGCGAGCAATCATGCTTGTCGCCACCGAGCGATGACAGTCGCGATGATGATGACATTTGCAAACGAGCGCCACTTTTTCATGCTCGCCGTAGATGAGCTCGTGCATGGGCCGACCCGCGGCCAGGAACTTTCGTTCCGTAAGGAGTTTTGCTACCTGCTCCAGATAGCGTGTCCAAGCCTCAGCCTGGTCTAGCCGCGAGTTGGCCTTGTCGTCGAGCACCTTGTGCAGCTCGTCACGCAAAGCCGCAGTTGGCATAAGGTCATCAATCACGTGATAGGCCACGCCGTGCAGTCGGCACAGGTATTCCATGTCGCGCTCGTTGGCCCAGAAGGCGCGCGGGTACATCCGCCCAAGGCGAATGTCAATGAGTGCCGTAACGCCGCTCGTCTTCATGAGCGAAAAGAATCTTTCAGCCGCCATGCCACAACTCAGGCTCACGACGGTCGTAAGCTTTGGTGGTTTCGGAAGTTGTTGAGTCAATTGCCCTCCCTTTGAATGAAAGAACGACGCCCTAGAGTAACACATGTTTAATAAGCGTCAATGTTGATTAATGGTAATATTAATCGGTATGAAACAAACCATTTTGATTACCGGCGCAGCCAGGGGCCTGGGTCGCGATGCGGCTTTAACCTTAGCCAAGCGAGGTCATAAAGTTATCGCTACCACGCATACCGAGGCCCAAGTCGAAACCTTGCGTCGTGAAACATTACAACATGGGGTAAATTTACAAATAGAAAAACTAGATATTACCTCTTCTGAAGACGTGGAACGCCTTGCTCAGCACGACATCGACGTCCTCATAAACAATGCGGCGACCGGCGAATCCGGACCAATCTCTGAGGTCCCGCTCGATCGTTTTGAACGTGTGCTCAATAATAACTTGGTTGGAACACTCAGACTTACTCAACGGATAGTTAAAAATTTCATCGCCAAAAAACAGGGACGGATTATTTTTCTAAGCTCTATAGTTGGTCGGTTAGCCATCCCTTATCTTGGCCCGTATTCATTATCTAAGTTTGGCATTGAAGCCATGGGAGATCTTTTTCGTATGGAGCTCAAGCCCTTCAAGGTGAAAGTTTCAATCATCGAACCTGGCCCAATTTATACCGGTTTCAACGAACAAGTAGCCGAAACTAAATATCACTGGCTAAAAGCCGACTCCCCATTTGCCAAGGACCTTGAAAAGATGAAAAAACACGATGTCGCGCTCACCAAGAGCTCTTACTCCTCATCTTCAGTTATTGAAGCTATTGTTCAGGCCGTCGAGTCCCCTCGCCCACGCGCCCGCTACATGCGACCCAAAAAATACGCTTTCTTAATTCCTCTCGCTAATCATCTGCCAACTCCACTGCATGACTGGGTGGTGCGAAGATCAACAGGAATTTAATGCGCCACCCAACATCTATGGCAAGGACCCCATTTTTTAGACACTTTTCTCAAGGAGGGAGTTTTGTAAAAGT
>CAYJQH010000021.1:0-4223 GCA_964372415.1 uncultured Gammaproteobacteria bacterium | reverse complement strand
AAGTCGTAACAAGGCATCCGTAGCGGAAGCTGTGGATGGATCACCTCCTTTCAAAGGATTCATTTCCTTAGGTCGTCTTCGACGTAATGTCGGAGTGGGACGTTGTAATCACAGAGTTTTTCATTGTGTGGTTGGTATCATAAAATCCCGACTGATCTCGGGATTTTATGTTAGGCACCGCACTGCCATGTCGAGCCAGTCTCGGTTAGCCAGAGGATGCGTACTCCTTGAACGACGTCGTTCATGTCACGAAGGATGTCGCGATTGTTATCATCTACTTCAGGCTGAGTATCATCAAGTCCAGGAGCCAGATACGTTTCTAGTTTCAAGAGATCATTGTCGATAGTACAAAAAAGATCGTTGATTACCTGGTCACTGCTTGTCACTTCAAAGACTAGAATCAGCTCATGTAAATCGCGAGTCGTTTGGGATTTGGTAAGACTTAGGGAATCGTAATCGGTTAGAGGGCGTAACGTATACAGCCAATCTATTTTAGCGATTACCGCCTCCACGAGACTTCGTACCTCAAGATAAGGAGACGGTTCCTCTTCAAGATCTGACGTGGCTTCCGAAGTGATTGATTTAGACTCGGAAACTGGTGATTTATCCGGCGTTGACGGTGTTGTATCTTCGACCGTCGTAGTGTTTTCAGCGACCGGTATTTCAACAATATTTTCTTCTGTGGTTGGGGTGTCTGTAAGGGCTTCCGGCGAGGTGTCCTGAACCGCGCTAGAGGTTGGCGACTCAACGGAGTTCGTCACTTGCTTGCTTTCACCGTCGTCAGCCATGGCATCGCTTGAAAGATGAAGCAAAAGACCAGGCGTGAAACTTGCGGCAAAACCAAGAACTGCATAAACACCAACAAGATGACGAAATTTTTTCCAAGAGAAGGTCATATCTTCCCAGTAAAAACATCGTCATCATGGTATCATGGAAAGGCTGACTATGTTCAGAAACGGAGCGCATTTAGCATTTTTTTCCTTATGCTTGATTGTCGGAATTTTTCTGTTTTTTCAAAAAACATTGGCGGCAACGGTAACCTGGGATGGCGGGGGAGCGACAAATAATTGGTCTGAGGCGGAAAATTGGTCAAGTGATACCATTCCCGTTTCTGGCGATCTCGTTGTGTTCAACGGGACATCAACTAAAGCTTCGACGATTGACCAAACTTTTTCCATTTCAGAACTCAACATCAATGCAGGGTATACGAACACTATTACGCAAGCCGCCAACCTTACGATTTCTGGAAATGCTGATTTTGTTCATAACACTACTGATGGCACTTTTGTTTGGTCCTCGGGTACTCTTACATTCGCCAACAATACCGGAACGTCTTGGGATATTGACACGGATGATGTCTTTGGACACGTGACGATCGATAAAGGGGGTAATCCTGTCACAATTGTGAGCGGTGATACGGCCATTGTGACCGGTACTTTGACGCTTACGGACGGTACGATCACGACCGGAACCCTCGAAGCGCGCGGGGACGTGGTTCATGGTGCTGGTTTTGACGGCGGTACGCTCGGTGGAACGCTAAACATTACCCAGGGGGCGAGCGCCGTTACCCTCACAGGTGGTGGACAGCTGCCCATCACTACCTTAAGCGCTAATAGAACGATTAATGGACCAACTTCCGGGACAGTGACGTTTGATGGACTTTTTACCATGAGCGCCGGATCGTATGTGGGCGGAGCGGGAGATCTTACCTTAAGTGGTGGCCTGACGGTTTCCGGAGGTTCATTCAACGGTGGCTCGGGAAATATTGATAACAACGGTACTTTTGTATTGTCAGGCGTTGGCACATCGTTTACTTCTTCTACAGGAACATTTTTTGTGGCCAGTAATTGGACGCATACAGATGCTAGTACTTTCACCCATAATTCTGGGACAGTAACGTTTGATGGTGGCGCCACAACCACGATCGATGTGAATACTACGGAAACATTTAATAATGTAACGATTAACACCTCGAGTGCGCTGTCAAAGAACGTAGCTTCAGGAGACACCATTATTGTGACTGGAACGCTGACCTTGGTCGATGGCAATATTGGCGGAACCGTAGAGGCGCGTAGTGACGTAACTCACGGCGCGGCTTTTGATGGTGGAACCGGTACTTTAAATATCACCCAGGGAAGTGCGGATATCAATCTCACTGCCGGAGGCCAAATGCCTGCCACTGCCTTAAGCGCCAACCGCATCATGAATGGACCAGCTTCGGGAACGGTGAGTTTTGACGCTACACTTGCCGTTTCAAACGGATCTTTTGTAGGTAGTGCCGGAAATGTCACCTTGGTTTCTCTTACCTTGAGTAGCCCCGGGTCTTTTACTGCTCCAAGTGGCACGCTCACGGTTTCGCAACTGTGGACGCATACTGACAGCAGTACCTTTAATCATAACTCTGGAACCGTGGTTTTTAGCGGGGCCACGGCCCTTGTGAACTTCAATACTAGCGAGACCTTCAATAATGCAACTATCAGTAAAAGCGCAAATAACGGGCTCACAATCGCTAATGGCGATACACTCATTGTTAGTGGAACCTTGAATTTAAATACTGGTTCAGTCAATAACACTAACGCAACCCTCGAGGCGCGAGGAGATGTGGTGCATGGAGCATCTTTTGAAGGCGGAACAATAAACTTTGCTATTACCCAGGGAACGAACGCAATTAATTTAACTTCTGGTGGGCAATTACCAGGCACTACCCTTAGCGCGAATAGAATAATTAACGGACCGGCCTCGGGAACCGTAACTTTTGATGGCAGCGTCACAGTGTCTAATGGGTCGCTAGTCGGAGTTGCAGGAAACTTTGATATCGATGGAAGTTTTACGTTATCCTCACCGGGCTCGGTAACCGCGCCAAGTGGCAACTTGAATGTTTCTGGCAACTGGACACACTTAAACGGCACTTTTAACGCTAATAGCGGGACAGTAATTCTAGACGGCACAAATCAAACCATGAGCGGAGCCACGACATTTAATAATTTTACTAAAAGCGCTTCGTCCTCGGCCACCCTTACCTTCCCCTCGTCGACCACCCAAACTTTTACCGGAACACTTACGCTAAATGGTTTTTCAACCTCACAACGTCTGAGTCTCGTCAGTAGTTCGCCTGGAACGCAGGCTAAAATTGACCCGCAAGGCACTCGGGTAATTGAATATCTGCAGGTACAAGATAATGATAACGACAGTTTAACCGAAATGAGTTGCTTGGTGGGTTGTCTTGATAATGGGAACAATCAATATTGGCGTTTTGGGGCTCGTCACACCTCTGACTGGATAGATATTCAACCAGCAACGCTTACTGTCACCCAACCGAACACGGCGGGCTTTGTGTACAACGCTGGCCAAGAGATCATTCTTACCTGGGAATCATCAGGTCACGTGATGAGTTTTGTGACCATTGAATTCTCGAGTGATAATGGTCAGACGTTTACACCAATAGTTTCAATGATCAAAAACACAGGAATATATCCTTATATTTTACCAACTACTGCAACCACTGAAGGACGTTTTCTGGTTAAAGGTTCGGACGGGGTCGTGACGGTTGCGTCTGACATGAATGACGAATCTTTCGTTATTGTAGTGCCGGAAGGGACGCCAGACTACGAGCTGCCGGTACCGGGACAATTTGCCAAGACGCCAAAATCAGAGTGGATTTTTTCAGCCGGAGAGTATGTAAGAACGGAATCTTCATCCACGGTATATCTGCTTGAAGAAGATGTAGTGAAAGGTGTTCTTGTAAGGCGGCCGTTTATTGATGCTCAGACGTATTTCACTTATGAGTCGAGCTTCGAGCAGGTGAGAATTGTTTCGGAATTAGATTTGAGTGGCAACACCTTACCTGGAGATGTCATGTTACCAAATTCGGGTGTCGTCTTGGTTAAACAGATCGCTAATTCAGAGGTGTATTTAATTGAACAACAAGGTGGCAACCATTTTTTGCGTTGGCTCGTAAGTGAAGAATTGGCGGCCTACATTTTTGGACTTGATTGGCATGATTTTGTGATTGATCTAAATCCAATTATTTGGCCCGTCTTGGAGTTTGGCGAACCAATTTTGAATCCTTTAAAGGTTGATACTAGTCTCATGAAAAAACGATTTGAGCTTAACCTACAAAGAGTTGACGGAAGCGCTGAATAAGCATACTATACGGGGGCTTTAGGAGTTTTTCGGGTGTGTAGCTCAGGTGGTTAGAGCGCAGTCCTGATAAGACTGAGGTC
>CAYJQH010000020.1:0-4461 GCA_964372415.1 uncultured Gammaproteobacteria bacterium | reverse complement strand
CGCCTTCAAAGACGAGTGGTGAGGCGCCCTGAAGAGTACCGTTTACAGTAATTAAGTCGGCGGCAGCATCACCGAGAGTGGTGTCGCCAGTTGAGGCAAGAGTAGTAAACGATCCGGCAGTACCACTTACCGCTAAGGTTCGCCAAGTAGTCCCCACGGCATCATAAAGTTTAAAGCTTCCTGCTGCTGTGTTGTAGTAAACCCTGCCTCCATAAAGGTTAGTTGTCGGATCAGTTGCCGCTGTTTCAATAGAACGCGTAATAAAGGAATACGGCACGGTATTGATTGCTACCCGAGTGGTTGACGTTTCGTAAACCGCACCGGCATCGGTTTTTACCTGTATTTGCAAAAATAAAGGAATGTCAAAAGCAATATCTTGACCAGCTCCGTCACCAAAACCGTCTACTGCACCAAGTTGGACTGTAAAATATCCATCATCAACAACAACGTTATCGATAGTTTCATCCCACTGCAGTGCCCCACCGCTCGACGCATTATAAAGTTCAAAAATAAAATCAAAGATACCGTCCTGTGCCACTCCGGCGGTACTCTTCAACCTACCCTGATACGCCATGGTGTTTGGCTCAGCCGCGTATGCTGGTCTAATAACAAAAAACAATCCAGACCCGAATGTCTGCGACACCACCATCGCCAAACTTACAACGAGACGCAAGCCGCCCCTTATATCCATACCTCCAATAACTTATCGTCGACGTGTAGAAATTAAAACTAATATTAATATACTCCCTAAAACAATAAACGCAATTATAATCGGTATAGTTACCCACATGTCAAAAACGCTTTTTTCATTGGAAAATACTGTCCCACTTGAGGTTGCTGCCTTGGGTAAGCTGATCTCTTCAGGATAAACTCTAAGACTACTCGCAGCGAATATATAATTTCCTGTTTGGTCAGTAGCTTTTACTTCTACTAAATGCGTTCCTGGAGGCAATCCACTTAAGCGTTGTGGGCTGGTTTTAAGGCCCAAGCTTTGACCGTCAACAAACAATTCGTAAGAAGCAATACCTGAGCCCTCGTCTGTGGTACCAAACAATATTTCCACTTCCTCCCCTTCTTGAAGCTGCTCGGGTGTAAGTTTTACGGTGAATTGATTTGGTGGTTCGTTATCAATGGGCTGTTCGACCGCTTGCGGTGAACTAGTCTCGTTATCAATTGAAAAACTGATCGTCGCCTTACCAGCATCCAATGATAGGTGCTCAGCACCGTTAGCTATAAGATGCGAACCGGTCGTTAATTCGACTTGACCATGACCGATTTCCGTAATTTGAAAAATAAAAGTGCCAAAAATTACCGGTTTTGTTACTGGCTCCTTAACTGTAAAAGCACCCGCTGACCAAATACCGGTCTCTTGATTGAAGCCATTGGCGGGAGAAATCCGTTCAAAGGCATCGCTATTTCGAAAGGTAACTGCTTGAAGTAAATTCGGCGGAAATGTGAGAACTGTTCTAACGGTATCTATTGCTTCACCGTTTGGCTCAACCATCACCTCGACCTCCAGTTGCTCACCAACCGACAACGGCTCCTCGACCGAAGTAAAACTAAAAAAGGCGGCTTCGTGGGCAAAAAGCGTCTTTGGGCTAAAGACAGAAAAAATGAGTAAAGCTAGAAGGAGGCGGCCCACATGGAAACAAGGATGGAAAAATCAAAATCATCAACCAGGCCATTTTCTGTGAAATCGCTCTCCGGGTCGCTTGATCCCCAGGAACGTGAAACCCTGCTCAAATCAAAATCATCAACCCGATTATCGTTAACTGCGTCACCTAATAGTCGACGATATATTATAAAGGTAGTCGAATCATCAGAGGTGTCACCGTCAGCTGATCCCTCAAGATCAAACACATTTACACCCAAGGAGAGGGCAAAACTTGCAAACCAGGTTGTAGTTGACGGGTAGGTCACACCATCAGTTTTACCATTGATTAGAATCTCCTCCGTGTCTGAAGTTCTGGTACCAAAGGCCGTGGTGAGAGATGAGTACGTAAATAATCCCGAACCTTGAAATTGTGGATCAAGTGAAGGAGCTTCAAGACCACTTGGTGTTTTGGTACTAACCGCCCTTCGCCCACCCCCGCCTCCGCCACTACCGCCACTGCCAGAGGTACAGCTACTCGTCACAAAAACACAACTAGCATTACACGACAGACTGCCACCTGTGAAACCCTCGCTCACGCAAGTGGCGCCACCCAAATCCGAACCCTCACAGTCTTCACCTGGATCAATGAAGCCATCACCGCAATAAAACGAAAATGCCGATCCAGACTCGATCGTAAAGGAACTAGTATCAACTGTGCCGGCTATTGGATCAACCGAACCTTCAATTTCAAAAGTAGTGGTATTAACGGTGTGATGAGTCGAAAAGAAATCTGCGTCTGGTTCGATTTCAAAACTACTCGTAGAAACAGCTGAGGCCGTGAGCGGCCAAGCCGAAAGCGAAGCGATTAACAACAAGAGACGTAAAAACACAGGCTAAGGGAGAATAATGTCGGTGTAGGCTATGGCATGAATTACCTGCCATTCAAAACCGTCACTCGGCAGGTGACCGTATTTATTGGTAAAAATTTTGAGAGCTGCCCGCTCCTGTTCAATATCGCGATTGTCTACTGAGTAACAATTATCATAAGCCATGCAATGAATTACCGACCAATCTAGGGCGCTAGCTGGCAAGCGACCAACTAAGGCACCAAAGTATACGAGAGCCCTCGGTTCACCAGACAAGGGTGAGGTGACTCTTGGTTCAGTTGGGTTCAGTGCATTGCCTGTAATGTTGACGGTCACTATCCTCGTTATGTTATTAAAAACAGAATAACCGTTGTTAATAAGGCGGGTGGTTGGATCTAAAGAAATAGTGGCGACTCCTGGAGAGAAAGCACGAAAAGTAATTTCGGCAAAATCCCCATCAACCGAAACGCGCTCGCCGTATTTTACGGCTCCTTGAGAAAGAGTTCCACTCAAATTACTGATGGAGTTGCCTGGCGATTCAGCGGAAAAAAGTGTACCTAAATCAAAACCCGTAACCTCAAGCAAGGCAGCTGGAAAGTTTAAGCGGAGACGAGCGGTATCAATTTGTTCGCCATTAGTAGCAAGCTTAGCAACAACCGTAAATGATTCCCCAGTTTTAACGCTGATCACATTTGGTGACAAGGTGAAGCCAGCGTCTCCAGAAGCTAAAACTGGCAAAGCCAAAGCAAAAAAGACAACAATTGATAAGAGTAGGCTGCAGATCTTGTTTATCATACTTAAATTAAGTATAACACCTGACAAAATGAATTACTTTTCATCTAGTAAATAGCTATCAAATCTAACAAAATGACAGGTGTAGCCGCCAGGATTCTTTTGTAAATAATCCTGATGATACCCCTCGGCCGAATAGAATTCAGTTAGGGGCTCAAGACTGGTAACAACCGGTTTATTCCAGCGACCAGATTTGTTGACAATGCCGATAAACAACTCTGCTTCCCTCTTTTCTTCATCATTGCCGTAAAAGATGGCTGAACGGTACGAGGTACCAACATCGTTCCCCTGTCGGTTTAGGGTTGTTGGGTCGTGGACGCGGAAAAAGAAATCGAGTAACTCTTTGTAGCTAATCTTTGACGGGTCGTATTCAATTTGTAACGCCTCGGCGTGACCCGGATGGTTTTCGTAGGTGGGATTCTGGTTTTCTCCTCCGGTGTAGCCGACCTCGGTACTAATGACACCAGGAAGCTTGCGAACGAGTTCTTCCATACCCCAGAAACAACCGCCAGCAAAAATTGCGTGTTTATTCATATTAACTGCTGGCTACTTTTTCAAGAGCGCTGATGTCGAGTATTTTTTCATAGATATTTACGATTCAACGAGCTTCTTATTGAGATAGGATTCCAAATTGTTGGCTGGATGGCATAAATTTTTCTTCGTAAATTTGTTCAGCTAATCTCTAGTTACCCGTTTTCCTTTTGCCATATCGTAGCGAGCGATCGTTTCTTTAACCGGAGTCAGGGCCACAGTTTGGGCAATAACATCAAGCGGTAGATCGTCTACGGTTTTAAAACGTAAACAGGATTTGCCCAGGTTGAGCTTTTTTCCGCTCAACTTAAAACTCTTAGTAAACCAGTTCCTAACTTTTTTATCAGCATAGACATTCATCAAATACAGGGCCATGTAGTTCTTCTGCGAAGCCAGAGCCAGGTAGCCGATAGGAATATTTTTGTTACCCAGATACCCTTCCGGATACGTCTTGAGTGGCACAACATAACCAATCATGCCGTAGGTCATGCATTCATCGTATCCCTTGGGTAAGTGCTTCAAAATCAGTTGCCGCATCTTGACCATTTCGGCTCGCCGTTCCTTAGGAAGTTCGGCTAAATATTGTTTAACTGTGGTTGCTCTGCTTTGCATACTTCGAAAAAATATTCTATAAACTAGAATAAACTGTAATATTTTTTCTTGTCGTAAATTAATTTA
>CAYJQH010000019.1:0-8967 GCA_964372415.1 uncultured Gammaproteobacteria bacterium | reverse complement strand
CGCAAGACTTTGAGCGAGGAACGTTGTTTTTCCTGAAGCGTCGGTAACACTCCAGTTGGTGAGTTCGATCGAGGTTGGCAGAGTATTTTTAAGCTCAAGCCATTCATCTTCCTCGCCAGCGTCGCTGTAGATTTCGTTAATAACGACGTCATCCTCATTGAATGACGGAAGGGAGAGGACAGGCATTTCGATGATCGCAGTTTGAGTGCTTGGCTCAGCTTCTTCTCCACTTGTGGAGTCCAGGGGGGAGGTGTCGACGAATGTTTCGATTGGCGACTCCTCATTGTCGGTACAGGGAGACACTACCTCTCCATCCTCTACTGAGGGTTGGGGTGGGGTATCTGCTATGGCCTGAACTGAAGAATCCATTAGGATTGGAAAGATTGCAGTTCCGGGCGTTCCGAACTGATTCGGATCAATAAGTCCTGCGTTTATGCCGCTGCTTTGCCAACTCAGATCGACTAAATTACGTTCAATCGACTGCGCTGGGGAGGTTCCACCGTAATTTGGCGTGCCTTCGTCTAGATATTCGTCGATAACCGTACCCTCTGGCATGACGAGCATTAACTGGAGCTCAGAATTAGGTAATGAGAGAGCCGTTGTGACTAGGTCAGGGGTAACGTTCAAGGTTGATTTAGCGTTGCCGCTCTCATAATTTGCTATAAGGAGCACGTCGAGTGCTTTAATGGTTGTATTTGGCGCCAGAGCGATTGCCTCGCCACCCGTAGCTGCGCCGGTAATAACCCAATTTGAGATATCAACCGGCGTAGTTCCGAGGTTTGCGAGCTCTAGCCATTCGTCGGCCGTCGAGGCCGCGGAACCCGCGTAATTGATTTCCGAGATGACGATTTGGGGTGGTTCTTGCGCACGGGCGGGTAGAGCAAGCAGAGCGGACAGGAGGACGAATCCGAAAAATCGAAATCCATAGTTCGGCATAATGTTTGTTAATTGTTAAGGAGCACGGCGCCGCGACAAAACAAACTCCCCAGCCCGATTTCTCAGGTTGGGGAGTAATGTTTGTATCTATATTCAGCCATTCTCATCTCTTGGCGTCAAAGATAAGTTGTGCAAAACTCAAAAAAGTGTTATTATTGTTCGCTAGGAACTATAGAATCTATTAAAGAAAACATATTAAGTTCGGCGAGGTTCAAGGAGCAACGAGGACCGACTGAGGCGTACTTGAAAAGTACGATGAAGGAGGCCCGGCCTTCGCCGGCCATAGCCGGCTTCGTCCGGCGACGGCCGGAGTTGCGACGAAGAAGATCGTCGAACTTGGATATGTTTTCAGTACGGGTAAGTGGCGGAATTGGTATACGCGCATGCCTTAGGAGCATGTGGAGCAATCCATGAGAGTTCGAGTCTCTCCTTACCCACCAAAAAACAGCCTACTGTTAGGCTGTTTTTTATTGCAGTTTGTAGTATTTCAAGTTCACACCCGAAATCGAGGCGCTCACTTTTTTAAACGACTGCGAAGTGTCCTTGATGGCATCATGAGCTGCTTCTGTTAAGAGGACATCGCCTTTTTCCGCAATGTCTTCCCCAAGTTTGGCGGCAAGATTAAGTTCATTGCCAAAATAATCTTCGCCGGGGATAAGGAGAATGTCGCCGTAGCCAATACCAATTGAAACAAAGATATCTTTTTCATCCGGGAGAACAGTGTTGAGCGCGGTAAGGCCACGAATAACATCTTGTGCCGCTCGTACCGCATCGTCTGGTGAGCCGAAAACCGCAAAAATATTGTCAGCTTCTTGTTTAACGACCGCACCATGGTTATCGGTAATAGCTGGCAGAGCGACGTTGACCATCCGTCGAATCATCGCCAGGTAGTGGATGATGCCGTGGGTAATGACCGTGCGGGAAAAGCCGCTCATGTCTAAGATAAAAGCTGCTCGTTCACACTCAAAAGTGTCTTGAATCTTCCGATCAATTTCTCGCTCACGTTCTGGGTGTTCATTTCGTAAATCAAGAAGCTCTCGTAAAAATTCTTTAGGGCGTCGAACTATTTTACAGGCTAGCGCTTTGTTTAACCGAGCGGTGCTTTTCTTAGGCATAATGGCTCTTTTATACTCATTTGGTGTCGGAACGACAAGTTTCTGGCTTGAGACTTGCTTTGGCTTCATGATACTGTCCGAGCGCTATGCGCGCCATTTTAGTTCATGGTTATAAATCCTCGCCTGACAAAAATTTTTGGCCGTGGTTAAGGAGAGAGCTTATTGATCGTCGCTTTGAAGTTGTCGCCCCCGTTCTTCCTGACCCCGAAAATCCTGACCGCGATGTTTGGACCAAGACGCTGCTTGAGTCTGTTGGACAACTTTCAGATCAAGATATTGTGATTGGTCACAGTTTAGGGGGTGCTGCTGCACTGCGCTTCCTTGAGGCTGCCGAGGCGCGGACAACGCCGCACGCCTGCGTGCTTATTTCGACCCCTTGGATGATCAAAGATGAGCGCTTCCGAGGTTTCTTTTTAACCGAACTCGATCATGACGTGCTCATGTGGCGGGCCTCAAAGTTCGTCATCGTCCACGCTAAGGACGATAAGGTCATTCCTTTCGATCACGCCGAACGTTACGCCAAGGTCTTCCACGCCAAACTCGTGGCTCCCGAAACCGGCGGTCACTTCGACGGCCCTGAATATCCCATTCTCCTCGACACCATTCTCCAAGCCGCGGGCGAACCGATCGTTTACGCTCCAGGGATGTCTTTGAACGACGAATACAGTGACCTGATCAAGTAAAAGACTTCTCGCATTCACTCGGAGTAGCCCCGACGTACCGTCGGGACTAATAAAAAAAACGGAGCTCACAGTCTCCGTTAAGGTTTTACGATCCCACCATTCGCGAGCAGGCCACTGTCTTTTCGAGCCTCGACCATACTCGCAATCCTCGCCGAGAGCTCAGCGTGCGCCGTTACTACCTCCGGATCAAGTTCCAAGAGGGCGACGATGGCGTTGCAGGTCCGGCAGTACATGGCCACGCGATGCTTCTCGAGCTCTTCGAGCGGTCTTCGTTCGACCCGTTCAGGCATGACGCCGTAAGGGCCGGACACGTACTCTTTGGCGAACTCGACAGAGTCGCAGCGCGGGCACTTGTCGCAGGTCGAGGGCAGGGGGCCGAGGTCCTGGTAAGCCTCCTCACGCAACTTCTCGAGCATCACGCCCGCTTGTGCCGCTTCGTAGATGAGCGAGCAAAGGTCGCAGGCGAGGTGCGACAGCACCGTCTGCGTCGACTCCGGTTCGCGGCGATGATGAACCCGTGCGGCCGCATCGAGTGGCCGATGAAGCATGTCGAAATGATCCCAGCTCCTGTCTCGAAGATGACTCTGTAGCGGCTCACGCGGCAGGAGTTGGCCCCCACACAGACATCTGTCGTGGATATTCCTCATTGGCACCTCCGGGAAAGATCCATGTTTATGGTAACACTTTTCTATCCCCTGCAAATCTTGACGAAAATCCGTCCGAACGACAAGATCGCCTGAGAATTGTTAGGAGGATTTTGTTGCTATGTCCGAGCCATCTGCCCCAGTGTTAGAAGCTGAAAAACCGTTAACACCTCCCGTTCCAGACAAACGTTCGGTACCTAAATCGTCGCTTTTTCCCTGGTTCATAGTTTTAGGAATTTTGGTTCTTCTGCTTGTAATTTTTTCGCCTTTTTCCATTGTCTCAGCTGGTTCAAGAGGCGTAGTTACTTACTTTGGGGATGTCCAAAGCGACGCCTTGGCCCCGGGTTTTCATCTCAAGTACCCGCTCGAACGGGTGCATCTCATGAATACTCGAACTCAGAAAGTGGAAATCACCTCTGACACCATCACTAAAGAAGGCTTAGAGGTTAATCTGACGGTAGCCGTGAATTATCACCTTGATTCTGAACGTGTGGTTATTATTTATACTGACGTTGGATTTGAATACGAAGATGTATTTATTCGGCCAATAGTTGAGGATGTGTTAAAAACGATTGTTGCTCGCTATCCGGCTAAAGAGTTGCTAGCTAAGCGTTCAGATTTAGTGGTTGCTCTTAGAACTGACGTAGAAAACCGATTGTTCGAGAAAAATATTGTGGTTGAAGATTTAGCGATCGTAAATTTTGCTTTTTCTGACGAATACACGAAGGCGCAAGAAGAGCGTGAGCTCGCCGCGGTCCGCGCCGAGACAGCTGCTCAAGATTTGGAAAGCGTAAAGATAGAATCTAAAATAACGAGCGCGGAAGCAAGCACGGAAGCGGAACGTATTCGAACCATTGGTAAAGCTCTCGAGGGCAATGAAATTTACGTTCAATGGGAACTTGTAAGTAAATGGGATGGCGAATCGCCTCTCAGCTTGCCTCCCATGTAAACGATTCTTTACGCAGCATTCGTTTGTCTTTATAATAACGCAAACAATGAATTTTATTTATGCCCTTAGTTTTTAGATCGATGTTTATTGGCAGTGCCTTGATGCTTCTTGGTGCGGGATGCACCGAGAGACTTTATGAACGAGCTGCCGAGAAGGCGATCGAAAATAAAATAAATTCTGAAAGCGGCCGTGACGCTTCGGTTGATATTAATAATGGACAACTTGAATTCAGTGACGAAGAAACCGGAGCGACCGGTAGTTTTGGCGCCGACATAAAAGTTCCGGACGATTTTCCAGGCGATATCGTTTTGCCAGACGGCATTACTGTTATGGGTGTCACTAATACCCCAGAAGCGGCTTGGATTTCTTATACAAGCCAAATGACGGTTGTTGAGCTTGGGGATTGGTACAAGAGCGAACTTGAGGGTAGCGGTTGGACAAAGCAAGGCGAGTACCTAATCTCTGGCGCCAATACCTACTCCTTCAGAAAAGATAGCGTCACCTTAAGCGTGGTCATCGCTGAAAGCACCTCAGCTGACGATACGAGGACCGTGATCGTGACGCGGGTAAGTGATTAAATGTTTAAAGTTAATAGTGATACGTCATCTTTTTGATGATGGTGAATGCGCGATAAAGTTGCTCGAGGAAAACGAGGTGAGCGAGATCGTGGGTGGTGGTCATGGGGGAAAGCGAGAGCAAAAGATCGGCTCTCGTTTTTAGTTCTGAGGGGACACCGTGTGGGCCGCCGATAACGAAGGTGACCTTTTGTCCTTCGTCAACCCAGCTTTCTAGTTTCTTAGCAAAAGTTTCGGATGAAAATTGTTTACCAGTTGCTTCAAGAACGACGAGGAGGTTACTGGGAGGTATAGCTAGAGCCAGGCGGTCGGCGGATTTTACACTTTTAACCTCGAGATCAGTGAATTTTTTTAGTCGAGTAATAAAATCAGTAGCAATTTCACTCATTGGCCCCCTGGGGAGAAGTCCGACGGTTAGGAAAGTTATTTTGATCATAAGAGCCAACGTTAGCAAAGAAAAACCAGTGTTTCAAGAGTGGATTAAAGGTGGATACTTCACGCTTGACACTACGGCTAGCCTTCGATACTATTTTGCAGCCTTTTTGAGGAATTGTCCTCTTCAGAGACGAGTCTTCGATGGAATCGAAAACTTCACTCTGGACTTTCACAATTTAATCGACAAACATAGAGAAAAATACACTGACGTACGTGTTCGGAATTTTCTAATTTGGAGATAGTTTTGATGCACGGGAGGTCGAGGCCGAGGCGTAGTTAATACTACGGTGAGGCCGAGACAGGGTCCCGTAAGTCAAAAATAGCCCAAATTAAAAATTCCGCGTATTCAGTGAGTAGAGAGCATTAAGGGTGTAGAGGTGGATGGCTCGATTGAAAAAGCCTAAGAAGGACGCCGCAGCCTGCGAAAAGCTTCGGGAAGGTGGCAAGCAACCGTTGATCCGAAGATGTCCGAATGGGGAAACCCCATCAGGGGAATGCCTGATGATCATGCGCTGAATACATAGGTGTATGAAGGGAACCGTGGGAAGTGAAACATCTCAGTACCATGAGGAAGAGAAAAGAAGGGGTTCGATCCTCATCTCAGAGTTCGGTGCTTCGAACATTGAGATGATGGACCGACTCATATTCCCAAAGTAGTGGCGAGCGAAATGGGAGCAGTCTAAACTTATCTAGTGAAGCGCGCCAAGGTCTTTCTTCGGAAAGATTAAGGCGATGCGAAAGGTACAAGTCGTTGCTAGGTGAGTGTTGTAAGCCGTATATGTTCACGTCTTGTAGCGTGAGATGTCATGGAATATTGCTAGTGGAATCAGCTGGAAAGCTGAACCAAAGAAGGTGATAGTCCTGTACGCGAAAGCGTTTATTCCAGACATTATGTGCGGTCTTAAGTACGGCGGGACACGAGAAATCCTGTCGGAATCCACCACGACTATGTGGTAAGACTAAATACTTTTTCAAATCGATAGTGAACCAGTACCGCGAGGGAAAGCTGAAAAGAACCCCGGAAGGGGAGTGAAATAGAATCTGAAACCCTACACTTACAAGGAGTCGGAGTCCCAACGTAGCCGCAAGGCGAAGTGGGATGACGGCGTTCCTATTGAAGAATGAGCCAACGACTTGTCGTATCCCGCTTGGTTAAGTCCCTTGGGACGGAGCCAGAGTGAAAGCGAGCCTTAACCGGCGATTGTGGGATGCGACAGACCCGAAACCCGGTGACCTAACCATGACCAGGATGAAGTAGCTGTAACAGGCTATGGAGGTCCGAACTCACGTGCTGTGCAAAACACGGGGATGAGTTGTGGTTAGCGGAGAAATTCCAATCGAACTGGGTAATAGCTGGTTCTCCCCGAGATAACTTTAGGGTTAGCGTCGGTTAATAGCACACGGGAGGTAGAGCACTGATAGGATTCGCCGCCGCAAGGTAGGCTGTCCTGCCAAACTCCGAATGCCCGTGTGTGTTCCCGGCAGTCAGACCATGGGGGCGAAGCTCCATGAGTCGAGAGGGCGACAGCCCAGATCTCCAATTAAGGTCCCTAAATCGTCATTAAGTGTAAAAGGTGGTGAAGAGACTTATACAACCAGGAGGTTGGCTTAGAAGCAGCCATCCTTTAAAGAAAGCGTAACAGCTCACTGGTCAAGTTTCTTTGCGCCGAAAACGTACCGGGGCTCAAATGACGTACCGAAATTGAGGATGCTATAGGTCTTCGGACCCGTAGCGTGGTAGGGGAGCATTTTGTATGCGCAGAAGCTGAATCGTGAGGTTCAGTGGAGCGTACGGAAGAGAGAATGTTGGCATGAGTAGCATAAAGACAGGTGAGAATCCTGTCCGCCGAAAATCCAAGGTTTCCACAGCAACGAGAATCGACTGTGGGTTAGTCAGGAGCTAAGGTGAGGCCGAAAGGCGTAATCGATGCACAGCTGGTTAATATTCCAGCACAAGGTCATGTTTCCGATGGAGTCCGTTTGTCTGAAATTCCCGCGTCCTATGACTATGACGTTGGGGGTTTGGAGTGGGTTCACAGGTAAATCCGTGAGCCATAACACTCTGGATCATCGCAACCTCTGGGCAACCAGGGGGAGGGGAACGTAAGGTGAACCAAGAAAAACTTCTAGGTCTAGCGTGATCTTCCTGTACCGTAAACCGACACAGGTGGGTGGGTGTGAAAACACTAAGGCGTACGAGAGAAACATCGTTCAGGAACTAGGCAAAATAATGGCCGTAACTTCGGGATAAGGCCTGGTTTCTCCCGGGAGGGAGAGACCCGCAGCGCAAGACAACAACCGACTGTTTACCAAAAACACAGGCCTCTGCGAAATCGCAAGATGAAGTATAGGGGCTGATGCCTGGCCAGTGTCCGAACGTTAAAGAAGGGGGTCATCTCGACGGAAACGTCGGGAGAAGCCTTCGACTGAAGCGCGGATGAACGCCGGCCGTAACTATAACGGTCCTAAGGTGAATAACGTTGCCTTAGTAAAAAATGGCTAATTGCTGGAACATCTGAGAATCCTCGAGTTCTAGGGTATACTGTAACCATAGTATGCCCAGAGATAATCTCCGAGGTGCAGACAATCAGCAGGAAAGGCCAGAAGTTGCTGCGTGGATTTGCGGATTTGTTGATGGCGAGGGGTGCTTTTCAGTAAGCATCATTCGAAATTCAACAACTGGTTCCGGATGGCAAGTGTTTCCGGAGTTTGTTGTGACACAAGGGATTAAGAGTCGAGCTGCCCTAGAACTCATTCAAGAGTTTTTAGGGTGTGGTCGAATCTATGAAAACCGACATCATGACAATCATCGAGAATCACTGTTGCGATACTGTGTGCGCTCGCAAAAAGAACTTCGAGAACGGATTATTCCATTTTTCGAACAGAATTCTTTGCGAACAAGCAAAAATGAAGACTTCAAAAGATTTGTTTCCATCATCTCTCTTATGGAGAGTGGTCGTCACAAAACGCTTGAAGGTATCAAGCAGATCGCCCTTGTCATTCAGACCATGAATCGCAAAGTACCCGCACGAATTCTGGAATCCTCAGAGACTACACGCCATTCTCCGAAACTTTCGGAGAAGATATAGTCCGACCTTCATGGCGACATGAAGAGCTAGAAAGAAATTTCTAGTCGCCAGAGAAATCTGGTAGTAACAACACGAGCGAAATTCCTTGTCGGGTGAGTTCCGACCTGCACGAATGGCATAACGAGTTGTTGACTGTCTTAACGATGTGCTCGGCGAAATTGCGAGGGGAGTGAAGATGCTCTCTATGTGTAGTTAGACGAAAAGACCCCGTGAAGCTTTACTACTGCTTGCCATTGGGTTCATGTTTCGCATGTTCAGCGTAGGTGGGACCTTCGGGGCCAATGAGACACCACCCTTGCGTCATGTGAATTCTTACCGGAATCCATGAATCTGGATTCTGAGACAGTGGCTGGTAGGTAGTTTACCTGGGGCGGGTGCCTCCCAAAAAGTAACGGAGGCGTTTACAAAGGTTGGCTTAGCCCGGATGGAAATCGGGCATGACGTGCAAGCGCAAAAGCCAGCTTGACTGCAAGGCTGACACGCCACGCAGAGACAGATCGGAAGAGCGCGTGTAGGGAAAGAGTGTGTATGTAGAAGTGTA
>CAYJQH010000018.1:0-9411 GCA_964372415.1 uncultured Gammaproteobacteria bacterium | reverse complement strand
GCATCTCTCCTCCAGTAGGCCTCTCGGCCTGGGTTTGTTGAATGTTCTAGTCCCTCTGCTCCCACCAACCTGGAGGTGGCTGATGGGGGCAGAGGGACCTCCGTAGCAGAAGCTTGCGCTTCGCTACGGAGGAACGGGCCGGCGTGCTGGTTAGCGCGCGCAGGCGGCGGCCAGGCGCCGCCGACCGGTCTGGCGGGCCCGCCGCTTGCGGGCCAGGATCAGGGCGGCCTCGGCGAGGCTCCCGAACGAGATGGTGCCGGCGTAGACGCTGGCACCAAGGAGGAGGGCCCAGGTGAGCCCTTCGAGAACGAACGTTTCCATTACACCTCCATCATCGGCTAATCTCGAATTTCAGTCGAGATGGCCATTGATTGAGGCACAATAAAAGACGCTTCTAGCCATACGAAAAGAGGCCAAAAGCGTCCAATATTACCTCCATCGTAATAATCAACTATAGCAAAAATTTAGGGTTTTGTCAAGCAATTTGGCTAATTTTGGCCTAGAATTAGCCCATGCTTTTTCTGGTTAGCCAAATTTACATATCGGGATCTGTTACTGTGAGGGAAGAGCAATAAATTCGTCATTGCGAGGGAGTTGCCCTCGTTCCGACCGAAGCAATCTCTGGTTTATAGATTGCTTCGCCCCTCACATTCGTTCGGGGCTCGCAATGACGAATAGGTGAGTGGAGGCTCGCATGACGAACAAGACTAATCGGCTAAATTTCGATGTTATAATGCAAAACGATTATGGGTCTTTTCGGTCGGAAGAAAAAGAATGAAAAAATCGAGGGATTCTTGGGGGTAGATATTGGCACCTCAGGAATTAAGATGGTTGAACTCGCCACGGAGCGCTCTAGGTTGAGTTTGCGTCGCTGGGGTTATTCGGAAGCCACGAGCAAAGAAAACGGCAAGCATCTCCTTGATGAGCCAGCTAAAACGGCTAAACTCTTGCGTGACGTGCTCGCTAAAACTGAAACAAGGTCAACCAAGGCCATCGCCTCCTTGCCGAGCTCCAAGGTTTTCCACTCCATGCTGTCACTACCGATTCCCAAAGATCCCGACGAAGATCTGAAAGCAATTATTGAAAATCAAGCCAGAAAATTTCTGCCCCTGCCACTTGAGGAAATGATTCTGGATTCAAATATTTTGGATAAAGATTTGTTGCCTAAGAAACTGCAAGATTCGAAAAGCCAAAAAACAGATTTCAAAAAAGTTCAAGAGGTCCAAGACGTCAAAGAGGCAGACAATTCACGAGAAACGACTCATGACACCCGTTCTGAAAAAGAGAAAAAATACATCCGTGTCCTTATTACTGGGGCACCAAAAGAACTTGTTGCCAAGTACTTGGATATTTTTTCGCAAGCCAAACTTGAGTTAATTTCACTTGAAACAGAAATTTTAGCTTTGGTACGCGCCCTTGTTGGCAAAGATCCATCGCGCATCATGATTGTTGATATGGGCGCGGAGCGGACCAATTTAGTTATTGTTCAACACGGCGTGCCGTACTTAACTCGCGGCATAAAGTCGGGGGGATCGGCTATTACCCAAGTGCTGGCGCAAAGCATGGGAGTAAGTTTTGCCGAAGCCGAGGCCATGAAACGTGATTTGTCATACAAGGAAGAGACTACTCTGCCAGCTCCACTTGAAGCAGCCTTAAAACCAATTCTTCATGAAATTTCCTACGCCTTGCAGCTTTATGCTGATCAGGAGTTTCACGAACACAGTTCAGTTGAGAAGGTTATAATTACTGGCGGATCCTCCCATGTTCCTGGTATTGTGCCGTATCTCACTGCGGCTTTAAATGTTAACGTTTATTTGGGCGATCCGTGGGCTAGAGTAGCTACTTTACTAGAAGAGCGTTTGATTCTTGACGAAGTAGGTCCGCGGCTCGCTGTTGCCGTAGGGCTCGCCATGCGTGGTAAGGAGATAAACAAGGTATGAAAATGTTGTTATTGCTCACCGATCCAGTGCTGTGTGACATTTACCAAAAACGCGGTGAGCGCGAAGGCTTTGAAGTTGAAGTAGCGCAATCATTGCTTGATGCCGAACGTAAGGCCGTGACCATGCGACCCAAGTTTTTCATGCTCGAACACGAGGCTATAAACAACCCCGGGGAGTTCATGGATCGTCTTCGCTCTTTACCATCGCTTGCTAAAACACACGTCATTGCCCATGCTGCCAGGTCTCTAACGGCCGAACGACTGGCCCACCTAACGCAGGCGAATATTCTTGATATCGTGCTCGGGTTACACCATTCTCCAGCCGATATTTTCAAGCGACTTAAATCGCAATTTCATTATGAGTAGATTTGAGCTTTTGATTGTCGCCACCATCATCGGGTTAGTGGGAACTGTTTCAGGTGTAGCGGTACTCGTGGCCAGAGCGCAAACTCGAGATATTGCTCGAGTGGCTCACATTCGTGATGCGCAAATTGGTCTTGAGTTGTATTTTAACGACAACGCCTCATATCCCGCGGAAAATAATCCATTACCTCTTGGCACCACCACCTCCGTTTGTTTATCTGAAGACGGTTTTGCGCCGCCGTGCCGAGAAGGCGAAACGCAAACCGCCTATCTTGAGATAGTTCCTTCGCCGCCCACGACCGGGTTGAATGGACGAGTCAGTTGTGGGGGGGTGAAAAATGCTTATTGTTACGAAAGTGACGGCGCGACTTATGGCATCACCTTTGAACTCGAACGTAAAGCCCGACTAATGGGGTTAGAAAAAGGTTTAAATTGCGCACGACCAGAAGGTATTAAGTCTGGCGCTTGCCCAAGTTTTGAAGACTTGGTGCCTGTAACTCAAGAATAATTATGTCAACATTAATTCTTCTTGTCTTGGCCGCAGTTCTCGGTTTTTTAGTCGGCGGCATGGTGAACGCCTTCGTTATGCGGACGCGCGAGAGCCTCATGTTTACGACTGCTCGTTCCTGTGCGGTTTGTGCGGAACCGGCTTCGGCGAGCGAATATCTTCCGATTTTTGGCTACTTTGCCGTGAAGGGTCGCTGCGGTCGTTGTCGAGCAATAATTCCTTGGCAATACCCAGCCACTGAACTCGCCATAGCACTACTCTTTGTCATTTTCGCGGCTCGAGCGCTCAGTCTTTGGGGTCTCGAGTTACCCGAATTTGTGGCGGCGAACGAAACCTTGTGGCTATTTGTTCGTGATGCCGCTATCGCTTCACTTCTGGTTATTGTTTTTGTTTTCGACTATCGAGCTTCGATTATTCCGGATCGCATTACTATTCCGGCCATGGTGCTCGCTATCATTTTTAACTTGTGGCTTGGTTTACCCGTGATCTCTATTTTCTTGGGTGGACTTCTCCTCGGCTCATTTTTCGCCGTTCAATTTTTGGTTTCGAACGGTCGCTGGGTTGGTGGCGGTGATATTCGCTTGGGAATGCTCATCGGTTTTTTGCTCGGGCCATGGATTGGTCTTGCAACTTTGCTCGTCGCTTATGTGGTAGGAGCTATCGCTGGTTTAGTCCTGATTGCTAGCGGCCGCCGTAAACTGCAAAGTCACGTTCCCTTTGGCACCTTCATGGCCGCGGCTACTGTGCTTGCAATGTTATTTGGCGAATGGGCGGTAGAGTGGTATTTGGGTTTTTTGAATTAACTATATCTGCCCACTCCGAGTGAATACGAGGAGTTTGGTTGGTTCGGCAGGGTCGGTCGCAGTGGGACCTAACCCCTCATTTTCTTTCGGGGTGGGGTAGACTGTCTAAGGTCAGAAATGTACACTATTTCGCAGTATGCCCGTTACGATGTCCAAGACTCAAGCAAAAGAGAGGATAACCAAACTTCGCCAGCTTATTGATAAATACCGCTACGAATACCACGTTTTAGACAAGCAGGAGGTATCAGACGCGGTCAACGATTCGCTCAAGCACGAACTTTACGAACTTGAACAGCAGTTTCCAGAATTGATCACCAAGGATTCACCGACCCAGCGCGTTGGCGGCAAGCCGCTACCAAAATTCGAAAAAGTAACTCATCTTTCTCCCATGTTGTCCATGGAAGACGTTTTTAGTTTTAACGAATTCACCGCCTGGCAAGAGCGACTACTTAAAATCCGCGAGGGGAACAGGCTTGATTATTACGCCATGCTAAAAATCGATGGACTGGCTATTTCTTTGGTTTACGAAAATGGCATTTTGTTGACTGCCGCTACTCGCGGTGACGGTAAAATTGGCGAGGATGTAACGAGCAATGTTAAAACTATTGATTCAGTACCGCTATCATTACGTGAACCAACAGACAAAGAACTGCGAAATATTGAGAACAATTTTCATCTTTCAACAACGGCTCTAGAAAAAATCCGTCAACGCCAGGGTCGTCTTGAGATCCGTGGCGAGGTTTACATGCCAAAGAAGGCGTTTGACCGGATGAATAGTGAACGAAAGAAACTTGGCCAAGAAACTTTTGCTAACCCAAGGAACGTCGCTGCCGGCAGTATCCGTCAGCTTGATCCCTCAATTGCCGCCTCACGACCGCTTCAGTTTTTTGCTTGGCGTGTTCAGGATGATCTGGGTGAAAAAACTCAAGCGGCAGGTATTGAAATTTTAAAGGCTTACGGTTTTAGACCAAGTGTTGGTCGGTATTGTGCTCATCTCGACGAAGTAAAAAAGTTTTTTGACGAGTACGCAAAAAAACGAGAGAAACTGGATTACTGGATCGATGGCGTGGTGGTTAGAGTCAACGACAACGCCGCCTTTCGTGAACTTGGTGTTATTGGCAAAACGCCGCGAGGTTTGGTGGCTTTTAAATTTCCACCTGAGGAAACCACCACACGAGTTGAAAAAGTTGAGTGGTTTGTTGGTCGAACCGGAGCGCTTACGCCAGTCGCCGTGGTTGCTCCCACGTTTATTGCGGGTACCACGGTCATTCATGCCTCGCTTCATAATGCCGATGAGATCGAACGTCTCGGCCTCAAACTTGGCGACACGGTCGTCTTAACCAAAGCCGGCGATATTATTCCGAAGATTATCAAAGTTTTATCAGAGCTTAGAACCGGAAAAGAAAAAGCAGTGTCAATTCCTAAGAAGTGTCCAATTTGCGATTCACCAGTTGAACGTCGAAGCGGTGAGGTAGCACTTGTCTGCACTAACAAGAAGTGTTACGCCATGGAGCGCGAAAACGTGCTGCATGCTGCTCGGGCTTTTGCTATCGACGGCCTCGGTGACAAAATTGTTGACAAGCTGCTAAACGCTGGCCTGATAAAAATCGCTCCAGATATTTTCTTGTTACAACCGGGGGATTTTCTGGGGCTTGAAGGTTTTGCTGAGCTTTCGGCAAAGAAACTATACGATCAGATCCAAAGCAAAAAAACCATCGACCTCGATAGGTTTATCATCGCTCTCGGTATTCGCCACGTGGGTGAGGAGACAGCCTTTGTTCTCGCCCAAGCCTTTGGTTCTATTGAGGCGTTGGCCAAAGCAAGTAACGACGAACTGCTTAATGTGCCCGATGTGGGTGACACTGTGGCCGGATCAATTCACGAGTTCTTTAACTCGGCGCTCGGTAAGCGAATGTTAACCCATTTTAAGGAAGTGGGAGTTGAGGTAAAAGAAGCCAAGGCCATTAAACGCGTCCTTAATGGCAAACAATTTGTGGTGACCGGAACGCTTGAAAAGTTTGGTCGAGAAGAGATTAAAGAAAAGATTCGTTTGCTTGGCGGCAATGTATCGGGGTCAGTTAGCAAGAAGACCGATTACGTTGTGGTGGGCGAGAACCCCGGATCTAAGGCAGACGACGCCAAACGCTTGAACGTTAAGATCTTGTCGGAATCGGACTTTCTTCGTATGATCTCGCACGACTACTAGCAAGACTCTAGACCCTAGAAGTCCAAAAAGATATCGACTGTGTCCGAGCCACTAGAATCTAGAGTCTTCAGCAATATGGAAATAAACATTGACCACGTCGCAGCCCTTGCGAAACTTCGATTAACACCCGAAGAAAAAAAGCTTTTTAGCTCCCAGTTGCCATCTATTCTTGAATACGTAAGCAGACTGCAGGAGGTGGACACCTCGCACGTTGATGCTAAGGCGTACTTAACAGATGCTACGAATGTTTTCCGGGCCGACGAGCCAACCTCGGCGGTCGAAGAACGCGAGGCCGTTGTGGCTGGCTTCCCCAAGAAAAAGCACGATGCCCTCGAGGTGCCAGGGGTGTTTACTGAATAGTTATGGCGCTATTAACCGTAAAACAGATTCGGGACGACATTCGTTCTGGCAAAGTAACCGCCGAGGCGATAATTACCGAGCGTCTAAAGGATATTCGCCTTCGCGACAAAGATATCGGAGCGTTTTTGGAGACCTTTGATGAACGAGCACTGGCCAAAGCAAAAGAAATTGATGCCATGAAAGCGCGTGGCGAAGATTTGCCGCGACTCGCGGGTGTGCCCGTGGCGATTAAAGACAACATGCTCCTTGAGGGTCATTACGCCTCGGCGTCGTCTAAGATGCTTGCGCAATATACCTCAACTTACACGGCTACCGTGGTGCGCCGCTTAGAAGCGGCTGGTGCCATTATTGTGGGTCGCACTAACATGGATGAATTCGCAATGGGATCGTCGACCGAATCCTCGGCTTTTCAGACGACCAAAAATCCTTGGAACAAAAGCAAGATTCCTGGCGGTTCTTCTGGTGGTTCAGGTGCCGCCGTGGCCGCCGGTTTTGTGCCCGCGGCCTTAGGAACTGACACCGGTGGCTCCATTCGTCAGCCGGCTGCTATGTGTGGTGTCGTCGGTCTAAAACCCACATACGGCCGTGTTTCGCGTTACGGCATCATTGCTCTGGCTTCGAGCCTAGACCAAGTTGGACCATTCGCCCACACCGTTGAAGACGCTATGCTTATCATGGAGGTTATTGAGGGGCGAGATGACAAGGACGCCACCTCAGTTGAACTTTCTGAAGCTCCAGTGGCCGAATTATTAACTCCTAGCTTTGAAGGACTTCGAATTGGCGTACCGCAGGAATATTTTATCGAAGGCATGGATCCTTTAGTGCAGCAGACGGTTAAAGAGGCGATCGCTGTTTTTGAAAATAATGGGGCCAAGGTAGTTGAAATTTCCCTTCCGCTTTCGCCCTACGCTTTGCCTACGTACTACATTATTCAACCGGCTGAGGCCTCGAGTAATCTAGCTCGTTACGACGGACTTAGATACGGGACACGAGCCGAGGGAACGCTCGAAGAGTCTTACGTCAAAGCGCGTAGCGAAGGCTTCGGGGCTGAAGTCAAGCGCCGCATCATGCTTGGCTCGTTCATCTTGTCAGCGGGATATTATGACGCGTATTACAAGAAGGCCATAGCCGTGCGCAACGCGCTCCGTAAAGAATTTGACCAGGCCTTCAAGCGCGTTGATTTAATAATCGGCCCCACTTCGCCTTCGGTAGCCTGGAACTTGGGAGAAAAGTTTAACGATCCGATCGCCATGTATTTGGCTGATGTGTTCACTACCCCAGCCAATATTGCAGGACTCCCAGGAATTTCAATTCCTTGTGGTTTTGCTCACGGTCTCCCAGTCGGCCTCCAACTTCAGGCCAAACCGTTTAACGAGGCAACGTTGTATCGTGGCAGTGCTGCCTATCAATCAGTGACAGATTGGCACACTCAAATACCGAATTCGTAATTCGTTATTGCGAGAAGTCCGAAGGACGACGAAGCATTCTGTGATTCAAAGATTGCTTCGCCCCTACGGTGCTCACAATGACGAGAGAAGGTAATGATCCCTTTGATTGAATGGAAAATCATCGATCTCGGCCCCCTAGACATCCAAGTTTGGGGGCTCTTTGTAGGTTTAGGTTTTTTGCTCGGTGGGGCAGTTGCCGCTTGGTTTGCGAAGCGGCAAAAAATTGACCCGAAACTGGTTTTTGACCTTCTGCCTTGGCTCATTCTTGCCGGCCTCCTCGGCGGCCGCTTTGGTCATGTAGTGTTCTACGAACCTGCCTATTACCTTGCGCACCCCCTTGAAGCATTTGCCATCTGGGAAGGTGGTCTCTCAATTTACGGCGGCTTCATTGTCTGTCTATTCGTTGGTTTATGGTGGATGAGGCGGAAACAGGTTGATATTTTCAAATTTTCCGATTTATTGATTTTTGGATTACCTTGGGGCATGTGGCTTGGACGCCTCGGTTGTTTTTTGATTCACGATCACCCGGGAACGGCGAGCGACTTTATTTTGGCGGCCAAATTTCCAGATGGCATTATTCGTCACGACCTTGGTCTTTATGAGTCATTGAATGGTTTAGTCATGGGTTTAGTCTTCCTTTGGTTAGTCCTTAAGCCTCGTCCAGTTGGTATTTATATAGTTATTTTTTCCTTGTGGTATGGCACTGTTCGTTTCTTTTTGGACTTTTTAAGAGTGGGTGATTCTCGTTATTTAGGTTTAACGCCAGCTCAATATCTTTCCATTGTTTTATTGCTGTTTGGGATCGGAATCGCTTTGTGGATAAGAAACAAGAAAAATAAATTAACTCTGAGTAGACTGTAGACCTATGAATGAACAGGCACCTTCTTCGTCACGAGGTTTTTTTGATGGAAACCCTAAGATGTTATTTGTGTTCGGCTTGGTGAGTGGTGTAGCTATTACTTTGCTTTTCAATCAGTTTTCAGCTGGCGCGACTACTGGTTCAGTTCTTGGGTCCAACAAAGCTAACGATGCTTTAAATAACGGAAATACCGACACCGGCACGGTGACGGTTAAAGATATTCCAGACGTCAAAAAAGACGAACACATCAAAGGTGATCTAAATAAAGCCAAAGTGGTGATAGTAGAATATTCAGATTTCCAGTGCCCGTTCTGTGAACGTCATCACCCCACCATGCAACAAATTTTTGACGAGTATAGTAATGAAGTAGCCTGGGTATATCGTCATTTCCCTTTAACTTCTATTCACCCACAAGCTTTGCCCTCAGCAGTGGCCAGCGAATGCGCGGCTGAGCAGAATAAATTTTGGGAGTACGCTGACGGACTGTTTGCAAACCAGGATCTTCTGGCTGATGCCTACTATCCGCAGCTGGCCGGTGAACTTGGCTTGGACGTAAATAAATTCAATACTTGTCTAACTTCTAATGCCGCCAAATCCGCGGTGACCGCAGATCAGCAGGGAGCGATTGCTGCCGGTGTAAACGGTACGCCAGCCACCTACATTAACGGTGTCTTAGTCGCTGATTCTAACGGTCGTTCACTCGGTGCCGCTCCGTATAACACCATCAAAGCCTTGGTCGACGCTGAGCTTGCAGAATAAGTAACAAAAAGCTCCGACGTACGTCGGAGCTTTTTGGTCGCAATTACTGAACGAAGCGCGAACCTTTTTTGAGCGAAACTTCGACTGATTGCTCCGCCAAAGGCGGAGCAGAAAACTGAACGCTCGGGCGGGCAAAAAGGAAGGGGGTTGGGGGGAAGGAATTTTT
>CAYJQH010000017.1:7032-10801 GCA_964372415.1 uncultured Gammaproteobacteria bacterium | reverse complement strand
ACAGGCTGATGACGGATTACTTGCTGGTGAGTCTATTGTCTGGAGTTAGCCGTGTGGTCTTCCGATCTAACTCTAACGTCGCACTTGAACCCCCTGCCGAGGACACAATATTCAATCGATCAGAATCGTCTGTGCCGTCGAGCGTTAAGGTGCCGTTGATGGTTTGGGTACTGTTGGCACTCAAGGTTAAAACTACATCCGTTCCGTTATCCAATGCATCAAGAAGTGTTAGATTATTCCATGAGGTAGCACCAGTAATGGTGTGATTGGCGTTCGCATCCAAGGTAACGGTACCACTGTTATGAGTGAATATACCTCCAGAGTGAGTAAAATTCCCTTGCAAGGTAAGCGATCCAGAGGGGGCGGTGAGAGTACCAGCAGAAACAATAAGCGCGCCATTAATGTCGACTGTTCCGGCTGAACCAGTGAAAACACCGCCGTCAACCGTCAGCGCTGCCAAAGTTTGGGTCGCCGAACCAGCGGTATACCCGCCTCCGGAAATGGTTGTAATGTCAGATACAGTTGTCGTGTTCCCGTTGGCATTATACGTACCCGATGAGATGTGTGCGGTACTAGCAATCGTCTTCCCGGCAGCTGACTGAATGATGTCAGCGCTGTCGGTTGTAGATATACTGAGAATGTAGTAGTCAGTACTACCAAAATCTATAAGGGTAAAAGTATCTGCCGCGGCATCGCCATCTCCCTGGTAGACGAACGTTCCGGAATTTGTGTCCTGCGTTATCGTGACCGTTTCTGAGCCACGAAGACGTACGATGCCGTTATTGGAAAATGTTCCCGTAGCCGTAAGATTTTGACCGGCCAGCGACAAAATAGCTGAACTATTTATGGTCAGATCGTTAGCCCCAATATTCAAGCCGTTGGTTGCTAACGATACCGCCGCGGATGTGTTGGCGACAACCACGTCAGAACCAATACTTGCCGCGCTCGGGGTAAAGGTTTGCGCCGCGGTACCATCAAGAGTAAGCACACCTGTATGAGTGAGTGTCCCGCCACCGATATCCAAATTTCCGGCAACGTTAAGAGCGTTAGCAGCCGAGTTTAAAGTGCCGTTAATATCTAGAGTGCCGTTACTGTCCACGGCACCGCCCGGCGTATAGGTATCGCCGGTATTCACTAGTAACTCGATTGATGAACTAGCTGTGGTTAGAGTGCCTCCAGCCACGCTATAGATCGATGAAATATCGTTTGTTGACGATCCGGGATCGGCGTTATCGGCCGTATCCAAATTAGCGTTGGTTATTGGCCCGGCGTCATCATGACGAACAATTAGAAAATTCTGGAAAATATGGACATCAGTCAAAGCACTGCCACCATAACGACTAACCGTAACACCATTCGCTGTTTCATCGTCGATATAAAAAGTCAAAACGTCAGCTAAAGTTGGTGATAAGCTAGATATATCTATCACATAAACGCCGGAGGCATCGGTATCATCAGTAAGTGCGGTATCTGCTCCGTTTCTGAGTACGCGCACAGTGATGTTCGCCCCAATATTGGTTACCCCTTCATCAGAAAAAACGGTTCCTCCGACATTTACCGGGAACCAGCCGGTCGTGTTCCCACCATTGGTTGAATTAGCCGGATTGATAGGTAGGGTAATACCAGTAGAACTATCAGTTGCCGTGTTGTCCGTGATGTTTAAGAAATCACCTGAAAAAGTTGACGAGCCGGTAAAGGCAAAGGTCGCGGCGCTGCCGCCCACTGAAGACACTAGAACCAACTGATCGGTCGCATCAAGACCATCGAGTGTTAGTACGCCGCCTATTGTCTGTGTTTGCGACGAGGTCAAAGTCAGCGTGGTATTGGTGGCATTGTCGGTTGTATCCTGAAGTGTCAGGTTATTCCAGGTGGTGGCACCGGTAACCGTATGGTTGGTATTAGCATCAAGAGTCACCGTACCAGCTCGCGCATTAAAGCTGCCGGTGTTGGTCCAGTTACCAGCAAGAGTAATGGCGTAGTTAGTGGAGGTGACATCAAATGTCCCGGCGGTGTTGGTCAGGTTGCCGTTAACATCAAGCGCTGCACCTAGTTGGAACGTATCAGTGGCACCGTCTGTAGAATTTATTACTAGGTGATGATAAGTCGTTTTTAGGCTAGTTATGGTGTAAGTAGTAGCTGCCGCATTACCGTTACCTGTAAAGGTCACGGTCGAGCCAGAATCGAGAGTTGGAAAACCTGCCGTGAGGGTTAATGTTTCACCGCCCTGCAGCTGGAAATTACCGCCAGTCTCGACTACGAACGTCGCACTAGCCCCGTTATGAGTAAAAGCTTGACCATTAAGGTTGAAGGTTCCTTCTTCAATTGTCAGATCTTGATTGACCTGATCTAAAACAATGATAGTCGTTAAATTAACCTGTCCACCACTTTTGTTAACCGTCACATCACCGTTAATGATGTTAGCTGACCCTGTGTTATCAGCTAAGGTTTGGGTCGCACCACCACTAAACTTATAGGCCAAAGATTGCAAGCCGCAACTAGCATTGAGAGTCACGTTGGCTCGAAACTCCATGGTGCCAAAAGCATCAACTTCGCCGGCCGTACAAATATAATTGCCAGTTATGAGCATGGTGTCGCCTGACCCCACATTTAGTACTCCAGCCACGAAGTTAAGCGTGACGGCATTAAAAGTTTGGGTGGTACTCACGTCGTATGACGGATTCACTGAGGTGAAAGTAGTAAGTGTGGGAGCGGTCCAGGTACCACTTCCAGATTGAGAAAAATTTCCTAGGCGCAGATCAGCTTCACCTGACATGTCGACGGTTCCACCGCCCAGCGTGAGATTATAGAGAGTAATCAAAAAATCACTAGCATTTGTCGGCGCCCAAGTGCCGCTGAAGCCCGCGGTAGTAGTGATACCCTGAAACTCACCCGCCGCGGTGAAAGTGATAATATCACTAGCGTCAGCCGCAGCATCGAAACGCACCACTGGACCCCGACCGCCATTAACTGTCCAGGTCTGGACGCCGGCCGCAGCAAAATCAACGATTGTTGAACTGGTCGATGAACAGCCAGCATTTTGGGTAATGTTTCCTTGCGCGGTAATGGTGCCGTTCGCCATACAGGTACCAATGGTTAACGTACCGGTTACCGTAATCGTGTCACCAGCACCAAAAGTAAACTCACCGGCTATTGCACCAATTGTAAGATTGTTTAAAGTTTGAGTACTAACTACATCAATCGAAGGCGCTACTCCGCCTGAAGAGTTCAAAGTTGTTGGTGCATTAAATGTCCCGCCGGAAATAGCGATGTCATCAAAATTCATGGTCGAGAAGCTAGCCCCACTAAAGGTACCTGCAGCTTGACTCCAAGTGGTAAAAGTCATGGCAAAATTGCCGGCATTAGCAATCGGTATTGTGCCTGAAAAACCTGCGGTGGTGGTTAAGTTGGTTAAGGTACCAGCAGCTGCGAAACTAATGCTGTCTGAGGCGTCATCTGCGGCATCAAGTTCGACAGTCGGACCGATACCACCATTAATGGTGTAAGTTTGTGCACCGGCTGCCGTGAATTCCACTGTTGCGTTTCCTCCATCAGCCGTACTTGCCTGAATGATATCCGCCTGAGTGTCAAAAGTGCCTGAATTAATCTCACCGTTTGTAAAAGTCAGAGTGCCATTTACCGTGTAAGTATCGCTCGAAAGACTTACAGTGCCCGTAGTCACATTAAACTCTAAATTATTAAAATCCTCTGAAGCGTTGACGTTCCAGATAGGATTGACACCATCCGCCACCACAGTGCCGGTTGAGGGATT
>CAYJQH010000017.1:0-6932 GCA_964372415.1 uncultured Gammaproteobacteria bacterium | reverse complement strand
TCAAAAGTAGCCACGTCACTTGTTCCTGGCTCAACATCTCCTGACCAATTAGCGTCTTCAGACCAGTTGTTTGTGCCTCCCCCGCCATCCCAGGTAATTGTGGCCGCTGCAACGAACTTTGGTGAATATAAAAAGCCGGCAACAAAAATGATGCTAGTTAAAGATAAAGTAAAAATTGAGCTAAATTTAAGCACGGCAATATTTTATCATCTTTGACTGACAAATTGAGCGCTATCCACAATGTCCGCCAAAAGCTTTCTTCCAAGATCAGCCCAATAAACCTCACCTAAATATTCCATCTCTAAAACGTAGTCAGAAGCCAAACGCAAGGATGCTTCGGGATCAGAAATTTTTAAACTCTCAAGATATTTAGCCAAAAACCTAAAATGCAATTCTTGACGTACTCCATTATCTTCAAGCTGCTCCCACAGCTGCTCTTCTACCACATGGGCAACTTCGAGGTCACTAGCTAGAGCCTCGCGCAAATAAGCTTCAAGTTCTGCCTGAACGTCTTCAAGCGAAAGTAATGACAAGTCCTCTGTTGACACCTTTCCTTTCAAAAAATCAATCAACGACTGGACTTGCACGTCGCCGTTTTCGTTATCAAAATGCATATCAGTGACGGCAAATTCCGGCCTCATGATTAAACTAATATCGTTCGGGCGTTCGCCTAAATTGGCTGCCCTGAAGGCATCGTAAAGTGCCTGTGCTGATTTAAAGTCAAGATCGGTATCAATAAGTGAATACAAGATGTACATGAGAGTAGGAGAAATCCCGTCACCACCAACAAGTCGTAAAGCGGTATCTTTGATGAAAAGTCCTTGGTTGTGACTGCGTTGCGGATCACCAATTTGGTAACTTCGACGGTGACGAAGGAATTGTAAGGTCTCCGTAGTTGGCAGGTCGAGAGCCCGGAAAATACCAAGAGCTTGTGAAAAACCTACGGTGGCCACAAAATCGGCCTGCACGCCTACAATTTGCTCAATTTGTTTGATGCCGTAATCTAGACCACCGTAAAGGCAAGCATTGGCTATGTAATATTCGTTAGATTCATGAGCTCCTGGGGGTAAGGCAGCGGCCGTTCCCCTCGGCACTGAGGTAATAGTGACCGTCCAAGTATCAAGGTGAAGGGTGATCATGTGAATAGCGTCACAATGTCGTTCATGTCCTTCCTTACGAGAATCTAAACCAAGAGCCAAGATGTTAATTTCTTCATCAGATCCGTATGGAATATTGCCAGTTGATTCAATCAAGGCTCGGCGAGTTGCAATGACGTCATTGACTACATCGTGAGCGATTGGCGAAGCTGCTTCAAGGCTCTTGGTTGGCGCTGGTTGGATGAACAAAATACCTCCGGCGAGAATCGACCCGACGACAAGCGAAAAAACAGCGATGGGAAGCAACCATCGTTTAACCATAGACGTTACTTCTGAATTACCAAAAACCCTCGACATTGTCGAGGGTCTGTGGAAAAAATTGGGGGACAAGTCCCGAGTTCTAACGAAGTCAGTACGAAGGATCTCTACTTAAGAAGCTCGTCCTTGGCAGCCTTACCAACTGAGAACTTAAGAACTGTCTTGGCCGGGATCTGAATTTGGGCGCCAGTGGCTGGATTACGACCCATACGAGCTGCCCGGTGCTTCTTCATCATTTTACCGAGACCTGGAAAAATAACTTCACCGGAGCGCTTGATTTCGCCGTAAATAAGACCAACCATACCGTCATACATTTCGCCCGCTTGTTTCTTGGACACCCCCCACTTTTCAGAGAGCGCGGCCATGAGCTGTGACTTGGTCAAACGATTGGACATAAGTTCCTAAGAATAATTAGTTGATTTTACGGGAAAAAGCGTAGCACAGACCTAAGAAACGGCCAGAAAACAATCCACATCCCAAGTTTTACTCTCGCGGTCGCTCCTCAAGGGTCATTCGTAAAATCTTCTCTTCGCCGTCGTGTAAAACCTTAACAGAAATCATTTCGCCAATGCTGTGAGTGATTATTAAAGACGGCAAAGGATGCTCAAGATCTACTTTTTGCCCGGCAATTTCAAGAATAATATCGTTTTCTTCAATTCCCGCCTTATCTGCCGGCGAACCCGGAACAACTGCTAGTTCGCCATTCTCACCACGCAGCACCAAGGCCCCATAATCAACCGAGAGATCGTTCATGTCCTCAAGCGCCGGAGTGACCGGCACAAAACGGACTCCAATGTACGGACGCTTTACATACCCATGCTCACGAATTGAGTCAACTGAGCTTTTAACTAAGTTGCTCGGAAGAGCGAAACCGATGTTTTCTGAATTCAGCGAGGCAGCTACGTTCATGCCAATAACTTTGCCGGCCAAATCAAGTAATGGGCCACCGGAGTTTCCAGGATTTATCGCCGCGTCTGTTTGCAGAATATTAAAGAGCTGTTCCGACTCGCCGGCGCCGCTTGAAGCGGTAATCGAACGGGCCAACCCAGAAACCACGCCAACTGAAACGGTATTTCTGAATTCACCAAGGGCGTTCCCTATTGCAATTACCGTTTGACCCACTTTGACTTCGTCCGAATTTCCAAACTCCAAAAAGGCTAGGTCCTGGCCGGGAATTTTAATTACTGCTACATCAAAAGTGGCGTCGACAGCAACAATTACTGCTTCTTGACTAGAGCCGTCGTTCAAAAAGACGGTGTAGTCTGCGTCTTTGTCACTGACTACGTGAGCGTTGGTCACAATATATCCATCGTTGCTTACCAGGAATCCAGAACCACCCCCAATTTCACGGCGTTCGGTACCATTTTGTATGTATTCAGGAATTTGAAAGCCAAAAAACCCACCGAACGGATTATATTCTCTGTACGACCGTTCAATAATCGGCACGTCCTTGCTTACAATAATCGACACTACCGCGGGATTTGACTGTTCAACTACATTAACCACTGCTGATTTTTCACCAGCTGAGTCAACAATCACAGTGGCTGGCGATTGCTCAAAATCAAGTTGTTCGGCCAACCAACCGCTACCTTCTTCGGTGGTGAAAATTCCCCAGCCTATAAATACCAGAATTAGATTAACGCCCAATCCAGCTAAAGCGCCGGCTGCGATACTTTTTTTCATTTGTGTTTTTTCGGTCATAGCCAAACTATTTTAGCAAAACTTGCAGACAAACCAAGTGGGCTCTAAGATAAGGCAAATTCATTAATTTTTATTATATGGGATGGTTTACGTTGGCTGTAGTCCTATTTATAGCTTTCTTGGCCTGTTTGCGTCAGGTTAATCAATACGAACGCGGCATCAAGTTCACCATGGGTCGTTTCACAAGCGTGGTCGAACCTGGCTGGAGAGTTATTGTGCCAGTTTTCCAAGCCATGAAGAAGGTTGATTTACGTACTAAAGCGGTTGATGTGCCAAGTCAGGACGCGATCACAAAAGACAACGTCTCAGCCAAAATCAATGCTGTAATTTACTACAAGATCGCCGATCCAGCTAAGTCATTTCTTGAAGTCGAAAGCGTCCACTACGCCGTTTCACAGCTGGCCCAAACTACCATGCGCAACATAGTTGGCGAAGTTACGCTCGACGAACTGTTGAGTGGACGGCAAACGATCGCTGCAAAAATCGAGAAGATTGTTGACCTCGCCACCGATCCTTGGGGCGTAAAGGTTTCAACAGTTGAACTCAAAGACATTAACCTGCCACCAGATATGGTACGGACAATCGCTAAACAGGCCGAGGCCGAACGCGAGCGTCGGGCGGTAATCATTAACTCTGAAGGTGAGGTGGCGGCGGCACAAAACTTGTCACAGGCCGCCAAATTGTTAGCCGAAACTCCAGGAGCCTTACATTTGCGTACCCTGAATTCAATTAACGATATTAGCTCCGATCAATCGAACACAGTGGTCTTTACGGTGCCTTTGGAGATCTTAAACGCCATCACCGGGTTCAAAAAGCCTTAGTACCGCGGGGGTAGCTCCGATCATTACCCTTTTCGAGGCGAGCTAGACGAGCCTCGATGGCTTCTAACTTATCAATCATAAGCTCAATGTCCTTGAGCGATTGTTGGTCTAGCTCAACGTCAACTTGTTCCCGGAGATCCGCCAGACGAGCTGCTCGGTTCTGGCTAATGAGCACGATAATCGATAAGATAATTGCCTCGAGTGAGACGATGGTCACCAAAAGTTCAAAGGGAAACGGGTCAAACGGCTGAAGATCCCACAAAAAACCATGGTTCATCAGAAGCCAAAAACCAAACAAAGTAACGTTCACGAAAAGAAAAACCAGGGTGCCAAAAAAGCGGGTCAAAAAATCGGCTAGTCTTTCACCAAAAGACTGGACACCATTCAATTTTTTTAATAATAAAAGCTCTCGATTGATCTTTTGTGAAGTACCTGAGCGCCCTCCTTTGCGACCAGCCATACATTGACCCATTCGACTTCGCTCAGGGTCAACCTCGAAGTCTGTATAGGTTGACAAAAGTATAACACGAGCTTAACCTACATCCTTCTTGTAACAACAAGGAGTTCCATCGATAGTTAATGGCTAATACAGGAGGAGCCATGAACTTGAGTAAACGTTGGACGTTCACCTTCGAGATCACGCGAAAACGGCAACGCGTCGATACTCGCTGGGAAGAGATTCATCCGAAGATTCCCGAGACGTTCGTTACCTTGGCTGGTGAGCTCACGACGCGCGAAATGATCAATCCGAGCCGGGTGGTCAAGGGTCGTGCGGTAGAGATCGACAGCCGGCACGGTCCGCGGTACGCCGTCAAGGATAAGATCGGGCCACACGGATCACGAATCACCCGTTTTCCTTACGGCAGTACTGGCTTCGACGTTTACGGCGAGCGCATGCCGGAGAATGTTCTCATCGACTGGTGCTGGCACAAGCGTTATAGCAAGCAGACACGGCGTGGTGGCCAGGCCTGGGCCAACTGGCGGATGGCGCATCTCTTCTTGTGCCGAGCCATGGCCATCGGCTACGCTGGCAACGTCGTCTTCGTTGGGGAAGCCGATGACAAAATGCTCTTCGAGCGTCGTCCGGGGTCACGCCGTGGCCTCGTCGTACTGGTTCAGTATGAATACAGTCAGGGCCCGCCACTCCCCGATCAACAAGGCGTGAGCAGGTTTGCCGACTACCTGGACACCCTCGCTGATTGGACTACTGTCTCGCTCGATCCCCGGAAATAAAAACGGGGGTCTTTTTTAAAAAACTTTAAACTCTAAATATATGTTTAAAAATGTCCGTATTTGTAACTTCCCCGCTTGGCAGGGCGGCTACCACGAGCCCGACGTTCAGGTTTACCGTATGAAGGTCGACGTGTTGAAGAGGGTACGAAATCATTCTTAGGCACAGCTCTGGCCGCTGGCAATTCAGGCAACTGCTTGGCTGGGAGACGAATACGAACCAGGCGTTCGATCTGCCGAATATCCGAACTTTGGTCTGGTGTAGCAAAAGAAATAGCCTTACCAGAGTGGCCAGCTCGGCCGGTTCGACCAATGCGATGAACGTAATCTTCGGCTTGATCGGGGAGATCAAAGTTCACCACCACTTCAATTCCTTTAACATCAATGCCACGGGCGGCAATGTCGGTTGCTATTAACACTCGGTACCGGCCTGACTTGAATCCCTCGAGCGCTTCTCGGCGTTGCGCGAGCGAACGATCGGAATGAATTTCGGCTGCGCTGTGACCGATAGTTTTCACCGCTCGACAAATTTTACGCGCCCCGTGTTTGGTTCGTGAAAAGACCAGGACTGTACCGTGGTATTCGCCAAGTAATTTTTCAAGCAAGCGAATTTTATCGAATTTATTAACTACAAAAAGTTCTTGCTCAACTCGTTCGGCAGCAGTGCCTTGGGGAGCAATTTCCACACTAACTGGAAGCTTCATTTGTCGGGCAGCTATCTTGGCAATTTCGGCTGGCATGGTGGCCGAGAAAAGCATAGTTTGCCGATCTTTAGGGACCACCTCAAGAATTCTATTAATCTGTGGAGCGAAACCCATATCCAACATACGATCAGCTTCATCGAGAACAAGGATCTTAACCTGGTCAAGGCGAACTGTTTTTTGTTCCAAGTGATCAATAAGACGACCCGGAGTGGCCACGATCACGTGTGGATTTTTTCGTAAGGCTTGAATTTGAAAATGCATCGAAGCACCGCCGATCAAAACCGCGGTACGCAGACCAAATTTACCTCCGAGTTTACGTACCGTCTCTTCAACCTGAAGGGCCAGTTCACGGGTCGGCAAAATAACCAATCCTTTGCCTTTGGTAGCTGAGATCTGCTGTAGCATTGGGATAGAAAATGCCAGTGTTTTGCCAGTACCCGTTTGGGCAATACCGACCACGTCTTTACCTTGAATACCAAGAGGAATCGCCTTAATTTGGATAGGCGTCGGAGTAGTAAACTTCTGATCTTCAAGAACCTTTAGGATGTTTGGAGCAATGCCCAAACCAAAGAAATCACTCATAATTGGCAATACCCTAGCACGTTTCCTAAAAAATACACCCCCGAACCAAATTATTGATCCCGATTGTTAATACCCATAGCTGAGTGAATCCAGCACCAACCGAGAAAACTTTCGATCAGCGCGATCCAAGCCACGATCATTATTATGACATTTAGCCAATCGATCTCGTACCTTAGTGGCCATGGCCCGAGCCACCAAAAAGCCAAAGCGAAGCGCAAGATACGATCAAGCTTACCTAAGTTTTGTTTAAGCATGTTGATTAAATTATTTTATCGCTCATTCACTCAAGTATACATCACTCGTTGGATAGTCCGAGTAATCTTTACTAATCGTAAATTTATAGGTATTATAGGTGCGCTTTAGGGGCTTAGTGAAGCGGTATCACAACGGTCTCCAAAACCGTTATCGATGGTTCGATCCCATCAGCCCCTGCCACGAGGAAATCACAGCTGCAAAGTCTGTGGTTTTTTCGTTAGGTT
>CAYJQH010000016.1:2633-10816 GCA_964372415.1 uncultured Gammaproteobacteria bacterium | reverse complement strand
GCTTTGCGCCGCCAACGAAAAAGTCGGTCAATTTTCTGAAAGTCAGATTTTGGTGGACTCGACGGGAGTCGAACCCGCATCTTCAGGTGACAAACTAGATGAGGTTACCGTTACCTCCACGAGCCCAGGTGACTCGGGATAAAAACAATAAACCCCCTAACTCACGCAATTGGAGTTAGGGAGTATATTGCGTCACCAGAAGTTTAGTTGTAGAGATACAACCCCATCTAGTTAAAAACAGAATAAAGAATATTTTTCAGAAAGTCAAGCGATTTTTCCGCAGCCCGTGACTTTTGCGCCTCCCTCGACATTTTTTGGTACAAGCTTTAGACTTTGAGCCAACTATGCCCCCAGAAATGGCCAAGGCTTACGAGCCCCAGCTCGTTGAAGATGCTCTTTATAAACTCTGGACAGACAGCGGTTTTTTTAACCCTGACAACCTCCCGGACGTGAAAAGCCGTAAGGAGGCCTTTTCGATCATGATGCCGCCGCCGAATGTTACGGGTGTCTTACATTTAGGCCACGCGCTCGAGAACTCCCTCATGGATGCCATGGCGCGCTATCAGCGTCTTAAGGGTAAGAAAGTTCTGCTCGTCCCTGGGACGGACCATGCCGCTATCGCTACACAGGCCAAGGTTGAGAAGTTGCTCATGCAGGCCGGCATGAAAAATCCTCGTCAGGAATTGGGACGAGAGGGCCTTCTGGAGAAAATTCGCGAATTTGCGGAGCAGTCCAAATTCACGATTTTAAATCAGGTGAAGAAGATGGGTACCAGTGCGGACTGGTCGCGCTTGGCCTATACCTTTGATGACCAGCGCAACACTGCGGTGAACGAATTGTTTACTCGCATGTATAAAGACGGGTTAATTTATCGTGGCTATCGCGTGGTGAATTGGTCCGTGAAAGGTCAATCAACCTGTTCGGACGATGAAATTGTCACCGTTGAGCGCCCCTCGGTTTTGTATACCTTTAAGTACTCTAAAGAGTTCCCGATCCGCATCTCTTCAACACGACCAGAAACAAAGTTGGGCGACACGGCCGTGGCAGTTCACCCTAAGGATAAACGCTACAAAAAATTTATCGGTCAAACGTTCACAGTTGATATCGGTGCAGCTAAGCCTTTGGAGATAAAGATTATCGCTGATGAGAGCGTCGACCCAGAATTTGGCACAGGAGCTCTTGGTGTCACACCCGCACATAGCGCGATTGATTTCGCGATGTACGAAAAGCAGAAGGCTAAGGGTGAACCGATCGGCATCATTCAAGTGATAGGTGCTGACGGCAGAATGACCGAAGAGGCGGGCGAAAAGTATAAAGGTTTGTCAGTGGAACAAGCGCGGGATGAGTTCGTGTCTTGGTTGATTGATCGTCAGCTTCTAGACCCGCGTAAGGAAAGCGGTGATATTAAAGAGGTAGTTCAGAATGTTGGCACCAGCGATCGATACGGCGACGTCATTGAGGCAATTCCGATGACGCAATGGTGGCTCGACGTGAACAAGGTTATTCCCAAGCGCGGCAAAACGTTGCGTGACCTCATGCGTGATGCGGTGACGACGGGTTTAGACGGTGATGCCAAACAAAAGGTCACCATTACTCCAGACCGTTTCCGCAAGCTCTACCTTGATCGCGTCGATAATCTCCGCGACTGGTGTTTGTCGCGTCAATTGTGGTGGGGTCACCGTATACCAGCCTGGTATAAGGGCGACGAGATCAAGGTTGGCACTCAATCTCCAGGAAAGGGATGGACGCAAGACGAAGATACCCTCGATACCTGGTTTAGTTCCGGCTCTTGGACGTTCTCGACCCTCGGTTGGCCCGAGAAGACAAAAGACCTCAAGACATTCCATCCCACGAGCTGGATGCAGATGGGCTACGAGATTTTGTATCTCTGGCTCATGCGTATGATTCTCATGAGCTCCTACGCTCTTGAAGAGATCCCCTTCAGGGATGCGTACATTCACGGAATCCTTCGTGATAAGGATGGTAAAAAGTTTTCCAAATCGTCCGGCACCGGTATCGATCCTATTGAAGTGATCGAGCAATACGGTTGCGATGCGCTACGACTCAGTTTGCTCGTCGGTATTTCGCCGGGCAACGATTCGCGTTACTACACGGAAAAGATCGAAGGTGCCCGCAACTTCGTGAACAAAGTGTGGAATATCTCTCGGTTTATTGACATGTCGACCGGCGGGTTACGACATGTAGAAGATGCCCGTCCGCAAACCCTGGCTGATCGTTGGATTCTTGCCCGTTTCGCTGAAGTCTCAGCAAAGGTCGGAAAATTGTTTGAGCAGTATGACTTCTCACTAGCGGCTGAAGTACTGCGTGATTTTACCTGGAGTGATTTCGCTGATTGGTATCTTGAAATTGCTAAGATTGAAGGTGAGAAGAACGATGTTCTAAACTATGTTCTCGAGCGCCTCTTGATTTTGTGGCATCCAATTATGCCATTCGTGACCGAGGAGATCTATAAGAGGTTTGATCGCGGACTCCTCCTTGTCGCTCGGTGGCCGAAGGCTGATAAGGTGAAGACCTCAAAGAAAGATCTTCAAACATTTCAGCTCCTGCAGGAAAGTGTTTCTGCTGCGAGAAGTATCCGAGCTCAATACAAAATTGATCCTCGAGCGCAGATGGATGTTCATTACGAAGGGAAGTCCGAGCTTGAAGAGGTGAGCAGATATTTTGAGGCACTCGCCCGAGTAAATATTGTGTTCGATAATGTTAAGCCTGAACAATCGGTTAGTGCGGTTGTGGGCAAAAAAATGATGCATGTGCCGCTCGAAGGCCTTGTGGACGTCAAAAAAGAGCTCGAAAAATTGGCAAAAGAGCTTAAAAGTACAGAGAAATACGTCATGGCCCAAGAAAAGAAACTGGCCAACACTGACTTTGTAAAGAATGCTCCTGCGGCCGTCGTCGACAGTGAAAAAGAGAAATTGGTGACGGCGAAGGCGAAACTTAAAGGTTTAAAAGAGCAAGAAGAAACACTTCGGGCATAATAGAGGCTATATGGCAAAACAACCGGATTCGGCGAAAATTGAACAATTGCTCAGGCGTGGGGTTGAAAAGGTCTACCCGAGCGCGGATGCACTTCGCACTGCACTCTCGGCTGGCAAAAAGCTCCGCATTTACGTTGGCGTTGACCCGACATCGCCAGATCTCCATATCGGTCATGCGCTGCAGCTCAAGAAGCTTCGCGAGTTCCAAGAACTCGGCCACGAAGTGATTTTGCTCATCGGTTCCTTTACGGCCATGATTGGTGACCCGACCGACAAAATGGCGGTCCGCCAGCAGCTCTCGGCCAAAGAGGTCATGAAGAATGCTGCCACCTACAAAAAACAAGCAGCGAAAATTCTTCGCTTCCGCGCCCCTAATGCTGTGAAAGTGATGTTCAATCACAAGTGGTTATCCAAGATGTCGTTTTCCGATGTCGTCGAACTTGCCAGTCATTTTACGGTGCAGCAGATGAGCGAGCGCGACATGTTCGCTAAGCGTTTCGCCGATGACAAGCCAGTGTATTTCCACGAGTTTATGTACCCCCTCATGCAGGGGTACGACTCGGTAGCCATGAATGTTGACGTCGAAATTGGTGGCAATGATCAGACGTTCAACATGCTGGCCGGCCGCACACTCATGAAGGAGCTCAAGCAAAAAGAAAAGTTTGTTGTCGCTTTGAAGCTCCTCACAAATAGCGAAGGCAAAAAGATGAGCAAGACCGAAGGCGGCATCGTGGCCATCAACGACACTCCAGAGGACATGTTCGGCAAGCTCATGGCTATGGACGATAGCATGATCTTGCCGTATTTCGAGCTCGTCACTGACCGCACGAACGAGGAGATTGAAGGCTTCAAGCTCCAGCTCAAGGCCGGTGCCAATCCGCGTGACCTCAAGGTTCAACTCGCCAAGGATGTGGTGACGATGTTCCACGATGCTGCGGCTGCTGATAAAGCTGCCGAGAACTTTACAAACGTCTTCCAGAAAAAAGAAAAGCCAGCCGATATGGCTGAGTTTTCCGTAGGGAAGGCGATGGGCATTCTTGATGTTCTCGTCGCCTCTGGCCTCGCAACTTCGAAATCCGAGGCCCGTCGCGTTGTTGAGGAAGGCGGAGTGCGCCTTGATGACGTCGTCGTTAAGGACATTATGACACAAATTACCCATGCATCGCTCCCGGCCGTTCTTCAAAAAGGGAAGCGGCATTTTGTGCGTTTAGTAAAGTAAGAGATTTCTCGTTCTCGTATTCATTCGAAGTTTAAATATTATGTACGCCCTGACTGCTGCTAAGCGGGAGATCCATACCGCTCTTAAAAAAGCCATCGGTAAAAAGTTTTCGGTTACCACCGACATGCTTATGGCGCCCCCAAAGCCAGAGTATGGCGACGTAAGCTTTCCCTGCTTTGCTTTGGCCAAGGGTTTAAAACGAAATCCAAACGAGATCGCCACCGAGCTCGCGGCCAAAATTGGACCAAGTAAACACATTCGCGAAATCAAATCAGTTGGACCCTATGTGAATTTTTATTTCGACGAAGAGATGTTCGTAGATCATGTTTTAAGAGACGTGAGCAAAAGTAAATCACGCTACGGCAAATCAACTACCGGTAAAGGCAAGAAAATTCTGGTCGAGTATGCTAATCCAAACACGCATAAGGAGGTGCATGTTGGACACCTTAGAAATTTTGCTCTGGGTCTCGCCACGGTCCGCGTACTTCAACTTAATGGGTACGAGGTTGTGCCGGTATCGTACATTAACGACCTTGGAAACAACGTCGCTAAATGTCTGTGGGGAATAAGTAAATTTCATCCTAATGAAGAGCCTAAAGAGGGCGAGAGGTTGAATTTTTTAGGTCGAGTTTACAGTGAGGCTACTAAGGCTTTGGAAAATGATGACGCAGCAAAAGAGGAAGTGTCAAAAATTCAGCAAGAGCTCGAAACGATGAGTGGCGAGTGGGTGGCTCTCTGGAAGAAAACGCACAAGTGGTCGATTGATGGCCTTAAAGAGGTTTTTGTTGAGTTTGAACTCGAACTAGACCACATTTATTTAGAACACGAGCTTATTGAAGCGACTCACGCAATCGTCAAAAAACTACTTACCGAAGCAGTCGCTAAAATTAGCGACGGCGCAGTTATTGTCGATCTTGAAGACCAGGGACTAAGCGCCAACCTTCTCAGAAAATCAGATGGCACGCTTTTATACAACGCCAAAGATTTAGCTTTGGCTTATAAAAAAGAAGAAGATTACCACGCCGATCGCTCAGTTTATGTGGTTGACGCCAGGCAGTCACTGGCCATGAAGCAACTTGCGGCGACGCTTAAACTCATGAAGTTTCCGCGCGACGTGTTTCACCTGTCCTATGATTTTGTCACCTTGCCGGAGGGCGCCATGAGTTCGCGCAAGGGCAATATTGTCCGTTGGTCAGACCTGCGTGATGCCATGTTTACGAGACTATCAGAGGAAACGGTTAAGCGTCACGAAAGCTGGTCGCCACGAAAAGTTGCTCTTAACGCTAAGGCTTTAACCATGGCCAGCGTTAAATTCAGCATGCTCAAGAACGACCCTGATAAGATATTAACCTTCGATCTTGAGGAAGCGATGGCGCTTGAAGGTTTTTCAGCGCCTTACATTTTGTACACCATTGCGCGCATCTCGACTCTGCTTAAAAAGGCTGAACTTCTCCCCGAACATCACCCGGCGCTTCTTACCGAGCCTCGCGAGCAGAGATTAGTCCGCAAGATCAGTAAATTTCCAGACGTTATCCATGAGTCTGGGGCTAATTTTAAAGTGTCTCAGATAGCGCAGTACGCTTTTGACTTGGCTCAAGACTTTGCCAGTTATTACGAAGCAGTGCCAATTCTAAAGGCTGACAGCCAGGATCGGTTGGTGGCTCGTTTAGAACTTTGTGCTGCGGTTCGTCAAACCTTAGTCAATGCCATGCATGCCTTGGGGATAAGCGTTGTCAAAGAGATGTAACATTGTGTTACCAATCTACCTGATTCGTTTTTGCGAATGGAGGAATTCCGACAACCGATAACTGAAATGATATTTATGGCAAAAAATGGTGGTGAGACGATTATCGCACAAGGAGTACGGATCGAGGGAGACATTACCGTTGATGGCAATATTGTTATTGAAGGTGAGGTTCGTGGCACTCTAAGCGCCACCGGAGATCTCCAGGTTGGCGAAGGAGCTAAGCTTGAGGCCGACATTAAAGTGGAGAATGCGGTCGTCGCCGGGGACATTCGGGGTAACCTGCGGGTTAATCAGAAGCTAGATCTATTGCCGTCATCTAAGTTTTCGGGTGATCTCGGGGCTGAGGTGTTATCGGTCGGCGCCGGAGCGCAAATGAACGGCACGGTGCACATGGGTGCTGAGGAGCCAGTCAAACCCACTCGAGGACGTCGGGGACAGGTTTCAGAAGAAACAGAGGCCTAATGCTTGAGTAGGTTAGCTTATTAGCCGGTTAGCCGATTAGTGGCACCGCTAGTTCTAACAGGCTAATCGGCTAATCGGCTTGTGTACTCATACATATACGATGATTTCCTCCAGGACCGTCGTCACGAGCGCGACTTAACGCTTCTCGAAACTCGTCTTACGGACCTCGGCATTATGGGCAAGATTACTCGTCTTGCTCTGTTTCGTGACAGTCTTGAGGTGATTAAAGACGAAATTGAGGCAGGGGTAGGGACTGTGGTGGCCGTAGGCAACGATCGAACTCTTCGTAAGGTTATTGAAGCCGCAAAGGTCACTCGGGCGGTTATTGGTTACATACCGCTTGGGCAAAAAAATATTTTGGCTGATCTTTTAGGTATTCCTTCTGGAGTTGCCGCCTGTGACATTTTGTCAGCGCGCTTGGTGCAGGACATTGATCTTGGTGAAATTAATAGTCGACGTTTTTTGCATACCGCTCAAACCGAAGGGTCAGGACTAGTTATTTCTTGCGATGACTCTTACACCATGACCGTGCCTGGAAGGGTAAGTCTAGAAATTCGCAACCTGGCGTTTCCTGACGAGACTGGTAAGACAAACCCGACCGATGGCAAGCTAACCCTTATTTTGAAACACACAAAATTTTCATTCTTTCGTCGGAAAAGCGAATATTCAAAAATTCATATTAAAAAAGCTCGACTTTATGCCGAGCGGCACTTGAGAATGTTTATTGACGGGGAAGAGTTGCAGGCGAAAGAGTTCGATATTCGAGCGATTCCCGGACGCCTTAGACTAATTACGGGGAAGGGGCGGCAGTTTTAGCTTTGCGCAACTTACAAAGAATGCAAAGGCCGATCACAAAGAGGGTTGTAGAGCAGGCGGCTGACAATAAGCAGTACTGACACCAGGCATGGAGAATGAAGCCCTGGACATAAGTAAGCCAAAGTGAAAACAAAAAGCCGCCGATCGGTAATAGGGTTACCGCTTTAAGTAACCTTTGGTTTTTTGTTTCTAGGTAGGCGTACAGGCCAAAAAATATTGTGAGATAAAATACTACCCCAAGCGGCGACACGCCTATGCCGAAGATCTCACTGTATACACTGTTTGTTACCACATCACAGCCATGAGTCAGGTTGCACTTAAGGGGCACCCCAAAATACTTGCTGGCAGTTAAATACATCGAATCAACAAAACCTATAAAAGCAACTAGCATCATGACGAGTACCAAGTTACGCGAGATTTTGGCGTTTTCGTTCGGCATACCAGGAGTCAATACTTAAAGGTCCAGCACCTTGAATAATGAGCACCGCGAGCACAGCAAAAAGTGTAACATGGGCAAAGACTTCTTCTTGGAAAACGAAAAACGTAAAGGACAGAATAAGGAAGCCTATGGCACTTGCAAAACGCGTGTGACAACCAACCAAAATAGCGAGTCCGACCGCGAACTCTGTGAGACCAGCCGATAAAGTTAGCATTTGAGGACTCAGTCCAAGAAGGGGCGTTAAGCTGTTTTCGGCTACGTAACCAAAGAGATGAGGGTTCAAGAATTTGTCGTGAATGGCCATGATAATCATCGATAACCCTAGTCCCAAACGGAGTACCGGTGAGGTATATTTTTTTAATTTTTCTGGAAAATCCATCATCGGTAAGCCCAGTAGATCATCAAAACCCGGTTTGCTTTGGCCGATAATAATTAAAGCTAGCATCGTAGCCGGTACTTCCAGGCTTTCAATTAGCGTAGGATGAACCATCATGGCAAAGATAC
>CAYJQH010000016.1:0-2623 GCA_964372415.1 uncultured Gammaproteobacteria bacterium | reverse complement strand
AAAGCGGCCGGCGTAATCAAGAAACCTGTAACGAGCAAGAAACCAAGAACTACCTGAATGAAATTAAGAATGTCGTTGCCTTGAACGGCTGGCGTAATAAGGTGATTGCTCACCCCCGCGCCAATGAGCGTAATACCAACCGCGGAGCGCAAAATAAGCGGCAGAAATTCTTGGTAAGTTCGACCCCGGCCACGAAAATATTTAACCATGGCATTAAGCCTGGGGACTTTGCTCTCAGCTAGGTGAAAAGCAACCACGGCCAGAATACTAGCCATTAAAATAACAATGTTCGCAGGGTGAGATAATGGTTCAGTTAAAAACTGAATATCAGCTCCCGTGGCCTCGTGGCGAACGTTTTCCGGAACAACGTAAGAAACATGAGCTAGTAGTTTGCTCATACGTTAGTCACCAAGCGTTGAGTCTAGTAGCTCAGCAAAGGCTTCGTAACCCCGTGGGTTTTCGATCGGTTGGCCGTTAATGAAAAAACTAGGCGTGCCTGAAAGTCCGGCAGCAGTGGCGCTGTCGTAATCTGCCTCAACTCTGTCTTTAACTTCTTTACTATTTAGATCATTGCGGAATTTTTCAGTATCTAGTTCAAGAGCCTCAGCAAAAGAAACGAAGGCGTCGGCAGGATTATTTAGGTTGGCCCAGCTATTTTGATTGGCAAACAAGACATCGTGCATCTCCCAAAATTTGCCTTGCAGGGCTGCGGCTTCAGCGGCACGGGCGGCACCGACCGCATTTTTATGAATTGTTTTGAGTGGAAAATGTCTAAAAACAAATTGCACTCGGTCACCGTACTCCGTAAATAGTTTATCTGAAACTGAGGCGTAAACCGCGCATGCCGGGCACTGAAAATCAGCATACTCAACCACAACCACTGATGCCTCTGGATTGCCGCGCCGATGATCCTGACTACTTACCTCGCTACTTATTGGGCTTGGTTGATCGTTGTCTTGGCCTTCAGCTAACCAGATTAGTCCGCCGATCACCGCTATGACTACAAGTACCAAACCGAGCATTCGCCCGAGGCCAGCTAATTTTTGTTTTTTGGCTTGTGATCGATCAAAAGCTGCTTGGGCCGCCTTTTTTTCTTCACGAGAAGGAGCCTCCAATCCGGATGTGTGGTTTTCCATAGAATGCCGGAAATGTAGCATGGCCTGTAAAAGTGGTACAGTACAACTCGTAGGCTTAGCGTACGGAGGAGGCGGGGAGGTGGCTAGTGCTGCGTCTTACCGCCGTGGTCTCTTTAACCCTCATGACCCTTGGAGGTTGCGACTCGGCTGATGACATTCTCATGGGAACGTACGAGCAGTGTTTGTGTCGGGCCGAGCTCGACACCATCGTGCGTCTGGACGACGACACTTCCCGGCTTGCCCTGCGTTTCTTTCGGGGCAAAAATTACGAGCTCATGGGAAAAATGATCTTCGATGGCGATGTCCAGATCCTGGGCTTCGACATTTGGGATAACGGAACTGACCCGTACCCCGTTCACAATCTTGGTCTCGATGATCAGGTGGTGAAAGGGGATGTGAACGTTCCAGATTTCTTGTTCAACGTCGGCTTCCGCGGAAAATTCCTCCCTGATTACTCGGCACTCGACGTGCGGGTTCGTCATCTGGGTCGAGTTATCCTGAAGCGGGTCGAGAAAGAGCCTGAGGAAGACACTGGGTTCTGATAGGACGTAACGCGGCGCCAAGCGCCCGTTTTTATTTTTCACAAAAGAAGACCCACGCTACCAGAAAGGTGCGTGGGCGTGTCATGGCTGCGAGCTTGAGCTCGCCGTCTGGTATTCGGTCTCAAACTCCTCAAACTCGGCGTCGCCGGCGTCGAGAGCTGCGAAACCCCAGGCGTAGATGTCATCGAGCTTGCGGTAGCCCGGGTCGGTGCTAGCCGCTCCCGCCGTGTTGAGCTCGTCGACCTCCGCCTGAACCTGAGGCGAGTGACCGCCGAGAACTAAGTGGGCAGCTTCATGCTCGAGAAAGAACGCCATGATGGCCAGCGACGTCTTGTAGTAGTAGACATCACTGTAGGCGTACGGGTCCTTGAGCGCGAGCTCGACGAGTTCCGTCTCGCTCATCTCGCCGACCCATTCGACTGAGCGGAAGTTGTTGATCGATTCCTGGAACACCGGATGTTCCACGTTTACGATCAGCTTCTTCGTGCCCGCGCGACGCGAGGCGTTGGCGTTCTCGCCGTGCTCGCTTGCGGGTACGCCACAATTGAGCTCGGCGCCTGCGAGCGCTGAGGCGATGTCGCGGGCTGTGGCCTCGGAGGTCACGGTCATCGAGCCATCGATAGCTCGGGCGTTAGCGACCGACCAATCGGTGCCTGCCTTGATATAGTCCGCCTCTTCAGGCGTGCACTCCACCATGCGGTGCGAGTTGCAACCCGTTCCTGCGGAAAAGATCATCCCTCCGAGGAGGGAAAAAGCGCTTAAGCGCATCTTTACCTCCTCTTAGGTTACGACTCTAGAATAGCACAAATTAGCAAAAAAATCAACAAATTAGGCAAAATGGCCCAAATTCGTCAAAACACAAAACCCCCGCATGAACGGGGGTATTGTGATGGTGCAGTATATTAAAGATAGTTCGAACGCATTTCGCCGCCTGCGGCGGCGAGG
>CAYJQH010000015.1:0-11097 GCA_964372415.1 uncultured Gammaproteobacteria bacterium | reverse complement strand
GCCTTTGCGGCTGTGCGACGGCTCCGTGCCGTAGCTTGCAAGAAGCGACTCATATTCTCGACGAAGCCGAGCCACCTCAAGGGCGCTCGTGCCGCTGTTATCCGCCTGGGCTTTGAGCCAGGCGTAAATAGTGGCGTCCGTCGTACCGTGCTTTCTCGCCGCCTCCGCAACCCGCATACCGTTCTTGATGTCTGCAAGGACTGCCTGCTTCACGGCCGGGTCGATGTGCTTTGCCATACATGCTCTATGATCCCTTCTCCTAAAGGAATGTGTCTAGTGTACGGGGTCCACTCCAGTTTCTGGCGGGCAGTTTAACCTGATCCCACGATCGTCCGAGACGGTCGAGGCTACGCTTCTCAAAGGACAAACCGTGAGTGATCTGGTGAAGTCACTCGAAGAGAGCGGGCTTAAGGTTCTTGACATTCGACCAACAACAAATCTATTAGAGGAGCTCTTTTTATCGCTCAGTTAAGACTACCCCTTCTATGAGCTGGAGTATTACACGAATCGCCTATTTGACCATTGCTCGCAAGGAAGTTTCGCGAATTGTGCGTATCTGGTCGCAAACTTTGCTCCCCCCGGTGATTACATAGTCACTTTACTTTGTTATCTTTGGAGCATTCCTTGGAGAGCGAATTGGCGTGATGCAGGGGTTGCCGTACATGACATTCCTCGTACCTGGACTCATCTTAATGGCAATGATCACAAACGCTTTTTCGAATGTGGCAAGCTCTTTTTTTGGCGCGAAATTCATGCGGAACATCGAAGAAGTCCTCGTGGCACCTGTTTCCCCGACCGTTCTCCTGGCTGGTTTCTGTACGGGTGGCGTGGTACGTGCCGCGCTTGTAGGTGCCGTGATCTACGTAGTATCAATAATTTTTGAGGCTTCGGTAATTACTCATCTCTGGGCCGTACTTTTCTTTGGACTCATAACCGCGGTTATCTTTTCCCTCTTTGGCTTTTTAAACGGTTTGTACGCTAAAAAATTCGATGACGTTGGCCTAATTCCAACTTTTGTTCTAACACCCCTCACCTATTTGGGTGGTGTATTCTATGAAATAGACCGCTTACCCACTGCTTGGCAAGCCATCACCAAATTAAACCCCCTCGTTTATATGATAGACGGTTTTCGTTATGGCTTTACCGGCGAGGCTCAAACCCCAGTTATTTTTAGCGGATTCATTTTACTTACTATTGCCGTAATAAGCACTACCCTGGCCTGGCATCTGTTGCGACGTGGCATCGGCATAAAGAACTAAGGCGTCATTGCGAGCCTAAAAGCTTGGTAAACTTAATACATATGTGCTTCTCCGCCCCCGTAAGTTTTGTGACGAGCGCCGCCACGGCCATGGCCGGGATAGATTCGCTACATAGGGCTAAAAAACAGGATCGGTTATTAGCCTTCATTCCTCTACTATTTTCAGTTCAACAAGCTATCGAGGGCTTGCAGTGGCTTGTTACCAAACCCAGTCTGGCAAGCACTATGCTTGGCTACGGATTTCTGTTTTTCGCTTTTCTCCTGTGGCCAATTTATGTTCCGCTGACCGCAAGAATGCTTGAACGAGATGACAAAAGACAATCGTGGTTAAATTTATTTGTCCTGGCTGGAATTTTTGCTAGCGCCTTTCTTTTTTTGGTTTTAATCCTTGAACCTCTATCTGTGATGGTATTTAAAAATAGCATCTACTACGACATCTCAATACCCATTACCGCTCTCGTTGGCGTAATCTACGTGGTAATTGTGGCCGGCAGCCTAATTGTTTGCACTGACCGCTGGTTTAAAGGATTCGGCTTTCTTTTGGCGCTATCAGCGATTATTTCTTGGTTCACTGTTCACCAAACCTTTACCTCAGTCTGGTGCTTGTTCGCCGCCGCCTTAAGCCTGCTTGTCGTGATCTACTTTCGACGCTCGCCCCAACCTGCTCCTCAAGCGATTGAGCACAGTTAGTGCTATTATTAAGGCATGGTTAAGAAACAAGGTACAGAATATAGCGCCGCCGAATACCAGGTCCACCCCTTGGATAGCATGGCAAAAGATATTTACGCTCTGCGGCTTACTCCCGAAGAACGTTTACGGTTATTAGACAGTTTGCGTGATTACGGCAATCCTCACCACACGCCGGACAACGCTAAACGCAAAAAAATACTAAGCCGGGCGGTAAAAGAGGTTCTTGGCAAAAATCCAGATGATGTTGGACTTGGTTCTTCAGAAAAAACGCGGCCTAAAATTCCTGAGGTTGCCCTGCTCAACGTTTTTGACGCTCTACGCGCGCATGAAGTAAGTGATGAAGAAAGGTCAAAGATCATCGATTATCTTAAACAAATTCAGGTCGACTTCTTTGATCTAGAAGACGTCAAAGAAGGCGTTCACGAAGCCCTGGAGAGACTCGCACACCTGCGGCAAAAAGAAGGCTTAAGCCACGCTCCGGCAATTGACACCAGGCGAAAACTCGCGTAGACTAACGCGAGTTTTCGTTATGGAATTCCGTAATATCGCCATCATTGCCCACGTCGACCACGGCAAGACCACGCTCGTAGACGCCATGCTCAAACAGTCTGGCACTTTTAACGACCGCGAGGTAATTGAAAAATGCGTCATGGACAGCAATGAACTCGAGCGGGAACGCGGCATAACGATTTACGCAAAAAATACTGCTATTACGGTTGACGGAGTAAAAATTAATATCGTCGACACTCCTGGTCACGCCGATTTCGGATCCGAGGTCGAACGGGTGCTCCGTATGGTGGACTCGGTGTTACTTCTCGTCGATGCCTACGAAGGCCCAATGCCGCAAACTAAATTTGTCCTTCGTAAGTCATTGGCTTTGGGTTTGAAGCCGATCGTTGTCATTAACAAAATAGACAAACCAACAGCTCGCCCTGATGCAGTGCTAAACATGATTTTTGATTTATTCGTCGAGCTCGGAGCCAATGATGAGCAGCTTAATTTTGAATACATCTATTCTATTGGCCGAGACGGCATCGCTAAACACAAACTTGAGGATGACAGCCAAAATCTTAAACCGTTATTCAATTTAATTTTAAAAAAAGTGCCAGCCGCACTTAGTGACACCTCGCAACCGTTACGCATGCAAATAGCTAACTTGAAGTACGACAACTACGTAGGTCGTCTTGGTGTAGGTCGTATTTCTGAAGGCACGGCCAAAAACGGTATGACCGTCACGGTTATTCAGCCAGACGGCAAGCGCTACCAAGGAAAACTGACCAAAGTTTATACTCATCAGGGTCTTGAAAAGTTTGAAGTTCAAGAGGCTGTGGCGGGTGACATTGTACAGATTGCCGGATTACCAGAAATTTACGTTGGCGACACAGTCGCCGCCCTGGCCGAGGCCGAGGCGCTGCCGACCCTTAAGATTGACGAGCCCACTCTCACCATGAACTTTATGCCGAACTCTTCGCCTTTTGCAGGGCGCGAGGGTACGCTCGTTACTACGAGGCAAATTCGCGACCGTTTACTCCGTGAACTCGAAACTAATGTTGGCTTACGAGTTGAGTTTCCAGAGGGCGAAGGCGAGTTTCGTGTATCGGGCCGCGGCGAAATGCACTTGGCAATTTTGATTGAACAAATGCGCCGTGAAGGTTTTGAATTGCAGGTCAGTCAACCGCAGGTCATCATGAAAAACGACAACAGCAAACTGCTTGAACCAATGGAATCAGTGGTCATAGACGTACCGGATGCTTTTGCAGGAACCGTTATTGAAAAACTGGGACGCCGCAAAGGAGAGATGACCAATATGATTTCGGAAAACGGTTCAACTCGCTTGGAATACACCATGCCAACTCGAGGTATTTTGGGCTTTCGCACGGAATTTTTGACTGATACCAAGGGCGAAGGGACGTTTTCCCACATCTTTTCCCATTACGGTGAGCATAAAGGCGAAATTAGCCGTCGCAGCACCGGCTCAATAATTTCTGGTGATCTCGGTAAAACTACTCCTTATGCCCTGGCTATGGTTCAGGAACGCGGTCCGCTCTTTGTTTCGCCGGGGACTGAGGTTTATGAAGGTATGGTGATTGGCGCCAGCATGAAAGAGACCATGACTGTTAATCCGGTCAGAGAGAAAAAACTTACTAACATGCGAGCCTCAAGCGCCGATCACATTGTAATTATCACTCCGGCCATTGATATGAATCTGGAGCGAGCTTTGGAATATATTGATACCGATGAATACGTCGAGGTCACTCCAGCTAGTGTTCGAATTCGTAAAAAGTATTTAACCGAAAACGAACGTAAACGTGCCGACCGAAAATCCTAACCGAGACGTTAAAAACGTCCAGAAGTCACAACGACTACTGGACGTCTTTTTCGTTTGTGACATCTATGACGTCTTGTGTTTACGAATTTTGTAAAATAACCAGCCACTGTAAACGCCGGCTATGACTGTGAGCATGATAAGAAGTACCGAGGTTCGTTCGGCTGCAACCAAAAATATACTCACTCCAAAGAGCACCAGAAAAAGCATGGTCATGGTGACGGCTTGGCGACGAAGTTTGTTGGTTTCGGTTGGAATCACAGAAAAAAATTAATAATCTCTAAGTTTTTGAATAATCTCTTTACCTTGAATTTTTTCAAGCGCTTTGGCTTCAATTTGCCGGATACGCTCGCGAGTAACATCAAATTCACGTCCAACTTCCTCAAGCGTGTGAGAAACTCCGTCTTCAAGCCCAAAACGCATTTCAAGAATCTTCTGTTCACGTGGCGTTAAATCTCTCATCGCCTCGTTAACATAATCTTTGAGAAGTTGTCTTGCAGCGGCTTTATCGGGCGACAAATTCTTAACGTCCTCAATAAAGTCTTCGAGTTTAGAATCATCATCGTCGTCACCAACCGAAGTATCTAGAGAAACAGTCTCTTGAGATATTTTTTGAATGTGCTGCACCTTTTCGAGGGGTAAATCCATTTCAGCCGCTAGTTCTTCAAGCAACGGTTCACGACCCAGGTCTTGAATAAGCCGTCGTTCAACCTGTTTAAAACGATTTATGGTTTCAACCATGTGCACCGGAATGCGAATAGTTCGTGATTGATCAGCTAAGGCCCGGGTGATGGCTTGGCGAATCCACCACGTGGCATAAGTGGAAAACTTATAACCCTTGCGGTATTCGAATTTTTTGACCGCCCTAAACAAACCCACGTTGCCCTCCTGAATAAGATCTAAAAGCGATAGTTGCTTGCCGACAAATTTTTTGGCGATTGAAACCACGAGCCGCAGGTTAGCTTCAATGAGTCGACGTTCGGCTTCTTTGTCGTTACGTTCTTTACGTTTAGCTAAAGCGACTTCTTCTTCAGCATTAAGTAAGGGAATTTTTCCAATTTCCCTCAAGTACATCTGAATACTGTCCTGCGTAAGTTCGGCGCCAAGCGTGGTATCGGCTTTTCGATCAACTTGTACGCGTAGCTTATCGTAAACTTCTTCGCGGGCCTTGCTACCACCAAGATACCCTTCCTTCATCTCCACAAAATGCAAACCTTTGCGTTCCAGGCGATCCAAAAATTCCTCAAAAAGAGCAACGTGGTCTTCAATGAATTTAAAAGTAAAAAGCACTTCGTTTTCGGTCACATAACCACGCGTCATGCCGCGCTCAATAATCCGGTTGAGCTGTTCTTCGGTGGGCGGTGGACTTTTTCGATCAAGTTTGAGTTTTACTGGTTTTGCTTTGACGACTGGTCTGACCGATCGTCGAACTTTTATAGAAGGTGCCTGTTTTTTCTTCGGTCGTGGAGCCATAAAATCACGCGCCGCGGGCGAGGAGATCTCCGTACGCCCGTAGCAAATCGGTCAGCTCTTCGGTTTGACCCGAAAGCTCAGCTTGACGAATTGCTTCTTCAAGCTGTTTGCGCCTCTTTTTGTGTTGCGCCGAGGCAATTAGCGCCAAATGCTGTTCCACTTCGTTTTTGACCTCCAAAGGCGACAGACCGGCAAGGATCTCGTCCGTGACAAGAGCCACCTCATCAAGGGCAGGTATTAGCTGATCCCTCGCGTCGTGGTTTTCGAGATATGCCCGTAGTCGTGAAAAAAGGCTTTGAGGAGGTGCCGAAGGGTTAATTTGTGGCGAACGATACACGTTCTTTAGGGAGGTGTAAAGCTCGTTATAGGGCGATGTGAGGATATCTAGGTTAACCGCCTCGGAAATTACCGGAATTAAAGCCTCATAACGCATCGCGGCACCGAACAAAAAAGCCACGGCTTGGGTTTCTGAAGTGATAATTTCACGAGTCTTAGTGGCTGTACGTTGTTCAGGTACAGAATCGGCTAATCGGCTAATCGGCTTGATCATGCTCTCTAGGACATCGGCTCCCACGTGAGTGGCATCGGCAATTCTTAAAAGGTAAAGATGTCGTTCATCTGGTCGTGGCAAACTTGCAACCTGTGGTAGGAGTTCGTCGATCAGTCGGCGACGAGCCTCAACACTGGCCGCTCCCCCTTGTTCTTCAAATTGTCTTAGCACCTTTTGAAAAAAATACTCAATAACTTCATGCGAGCTTTGAGCGATCGCTTGCCAAGTTTCGGAATTTCGTTTGACTATTTCGTCTGGATCCTTGCCAACACCGGGCGGAATAACCAAGCAACGCACATCAAATTGAAGCTCCGGATCAGCAACTCTTAGACGAACTGCTAAGTCAACTACTCGCTTAGCGGCAGCAAAACCGGCTGCGTCATCATCCAAACAAAAAACTAAACGACGAGTGTAGCGTGCCAACGTCCGCAACTGTTGCTCGGTCAGGGCTGTGCCCGAACTCCCCACCACGTTCTCCACACCCGCCTTGTGACTCGCTATGACGTCTAGGTTGCCCTCAACGATAATCACCTCCCCTTGATGACGGATAGCTGTTTTAGCCAGGTGAAGCCCATACAGCATAGACCCCTTGTGATAAACCATTGTTTCCGGAGAATTCATGTATTTAGCTTCCTCCTTAAGCGCCCCGGGAAGTACCCGGCCAGTAAAACCGACTACCCGACCCGTGGCATCGGCTAAAGGGATCATCAAACGGTTGCGAAAGCGATCAATGAGGCCACTACCGGTTCGTTTTTTGAGCGCCAATCCACTAGCCAGAATCTCACTCTCGGCAAAATTTTTCTTTAACAGAAAATTTACCAAGTTATCCCAGCCAGCCGGCGCTGCGCCGAGATGAAATTTTTCCACTAAATATGGTGGTATTTGTCGGCTCAAAACATATTCACGAACAAGCTGACCAGCTGGGTGATTCTCCAGGATAGCACTATAAAACTTGGCCGCTAGCTCGTTCATGTTGCGTAAACGGTCTTGCTCCCCCTGAGCGGCAGTGGGTCGGTATTCGGGTACAACGACCCCTGCCTTTTGCGCCAGATGCTTTAGTGCCTCTCGAAAACTCATACCCTCCATTTCCATCACAAAGGCAAAAACATCACCGCCCTTGTCACAGCCAAAACATTTCCAAATTTGCCGTTCTCGCGAAACATGAAAAGACGGAGTTTTCTCCGGATGAAACGGACACAACCCTTTCATGGCCCCGCTTCCGGCTGGTTTAAGCGGTAAATAATCGCCAATAACCTCGGCCACGTCGAGTTTTAAGCGAATCTCTTCTTTGGCATCCATGCTTGTACGCTACAGAATCTCTCATTACTACGCAACGACGACCGTTTAAAGCTAAACGATTTGCCGGTTAGTACCTTTATATCTGAGCCACTAATCGGCTAACCGGCAAATCAGCTCTTATCGACTTCTTACATTAGCTTTAGTTTTCATCTTTACAAGCCGCGGTTCTTTTTTAATACGTTGATAACGCCCACGGAGTTCAGCTGAGGCTATAACAAATGGCTTAAGCGCGGCTTCGACTACTTGGCGTTGCGCGGCTTCTGGAACATCGAGAATCGTGGTTAGGGCGTAAAGGGTAAAACGATACTCGTGTTCACCGTAACTCGGGCAGGGACCTCCATACCCAACCTCACTAAAATCAGTTTCGCCCTCACGTGCCCCACTTGGCACAGAGTCTTCAGAAATTTCTCGAACGTTCGGGTCAATATTCCAGACCGACCAATGCAACCAATTACCACTTGGCGAATCCGGGTCATCAACAATGAGCGCCAGACTTACCGCTTCCTTTGGCACTCCGTCAAAACGAAGTTCGGGATTCACGTCATCACCATCACAGGTGTATTGCGGAGGGATTCGCTGGCCGTTACCAAAGGCAGGGCTCATGATGCGCATAGTTGCGATTGTGTTTCACTGAGAAGATAACTGCGATCGATAATACCGACCAACAATTTTCCCGTACAGATAACTTACACACAGCACAAGATGTTTTCCCCACCAACCGATTGACGTAGTACAAAAATTGATCCTAGCCGATAAAACTTTCGTTCGTTACTAAGCGATCTTAGAAGTCGTTACTCCAAATCGAGCGTTAGCCCGAGTCAGCTCTTCAATTGTACCGACTGGTAACCAGGTGGTAGCCTCCACAACATAGATTGGAGCCCGTGAAGTTAGACAAGCCAAGGTATGCGGTAAGCTGGCCTCAAACTTTCCACGAACACTTATCTCAACTGGCGGCAGCAAAAAATATTGCTCGTCTAAAACATAAGCTCCGCAATTTTGCCAAACGATTTTATTGCCTAATGAAGGTTTTTCAAAGCCCAACCAACGCCTAAGCCAACCGATGCGCAAAGGGTAGGCAATTTTTTCGCGAGTTCGTTTGGCTAAAATGCCACGCGGCAAACGAACAAGTCGTGTAAGATCGTCCTTGGTGTATAAATCGTCTGCATTCAAAACCAGTGTTGGGCCCTTAACGACATGCTTGGCAAGTGCCATCGCGCCCCCTGTCCCATTTAACCTTTCTTGAAAAATATATAACAATCGTTTGCCGGCAAAACGATCGCCAAAACGGTCTTTGATCTGCTCGCCCAAGTGACCAACCACGAGAGTCACCTCATCAACTACATCAGGCAAAGCCAAGAGCACATGCTCAAGCAGCGGTCGCGGCCCAACCATAAGAAGCGGTTTGGGAATAGTTGCCGTAAGCGGCAGTAAGCGAATACCTTTGCCTGCCGCCAAAATGATAGCCCGCATATTATGTTTTAGCGGTCGGTTCTTTTTGCAAGGAAATTTTAGTCAACATGAAGGTTAGTACCGCAGCCACTAATGTCATGATGGCGGCGTAGATAAATTTAGCAATAATGCCACCGGCGCTATCTGGTGAATAGAAGCTATCAATAGTAGCGCGCACTGCATCGTTCCAGGCAATACCTGCCACTAGTCCAAACGCGGCAGTCAAATAACCTCTCGTTTGTTGAGCAACGGCAAAACGAAATTCGCGTGAAGTTTCCTTGATCTTTGAGATATCAGCCATATAGTGAGTATAATAGCAGGGTATGCTTAACGATGCAGCAAAAAATTTACGCCGATTATTTTGTGCTTGGGGAACCGTTTTCTTGCTCGGATTCTTACTTGTGCGAATCGAAATCTTCAACGTGTTTCTACATTGGATCCCACTCGCCATACTTGGTTTTTGGGCAACTCGCAAGGCACTCCCCTGTTTTGGCAAATCACCGCTCATGCTTCTCGGGTACTGGGTCGTAATCGCGACCCTCACCATTACTGCTACCGGTCTTGTCTTTTCGGGTGCCATCTCCTATCCCGCTTTTATTCCGCTCTGGGGTATAGGTATTCTAGGCTGGCTCGGCCTGACTCATCTGGCCTTTGGTTTTTGGATACGTAATAAACAGTTCGCACTCATTGGCGCGACCTGGATGATTATTTCGTCAGCCTTGTGGAACGCTCCGCTCAATCCGGACAACACTGAACTTATTGCCTTGGCTATGGCGACTAGTATTCCTTACTTCGTGGCCGGACTGAGCATAAAAAAAGACTCCAACGTCCAGCCTGACTTAAAGCCAGGATAAACTTAGGAGTTGATCTAAATAGCCAGTGCCGGATCGAAGTCGCTCGGATATTGACGATACTCATCCGGGTTACCGTCATTGTAGACAGTAGTAGACAAGACGCCGAGCAGGTAGTCACGTTTTCCCGGTTGCATCTGCACGCAGTGCCAAACGCCGGCCGGCACTACGAGGGCTACTGGCGTCTCCGACGAAATGTCTCGCTGCTCGTAATGACTCTGTTGCGCTACGTCGACCCAGGCCACAGTCACCCGGAAACCGCCGCGGATGGCAAAGAGAATTTCATGCTTGTGAGCGTGCCAGTGACCACCCGCATAAAAAACCGCCGGGTCTAGATGGTCCTGCCAGTAAAATTCACGAATGCCATCCTCAAACAGGCGTCCCACGTTCCCTGTTAAACGAATCGATTGCAGAAGTCGCATTGGACTATCATGTTTGTGCCAACGCACAGTGCTCGGACCCGAACCGCGAATCGCCGGAACACGCTCTGAGTACGCCATTGTACCTCCAAAAGGCTTGGAAAATGTAGCAAAGTTGAGGAAAAAAGCAAATTATTTTGCAACACTTTCCCAGTAAATTTTTCTAGCCCAACCGTCAATTCTTGTCATTTCTTTTTCAATCACTGGCCCGTCGTATTCTCCGGCATGGGCACGACCAGAACCGTAAGAAGGTTTTTTTTGATCGAGATGAAGATCCAGGGCTACTCGTTCTCCTACTACTTCGACATACAAATGAAAACGCGGATAGAAGTCTGTAGTTAATCTGATCACAAAACTGGTTTCACCAGTATTGGGATCGCGAAATGGTGAATAGCCAGCTTTACGGAGTACTGTTAGTGGGTTGAATAACTGCTCGCGAGTATATTCACGTCTCATACTTGGCACATGGTAACACGCTTGCGAAACGAACAAAATCACGCTAATATGGAGCCCGATTGTTATCGGGCTGTAGCGCAGATGGTAGCGCGCTTCGTTCGGGACGAAGAGGTCGCAGGTTCAAATCCTGTCAGCCCGACCAGGAATAGAAAATTGTTTAATTAATTTTTTCAAATTTGACGATTTAAAACGAGAAAACGTATTAAGTTTGGTCAGATTCGAGGAGTCGCGAGGACCGACTGAAACGTACCTGGAGGGTACGATGAAGGAGGCCCGGAGCGACGACGAAGGAGATGGCCAAACTTGGATATGTTTTCTTTACGGAA
>CAYJQH010000014.1:0-12558 GCA_964372415.1 uncultured Gammaproteobacteria bacterium | reverse complement strand
ACTGCTTCCTTAAGCTTGCGGCCAAAACCTTTGATAAAGGTAAGCTTGGCGCGGCGGGTTTGATGGGCCTTAACGAGTTCAAGTTTGGAGATGTTCGGTGAGGAAAGGGGGAAGATTTTTTCCACACCATAACCGTCAGCCTCTTTGCGAATGACAAAGCTCTTGGAGTTTCCTGCACCTCGAACACCGAGGATCAAGCCTTCAAAAACCTGAATGCGCTCACGGGCTTCGCCTTTGGCGCTTACGTCCTGAATTTTTTCGTGCAAACGGACAAGTTGTCCCGCTTTAAGATCGGCGGGGGAGATGACCGTATATGATTGTTCTTTGGTGGCCATAAAAAGGCAATGAATTGGGCCTTAGGATAACGGAAGCTGTTAACTACGTCAACTCCGACACAACGTCGGAGTTAATCCCGCCGTTCCCCGACTGAACGTAAAGCAACGTCGGGGAGGTCTGGACCCCGACTCCCGAAGGGACGTCGGGGCTGAGCTTGCAAAGCTTCGACAATCTGCGCAAATACTTGATTGGCAGCTGTTTTTGTGGTGTCGATCACAAGATCGTAATGGGCTTGATTCCGAAAGTGGACGCCGTACCATTTTTGGTAACGAGCATCGGTTTGTTCCAGTCGCTCGCGAATAACTTTGGAGGCCGTTTCTATATCAGGGTAGTTTATCTCGTCTTCCCGATGGGGGTTAACCTTACGGTCCTTGAAAATACGCCTCGCGGCTTCTTCCGGGGTACAGGTAAGAAAAATTTTAAAACTATGCGGAATAAAACGCCAGCTAAGCCAGCCATCGATGACAAAATCGTCTTCTGTCTCACCGAGCTTTTTTTGAAATTCATCAACTTCGCGATCAGTAAAATCTTGCTCCATGCCAAGAGTATTTAACTCGTCAATCGTTAGCCCACGCTCACGCGCCATCCTGCCGCGCATGTCGCCAATCGAGTATGCCTTAAGGCCAAAGTGTTCGGCTAAGCGATTTTTTATTGTTGATTTACCCGCTCCCGGCAGCCCGGCGATGGTGATGATCATATTACAGTAGATCGTAGATAGTAGATCCCGACGTACTGTCGAGTAGATTGACACCGTGGCTTACTTGAGTTCTGAGCCTTAGTGTTGATCTACAATCTACTATCTACTGAGTGGTTTCAATTGCTCTAAGAACAGTTCTAATTCTTTCGGTAAAGGGGCTTTAAATGTTTTTCGATCCCCGCTTGGGAGGGTAATAGTTAATTCTTTAGCGTGCAAAAACAGCCGCGGCACAGCAATTGGTTTGATATTGCGTTGACGGTACAGCGAATCGCCAGCCACTGGGTGACCGAGAGCAAAAAAGTGCGCGCGAATTTGATGTGTGCGGCCGGTTTCAATTTTTACGTCAAGCAAACTTGCTGTCGTAAAGCGTTCAAGCACTGTAAAGTGAGTTATCGCCTCCTTGCCCTCCTGGGATTTTGGGCGAGCCGCCATTCGAGGCCGATTAGTTGAACGAGCAATAGGAAAATCTATGGTGCCAACTTGTTCTTTGACGTTTCCGAGGACGAGTACTAAATAATGCTTCTCAACTAAACGATTTTTAAATTGCTCTTTAAGAAAATGAAAAGCGTGTTGATTTTTTGCCACCACAAGAACCCCTGACGCTTCTTTGTCTAAACGGTGAACGATGCCGGCACGCAACCGATCGTCGCCCACCTTGGCAATCTTTGGTTCGTGTTCAAGAACTGCGTCTAGGAGGGTCGGTTCTTTACTTGCACCTGTTGGGTGAACGAGGACACCCGATGGTTTAGTGACGGCGAGAACGTCATTGTCTTCGTACAGTATCTCGAGTTTAGGGAAGGGGAGATGAGCCCGTTCCTCGGCGGCGGGTTCGCTTATAGCGATTGGCGTCCCGGGAGCCACCTGACCATGCGCTTTAGCCGGACCACCACTCACGGTAACTCGCCCCTCTTTAATGGCACGCTGAACCTGCGCCCGACTCAAGCCGAGTTCGCGGGCGAGAGCGACATCCAGTCGTTCACCATCTTTACCCTGAAGGATCAGTTCCATCATGCCGACAGTATGGCAAAAAAACTAAATTTCTGCTACTTTTACCGAAGCTTTGAAAATTATGAATTCAAAAACCTACTAAGTTTGGTCAGATTCGAGGAGTGAGCACGGCCGAGGCGTAGGTAAATCCTACGGTGAGGCCGAGCGGAGCGCACGACGACGAAGATGGCCAAACTTGGGTAGGTTTTTAGAGGGTCTGTAGCTCAGTTGGTTAGAGCGCCGAGCTTATACCTCGGTGGTCCCTGGTTCGAGTCCAGGCAGACCCACCAGTAATCTATGATCTTCCTGCCCTTCATTTGCCTTGGCCTTGCTATACTGTTTACGGTAAAGGCAGTCCGCGAGAATAACAAAAATGCTCGTTTGTTTGCAGTTTGTCTTTATATTGCAGCCCTTGGCACGGGCGTTATTACTTATTTCGCCCTCACTGTTGTTAAATAAATATGGCGGTTAATTTAGCTCTGGTTACCATTATTTTGGCCCTTCTGTGGTTTGTGGTGTACTGGGTTGTCGGTGGTAGTATTTTTGCAGTAGTGGCTCTTGGACGGCTGATTCATCTTAAAAAGGCTCAGTTCAGTTGTTTTTTTGCGATCCTTGCCGGGCTTACAGCCTATGGCGCAGCCTGGATGGCCGTAACTTCAGCTGCCCGAAGCAGTCGAGTTTGCTTTGCTAAAATCGACGCTATTTACGACGCTTTGCCGGCCATGTTTACCTGTGCCACGCGGGAAACAGTTTTCTCCGGCCTTCTCTGGTTCGTCTTTCTTATGACTATTGGTATTGGCCTCATGTTCATCTCGCGCATTAATGAACAACGCGTCCGCTAGCTTTGACAGAAGCCACCTTTTCTTATATTATTTTTGCGTTTAATGGGCGGTTAGCTCAGTTGGTTAGAGCGTCACATTGACATTGTGAAGGTCACAAGTTCGAGTCTTGTACCGCCCACCAAAAAACTCTCTCAATTTCTTGGGGGAGTTTTTTGTATGCTACCCTGAGACAGTTATACTAGAGTAAGAATTCAACAGTATGTCTCAAGATTTTATAAAACTACTTCGCGACATTGGTCTTTTGCCAAGTGAAATAAAGGTTTATTTAGCAGCCCTAGAACTTGGGCCGTCGAGTATTCAGAACATTGCCAAAAAGGCCAAAATTTCTCGTACTGCTACATACGAAGCGGTCGAACTATTACAAAAACGAGGACTCATCGCTGCTTCATCAGTAGGGAAGAAAAGTTTATATTCGGCAGAGGATCCAGAACGGATTACCGCTTATCTCAAGTCAGAACAACATCGCTTGCAAACTCTATTAACCGATGTAACGCGATCAGTAGAAGGGCTTCGATTACTAGCTGGTGGTATTCGGCCAACGGTTAGGGTATACGAAGGCGAAGAAGCGCTGCGCGCTTACTTTGATCATGTAGCTCAAGTTAAACCAAAAGAATTTAGTGAGATTTCAAACCTCGACGACGTGTATAAATTTTTGGATAACACCACCATTCAATTTGCTCGACAATCCTACACTTGGGCAGACATGAAACGAAATCGTTTGCTGCACCGCGGCAAGCTTCGTAATCCCCGCAAGGGTGTTCAATTTCGTGAACTACCAGAAAAGTGGGGAGAGTTTCACGGTAATATTGCCATATACGATCGATACGTGACCTTCGTAACTTTTGTTGGCAAACTAGTTGTAGTTATTATTGAAAGTGAGTCACTTACTACGACCATGCAACTCCTGTTCGATATTGCTTGGGAGTCCAGTAATGATAAAAAATAAGAACGCGCCGGCCCGACCTATGTCGTGCCCCGGCGCGGTCCCGTCAGCCGCTTCCCATGGTGACCTCCAGGAAGTGAGTGGCGAGCGAGCTTTGAACCGATCCGGGTGAAATTTTCTCCCGATCGGTTTTTTTGTCTTTCCTAAGGAACGTTTTGCTCGCCCTCCATCACTTCCTGGGGCGAGTTCAACTAGCCGTTGCCCATGGCGTCCTCCGCCGGGGGCACTTCCGCCTGGTCCAGACTGGACGAACTCGTTCCGTTGGGCCGAGTTTCGTCTCTGTCGTGGTACCCGACGCACTTGAGCTTGTTGCCCACGTGCACCTCCCACTTCGTCCGGGTTTTGATGGACGACGGGGATAGAGTAGCAGAAAACCAGTTAGTTGTCAACCAGTTTAGGTCTGGTAGGACTGTTTATTTCGGAACAAACCTTGTTAAATGATTGTTTTATTTTAGCCAAATTATAGTAATTTTAGGCCACTCGTTACGGTGATTAGTTGACAAAAGATTTGCGGCGTGATAAGCTGCTCGGTCTGGCTGAAAGAGAGCAGCCAGACTACCTGGAACAGTCGCTTAGTCCTACCCTCGTAATTCCGCGGGGGATACAGCGGGCCTAGCCCACTGATTGGATGAACACGCTGTTCTGGCGCTAGCTCCTCCGTCTCACTTCATGAGGCAACTCATGGCGTAAGACCGAGGTTTGAAGGAGGGGTCGGATCAAGTAGTGCTTGCTCCGTCCCAGAAATTTGGTCATCGGGAGTTTCCCCAGGCTCTTCGGTGATCAAATTTCTGGGATGGAAATAAAAAAATCAAACTGGGGATTCGTGCCGTCATGGCCCGGGTCCCTTTTCGTTTGGTCAACTTTCGGAGTTCACGACTAAGTCGTGGCCTTAGAAAGCGTCATGGGTATCCCCCTCGTGACGTCAGGACTCGAAAGGGTCCGACAAGCGTGCGCCTTGTTTCCAAGCGCACAACCGTGGAGCACGTATGTGTTTCGTGGAGCGTCACGGCCCGATCGTGCGCGCCTCCGCCTGGCACACGACCAGCCCCAAGGAGCTCACCAAGGTTCCCAAGACCAAGGTCGAAATCCCCAAGGTGGTCCTGCGCAGGCGTGGTGGCGTGACGACCCGGGTCATCCGGCCGGAGTAACGCACCGGCACTGGGGCTGCTCTTGCAAAAAAAGCAAGAGTTCCCTTCAGAGCCCAGAACAAAAGTTCTGGACTGTGAAGGGAGTTTCACTCCCCATACGGCTTACGGGCAGCTTGGCACTGCCTCCCTGGGCTCTGCTCAGGGAAAGATAATCCTGGCAACAGGAATAAACTCACGGCTGGCTGCCGTGGGGATGGTCTACGACCATTCATAGCGCCACGTTCACCTTCCCTCTACTGGAGAGGCCAGATAGGTGAATGCTCGGGGGTTGGAACCCTCCGGGAGTTAGTCCACCAGGTAGCCAACTATCTGGGAGATGCATGGGGGGAGGCAGCGCCTCCAAGCACATCGACCTATTGCCAACCAGCAAGACGCTGTACGAGCCGTCATTCGACGACGCGTTAACGCTGGAGCAAACAGATGTGTGTTCGAAATAAGCGATGGGCCTAACCCCTTGCGCAAGCGAGGGGGTCAAAAGGCGGTTGGTGGTCCGCTCCACTGCCATCCGCTCAGCCAGATGTTTTGGGTCGGCCAGCCCGGGCATCGAAGCTGAAAAGCTTGTTTCGTCCTAAGCCGTAAGGCTAACGAATTCCTTCGTGTCGTCACCCTCACGGGGTAGGCGGCGAAACGGAGAGGTCAAAGTTGGTGACCGGGGGCACCTGGTTCGTCCGGCCGAAAGGCTTTACCAACGGAATGGCAGTGACGTCAGGCCATTCCCTTCTTGCGGGGACCGTTGAGCCAATTTAAGGCTCCGGTCCCCGACTCCCTCGCGCTGATCACCGGAGTGGTCGGTGCAAGGGAGGTTCTCATGTTCGTTGGGTTCAAGGTCACGGTCGTCGCGGTCGAGCTCGCCGACGGGGCGATCCTGCTCCTCGAGGTCATCGAGGAGATCTGGATCTTCCCGGAGATCGAGTTCGACGAGTTCGACTTGGACGTGCTCGACGAGGTGTTCGCGGGGTCCTTCGATGGATCCCCGACCCTCGACGCGCACGCCTTCTAAGGACCGTGCGTGAGGCGGCTGCGGCTAGCCAGGCCGCGCCTTCGGGCAAAGGGGAGGCATACCCCGGCAAGATCGAGAGGAGAAATCCTACGGGGACGCCTGTAGGAGTGAGGGAAGCAAGTTGGAAGGGTCTCTCCGTAAACTCCAAGCTCGTGCGGGCGCCGGCCCAAAAGCAATCCGGCTAGTCACCTTACCTCGAAAGAGGGTGCTCGAGACGTGCAACCGGTCTCGTAGCGAAAAACGTGACGAACAACAGCGACGCGCCTATGCAAGGCTACTACCGGAGGTGCACATCCGGCCGCTGACATACCGGCCCAGAACGTGTGGGTGTATGTCCAATCTTCCCTCGAGTACACAGAGACTCGAGGACTCCCCAGTGCCGATCAAACCTGATCGTCAGCGGGGAGCGAATCAAAAATTCCTCCACATGGGCTCGCGCGCCCTACAGATCCACTGTCCGACCGCAGCGTCCGTTGATTGCTGCGCCACCGATAAGGATCAGCGCGATCACTTCCGACAACCGCCCTGATCAAGCGGAAAGCGGATGTGAGTACCAGCTTGTTGCCGGAAGCGCGTCTAGTAGGCACAAGCAATCCTGTGACAGCAGGTCCGGCCGATCCCGGCCGTGATAGAGGTGACCCCTCTATAAGGTGGCGACCAGGGATGGAACCCCTAAGGCAGGTTCCGTTGTCGGTTCAGTGCGGTGACTTCTTAGGGACACGTACGACTTCTTAGGAATACGTACTGATAACGACAACCGCGGGTGGGTGCTTCACTCGCGATGCCTGCTTCCGCACGAAATTTCTCAGTAGTAGTGCGGATCTCCCCAGTGCCGACGAGCTTCGTCGATAGTGGGGAGGTTCAAATGTTCGTTCTCATGTTCGCTTGCGCCAGCTTCACCATCGAGGGTCAGACCTTCGATGAGGTGGAGGGGACCTGCACCTTCGAGGTGCGGTTCGCCGGTGGATCCCGGTCGTACGAGACCGGCCTGCAGACCATCACGGTCAGGCCGTACGCGGCCGCTTCCAGGTACTGCACCACCCAGTCCACGGTGCCGTGCGACACGTTGCGAGACATCTGCACGCGTCGCATCGGGTTTCGCGAGCCCGTGTACGAGGAGGTTCGCGAGAGGCCGTGAACATTCTGGCTTGCCGAAGCCATAAGCGATTAGCTCTGCAGGGCGAAGCGCATCGGTTGGTCGGTAGTGACCATCCCACAGGGGAAAAGCGCTACCCCTTCCGGGACCATCAAAACGCAAATTGGGTTGCGGCTGAAAGGCTGCGGAAGACCCTCACCGCGTGGCGACCCGGAAGGTTCTACACAATTTCGTCCCTCGAGTTTTACGGAGAACTCGAGGGCTCCCCAGTGCCGACGAGTTTCGTCGTCAGTGGGGAGGTTGCAATGAGCTTCGTCGAGGAGATCCGGGAGTTGCAGCAGATTTCGGTGTTCGTGTTGACGAGCGGGCGGGCGATGGTCGGGCGGGTGCTAAGCACCTGTCCGCAGCCAAACGGCGACTACGAGGTGGCGGTCGAGTGTCTGGGCATTTTTCCCAGCTTTGAAGCCGCCTATGACGCCTGTCGGCCCCTCATCGACCCCCGGTCTGCGCTATTCGCAGGCTGGGCCCACCACGGGCAAGTGGCGATCGCCCCCGATCGCTGGGTCGATGTCACATGACGTCGGTCACGCCCCACGCTTCCGGAACTTTTCCGGAGCGTCTCCCCTTGAGCTATCTCGAGGGTTCCTCACTAAACACCACCGAGGTGATGAGTAGTGAGGAGGTTGTCATGGGCAAGAGCAGAAAGTCGCGGCCGGTGTCGCCAACCAAGAAGAAGGACAATGTGGTCCGTGGCCCGGCGCCGGCGCGTCGAGGCCTGGGTGACCCGCAAGTCAACCGTCACGCCCCGCGTTTTGCGGATCGCCGTAAGGCCAAGTCCAAAAAGGCCTGCCGCGGCCGTTCCTCATCAAATGATGGGGACTTCAATCGAATCCATGAGCATCCCGCTCGTAGATTCTCTGAGGTTCACATGTTCGCAGGTGAGTCCTGGGTTTCCCAGGCGGTCAGCCACGCCGTCAAGGTGGTCACCTCCCGCGGCCCCGAGGCCGATCGCAACCGCGTCTGGGACGCCATCGAGGACCTCCGCGGCCTCATGGACCGCGGCGCTAGGTTCACGCGTGAGGAGCGCCAGCTCCTTCACGCAAGCTGCACCCCCGAGGACGAGGACGGGTTCAACTACCATGTCCTCAGTCTCATCCAGCGCTCCAAGACCTCACCCGAGGTCCGCGAGCGCCTGGCAGCTGAGCGCCTGGCTCGTGAGGCCGAGTGCGACGCGTTCGATCGCGAACTCGAGCGCTACATCTGCGCCACGCGACCGGCCTCAGACAAGGATTGGCTGCGGCAAAACTGTGAGCCAGGGCGTATTCGTGCGCCTGGCTACGAACGCCGCCTGGCCAGGCATCGCTCCAAGGGCCAGAAGGAGGTCGCCAGGCGCCGCGACAGGCGCTTGCGGCAACAGGAACGAGAGTGCCTCGCCGTCTAGGCAGGCGCTCGCAGGTCAGCCCCGTACCACCATCTTGGTGGTCCACTCAGTGAAAACATCAGCATGTTTCTACCGAGTGGCCCCTCAAGGTGTGCAAACAAGCAAAAAAATTCGGCTAATAACCGAAATCACGTACCACAGAACGTATAAAACTGCACCCTTACTCGGCCACCCTGTTTTCTATCCCGCTCCTCCGACGAACGTCGAAGTTGAGCGGGATTTCTTTTAAATACTGTGCAACGCTTGTCGCGCTACGTTTAGCGCCTCTTCTTTGGTGGAAATTTTACCTTCAAGTTGAGCATCGCGGACAGTAGCTAGAACTTCACGAATGTGTGGGCCGGGAGCGATACCGAGGCTGACGACGTCGCGACCGCGGATTAGTTCTGGCGGCTCAATGTCACGCATAAGCCCACGCCGACGTTTGGCTTTGTGGAGGCGGCTGCGGACTTCGTTGTGCCGACCATCAACCTGAGCAATTGCTTCAAGCAGGTGAAGAAGCTCGTTCCCGCGCTCGCCGTGGAAGACACGGGCAAAATGCGTCGGGCGCATGTCTTCCGGATCATGATGACGGAGGACGTTGCGGTGTTCAAGGAACCACTTGAGGTCTTCAAGATCGAAATCGTCATGCTCGGCCAAGGGCAGTTGGAAGCGTTCAGTGATGCTTTGCGCCGTTGGTTCGGCACTGTCCTCAAGGAAGTGCAGGAGCCCTACCAGGAACACGTGCGGATTATCCATGCCGCGAGCGTGGAGTTCATGCCAGAGTTCTTCAGCGAGTTTACGGCCGTTCCTGCCGTCGTGATGTTCCAGGCGGTGTAGGTGTTCGAGCTCGGGGAAGAGCAGATCCGCAGCACCACTCGATTCCCAGAGTTGCAACAAATACGGCACATTGGCCGTTAAACTCTCAATGAGCTCATAGCCCAGGTCCGCTCGATTGATAGCGAATTTCGCTGAGCCATCTTCGTCGGTAATAACGCGATGCAGCGACGGCAGGGTGGCTTTGAGCGCCTGCCACGTAGCGTCATCGATATGCAAATTATGCGCCGCAGCCAGTCGGAGTGCGCGCAAGGTACGGAGCGGATCTTCCAAAAAGCGCTGGTTGGGGTCGCCAACGCTCCGGAGTTTGTGCGCTTCAAGATCACGCACACCACCAAAGGGGTCGATGATGAATCCGTTGTTGATTGAATAGGCGATAGCGTTAGCCGTGAAGTCTCGCCAAGCGAGGTCATGCGACAAAGGCAAGTAGGCGTTTGGAATTACTCTTCGTTCTCGCGCTCCTTTATTCCAAAATGCTGTACGTGGTAAGCGGACGTCGATTTCGGTTTTGCTGTTATAGGGAGTTAAAGCAAAAGACGCGGCGTCGCAGCTATACACTTTACCTTCTTTTTGAAGATAATCCTCAAGTCTTGGCTCAGGAACGTTTCTCACCACTACATGAATTTCATTGGGCAGGCGTCCAGTTACCGTGTCACGCGTGGTGCCGCCTACAAGATAAGCCTCGCTCCCTGAAATTTTAGATAATAATCTAAAAATCCAGCCGAGAGCTGGTTCATCAGCCACAAAACGTCCTAGACGAATGTCAGGCGGCGCTGAGGAGGCGTAGTTTAAGGGATGCATATGAGCATTATAACAAAGTCGAGCAATTAGCTAGCAATTAGCTATGAAAAAATCTGCGTCGGAGACGCAGAATACGTAGTCACTTGTTGAAATCGCAGCAGCGGCTACGGTCGACACATCGGGGTTCCAAGGTGTCGCTTGGCAAGAAGTCGCAGTCGGTTCGCAAGAGACAAGCGACAGAACGTTCTGCTCCCTGAGTCGTGCCACTAAAGACGACGGCATGTTCTGGAGTGAGAATCATGCCGATTGCTCGCCCCAGTTCAGCTTCCTCAAAATTGCGGGAAAATTCATCGGTTACCCGGCAGTGGCCAATCATTCTCGTGGCTCGAGCTGGCGCTTCGTGACGGCAACTGAGAGAGAGCATGAGGACAGGCCAAAGCATGGATTACCTCCTCGTTTTGCGGGTTGGAACGAGGCAATAAAATACCTGCTTTCTATTTTTTTGTCAACGTTATAGAGAATAAAAAAGACCCGCACGTTTGGTGCAGGTTTATGGCGCAGTCGGAGAAAGAACGGTGTGGCGCCAGTGCTTTGGCATAAGGGTCGTATGGAGAGGTAGCAGGACATCCATTCGACCAATGACGTGTGCCGGAACACGTTTGTCGCCTTCGCGCGCTGCATTGCGTTTGAGTGCGAGCTCAAGCGTGCAGAACAGGGTGATGATTTCTACCCGATAATCGCAGGCCACGCCAACCCGCCAGTATGGAGCAATTTCGTCAATCGTAATTGAGCTGTTATCAATTACGACAAGCGGGTTGTTATCCTTTACCGCGCTTAAAAACTTTAGAAGACAAGCGTTGTGAGCTGCTTGAAGTTGCGTGTTGTCGCGGCGGTAAACTCCGTCCTTCATGAAGAAGTGATCAGCCGAGCAGATGATCGGGGAGATTTTAGTCTTTCCCAAGTCCGGTGAAAAAACGATCTCTGATGCCAGCGTAGATTTTCCGGCCGCCGGGAGACCGCGCAGAATCTTTAACACTTTAACTTTCATCACTCCTCCAAATTGCGAGCTTTAGGACAGTCTGGCTTTGAGATGTTGAACCAAGTTGCGTTCGGCGTCAACGAGGTTTTCTTCCGGTAGCAGTAATTTGGCCCTTTCACGTGTGCCTGATGCCTTATATGAGGCCGCAAGGTGCAAAGCATCATGCGGTCTTTCGGCAAATAGGTGAGCAGCCGGTTGGCCGGCCTGATTTTCAAAAATAATGGCGACAATTTTAGCTGCTGGGGCTGTGGTTAAAAGTTCGCTCACAATCTCTGGTAGAGCTGCATCATGAGCCCCAGCCAGCACAAAATCTTGTTTGGTAAGCACGGTCCAAACGAGGCCATGAGCGGTATCGCTCTTGAGGCGTGCGAGAGCTCGGCCCCACAAGCGTAGAGTTTCAACTGATCGAGTACGGAATAGTTTTTCTACGACTTCTTCACGTTTCGCTCCTTTTTCAATGAGCGAACCGGCCACCCCAAGCGTCTTTGGCGTTACGTTTGGTGTTTTAAAGCTCTTGGTTTTGGCGATCATCCCCGTCAAAAAGGCCGTAGCCACTCCAGGCGAGATCAATTTTTCGTCAATCGAGATCACGAGGTCGTGACACACTTCGCTAACGGAGGTAGCGGTCATATCAACTAGGTTGATATTCCCGAATGGTTCTTGAGCTGGTGTGTGGCCAATAGCTACAATCGGGGTCGCAAAGAAGAAATCGGGGTAGAAGTTGAACAACTGACCGAGGCTCTTAAGGTCTTGAGCTCCCAAAATAATAATTAGGTCGTACCGGTATGAGCTCGTAGCAATCTGCACATCATCGCGCTCCCAGGCGCCCTGTTTGGGAATAATGTGAACCCGCAGTTTATTGTCGACGACGTTATATGACAGTTGGTCAACTTTGGCTTTGTCGAGCTTGAGCTCAAGGGTTAATGATTTAAGACTTGGAAAATCTCCTTTAATCGGTGGCTGATTTTCAATAAAAGCTAAGTTTTCCGGAGCTCGGCCACCAGCTGAAACAATATCGATTTGTTTGCCTAGACTCTTGATTACCGTGGCGAGACCAAAGGCACTAGCCATATCATCAATATGTGCCAATTCAGGCAAGACGATGACTGGCCGCTCGGCGCGTTCTAAAGCATTTAGGAATTGTTCGTGCGGGCGCAGCGGCATAGTTGTCTAGCTACTAGTTTGCTAGCCACTAGCCACTAGCGGTAAATATTGTTAACCGAACCCGCTCGTCTTGTTGGCTAGTAACTGGTTAGTGGCTAGTCGCTAGTTCGTAGTAGCTAGTTTGAGTCGCTAGAGAGTAAGGGGCTACCTTAACGATGCCTCAGAAACCAGTCAAGTTTGTCCTTGGGGACTATCGGCAAAGCAAAAACCGACCTTCTGGCCGGTTTCTGCTTAGTCCCGAGTCACACTTTATGAGTTGGTGTATTTATACAACCACGCTCGAACTTATTTTACCAAAAATTCCTGAAAAT
>CAYJQH010000013.1:0-13632 GCA_964372415.1 uncultured Gammaproteobacteria bacterium | reverse complement strand
GGCGAGTGGGTTGCACGATAAGAAATTGTCCTGGCGGAGGGGGTGGGATTCGAACCCACGATACCCTTTCGGGTATAACGGTTTTCAAGACCGTCTCATTCGACCACTCTGACACCCCTCCGAACGCAAAGATAATGCCAGAAACGACTAAAAATTTCAAACAAAAAAACCTCCGTTCAGGAGATTTGTTTGTGGTGCGAGCAGAGGGATTCGAACCCCCGACCCTCAGCTCCGCAAGCTGATGCTCTATCCAGCTGAGCTATGCCCGCTTATTGAAAACCTATCCAAGTTTGCCGGCTGCTGCGTCACGGGGCCCCAATTTTTTCTCACCGTAGGATATACCTACGCCTCGAAAAAATTTTCCCCGTTCCTTGCATCCGACAAACTTAATATGTTTTCACTGTCATCGTGAAAAACTTAGACCGTGAAAAAGTATCAATTTGGTTACAATTTATACACCCTAGTAAGGACGTCTGTCAATCGTTCGCCTTCGCGGTCGAGGTTTTCAAAAACAAAAGGCAAAAGTGCTTCTCGAACTTCGTTGGGATTCATTTCTTCAAGTGAAATGGCAAGAAGCGGTGATAGTTTATGACGAAAAGCAACATATAGCATGCTCACCTCGGGTGGCTGATAAACCATGGAAAAATCTTTGATGTCATCGTAAGAATGGAATTCGTTGTCAAAAACTACTCCTGACGAAGTGATGGCAATCTGCACGCGTTTTGGTTTTTTAAGATCCTTAAGCAGCATGATAGCCGCAAACATGAGAACAATGAGAGCAAAAACAAAATTAGCAGTAAGAATGGCGTAAATGAGCATGCCAAAGCCAACAACACCAGCTATCACGTACCAGCGTGTTGATCGCTCAACAGGCGGAAACTCCCAGGTTTCCCAATGCAAAAGCACTGTTCCGGCATCTATTCCGCGAATTTCCTCTGGTCTAGCGTTCTCATTTTCCATACAGATAGATAAAGTATACCACGCAAAGCTTGAACAAATCTCATTTTTCCTGTATTCTCTGGCAAATCTCAAGTAAGAAAACGGTCATTTTATATCTAAATAAAAGAAAACGTATTAAGTTCGCGCAATGCAAGGAACGGGGTAGTCGAGGCCGAGGCGTACCCCGACGGCCTACGGCGTCGGGGCTCCGACTGAAACGTCGGAGCTGTACGAGTCCGACGGAGTCGACGACGCAGCAGTGCGCGAACTTGGATACGTTTTCTAAGCAAGGAGAGGTGGCCGAGTGGCTTAAGGCGCAGGTTTGCTAAACCTGTGTATCAGAAATGGTACCGGAGGTTCGAATCCTCTTCTCTCCGCCACAAAGCTCCGACAATCAATATTGTCGGAGCTTTGTTTTAACTTTTAGGCCAAAGGCTGGTGAGGGCAAAAAAGCCAATGGTATAAAGCACAATTGTACCGCCCGAAGCGAGATCCAGGTAATATGACGTCGTTAGACCGAGAATTACGGAAATGATAGCTATCACTACCGAGAGACCGGTTGTCATCTTGAAACTGCCACCAAGACGACTAGCTGCCAATACCGGCACAATCATGAGAGCGCCGATCAGAAGCACACCAACGACACGCATGCCAATAGCAATTGTCGCGGCAGTCATGAGGGCAAATAACAGATTGAGTGCGGTTACTTTTAGCCCTTGAGCGCGGGCTACGTCCTCGTCAAAAGCAATCACAAAATACTGACGGAAAAACAACCAAGTAACGACAACAACTACACTCGTAACAATTCCCATCACTAAGAGATCGATTTCAGAAACCGTAGTTATTCCGCCAAAAAGATACTGTAGGATGCTGGTGTTAAAGGAACCGGCGGCGCTCATCGCGACAACAGCAAAAGCTAGGCTACCCGATAAAACAAGAGCGAGCAGCGCATCGCTTGGCAAACGCCCACCGCCCCGTAATTTTTCAAGGACCAGGCCAACCACTAGCGCCGTAACTAGAGCGGCGGCCAAGGGATCAACCCCCAAAAGCACTCCTATCGCGACCCCGGCTAAAGCGGCGTGGGAGAGTGTATCGGCCATGAGCGATTGGCGACGAACGGTCAGAAAGACACCCAAGAGCGGAGCCGCAATGGCAATCATTAATCCGGCCAAGAAAGCATGTTGCATGAAATCGTAACGTAGAATGTCGAGCATACTATTCTTTGCGACCAAATGAGATTGCAGCTAAGGCGGTCGAGATCGGTACGGCAAGCATGAGGCTCGCGCCGCCAACCAAACCACGCAGCACCTCTTCAAGAATATTTTCGCCATTTAAAACAATCCAAAGTGGCGGATGATCGGGCATAGAAAAAAGCAAAAAAAGCGGAAAGGAAGCGCCGACGTAAGCCAGCATCAGAGTGTTAACGAGTGAGGCGATGTGTTCTTGTCCCACTGAGAGGCCACGACGGTACAACTCAGATCGCGACAAGGCTGGATTTGCTTTGTGAATTTCTTCAATCGCGGCGACCTGCGCTGTAGTTACATCATCAAGTACACCGAGGGCGCCAATAATAATTCCTCCAAGGAGGAGGCCGCGAAGATCAATACCGGATAAATATCCGATCTGCAAATAAATCGCTTCTTCGCTGCCGCCGCCTGTGAGTCCAACTAGGGCAACGCTAAGGAGAGAAAGAATAACCGCTAACGCCAAAGTGCCAAGCGTTGCCCCTAGGGCCAATTGTGTCCGCTTAGCCGTACCGTGAGCTAGCAGCATGCTTACTACACTAATCACGAGAGCGCCGCTAACCGAGGCTAGTAAGGGGCTGCCGCCACGAATGATCCACGGCACGACGAGGAGCGTAATCACGCCTAGACTAATCGCGAGTCCAACAAGCGCCCCAAATCCTTTGCGTCGACCAAGAGCAACCGCCAGAATACCGAAAGCTGTGGTGAGCACTACTGCCCAGGGCAAACGATATTTATCTAAAATATAATCTTGAGAGAAGGTAGAATCATGCACCGTGGCAATAATTACTCTGTTTCCTTTTTTGAGTTTTTGACTCTCAAAAGCGGAGGCCGAAATAGTGTATTCAATTGTCGTTACCGAGCCGTCACGGGGACCGGTTAAAAATTCCAAATTGATTACTTGCTGCGCCTCATCAAAGCCAAAGTCTAGTTTTGGATCTTCAGAAACGATCTCAAGCACCTTAGCTCGAGCGTAGTCGGTAGTCGGCATCTCAAGCGTCTGTGCTCGTGCGCAAAAGAATGGCAAAAATAAAACCAAGCACCCGAAAGCGAGAGCGAGTTTAATGCTGATGGAGAATCTTGGCGTTTTTACCATAAGCTCGTTCCAAGGCGTGTTCGGTTAGGACTTGCTCGGTTGGACCGTGGCAGACCAAGTGTTTGTTCAAGCAAAGCACTGTATCGACTTCGTGGGCGATGATATCAACATCGTGCGAAACAATGATAATAGTGAGACCTTGTTTGCTAAGTTTACGCAAAAAGTCATAAAAATCCTCTTGCCCGGCAACATCAATAGCGCTCGTTGGTTCATCAAGAATCAACACAGTCGGCTCCGCCGCCAAGGCGCGAGCAATGAGAACACGTTGTCGTTCGCCGCCAGAAAGCTCGCCGACGCGGCGTTTAGCGAGTTCGGTAATACCGGCCATTTTAAGCGCCTTGCTTATCACATTGGCTCGTGGCTTAGCCGAACCGCTCATTACGACCTCTCGCACGGTGGCCGGAAAAGAACGGATATCGTTGGCTAAATATTGCGGCACATAAGCGATTTCGGAACGCTTTTTGGCTTTTTGAATCGGTTCGTCAAACAATGTAACTTGGCCGTGTGTTGGTACGAGTAAGCCAAGCATAATTTTTATGAGCGTCGTTTTTCCTCCCCCATTAGGCCCGATAATGCCGATGTAATCACCTTTCACCACATTAAAGGTTATATGATCTAAAATAACGTTCTTACCGTAGGCGAACGCCACGTTTTCAACCTTGACTATAGTTACTGGTTTCTTTTCAGTCATGCTTAGCGGCAAAGTTCAGCCTTTAGTTTATCAAAATTTCGTCCCATAAGTGAGTAGTAATCTTCGCTCATCTGCTCATCACTCAATGATTCAAGTGTGAACATTACGTCAGTTTTTGCTCCGACTTCGTCAGCAATGGTTTGAGCCAAATCCGGACTGGCGGTTTCTTCGAAGAAAATTGTTTGGACTTCGAGGTCACGGGCGAGATCGGTGAGCCTTACCAAATCACGAGCTGAAGGCTCGTCGCCTGGCGTGATACCGCTCACCGCATGGGCCACAAAGTCATAACGATGAGCTAAGTAGCCAAAAGCGTCATGTGCCACAATAATATCATTTCGTTCACAGGTTTTAAGCTCTTGGTACTGAAGGTCCAGATGAGCTAGGTTGCTTAATATTTCGTCTGCTTGAAAGTTAAGTTCTTCGGCGATCAGGCGCGCTATGTCTTGGAACAAAATGGGATCAAGCCAGACATGAGGGTCATCAATCACCATCGGTATAGATTCTCGCACGACTATCGTCGCCTTACCTTGAGTTCGACGCGCCTCTACTGCGTCGTTCGCCCAAACATCAAGTTCGCCAAGGACAATCAACAAATCAGCTGCCTGCATTTTTATAATATCGCCAGGCGTAGGCTCAAACTCATGGGGCTCGATACCGCCGGCAGTCAGGTTAGTTACCTTTACATTATCACCGCCTAACTCTTGAGCCGCAAAGGCTAAAGGATAAAAAGTAGTAACTATGTGAAATTTACTTTCATCGTTAGTTGCCTTGCCTGACAAAAAAATAATCGCAAGTATAGCGACCACAACTAAGACCAAGAAAACAAGTGGCGCGGTCCAGTTTTTCATAAGCAGGCTTAACTTTTGGCTAAAGTGAAGCTTACTACGCGTTCAGCCTTGTGAGCAAGCAGAACTCGTCGAGCTGACGTAATAGTGGCTCCGGTTGTATAAACATCATCGACAATAAGGACTGAATTGAAAAAAATCTCTGAAGCGCGTTTTTCTGTTATCTGAAATGGAGTAATATTCATGGCTTCTAGACGCTGCGTGTGCGTGAGGTCAGCCTGAGGCACCCGACGATGCTTGCGATCGAGAAGGTCTAAGACAGGCAGTTTAAGTTCCTCACCAAGCCAACGAGCAATAGCCAAAGCCTGATTAAACCCCCGCTCCCGATGCCGATAGGGACTCAAAGGAATTGGCACGATTACCGCACTACCAGAACCGATGAGATGTTGCACCTTGATTAAAATTGGTTTTGCGGTCTCACGGAGCGTCAACCAAGCGCTTTGATCAAAATCATATTTCCAAGCTTTTATTAGATCGCGCACCACTGGATTGCCGTAAGCAAAGGCAGCTACGTGTTCATGGGTAGAGGGGGGTGGTGTGAGCGGCCACTGACCTCGACACAACGAACAGAAAAGCGCTCCTTCGTTCCCGCAACGGACACAAAAGCGCGGAAAAAAGGCGTCTAAAACTGTCTTTGCTACTTCCATGTGTAATCAGCAATCAACCAGTTCTCGTCTACCTTCTCAAGACTTACCTCAATGTCTTGGTAGCGAGTAGTGGTATTACCCGGGCTACCGACCGATTCACGGCGTTGGGTGGTAATAAAAAGCGTGGTAGCGGTCTCGCTTTCCGACTGTACTTTGGAAGAGATAACAAAGGTCGAAATACCATAATATGCTCCGCCGGTTACAGAAGCTCGACGCTCAGCGGCAAGAACATTTTCTAGTTCAATAGCAAAGGATGGTGTTGCAAGTGCGATAACGTCCTCAACGTTGGCAAAATCAGATTCCGATGAATAGCTGCCAAAACGTTCTACAAAAACTCTAGCTACTGTTTGCGCCGAGACAACGGCAGGCGGCGGTACGTCTTCAGGATTTACTTCTGGCATCCCGCTCGTTACTTGTGGCTCGGGCGTTGGCGCGGGAGCAGGTGGCTTATCACCGCGGGTCAATAAAAACAAAACAAGTAATACAAGCCCCAAAAGGACTACGCTCGCAACGATGATTTCAATAGCTCGACGGTTCATACTTCCTGTTTACCTGATAATGACTTTTGAAACTCTTCCCGGGCTCGCTCGATCTGGAGAAGCTGTTCGGGGTTTGTTGTAATGAGCTGATCCTCGGTGTAGGAGGCAACAACCTTAATAGCTGCATGTTTTTGCCCGGCAAAAAAGATTCCCTCACCGACCGCGGCCTCAAGTAATAGATACTTTTCACTTTGCGTAAGATTGAACGTTTTAGCAATAACCTCAACACCCGCCGGGGATTGTTTAAGGAGAATTTGGAGCGCTGAGTTAGTAACAATCGCCTGGCCGTATTGCGTAGTCAAAAAGTCATTTACATCTTGGGTAATTGTTGTTACTCCAAGGTAATATTTGCGAGCACGCTTGACTAGGGCAAAAATAAACTTAGCCGAGTCTTCGTTCTGCATGAGCCACCAGGCTTCATCGATGGTTAGGACGCGTTTCTTACGCTCTGAGCGCACCACGTTCCAAATGTAGTTAACAATGGTGTAAATAGCCATCGGCCGCAGCTCGTCTTCAAGATCGCGCACCGAGAACACCACAAGCTGGTTGCGCATCTCAACCGTGGTCGGCGAGTTTAATAGTCCAGAAAAAGTTCCGCTCGTAAACTTTTGTAGGCGCGCCACTAAATTTTCTGCACCTTGCATGCCTTCAAGGACATCAACTAGGTCGTCAAGAATTGGGTAATCCGCAACATTTGCTAAGCTTGGCAGGTCGGCAGTAATATCTTTTTTGGCATAAGTTTCAAGTAAAGCCCGGTCTAAAATACTGTCTTCTTCCGGAGTGAAGCCGACAACATTACTTTGTCCTAACGGCTTGCCAATCATGATACGTAGAAGGCCTTTGAGGGTGATGACAGCGCTCCTTAAAATATCCTCAACTGATGACTCTTCGCCTTTGGGGCGTGGCAAGTCAAAAGGATTAACTTTGGCCTCAGAGGCGAGCGACACGTTGATATACGTTCCCCCAACAGCATCGGTCAGTTGGCGATATTCCATTTCGGGATCAATCACAATAACATCAGTGCCCAACATCATGGTGCGAAGAATTTCAAGTTTCACGGTGTAACTTTTTCCAGCACCAGAAGTAGCAAAGACGACGGCGTTTGCATTCTGAAGAGAAAATCGGTCAAATAAAATGAGCGAGTTGTTGTGGCGATTGATGCCGTACAAAATACCGTTGTCACTTGTGACGTCCGACGAGATGAACGGAAACGACGAGGCGATCGGCGAGGTGTTCATGTTAAAAGTAATGAGGAGCTCGTCGTTACAAAGCGGAATAGTTGAGTTAAAACCCTGCTCGGTTTGGTAAAAACCGCGCTTGGTGTAGATTAATTTACTCCCAAAAATAGCCTCGATCTCCTCGGTCCGTTTATCAAGTTCGTCTTTGGATTTGGCGTAAATAGTGACGTAAAAAGCAAACTGAAAGAAGTGCTCAATGCCTTGAGTGAGATCATCACGTAATTGTTCAACGTCACGCAAAGCAGTTTCGCGAATGGGATCGCGTGGCTTACCGGTTTCGCTGTCGCTTACAATTTGCGCTTCCAAAACACCCGTCTTATCACGCAGCTGTTTTAAAATTACCTCTGCCTTAATGGGGTAAAAAAACATGCCAATATCAATAGCTCCTTTGTAGTTGATAATCGGCGCTCCCCAACCGATGCCAACATAACGCGGGTAAGTTGTAACAAACAGCGTACGGCAAAATATGTCGCCTAACACGAGGTGCGTGGGCTGGACCTCAAAGGCGGCTGGCGCCACTAGGTCACGCACCGATACGGTGCCCCGCCGGTATATGCGCTCCTCCTCAAGAGTCGTTTTTTCAGCGAGTTGCTTAAGCTCCTTATCAGTTAACTTACGAACCGCTTTAGAGGCCGCGACCTGTTGTTTTTTAAGCTGATTAATGTCAAAAGCCATAGCTTCTAAAATTTGGTTTCAACCTGGAGTTTACTTACGTCGGATAATTTTTGGGTGTCTAGTACTTGCGGGTTGTACACGTTGTAATAAAGCTCAATCAATCCTTGAGTATCGAGCATGGCAATTTGCAGCCCCATGCTCTGAAGCCCAGATGAGACCGTGGCTACGCGCCGCATGAGATCTTCACGTCGTTCAGTAAACTGTTTTTTGTTAAGCTTGATAATTTTAGCTGGCGATAGAGCCGCCGACAAACGGGTCATAAAGCTCTTTCGTTTTTCATTGCTTTCTAAAGGATCAAAAGGAATAATTACAAAAAATTGTTTTTGCATGATCTCGCCAAGCTCAACCAACTCCTTGATGAATGACATGTAATCGCGAATTTGTGTTTTCAAAAGCTCGTTCGCGATAGTGTCTTCTTGTTGTTTAAGGCGCAGCAGGTAAGCATCAATATTCATGCGTCGTGACTGCACCACCACTTGAATAGCGTGTTCAAGGCCATTTAAAAACTGCATGTAACCCTGAATTGTGGCTTGCTGTTCATCTTCGCTTTTCAAGGCAAAGTTAATACTTGAAACAATGAGCACGGCCCGGAGTGTGCCATCTTTAAGTACCACCACATCCTCTTTAATTTCGGCAATATCTAAATACCTCTGGGTTGGCGGTCCGCCTTTTGGTTTAGCAAGTTTATTTTTGGTTTGTGTCATAAAATCATTCCTCGGACCTGTATACTCCGCCAGTATTTACCACTAATGCGAGCTCGGACAAACGAGATTGTTCAAGCGGTGGTTTGGTGGGTATAACCACTGCCTCCGCAACTTTATCTTTTTTAAGGTATACCCTAATGTCCGCGTCGCTTAGAGTTTTGTCCCAAACCCGTCGCATAGGCCGACGCAGTGTTTGCACAAAACTAATGACCGCATAATGGAATGGCTGACCGTTTACTTTGGCGAAGGCGAAGGCGATACCAATAACGAGAACCGGCACCCCGAGACCGATAACAAATAACAGGTTCAAGAAAATTCGATAAATAAAAAACTCAGCGAGGAGCGTGGCGAGCATGATAATAAACTGCCGGGCCGTAATCGGTCCGATAATCTTTGCTTCCACGTCCAAAAATTGTGGAACCACGAATTGCGTGCGTCCTGGCATGTACCGAAATTATACCACTAGCTGTTAGCTTTTAGCGGTTAGCTAGCCATTAGCTGTTAGCCTTTAGAAACCAACCGCTAATTGCTAAGAGCTAGCTAAAAGCTAACCGCTAAACGCTCGGTAGTACGGGTTTAGAAACGTATTTTCGCGTTGAGGGCAATGATCGCCTTTATCTCAGCCGGACTTAAGGCTTCCTGTCCGGCAGCTCGGCGGCGACTGCTCACTTCAGGGAGAGACGCGCCTTGTGCCAAGGCCTCTTCGGCCATAGTCAAATATAGCTGATTCATGGGGCTCCTGCGCCAAGCCTCGATGCCCTTAACTCGTTCTTCGTAAGCCGTGGCAGCCAGCGAGGAAATTTGATCTTCAATTCGATTAGCAGCTTCAGCGGCATTACTTGAGAGTCGACGAAAATCGGCGGGCGACATGGCGCCAAGTTGCTCAACCGGCCCCATCAGACGCCGTGTAGCCACGACGTCAATCACTTTGCGCTGACCTTTTTGCTGAGCAATAGGCACACTGCCCATCGTTAGCTCGGTTCGTGCCGGCTCAGGTCGTTCGAGCGAGGCAACTTCAAGTCCAAGTTTTTTAGCTTGTAAACTAAATTCTTCTTCAGATGTTCTAAAGGCGCTCACACGAGCCCCAGACATGATTGGCTCAACTGATTCACTTGGTTTTCGCTTGGCCAATTTAGCAAAACGTTTATCAAGGAGCTTTGCTTCGTCGATCGCAACAACTGCCGACTGTTCGTTAGCAATTAACGGTTCTTCGGTAACACCTCCCGCCTGCTCATACGTCTCAATCCCTTTCTTAGTAGCTTCTAGAAGTGCCGCTAAGCGCTTGCCAGCGAGCTTATTGCCTTGTTCAAGAATGTCACGTGTTTGATATAAATCGCGAATTCCGCGAATAGCTTTTTCGGCAATATCACGGAATAGCTTTTCCGAAATCGAGCCTTCCCCGAGCGACGAACGACCCGACTCAACTGCTATCTCAATAGCCTTAGCCAAAGCCTCTTCAGGTTCAATGGCTAATTTTTTCACCACTTTATCCACCTTTTGTTTTGCTACCGCAAGTTCAGGGTGTTCTTCAGCGGCCTTTTGACTAATCCCAAGCGAAGGCGAGGGATCTCTGGTTTCGGTCACAGACTTTTGTGAGTCTATTTTTTTCTGCGGCACGGGCTGCCGCGCCTTCTCTGTTGCGCTCAAATTTGGCTTCGCCAAATGCGGAGTCAGTGAATCCTCATCAACGACTTCGACGAAATTGCGTTCTTTAACGGCAGCCACAAACAGTTTGTCTACACTTTCGCTCGCAAGCCCCAAGCCTCCAGCATTCGTGCGCCGAGCCAAAAATTCCCTAAACTGTTCGGGAGTTCGTTTCTTGGTCGAGAGTTCCCAAAGCAGAAAACCAAAACGTTTTACGCTAGTTTCTGGAATGGTGATGTCGGCCGTTTTGAGTACGCGAGCAGCCAACTTGTTGGCTGAGATTCTCTCTTTAACAATACGAGTTTTAGGATATTGCAAAATATCTCCACCCCAGTCTTTGATTAAAGTTTCAATCTCAGGATAAATCGAGGAAAAAGCCAAAAGCCGAGCACCAGAAATGTCAGCAGCGAGCTTCTTGGCTGCCTCTTCTGAAAGATCAAAGGCTTCGGCGAGAACAGTCGGCATGTCTTTAATTGGAATCACCTCATCCATGACGGCCTCGGTTAAATCCAAAAACTCTTCCGAGCGTTCGCTTGGAATATTATGCGTCTGCGCGATCTTCTCCAGGGTGTCGTAAATTTTCGGGTCAAGAAGAAGGTCGCTGACTTGTTTGTTTTCCATTAGGTCAGCCAAAGCCATAACTAGCTTTTAGCGTTTAGCTGTTAGCTAGCTTTTAGCTATTAGCCTTTAGGGTTTCTAATTGCTAACTGCTAATGGCTAGCTAAAAGCTAACAGCTAACCGCTCGGTGTTAATTGAAATCCGGCGGTGGGGGTGGTGGTGCGTCGCTATCGCGTTTTGGCGGTACAAAACTCCTCTCAGCCACGGGAGAAATGTCGGCGGCGATATGTGGTGGTGGTGGTGCGTCGCTATCGCGTTTTGGCGGTACAAAACTCCTCTCAGCCACGGGAGAAATGTCGGCGGCGATATTTGGAGGTGGGGTGGGTTTGGCTGTCGGTGCAGGTGCCGGTGCGGAAGCTTTAACCTTAATAGGCGTCGCTGAGGCACTCGGAGACGGCGGACGGGTGGGAGGACGTGGGGTAGGAGTTGCGATTGGCGGTGATCCGGCCGTAACTTCTTCGGTCGATTCATATGCCGCCGATGCAGATACAACTGGACTTGAAGCTCGTGGCGAAGCCGAAGTACCTCCCCCGGTACCTGTAGGAGTGACGGGCGGAGTACCACCCGTAGGTGGCGCTGATCCTGGGCCTGGGCCGCCTGCACCACCACTGCCTTTGCTTCCGCCAGAACTACCGCCACCACTTGATCCCCCGCCGCCTTTCTTTGGCTTGGTAGGACGTGATGCTTTTGGCCGAGTAGTTGAACTAGAAGGTGGCGGAATTGTTCCTTTTTCAATCTCCTCAAGCCATTCCTGAAGCTGTTTGCCACGAGCACCAGAACGAATCTCTTCAAGTTCCGAAATTTCTGTAAAGGTATCGCCATCATTCTTGCGTGTTCTTGAAACTTTCTTATCCAAAACAGTACGAACATTAACGTCAGCTATAGCCTCCTTGCTAAGTACGCGTGGACTATAATCGTCAGAATCAACAAACTTCTTGATTTCTTTCATCTGCTCATCATCAAGAACATTTTTATCGTAGTCTGTTTTTCTATTTGTAATACCAACTTGATGTAATTGCTGACTTTTGAATTTATTTACCCCCGGCCGCTGAGCATCAGCAATTAACCCCTGATTATTTTCAAGGAACCTCATGGTACGCTCATTCATCTTAGCCTTCTCATCATCACTCATGTTTTTACCAGCCTTTATGCGATCGCCGATGTTACTGCCATATCGCAAAAGTATTTGTTCGTCTTCAAGTCGTCCTTTTTCAGTCAGAGCTCCCTTATAACCAGGAGCTGAAATTCTACGAATATTGGCTAGACGTTCGTCATCAGTGTAGTTCGCAACCTTCTCAGCCAATACTTTTCTTTCAGCTTCCTGTGTTTTCTCACCGTAGCGTTGAACGGCACCACCTGCAGTAACCAACCCTGCACCCAACGCCCCTAATCCTGGAACACCTGTGCGCGTAGCAAACTCCCCTGCGCGTATCGCTGCTCGACCAACTCCTGCGGTAACTGGCGGTGCCACGCGTTTTTTGGCTACGCGTGCTCCGTAGCGAACAGGTGCACCGACTAAACCGCCAACAATACTTCTGCCACGCTGCTCGCTAATTAGCGAGCCGGCCCAGCCGCCCACAGCTTGAGCAGAGGAAGCAGCCTGCTGCATGCCAACAACAAGCAAAACTAACGCCAATAAAAGGCCGGTTATATTGTGCGATTCAAGAATGGCGAGCGGCAAACCGTAAGAACTTGGCTCTTTTGGTACAGGGAAAGTTTCTGAACTTACGATAGATCCCGAAGAAGCAGCCGCCAGGGACAGCCAGAGGAAAAAGGTAAGCATTGGTCCCATGACAAGAGCACCTGAGAATTTGCCCGCCCAATTACCCCAAGCGCCACCACCAATGCCAAGCGGTCGTAGGCCATACAAAAAGAAGGCTATGGGCGACATGATGACCAGAATCCAAAGTACGATAATGCGATAAATGAAAGCCAGAGCAAGAAGCAACATGATGGCAAAAATCGCGGCGTAAAGTCCAAATTGTAGATAGGCCGCACCGAGAGCAACCGAAGCCGTCAAAATATCAGTTCCAAGAGCTACGTTGTTGGTAAAATTTGTAGAAAACTGACCGAAACTCTGCAATCCCAGGAGCTGCGCGAAGTTACCGGCAGCAATGTCGAGAACGGCATTTACAAAAGTAAACATGACAACCTGACTGACGTCTATTAGCAGACCGCAGATGGTGCGACTAAAGTTGAGTAGAACGACCGCCAAAAAGAGCTGCGGCAAACTTTGTTGCCAATTTTTTGAGGCAACTCCCACCATGGTGGTTATAGCAATGTAAAGTAGCACGATGACAACGCCCATATTCACGACGTCGCGCACGAGTGACCAGCCAAGACCAATGGTGTGGCTTGAGGAAAAAGCGTTATATTGCAAAATTGGAACAACGATGGCTTCAATTAAAACAAGCACTCCTCTACCCAAGGCTGCAGTAATATTATTTATTACTCCCGCCATGGCGGTTAAAATCCATTGAGCAAGGATGGATTGCGCCGGTGCGTTAAAAAAACTTGCAAAACTCTGTGCGTATGCAAAGTTTTGCACGTAAGCGATACCTACTAACGCAAAAACAAACGCCAAAAGCGCCATTCGCGGAAACTTACCGCTAAACCGAGACCAGCATCGTCTTAAAGACGACTGGGAATCCATATTGCGGGGTTAGTATATCACGGCTCTACAAAGGAAAATCCCACACCCCGAGTGAATACGAGGGGTTAATTCCCAAGACGAAAGAATTGCCTAACCAA
>CAYJQH010000012.1:0-24110 GCA_964372415.1 uncultured Gammaproteobacteria bacterium | reverse complement strand
CAAACCCAAACTTAGAAATTTCATCACGAATCTCATCAGAACGCTGCCAGTTTTTGGCTTTACGAACCTCCTCACGCTCAGCAAGGAGTTTTTGAACCTGCTCGGGGATCTGTAAGGGCCTAGCAACAACATCATTAAGCATCAGTCCAAACACCTTATCGAACTCCAAAACCGTAGCCGCTTTCGTCGAGGAAGGAATGTTTTTGTCATTAACGAGGTCCCAAAGAGTTGCTAAACAACCCGGGGTGTCTAAATCATCGTTTAAGTGATCGAAAAACTTCTCGACAGTTTTCTGGTCCACTTGTTCGGGCTTATCCCAGCCACGCGCAAGATCGATAAGTTTATTGAGCGCATTCTGAGCCGCACCAACCGACTCCCATGTGAAGTTCAAAGGAGTTCTGTAGTGAGCGCCGAGAATGAAGTAACGAAAGGCCATGGCAGAAATACCCTTCGCCTTGAGGTCGTCGAGTGAATAGGTGTTGCCGAGAGACTTGCTCATCTTACCGCCGTCAATCTGCAGGAACTCGTTGTGGAGCCACCAGTTTGCCTCAATGACGCCCCGCGCGGCCGAGGCTTGGGCGATCTCGTTTTCATGGTGAACCGCAATGTGGTCGACACCACCGGTGTGAATGTCGAAGGGCAGGCCGAGATATTTTTCACTCATCGCGGAGCACTCAATATGCCAACCAGGGAAACCTTTGCCCCACGGTGATACCCACTCCATGTGGCGCTTACCGTCGCCTGGCGAGAATTTCCATAGAGCAAAGTCGGCAGGATGTCGCTTCTCTTTATTGACGCCAATCCGCGCCCCTTCTTCTTTTTCTTCGGTCTTCTGACCTGATAACTTGCCGTAATCAGCAAGTTTGGAGGTGTCGAAATACACCCCATCGCTGATTTTGTAAGTAAAACCCTTCGCTTCCATGGCCCGGATCATTTCGATCTGTTCTACAATATGATCTGTCGCTTTGGGCATGACGTGCGGCGTCTTGATATTCAAGCGCTGCATGTCGGCTAGGAATAATTTCGTGTATTCGGCGGCTACATCCCAGGCAGTCTTGCCTTCACGTCGAGCACCTTTTTCGAGTTTATCTTCACCTTCATCTCCGTCGCCCACCAAGTGGCCGACATCGGTAATATTGATGACTTGCGTGACGTTGTAGCCATTCACCTCAAACATACGTCGCAGGACATCAGCAAAAACATATGATCGGAAGTTACCGATTGAGGCTCGGTCATACACCGTCGGGCCACAGGTATAAATCTTGATTTCGTTTTTTACAATCGGAGTAAACAACGCCTTCCGTCGACCGAGAGTATTCGTAAGTTGAATCGGGCGCATAGTGCTCACAGGGTACAACGGCTAATCTAAAAAGAAAATCACCCGTCCCCACACGTGGGACGGGTACGGATCACTCGGACTGACGGTTGCGGCGTCGCGAGGGATCGAGAGGAATAAGTGACGGCGGTGTTTCGTCCACCAAGGGGAGCGGTTCGTTCTCTGGCTCCACGACCATGAACAGTCCTCTCATGATCTCATCGTTTTCTACGAACTCAGCCAACAGTTTTTCAGGCGCAAGTTCGACCGTAGAACGACAGCTGCCCATTTTTCCGAGCGTGGCCTCGTAACGCGCCAAGCGCAATCGTTTATTGATGGCCGTGTATCGCTCCTTGGCCGCCTTTAGCCGAGCCGCCACGAGTCCATACGGCACATCGTGAGTCTGAACTGCGTGGACGATGCTGTTTAGAACCGGCAGTTCAGCGTTCCAACGGTTGATCTCTTCTCTAAGATCAACAAAGAACTGGGCGCGCGAATCGTACGGTTCCTCTTTAAATGAAGCTTGGCGAGCCTTTTTTATCTCGTTCAGGTTACCAGAGATGAACGGCGCCATGACAAACGTAACGGCAAATGCCAGGCAGGCCGTAGCGTCGGTTAAGAACACGAGGAGGAAAGCATACAAGAGAATCAACGAATGTGTCGCGGCCCAGAAAGCACGCATCCTTACTTTTCTGGAACGTGACCGCTCCCAGTCGGCCTCAGTTGTAGTAAAGTGGTGCGCCGAATCAAGTAATTCAAGGAGCAGGCGATCACCTGGTTCGGTGAAATCGAACCGCTCAAAGTATTGAAGTCGTTCCATGGCCCCTCCTGACTTTGGTCGACGTACTAGATTAGTATATTTTATAAAATAAATCAACAATAAATCCCCGGTCGATGCTTACGCAACGTCGGGGATTGATCTTAAGACAGGACCGGCTGAACCTTGATTAGCGCCTGTTCCAGGGGTTCGAAAATGACGCTCAGTCGATCTTTTGTCTCGGAGGTGAGTGGCGTCCGATAGCAGTTCTTTACAAATTGGTCACTTGAGTCCGAGGTGGCGAACCGCACAAGTAGACCAAAATCGCAGAGCGCGAGGGCCGTTTTGGCACAACCCAAGCGAATTGGCGCCTGACGCACTTCAGCCCGTGCAGTAAGGGTATGAGCGTAGGCCTTGAGAACGCCGTCCTCGATTTCACGAATCACTTGTTGTCCAAACCGCCTCACGGCACACGTTCCGTGACGAGCACGCCAGGCATTGTGCTCATCCAGGCGGGGTCTGCGTTTTACCACCTTCAAAAGGAGGTCCTCGATATGTACGAGCCAGCCGTAGTCAGAACGGTGACCTTCGTCCGGATTAATGGCTTGAACCGGCGAGGCACTGACAGACTGGGCAATGTTTAGCCCGTCATAGAGTCCCTCAAGAGCCCAGGAACGCCAGACTGCCTCGTCGATCTCGGCACCCTTGGACTCCGTATCACTTCTTAGCTGACACATGGTGACGAGAGCGAGATGAAGTGCTGCTTCAAGATTTCTAGCCTGCTCATTTCGTTGCCATTCATTGTTGTGCCACTTTGGTGGAACTGAGGCCGCTAAGCGCATGGCCTCATCAACAGAGTGAATAGGCATGAAAGAACCTCCTAACCTAAAACTAGCAAAATTTTAAGAAAAAGTCAATTATTTCCCTGTATTCTATCTTCAATCTTCCTAAGAAGCTCTTGCTTTTCTGGGCTGTGACTTGGTAGGGCCTTTACTCGTTCCCTGAGTTCAATCAGGGTACGATCAGAAATTTCAGGGTGATGGCCCAAAAAATATCGCACTTCCTCAAGTCTTTTGTATTGCAAACGTTGTTCAAAACGTTCTTTGGCTAGGGGATCTTTATGAAAACGAGCCTCAAGATGCTCAAGCGAGGATTTGAGCGGGTAAAGGGTTGACTCTTCATGGACTGATGGCGAAGCGTAAGCATAACCGCCCAGGCCGAAAATTACTGCGAGGGCCAAGATCATCACACTTCCCGAGTATTGCAGATAAGCCGCCGCCGATCGACGCGGATAAGCCTGTCCTAACAGTTTAACTCTAAGTGCAGCCTTAAACTCTTGTGAAGGCGCGCTGGCCTTGGCAAGGTGACTAAACAAACGACGATTGAACATATCACTTAAGGGAACTAAGTAATGTTTTAAGTTTTCTCATGGCACGGTGAGTTTCCACCCGCACAGCACCTGGTGTTTTACCAAACTCAGTAGCAATTTCTTTATAACGAAAGCCGAGAAGATATTTGCGTTCCACTAAACTTCGTTCAAGCGGCTTCAGTTTCCGCAGGCCGTCATTGAGCTTGCGAACATCATCAGCTTTTTCAGCGACTTTGGCTCCATCACTTCCCTCGAGACTGAATGCTATATCTTCTAAATCTACATTTTCCTTTTTGTCTCGCCAATAATTGATCACCTTGTTGCGAGTAATGGTCATGATCCAGGCTTTAGCGCCCCGCTCAGGGTCAAAGCGGTCGAAGGCCTCGAGCGCAGATGTAAAGACATCCGCAGTCAGGTCTTCGGCCACTGCCCTGTTTTGTGAAACACGAAAGTAGACGAAACGGTACACCGCGTCGAAATGCTGGTCATAAAATGAGGCAAAGTTCGTAGCCATAACCGGTAAACAGTGTAAATTTACCCCTAAAATGTAATATTGTTACCTGACAAGTAAGTATAACCGCTCTTCCTTGTTTGGTCGAGCGGTAAACGAACAAATAGTGAACTATGTTGCCTTAGAGGAGCGAGATGCTACCAGTCACCTGATTCCAAACTGAGGGCCTATTTTTCATGAGGAGACGCATCCTTTCAAGGCTCTCAAGCGGCCTCACGATGACTGCATAGACACATTCGTCCTCTACGTAGCCGTCGTTCATGATCCAAACCTCCTTACCCTTGGCCATGAGTCCACGAGCACGGAACATAAACGCGGTTCCGTTATCAAGCTTGGCCACGAACACCTTGTTCATCACGGCCAGAGGATCAGTGGGCTCGAACAAACTCCCAATGAGCCTCATGAGCTGGCGCTCATCGTCGACAGCCCGACTTTTGAGTTCATACCACGCGTCAGAGCTCATGCCCTCGTTGAAGGCAACGATTTCTACAGCCCCCGTCACGTCTTCGTTCATGGCGTGGTCAATACGCCTAAGGGGTACGATAACTCGTTTTGAAACACCCTGGAAATCGAAGTACGAAATCTGGTAGGTATCATCGATCCAGGGATAACGCGGTGCCAATTGGTTGGCGTAACCCCGGATGAGCGATCCGGCGATTAAACGGTTTTCGCCGAAAACGATCAGGCAAGCCAAAAAGTAATCACCTGGACGCGCCGTCTGAAGCGGAAAGTACCAGGTATCATTAGGGGATTTTGGCATTAATCCTCCGGTTACCACGGGAAATGTGGTTAACGATTATAGATTTTAATAGAAGCTGATTATTAAAACAAGCCTTTAATCCTCTCTCAATTGCAAATCCTCAATAATTTGTCTTGTTTTTCTATCTATTTTGGCTGGGACAACTACCTGGATACGAACAATTTGATCGCCCCGACCGCGCCCAGTAGGCACCCCCTTGCCTCGTAACCTTAGATCTTCACCACTTTGTGTTCCTGGCGGTACTTTCATACTTACCGGACCATCGACGGTTTGGACGGTGACTGTATCGCCAAGAACAGCCTGGGTGAAGCCGATTTTTTTAGTTGAATACAAAGTATTACCCTGGCGTACAAACAAAGGATCTGGTGAAACGTGCACCAGAATGTACAGATCTCCTACTTCACCGCCTGCCCCAGGATTTTCCCCCTCACCGCGCAAACGAATACGCGTACCATCTTCAACGCCGGCGGGAATTTTCACCGTAACTGTGCCAGTGCCTCGTACCACACCACTACCTCGACAAGTACTGCAGGCCTGTTCAGGAATTTCGCCGCGTCCCTGGCAGGTTTCGCAAGACACTCTAACCTGCATGGCCCCAAGAAGCGTTCTTTGAACACGAGTAACTACGCCATGACCATCACAAGTGCCACAGTTTTTAAGCTTCGTTCCTGGTTCTGCCCCAGAACCGCCGCAACGGCTACAGCTGCTCGAACGATAGAGCGAAAAGTCTTTGGTCACGCCAAAAATCGCTTCCTTAAAAGCTAGGTGAACTTTAACCTCAATGTCTGAGCCACGCGACACACGGCTACGGCCCCCGAAAAAGGAGCCGAAAATGTCCCCTATATCCTGAAATCCCGAGGCCTGAAACCCGCCGAAACCTTGTCCAAAATCATTAAAACCAGGAAAATCCGTACCGTCAGCAGCACCAAACTGATCGTATTTGCGCCGCTTGTCTGGGTCAGACAACACTTGATAAGCTTCATTAATTTCTTTGAACTTTTTTTCATCACCTCCCTTATCAGGATGGTATTGGTGAGCTAACTTACGAAAGGCGGCCTTAATTTGATCTGGGCTGGCAGATTGCGAGACGCCTAAAACTTGATAATAATCCTTTCTCGCCACACGGCGTTATTTTTTTTGGCAACACGAACCGTCATTACTAGCGCACACTTCCCCGGTAGCACAACAACTTTCGGTCAATTGTTCGGAAACAAGTTCGTGGGCACAACACTTTTCGTCGGAGTTATTCTTTTTTTTGAACATGGCCTTAAGCGAAGCAATGAGAGACATAGTTATTTGTGTTCATTAAAATCAGCATCCTTGGGACCTTCTGGTGATTCTGCGGAAGGTTGAGCCTGTGCTTGTTCCTGATACAAGCGAGTGCCGATTCCCTGGGCTGCCTTAGACAGGTCTTCGGTCGCCTGGCGTAAACTTTCAAGATCCTCGGTATCTTTAACCTTTTTTACTGCTTCGATTTTTTCGTTAAGCCCTTTTCGTTCATCGTCAGAGACCTTGTCCTTATAATCAGTAAGCAGCTTCTCCACAGTATAAATCATCGACTCGGCCGCGTTACGAGCCTCAATTAACGCTTGTTTGTTCTTGTCTTCGGAGGCGTGTTTCTCGGCATCTTGTTTCATTTTTTCGATCTCGTCCTTAGACAATCCAGACGATGAAGTGATAGTTATATTTTGCGTTTTGCTAGTGGCCCTATCGGTGGCCGAAACGTGCAAAATACCGTTTGCGTCAAGGTCAAACTTGACCTCGATTTGCGGCACCCCACGAGGAGCTGGCGGAATTCCCGACAAATCAAACTGTCCAAGAAGTTTATTATCGGCGAACATTGTTCGCTCTCCCTGCGCAACCCGAATAGTTACAGCTGGTTGATTATCGCTCGCGGTTGAGAAAACTTGTGACTTTGAGGTAGGAATTGTGGTATTGCGCTCAATCAGTTTGGTGAATACGCCACCCATTGTTTCAAGGCCGAGCGACAAGGGGGTGACGTCTAGAAGAAGCACATCTTTTACGTCGCCCTGAAGAACTCCTGCTTGAACCGCCGCGCCAATTGCCACAACCTCGTCCGGATTGACCGAAACATTTGGTTTTTTTCCAAAATAATCCTCAACTTTTTTTAACACCAATGGCATGCGAGTCATACCGCCAACCATTACCACTTCACCGATATCTTTAGTCGAAAACTTAGCGTCATTTAACGCTTGCTTAAGCGGTCCAAAGGTTTTTTCGATGAGAGATGACACCAATTCTTCGAGCTTGGCGCGCGATAATTTAAGCACGAGGTGTTTTGGTCCTGCCGCGCCAGAGGTAATGAACGGTTGATTGATTTCGGTTTCTTGAGCTGTAGAAAGTTCTATTTTGGCCCGTTCAGCTGCGTCTTTAATGCGTTGCATGGCAAGTGGATCGCCCGATAAATCAACTCCTTCAAGTTTTTTGAACTCATCAATAATCCATTTCATGATGGTGTGATCGAAATCATCACCGCCTAAGTGGGTGTCACCGTTCGTGGCCAATACCTCGACCGTGCCTTCGGAGACATCAAGAACAGACACGTCAAAGGTGCCGCCACCAAGGTCGTAAACCACAATCTTTTGACCAACCTTCTTATCGAATCCGTAAGCTAGGGCAGCCGCCGTTGGTTCATTGATAATACGTAGCACCTTAAGGCCAGCAATTTCACCGGCGTCTTTGGTGGCTTGGCGTTGTGAGTCATCAAAATAGGCGGGAACAGTTATCACCGCTTCGGTGATCTTTTCGCCAAGCTTTTCTTCAGCATCAGCCTTGAGCTTTTGAAGAATCATGGCCGAAATCTGCTCCGGCGAATATTCTTGCCCACCCATGTTTACCGCTACACCCTCGCCACGCTTAATTATCTCGAAGGGCATGAGTTTGATGTCGCGTTGAACCTCAGAATCAACAAACCGCCGACCAATCAAGCGTTTAATGGAATACAGCGTATTACGCGGGTTAGTCACTGCCTGTCGCTTAGCCGGCATACCGGCCACTCGTTCGCCACTTTTAGTGACAGCGACGACTGAGGGCGTGGTGCGCATGCCTTCTTTATTTTCAATTACCCGCGGTCGGCCACCCTCCATAACCGCCATGCATGAGTTTGTTGTACCTAAATCAATTCCGAGAATTTTTGGCATATCTTAATGTTTTTCTATTTCATTTACGATAACTTTGGCAGGTCTAAGAACAATATCTCCCATCCTCCATCCCTTGATGATTTCTTCAAGCACCACTCCGTCTGCTTTTCCTTCCTCGTGTCGTGAACCACGAGACTCGTGAAGATGGGGGTTAAATTGTTGCCCAAGTGAAGGAATGGGCTCAATACCGAGAGATAACAGCGTTTCAGTAAATTGCCGACTAATGTGCTCGATGCCTTGGTACCAGGTCTCAAAGGTTGTCTTAAGTTCGTCATTTGATCCCGTGAGGTCTGGCACGTGCTTAATTACGTATCCGAAGTTGTCGATAACCGGCAGCAAGCGCTCGGCTAAATCGAGTGTCAAATGTCGACGATCATCGGCCCGTATCTGTGTTTGAGTTTTAAGCAGATTCTCGTAATCGGCTCTGGCCCTTTGCCAACCCGCTAGGTATTCATCGCACTTGGACTGAAGCTCGTCGACCCTCGAATTACTAGGGGCTATTCCGGAACGAATGGAAGCGTCGTTGATCGTTTGTCGCGAGTCATTTTCGTCTTGGGTGTCTAAGGTCTCGGGTCTAGAGTTTAGAGTCTTATTTGAGTCCTGGGTCTCTTTTTGTTTGTTGTCGTTCGTCATAACGCCGGGTGTTCAAGAATGTATTTAGCTTTGTTGATGAGCGCCATATTACGCATGTAATCCATGCGTAGCGGGCCAACCAGACCCATGACCCCTTTAATTTCGGAGTCTAGCTTTAAACGCACCACAATCGACGACAACCCTTCGCCAAAGGGACTCTCTTCACCGAGGAGCACGGTCACGTTCTCGGGCGCAGTTTTCAAAAGTTCTTGATAGGCATGATCAAATTGTTCCAAGGTCGAAGCAAGTCCTAGGATGGAGTCCGGGGTACGAAATTCCGGTTTTCGTAACAGATGGGCCATGCCAACTGTTGTGTTCCATGGTCTGCTCGTAGCTAGCATGACAGCCTCATCAGAGGCTTCGGCGAGCGCCATACCCACTCGGTGGAGTCGCTCTTCAGGTGTCGAAATTTGTTTGGTCACTGGACGCATTAAAATTTGCACCCTGATATGGCGAGGTCGGCGAACTGCGGCAATATATTGCCGGTAAGCCTTTTCGGTGGGAATTCTGCCAGCCGAAGTGTGAGGCTGGGTGATAAATCCTTCGGTCTCAAGAACCGCCATGTCATTACGTACTGTAGCTGAGGAAAACGGCAGATTATAACGTTCACAAAGTTGTTTTGAACTCACTGGTTCCGCCGTTCTAACATACTCATCCACAATAAGGCGAAGAATTTGTGCTTGACGTTCGTTCATATAAATTAGCACTCCATATTATAGAGTGCCAATTTAACCGGTGTCAAGCTAAATTTTTATGCGCTGTCTGGTCCTTAGCTTGGGTTCTGTTTGTTAACTTCTGTTGTTGTTTTTGGTGAATTGGGCTCAACTAACCGGGCGCCGCCTGACCAAAGTTCCTGAACGCCGGTAGCGAGGGCCCCAAATCGGACAGCTATCTGTTCGCCCAAATCTAGGGACGGTGCGTTCGACTGGATAAAGGTCTCAAACTCACCAATATCTCGGTCGTGCATGTCTTTTAATTGCGGGTAGGTTGGCAACAATGTCTGCAAGTTTTCAGGTAAGGCGTCGAGGAACTTTGCATACTCAGTTCTAAGCTGTAAATCAACCGCCACCTTGTCTTCAACATCCATTTCGCCGCGCGGCACTGCTTGCACGGCAAAGGTTGGTCGTTCAGCAAAATATTCAGCTATCCGCCCAATAGTTGTATTTCTTTGCTCCGCCCGAATAGCGGATGACTCGGGATGGTGTTTGGTGACTTCAACCTCAGTGGGCTGATCAGCCCCCGGCTGTTCTTGAGGTGCGCCAGGCATGAGCTCTGTCTTAGCATCAGGAACACTCTGTCGCTCGCCGCGCGGCATCATTTTACTAGCTAACCACCCGTAGGTCTCGCGAATAATTCCCATAAAAATTAAGCTACTTCTTGTTTCTTAATGCCATCTGAGGAATCTCGTTTAGCTCGACGAATGCTTTGTTTAGCCTTCTCAATATCTGAGGCTATTTGAGCAAAAAACAGAAACCGACTGGCCACTCGTTCGTCAAGCGGATATTTTTCAAGCGCAGTGTCGTCTGATGCAGCTTGTCCTGCTTTACCTTCAGCCGTCAAGACTTCGTCTGCAAAAATATCCTTATCCTCCGGCAGGTGGGCTCGTAGGGTGTTGGCAATATGTTCAGTAGCGGCGAGCGGCATCTCTTGTAAAGCTAAAAAATTTGGACATTTTTGCATGACCTCGAGCGGCAAGGCTATCATAAACTTTCCATAGTCTTCCCGCGTTGTTTCTTCTATTTTTCTAATTTCTTCGGCAAAATCATCTATATTCTCAAAACGATTCCGCAGCACCTCAAATGAAGGAGCTACGACGACTGGATTCTCGTGAAGATATTTAATAATTGATTTGTGCCCCCTAGAAAGATCAGGTTTGCCAGAGTCTGGAGTGATTGCTTTTTCGTAGGCTTGAGTGGCTATGTATTGCGCCGCTTTCAGGTTATCAATCTCACCGAGCGCTTGAGCCCGAGCCCGCTCAAATGCCGCTTCATCGGTTGGGACAACTGGCTGTCTGGGTGGACGGGACCAGTGCTCATAAGGAATAGGTTGTTCAGGCATAACTAGGCAGCTTTTGATGATTTTTCCTTGAGCATGTTGGTTGCCTCTTCCTTTTTAAGACGCAAAGCGTATACCTCGTCACCGTTGGCTGTTTCTTGAAGCAATCTAGAAAATGAGTAATTTTTATTCATTTGCATTCCGGCCTTAGTGATAAATTTGAGAGTTTTATAGTCGTGATCAAAACCGATGTATCTGACCTCAACCGGCTGTCCTTTGACGTTCAGGTTATACCACTCACCTTCTACAAATTCGCCTTCTTCGCTCTTCTCCTTTTCACTTTGCGCTTCGAGAGCCAATTCTTGTTCTACGTCAGCAAATACCGACTCAGTTTTTGCTCCTGCAGCCACTTCTGGTTTTACGATTTTTTCTGTGACTCTCGTTTCCTCCGCTACGAAAAGCGGTCTCGTATCAGCCCCAATCTCTTTTGTCTCTGTGAATTGTTGATTAAATGCCGCCTTCTGTTTGTCCAAAATATGCTTTCGCTCTTGGCGTGACATGCCTTTAATAACACTCATCCAGCGCCCCTGCGCATCAAGCCGGCCATCAGCTACCAATTCCTCACGAAGTTTATCAATATCCGTTTCCGAAGACTCTTGTTCAGGCGGTGCTTCTGCGACGTCTTTCACGTCTCGAGTCTTGGGTCTTGAGTCTTGGATGTCTGGTTTTGAGCCTTGAATCTCTTCGGTGGGTTGTTGTTCAAAAATCTCTCGTTGCTTGCTCATGATTTGCTCAAGGTGAGCGTCTGTCAAATCAGAAAATTTTTGCCTAATATCAGACAAAAACTTTATTTCTCCTTCATCGGAAAGATAACCGTTTTTCAAAAAATACTGACGCCAGCCTTCAAATCGGTTATCAATTTCTTGTTGACCAATCTCTGGTGAAGTTTTCGCCCCAGCTTGTTCGGTGACTATCGGTTCAGGGTTTTCCATAACTATTTCACTCCAAAATATTCACGATCCTTGCGACCGAGCATACCCCATTGCAACTTGGCCGTCTTCTTTTTCTTCAACAATTGGCCAAAGTGTTCGCCGCCCAAAACCGATGGCACAATTACAAAAGTAGCGCCTAAGGCATAACACCTGGCAGCCTCGTCTGATGTTTTGACCGTGACCACCAATGTGGCTTTGGAATTTTCATGTTGCATAAAGTCCATAATGTCTTCGTTGACCGCCATGTCAGGGATGGCCGAGATAACCATTTTGGCTTTGTTTAGCTGAGCATACCTCAAAAGCTCTGGGTTTCCGGCGTCTCCATAAATGGCTTTAATGCCATGGTGCTCCAAATTTTCAATAACACTAGGATTAATGTCAATAACTAAATATTCTTTTGTTAGTTGCTGAACAATCGGCAAGATGGTTTCGCCCATTTTGTCATAACCCAACAAAACAACAGTTGGCGCTTGATCAAAAGCATCGGCACTGTCTTCATCACGCAACACAAGGAAAGGAAAAAGTTTATGAAAAAAATCGTATAATTTTTCGTTGTTAGCGGTTATGTACGAAGATACGGTAATTGTAATTAGGGCTACGCTCGTAACAAGCGGCAAAATTTCTGGGGCTAAAAGTCCTACGCCAATAGATGCACCGGCCAAAATGAAGGCAAATTCACTTACCTGCGAGATAGTGGTACCTAGCATAAAACCAGTTCTTGGATGGTGTTTAAGGACTCGCAAAATGGCGACCACAATCAAAGGGTAAATAAAAAGAATGGCGGCACTAAAAATCACAGCGGGAACAATGATTTCGCGGATGGCGTTCACTGATAACGAAAGGGTTGTGCCGAGAACGACAAAAAACAGCACCACAAAAAAATCGCGTAACGGTCTGATTTTTGTTTCAATTTCGTGCTGAAACCCAGTGCCCGACAAAGTAACACCTGCAAGCAACGCTCCAATTTCTAAACTAAAACCAAGAAATTGGAGGGTCGATGCCACAGCAAAGCACCAGGCGAGAGCGGTCAAAAATAATAGCTCAGCTGAATTAGCGGCATAACGGAAAAGGTGCGGCACAACAAAACGGGCTAATAAGGCCAGAACTGCTACAGCTCCGACTGCTTTTAGTAATGAGTAACCAAGGACACCGGCCAGTGTTTCCCCACCGGCGTAAGCGCTAAGCAATAGTAGCGCCAACATAGCGGTAAGATCTTGAACCAAGAGAATGCCAACTGTTATTCGACCATAAAGGCGGTCCAAGTCCTCTTTGTCGGCCAACATTTTAACGACGATGATGGTGGAAGAAAAGGAAAGAATTAAGCCAAGTAAAACGCTAGTAATAAGGTCAAAATCTAAAATTCGAGCTACCCCAAAACTAAGGCCGGCACAGAGTGTAATTTGCGTGAGCCCAGCCGCCAAGGCTGTACCACCCACGTCTTTAATATTGCGCCAGTTAAGATTAAGGCCGACGATAAACAACAGTAACGCGATGCCAAACGAGGAAAAAGATTCAAAAACTTCGGCCGAGCGAACAAAGCCGAGGACACTTTGACCAATCACAATACCGCTCACAATATAAGCCACCACGAGTGGTTGCTTGAGCTTATAGGCAATAAGCGAAATGACACTAGCGGTTAAAATTACCGCGGCCACCTCGGCGAAAAGTTCGTTAACCATACCTCCTTGGTTGAATTATAGCATTTTGACTGTAGCCGGTTAGCCGATTAGTCGATTAGTGTTGTGAGATAACGTCTTCTAGGACTTGGATTAGTTTGGTGTGGACAGTGTTTGGATTCAAATAACGGGCGATGGCGCGGCGTTTAAAAAACGGTACGCGCTCCTTAACCAAAATTTTTGCCCGCTCGGCAACTAATTCAATATCCTCAAAAGAAGAAACGACCATATTATCCAAACCAAAAGCCTTGAGCACTTCTGAAAAACCAACAGTTTCAGAAACTAAAACCGGAGTCCCGGTAACTACGGCCTCCGCAGCCACATTACAAAATGTCTCAAAAGTTGAGGGAACAACAAGTAGATTGAGATGAGTGTAAAATTGCCACAATTTATCTTGCGACATCGGATCAACTATCTCGATAGTTGAGGGCATCTTTGGACCATTGGTGTCATCGACAAGTCGATCGGACACAAAGAAGGCGCGATGCGGAAATCGCTGTCGACGAAGTTTTCGATGAAGTTCAAAGTACGCTTGGAAGTTTTTAACTCTAGCCCAACGTCCAATGGAAGCTATGGCTGGTGTGCCGGAATAATTATTTCGATATGTTTTTGGAACAAAAATTGGGTTCGGAAGAATCGTAGCGTTTTCAATTGGCTTTCCCGTGACCACTTCTTCAACCACCCGTTTTGCTACGGCTGAAGGAAAAATCGCATGCTTAACTCTGGGCATGAATGTTTTCTCAACTGTCCTGTAAAGCTCAAGGGCCCTGGGACGACTCATTTGTGTTTCAATCGTTAGAATACCGGCGTAACGAATGACCATCGGAATCTTGAGACGCTCGGCTGCTTGCGATAAAACCCAAGGGACTATACCAGTGCCATTAAGCAAAACGACATCTGGTTTTTGATCACGAAGAACTTCCATCGTGAGGTCAATAGCGATCTTCCAGTAACGTTCAAGATTTTCGAGGGTTGCCAAATCGTAAGCCGAAAAGTTTTCCCAAAGATCTGGCACCTGAATAATGCGGTGTGAAAAAAAATTAGGAGAGAAGCGATAAAATACCGTGGCTCCTTTGATCGACCTTGCGCGCGGCATCTCAATACCCACAAACGTATGGTGCGATCGTTCCAGACTCAAAAATAACGCATAGTTGGTGGTAGAAATTCCACCGAACATCTGCCGATCCACGTTGGTGGCTATTTTCATAAGTTAATTGTGAATAACGTGCGTAGTATACCCGATGAAGCACAATTTTTAGGCAATTTTGCCTTATTTTATGAACTCCTGTGCACATCTTCTTGTGACTCCCTAAGCTGGCGATATAGTGATTATCGCAACCCTGCAGGGAAGCGCCTAATTCACCATTTATTAGCTTATATGACCGATAATAAGCCGAAACCTATGTTCAGCGATGACAAATCAAAGCCCGGCATGCCACAGGTGAATCCCCCAGAGCCCAAGAAGTAACGAGCAAATTCAATAAGAAACCCCCCGAAGCTATTCGGGGGTTTCTGTTAAAAAGTAACCGGCAGGCGAAGTTCAGCATCGTGTTCCGGAAGACCTGAGGGGTTATCTTTATGAAGAATCAGGGTTCCGGTTGTGGTTGCTGGTGGGTCGAAAACTAATGTAGAGCTAAAGGGCACAAAATTAGTAGTCATCCACTCCCCTTGCGCGGTTGCAATACCGCTCGCCATAACGTTACCGTTTCCGTCCAAAAGCTCCACTGGGAAGGATGCTTCAAAGTACCAATTGCCCCTAGCTTGGCCCGTGATAGTTAAAGGACTAGTAACTTTCTCGTCGGCTTTAGGTGCGCTAACCACAATTAGATCACTTACCTCTTGTTCATTGTCTGTGCCATTTTCTGGCTCAGTCTCACCGTTAGGCACTGGCTCATCGTTCAACACGGCCTCTTGTTGCTCAATCAGCAAATACACTCCAAGGGCTACTAGGATCGCAAGGAGAACAAGGGCAATAGCGGCTACAGTGTTTCTGTCCATACTTATACCTCTAATTTAGTTCGTCTTTGGCTTAAAGTCTAGGGCTAAGGAATTAATGCAATAACGAAGTCCTGTAGGCTTTGGTCCGTCCTCAAAAACGTGGCCAAGATGAGCCTCGCAAGTGGCGCACTTCACCTCTGTACGAGTCATACCCTGACTGTGATCAACCTCAGTCTTTACCTTTCCTTTGGTCATGACATCGTAAAAACTCGGCCAGCCGGTACCAGACTCAAACTTAGTATCAGACGAAAAAAGTGGCGTGCCGCAATTCACACAAACATAGCTACCTGGATCTTTTGTTTGGTAGTATTTGCCACTAAATGGAGGCTCGGTGCCTTTCATGAAGCAAATATTTCTTTGCGCTGGAGTTAGCTTGGGGTTCATTTGTTTCATAGTCGCTAAAGGGTAAAGCTACTAGCTACTACTAACTGGCCACTAGCCAGCCACTAGCTACTAGAAACTAGTATGGTACCAAACAGCTAGTGGCTAGTTCGTAGTGGCTAGTCCCTAGTAGCTGGCTGGTGGCTTGTGGCTAGTCCCTAGTAGCTAGTTTATCGTAGATATGAATCTGGTGCTAGAATACGCCTTAAGATATGGAGGGCGAACCAACAACGATGCCTAGCGAAGCTATGCAAATAACGCCGGCCGAAGTTCCGGATGTTTTGAATAGAGAAGCGACCGACGAGAGCGAGGCCTCGCCTAGCCCAGAAAAGAAAAAAGAGAATGAACCGGTTGATCCGGAACGCTTAGCCGATCATGGCCTACTTGAAATGCAAAAGATTTTGGGACCGCTCATGAATGAGGTAACAATTTTTGCTAGTTCCGCCATGTATCTTCTAGGGAAAACCAAACGGGATAAAGAAGAACCTGATTGGCAACAATTTCATAAACCGCCGGGCGATCTTGACGCCGCGGTACCAAGTTTAACTGCCCTTGAGCAAATTCGTGAACATCTTGCCCGTACTCCCGGAGTTGAATTTGGTGATTCCGATGAGAAACTTACTGGCTTATCGGAGGCTGAAATTAACGAGGCAAGACAAGGTAAATTTTCGGGCTATCCAGGACAGGAAACTAAAAGACTCGTGGGACGAATTCCCGTAACGTACGAGGCAATAGTTGACGGTAAGGTTCAGCAAGTGACTGAACCGTACGAATTTGAATTTTTCTATAAGTCACGGATGGTCAACGACAAAGACCTGGAAAATCCGGCTGTTTACAGAGGCTTTAAATTCCTAAATCCTGATGCCCTGCTTAGGCAGCACAACGAGAACGCCAAATACGAAAAAGAGTGTTGCGAGAGGTCGAAAAAATCGCAAATTTTCTAGTCTCGCCCAAGTTGTCAGCCATCCGCTTAGCTATCGAAAACGGACAAGCGCCACAAACACTTCAAGAAGCTCGCGAACTTTTGGAAACGAGTGGCATTGATCCCCGGGAGGCGCGGCAAATAGTTGATGGATTAGTTAACCTCGAACTCAAACAGAGTGAATTACAAGAATTCTACAATGTGCAAGCTGAGATCGACGCTGCCGAGGATGCCCGCGACCTTAAAACAATACAGAAAATGATGGAGAAAAGATCAACTATTTTGGCCCGGCAAAAAACTAAGGTTGAACAACGTTTACGTAATATTGGCGAACTTTTAACCTTACGTCACGGAGATGACGTTATAGACCAGGATACGACAGAGTCATAAGCTGTGCACAATAAAATCCCGGCACCTAACTATCCCGTGGTACATTTTTATCAAAATTAATTTAGCTAATTTATGGCTCGTCGTCCAGAGGGCGGTCTTGGTCGTTTGGGTGTGCCAAAGAAAGAATCGGTAACCCCTGTTAATACAGAAGATATTGTTTATTTTGAACCTGGTACTGCACCAGGTGATAAACCTGTGCCCAAATTCCAAACAATGGGAACCGAAGACACTGCTTGGCAGGCGGCTCAAAAGCGTAGAGCAGTCATTAAACCAGAGACCGCAGCGACAGTCAGGGCAAGGCAGGCAGGAGAAATTAATATAAAACCACTTCCCCGTGGCGAACAAACAACAAACGAAGGTCCAACCCTAGAAGATCGAGATCGCGCTTATGCACCAAGCGACGAAGTTTATAATCCAGCTGAATCCCCAGCCGAGCTTGAACGTACTGCGCAGTTAGCTCAAAGCGCACAAAAAGGCGTGAGGCGTGAGCGTGCAGAAGAGGCTCAGACAGAAGCTGCTTTGTACGAGGCTCGCCAAAAAGCTTGGGAGGAAGCTCAACAAGCAGAAATTGATCAAATTCTTGCGGAAAGCAAGGCCCGAGCCGGCAAAAAGGCTGCTGCTAAACCGGAGGAAAAAAGAGCTTAAGCAGAAACGTCTACTCCAAATTCCCTTCAACTACTAAACCATCATCGGTTACGCCAATCAGTTTTACTTGTACGCCTGGTACAGAATCCAGGTAACTATTAATGTTATCGGTAATTAAACTGCTTAAATCGCTTAATATAAATGAAGGAACAGCTAGGTGTTCTAGCTCGGCATGCTGAACGGAAAGAGAAACGACGTCATTTACCCCCGAAACATGCGCCGAGGCCTTAAATTGAACTGTGGTCGGCAAGGTTTTGATTAGGGTGTTGAGTATATTTAATTGATTCTGAGACAACTCAAGCTGATTAATATACTCACGCACTGTAGACGTTTGAATGACTCCAGAAAAAGTAAAAAGACCGTCCGGTGAGGTTGTTACCGTTACATCGCTCACCAAGCAGCGCCCATCATTGCACCCTTGAAGCACTTCGGTTATTTCTTGGTCAGTGATTACGGTGAGCTCTTCGCTCTCAGCCAATCGTTTCTCAAACTCTAAATTTAAGGCCGTGGCTTCTTCCTTGGCGCCATTGTCTGAAGTGAAACCTTCGAGGACAACGTTCGTTATTAAACTGGTGACACCGATCACTGCGGAAAGCAGTAAAAAAGAAGCGTACATATTTCTAGGAATGCCGCAAAAGGCGTTCAAGTTTTTCTAGCTGAGCCGTCCAATAGCGCTCGCGTTCATCAACTTTAGGTTCGCTAGCGAGAGCGCTATGGGTTACCGTAACATTACAAGCCCGCGTACCGTCCGTCGTAAACTCTATATCCACTTTCTCGTTACCCCAAGTGCCGCGGAGTTGTTTATTTAAACTCTCAGAGGTTATAAGCAGTCTACTGTCCGACAACCACTTACGACGAAAATCGGCCACATGAAAGGCGGTGTATGCTTGCGCAACTGGCGAATCGATGTGTTTTGTAACTTCGGCCGTAAAAACTTCTTGTTCCATACATGATGGTGATTATTTGGCCATATTTATCCTCTTTGACGTCTAATACGTCTCGATTTAGGACTTGAGTAATTAGCCCTAGTTACTCTATCATAACCCAAGTATGCGTGTACCAACTCGTCGTTCGGAGAAATATCGAGCCCTCAAGGAGGAACACGATTATCACGTGACCGCCGATCATCTTGCTCGAATGAAAAAAGAGCTTGAACGCCTAACAAAGGCCGAGCGTGGTCTCGCGGCAGCCGAGGTGGCCAGAACCGCCGAGATGGGTGACTTGCGCGAAAATGCGGGTTACCAAGCCGCAAAACAACACTTACGTCGAGTTAATGATCGTATTCTAAATTTAGAGGATAAAATAGCGAGAGCGGTGGTGATTCAAAAGCCAAATAGCGATCAAGTTGCACTCGGGTCTATTGTCCATGTGACGTTTGACGGATTTAAGCGCGTCTTTGAAATCGTTGGCGTTCAGGAAGCAAATCCGGCTCAGGGCAGAATTAGCAGCCGTTCCCCACTAGGTCAGGCTCTTATGGGCAAAAAGGCGGGAGACACGGTCGAGCTTGAAGTTCAGACTAAAAAAGTTGCGGCTAAAATTATCGATCTTAAATAGCCCGTTTAAAATCCCAGTTTCTCTTGAACCAGCAGCAATCTTATTCGACGATTAACGATCTTATTCTCACGACGAAAAATAACGATTTTGGAAAGCATGGTGCCGAAGCCATAAAGTTTTTTCATGTGTTCGTCCTCAAGTGGGACCACATATTCTTCCAGGCGTTTCATGGCTTCGCTCAAAGTTGGCACAATTTTCTGAATCCCAACAACAAAAATTATATTCGGCGAGGTAAAAACAATGTGAGGCAATTGACTTCCGGTATTTGAGGCAATAACAAATTCGCCACTTTCCGAAAGCGCGTGAACACTTCCCAAATAGTAATCAGAGAGTACAGACTGACGCCGTAATTCAGACTGTTTTTGCTTATCTGGTTCGGCCAATATCTCAGCATGAAGATTTTTCCAAGGATGAGTACCTGATTTCAAATAATCAATAAAACCAATCTCTTCGAGGGTCACCGAAGAACCGTTCATGACTGAAGCGCCGGCTGGAATAAGTTCTTTAATTGTTTGAAAAGCTGCTTCTTTATTTGGTACCAGAATGGGCTCTAGACCGTGCTCAATTAAATTTTTCATCGTTCGCTGTAAAGAGTCAGCCGATGCCAACTGATCGTAGTGCATACATTTTTATTAAGAAGCTGCAAGCAATCTTACCACTTCCTCATCCGTTACTTGTGGAAAAGAGTTGTAATAAGCCCCCACCGAGCCTAAAAAGCCACTATTGGCTTTGAGAACAATCAATTCATCCACTAATATCGTTAATTCACCAACTATCTTGGCAGGCGCTACTGGTACGGCGATAACGATTTTTGCGGGCTTGTCTGATTTGAGCTCAAATATTGCGGCTCGCATTGTGAGTCCGGTCGCAATTCCATCATCAACAATGATGCCTGTTTTATCCTCAGCTGAATGGTGGGTTCGACCGATCAGGTAACGCTCTCGGCGGCGTTTTGCCTCTTGTCTTTGACCCTGAACGGCAAGCTGTAGCCAATCATCGTTAAGTTCGGCCAATTGCTTAGCATCAAAAACCGGTTCGCCATTCTCTGTTACCGCACCGACCGCGAACTCTTCATTTGCCGGGTGGCCAATCTTTCTTGTAATCAAAATATCTAATGGCAGGTTTAATTCGCGCGCCACCACCTTACCGAGTACCACTCCACCGCGCGGCAAAGCGTAAATAATCGCTTGCGGACTATTTTTATACTCTCCGAGAGCTTGAGCCAAAAGCCAACCGGCGTTAACCCGATCTTTAAAGCGTAACATAGCTTAGAGCGGAGCAAAACGTCCGACGAGTTCAGCCCTTTCCAAAATATGACCACGCATCGCTTTTAGCACTTCAGCCTTAATTGCACCCTCCTTTAAAGGCAAAGTGGTATCGAGGGCAAAGGCTTGAAAGTAATATCTATGTTCTCTGTCGGGCGGTTTAGGTCCTGTATACCCGAGTTTGCCTTTGCTGTTTTGACCCTGCATTCCGCCTTTCCAGTCCTCTGTGATGTTGTTGCTGCCAGGAGGAATGTTAAACAACACCCAATGATCCCACACAGGAATGCCAAGCTCATTTGGCACGTCAGGGTCTTCTATTACCAAAACCAAGGAAACTGTGTCTTTTGGTATATCTTCAACCGTTAAGGGTGGATTTATATTGTTACCATGAGCAGTGTATTTTATTGGAATTTGTTCGCCACTTTTAAAGGCTTGGCTTTTAAGTTTCATAATATAAGGATTAGGTTCTGTTTTCTTATACACTTGAGGATGAGCAAGGAAATATTGTTAAATCTTGCGTCGTGAAACGCTAGACTAAATGTTACAAATATCGGGGGATAATTTTCTTAACTATTCAAATCGTTAGAGTTATTGTGGACAGGTAATTCTTAACTGTATTTCTATGGCTCAAGATACCTGCCCCAAGTGTGGTATGGCCGTACGAAACGGCGTCTGCACCGGCTGCAACAAAGCCCCTAACGAGTGCACATGTCCGACAAAATAACTTGACCTAAGAAACCACCTCTAGCGAAAGCTAGAGGTGGTTTTAATTATCCTTTGCGAACTGAATTGTACTAGCTAAAGATTTCCCTCAGCTGCAACCTCATCTTGTGATGATTCAGGCGGTTGAGTGGTTTGCGTTGCTGCCGGATCAAGATTAATGGGAGAAATATCGATAATTTTATTGAGTGACGGCGAATACAGGATAGCTTTCTTGGCCTGCATATAAATCAATACTTTGTCTCCCACACTTGCTTGAGCAAAAAAAGGCTGATTCTTCAAGCTTTCTAATTCATTAACTGTGGCCACCGAGGGTTCCTCCCCTTCCGGTAGAACCATTAAACGCGAAATAAGCTCTTTGAGTTCTTTTGCCTCTTCTTCGGCAACCAACGAGGGATTAGCTTGAATTTTAGCAAGTTCTCTTGCCAACTTATTGGATTGCTTATGAAAATAGAAGGCTACTCCCAAAGAGCCGATAACAATAATAATAATCGGCAAGAGCCAAAGATAACGACGAGACGTCTTTTTTTCCATCATATTGTGGTCACCTTATCATAATGAAGAATCACCAGCAACCGATTGACTTGAGGTTGGTGACTCCGTGGCAGATGGTTGGCTAACTGATTCGCTAGCTGCAGGCGCAGACGCTGTTGATTCTGAGACCGTTGGTTCAGAAGCCACGACCCCGCTTCCCTCTGCTACCGCAGTCGAGGTATCTGATGGCGCAGACTCGACAGCCGTTTCTGTTTGTGTGGGCGCTACCGCTGTCTCCTCAATCTGTGCCGCCTCCTCCAAAGGAGGTGATTCAATTATTTCAGCGGAAATTTCTGAACCAGCTGGGAACGAAACAACTGCAGGCTGCTCAACAGTTATTTCTGGAACAATTACTAACGGTTGATTAACGGGCGCTGTAACGACAACTTCGTTCTCCATGAATGTCTTAGCATCTTTGACCGCCAGGGCGATCCAACTAAGCGGCACGTCTTCAGTCACTGACTTATTCAAGCGAATTGTAAAGCCATTTACGGTGACATTTGTTACTAGGAAACGAACATCTTGAGCAAAGATGAACTCTTCAAGATTAGACTGCTTTTCTTGAGCCTGCGCTTCTGGCTGACTCAAGTCAGGGTTCAGGGTAATGGTCGCGTTCACGATGGGGCGAGCAAGATATTCTTCTTCAAAGGTAATATCTACGTGATCTTGACCCGCTTTAACGATGGCAAAGCCTGCAGTGTCCGAATTAAAGTAAGGACGGCCGAAGAACGCCACGTCGTCCATGAGAGCGATTTCCTGACCAGTGGCCTCAATACTATCAAGCCTAAGGCCACCTTCAAGCACAGTGAGACCGTAAATCTCAAGCGCGTCAGCCTGACTCAGCATTGCTTCAAGTGACAGAGCCGAACTAGTGGCTTGAAGGGCGGTTTCCAAAGCGGTAATTCGCTCAGTCAAAAGCAATAGATCAGTCTTAGTTACTTGAAGATCGCTCTCAAGTCCATCGACCAACTGGGCAAGATTGACCATATCACTAGTCATTTGCTGCTGATCGGAAATTATGAGACTCATCCGTTCTTCAAGCGCCTTGAGGTCAGTCAAAGAAACTTCTGGGGATGTGGCGGCAAGAGTTTCTAGAGTGCTAACGCGAGCTGAGATGGCCTGAATGGTTTCCAAGCTAACCTCTTCAGGCTGACTGGCTAGCAAGACCTGCTCTTCAATCTTTGAACGAAGATCGGCAATTTCAGTTGTGACCTCCGAGAGGTCGTCTGGGTTGTACCAGCCAACGCTGGCCATAGTGATAACATAGCCGTTCTCCTCAACTCCTAAAGCCTTGCCGACGATCGGACCAGCCTTTTTAGCCACCATTAATCGGCCGTTTGTGCTCGTCGTGAGCGGGTCTCCCGGGAATACAGCTCCGTTACTATTATCAAATTTAGCCATGACACGGCCAGCCAGGGTGACCGGTGTATTGCCGCGACCCTCACCAAGCACCAGTCCTGGGCGAATGTCGGAGAGGACACCATTGATGTCAGACACAATGCCGACGACGCGTGCGTCATAGGCCTTACTACCACTTGTAACTGCTTCGGCATCAGTCGGGTGAGCAACGACGACAGTGCCGGGTTCGAGCGTTTCGTTACTGTACATGTATTCGGCGATGTCAGCCCCAGTTTGGGTAGCCGAAACATCCATCCAGTTCACTAGATTCCAATTGGTGCCATCATGAACCCAGGTGAAAATATCTCCGGCTGCCACAGTCGCAAGATTAGCTCCACCACAAGCTAGGTTTGAACCTGTGCAATCGAAATCAACATTGGCGTCAACCATTTCAATCACCAAAACCTGACCATTTACGCCGCCAGTAAAGTTTGTAAGAACGTTGGTGCCTGCATCGCCTGTTAAGCGAATATGTGAGCGATTGGTTGCAGAGATAGTCGTAGCTGCGGCAGCTGCTGTTACCGCAGCCTGCGTTCCGATAGTCAATCCACCAGAAACAGTGACAAAACCAGTTGTGCTCGTAGAGCCGATCGTGAGGTTGTTATTAACCGTGGCATTGCCGGTAATCGTTGCGTTACCAGTTGTGCCAGCATCAGCCAAGATGAAAAAATCGTTGCCAGAATTATCTTCCCAGGTGAACGTACCAGTGTTGGCAATTCGAATTTGTGCGGTGGTATCAACGTGAAGCACGTCAGTGTCCCAACCACTACCAATAACTAGAGCGTTTGAGGTAATAGACCCTGCTCCAGACTCAGTCATGGGACCAATGAAGAAACCGCGGACCGTGTCAGTTCCAGCCGAGTTGGTAGCCGTTTGGGCATTTATGGAAAGTGCCGAATAGGTTAGTCCGTCAGTAATGCCACCAGTGTAGACCGGGCTTATGAGGACACCGATATCTGAAGCATTAGTAACTGTCGAGTTAATTAGTAGTGAGCCGGTTCCGGCAGTCAGCGTTAGGTCAGAGTTTGCGTCAAGGGTGAGATTAGCGAGAGTGGTCGCGCCATCGGCATTCAAGGTGGAGGTGGTGGAAATCGCTCCGTCTGAAGTAATCGCCCCAATCCCTGTCATGGCACC
>CAYJQH010000011.1:0-24841 GCA_964372415.1 uncultured Gammaproteobacteria bacterium | reverse complement strand
TCAGGTGGTTAGAGCGCAGTCCTGATAAGACTGAGGTCCCTAGTTCGAGTCTAGGCACACCCACCATGCCGGGATAGCTCAGTGGTAGAGCGAAGGCCTGAAGAGCCTTGCGTCGTCAGTTCAATCCTGACTCCCGGCACCAAAAATCCGCCTCAACTAGGCGGTTTTTTGCTATACGAAAACTAACCTACACTTGATTTTTCGTTCAAAATATGTTATTCTTCTTTGTTCGGGTGTACTTTACAAGGGGGAGATTATGACGGAAAAAAGTCTCATTAGCGAAAAGCAAAAGGAGACCTTGGCCAAGCGGCTCGAGGGGTGGTCGTACCCGCGACTCACGGCCCTCACCGTTTTGTCGGGAATCCTGGCACTCATCCCGGACATCCCACTTTTCTGGGTAGACGAGGCCTTTTTCGGCGGCATCGCCGCCTTCTTGGTGCGGGTCCTGATCGGCAAGACGATCAATCGCACTCCAACGAAGAAGGAGTGACCGCCGTCACCCCGAGCTTCGTTCGACGGCAGGGCTCCACGCCTTGCCGTTTTACTTTTTTTGTGGCAGTATCCACTCGCTTCATAACGGGCTGTAGCTCAGATGGCTAGAGCGCTTGGTTTGGGACCAAGAGGTCGCGAGTTCGAGCCCCGCCAGCCCGACCAAAAATTCCGACATCAGTCGGAATTTTTGTTACCATGGCAGTGATGTGCTAATTCCTCACGCCACTAAAGAACGCCAGTACGTCGCCCAAGGGCGGACGTTTATTTTTGGGGTTGATGAAGCTGGGCGCGGTAGCCTCGCCGGACCGGTTGTTGCGGCGGCTGTAGTTTTTGACTGGTCTGACGAGAGTTTTCGACGGAAATTGAAAGGGCTGGTTCGTGACAGCAAATTATTAACTCGCCATGGTCGAAAAACGGCTGTTGAGCGCATCCGTGAACTCGCCTTGGGATGGGGAATTGGCACGGTTCACGCCCCTGAAATCGATAGACTCAATATTTTGCAAGCGAATCTCGTGGCTATGCGCTATGCCCTTCAGGCCGCCGATCATTCACCGGTTGTAGAGACCAGCATTGCTCTTCTCGATGGCGTACATACCGTGCCCATGGTCGAAATGGCCCAAGAAAGCATTATAGATGGTGACGCACGCGTGTTCTCAATCGCGGCTGCCTCAATAATCGCCAAAGAATACCGTGATCAATGGATGGAGAGGATAAGTGAGGAGTATCCGAAATATTTGTTTGCTAAGCACAAAGGATATGGAACTAAAGATCATTACGAAGCCCTTAGACTTTATGGCCTCACGCCGCAACACCGCCGGACGTTTCTCAAGAATGTTTCAAACCAACACCTTAGCTAATAACTATACTCACGGGGATTAATAACGATAACTGCGGTTAACATCTGGGGTGCTATACTAGTCCCAATTGAGTAATAGTTATGCTAAAGCAAAATAGGAACAAGGCACTCAAGGATGCAGTTCTGGAGATAATTACGCGACATATCGGAAAGAAAACGGCCGATATGTATTGTTCGTATTACGATTCCCACCCTGAACAGATCGCCATAGTTTCAGCCGAAAACTTATTGGCTGAATTTATTGGTAAAGATATGGCAAAAAAAGAGATGACGATTTTGTGCAGGCAGTTTAAGATTGCGTTTAGTAATGTATAAATTATGAACAAATCTTGGAGCCTGTTTAGTATCTGGTTATTGCTCCTTGTCGCAGCCTTTATTTCTTATTGGTTGGCTCCTAATGGTGAATGGGTTCTAGTCCGCAATATCGTATACGTTGCAACGCCCATTTTTGCGACCGTAATTGGCTTCAAGGCCTTAGCCATAAGCGGCTGGGCAGGTGCTAAAACTAGAATTTTCGCTTTTTTGCTCATTGGCTTGGCTTGTTGGACGGTGGGCGAAATTTTGTGGGTGTACTACGAATTCATTCTTGGCGTAGATGCTTTCCCATCGACAGCTGATTACTTTTACCTAGCAGCTTATCCTTTTATGTTTATCGGACTTGTTGGTGAATATAAGATGGCGAATCTCCGTGCTCTTGATCCGGTAATCGGTTTTTTACTGGGGATTATCACGAGCTTATTAGTTATCGTAATCGTGTATTTTGGTATTTATTTATCCTATGACTCGACGGCTCCGTTTTTAGAAAATATCATTGCCATAGGTTATAACGTTGCCGATACAGTCACGATACTATTGGCATTGTTAGTATTGATATTAGCCTGGGAATTTAAAGGTGGCATTTACATGGAGTTTTATTTGTACATATTTTTTGCACTAGCTATGGCGCTTGTAGCTGACCTAGGCTTTGCTCTTTACAATGAAAAATACTTGTCTGAAGCCTGGTGGCAAAAGAACACCTTTGATTCACTGTGGATACTGGGTTATCTATATTGGGCTGCAGCTTTTGGCTGTTTGACCATTTCTCTCCGATCAGTGCAAGAGCGTTTGGCGAAAAAGTAATAAAAATATTGGGATTATCGTGGATAATATAGCTTTTTTAGTAGCTACTTGCGAAATGTTTTTTAACCGAGTGACCTTTTGTTAACTTCAAGTTTGTGTCTCGTTTGTTATTCGGCTAGGATTCAGGTTGACTCTATGGTCAACCTGAAGGACGTCTTGGATCAGGCTGGAAAACATAAACCAAAATACGTGGCTCCATTTGGTTTAACTGAGGAGGTTGTTCGGCAAATTGCTGAGGCCAAAAATGAGCCTGTTTGGATGCGCGAGAAGCGTTTAGCTGCTTTGTCTTATTTTTTAAGCACTCCGCTACCTGATTGGGGGCCAGATTTGCAGGGCTTAGATTTCTCCAAAATTACCTACTTTGTCCGTCCCAACACGCAACAAACCTCGCGTTGGGACGAAGTGCCATCGGAAATTCGCGACACTTTTGAGAAGCTTGGTATTCCCGAGGCTGAACGTAAGCTGCTTGGTGGAGTTGGCGCGCAGTTTGATTCGGACATGGTCTACCACAAATTAAAAGAATCACTCCAGGCTAAAGGGGTGATATTTGAGAATATGGATTCGGCGGTGCAGAAATATCCGAATCTGGTAGAAGAATATTTCATGACGCGTTGCGTACCCATTCATGATCATAAGTTCACCATGCTGCATGCTGCGGTGTGGAGCGGCGGCACTTTTATTTACGTTCCAAAGGGAGTAAAAGTAGATATTCCACTCCAAGCATACTTTAGAATGAATTCAGACCACGGGGGACAGTTTGAACATACCCTCATTATTGCTGACGAAGGCAGCGAAGTACATTACATTGAGGGTTGTTCAGCGCCGCGTTATCAAGCAGCGGCTCTTCATGCCGGTTGCGTTGAAATTTATGTTAAACGTTATGCCACCGTAAAGTATTCAAGCATCGAAAATTGGAGTAAGAATACTTTTAATTTGAATACTAAACGAGCGATTGTTGACGAGGGTGGAACAATCGCTTGGCTTAACGGGAACACAGGTAGCGGTACCACCATGCTTTATCCCATGAGTATTTTAAGGGGGCGCGGGGCCAAAAGCTCATACATTGGCTTGGCTTTTGCCGGCAAAGATCAGGTGCAAGATACGGGGCACAAAGTAGCGATCGTGGCGCCTGACTGCGCGGCCAGTGTGCGGAGTAAGAGTATTTCTGTTGATGGCGGAGTGGCTACTTACCGGGGCCTCGTAAAAGTCACTTTCGGCGGTGAACGAGCGCAAGTTGCTGTGCACTGTGATTCATTGCTTCTTGATAATCAGTCAGTGGCTAAGGCTATTCCGGTAATTACCAATGACCGGTCTGATGCTCAGGTAGTGCACGAAGCCAGGGTTGGACGGTTAGGAGAACGAGAAATGTTTTATGTTGAATCACGGGGATTATCTGAAGCTGCCGCGACCAGACTATTGGTTGGCGGCTTTGTTGAACCTGTCATTCGTGAGCTGCCGCTTGAGTATGCGGTAGAGCTCATGCATTTATTGGAACTTGAGATGGCCGGAGTTCGTGAAGTATGATGGAGAAGAGCATTAAAAATCCATACGCTTTCCTACCACTTTCGGAGGATGCGTTACACATTAGTTCACCTACCCACGAACTCGTTGTTCCTGAAGATGAAGAAGTGACTAAAGACGAGTCATTTCATCTTTTGCCTGGTGAACGTCGTCGTTTGCATTTAGCAGCACGCGTTGCCCGAGGCGGGAGAGGGAGGTTGCTTCGCACTATTCACGTGCCTTATGGATCTCGATTGTTATTGACCCAACAGGTGAGGATCGATACCGATGCCGCCTGGCTTTCGGTAATCGCCATAGTTGGTGAAGGTGAAGTGATCATTGAAAGAACTACCGAAATTGAAGGCGCCAGTAGCTCGGCCTGTTTGATTATTGTTGGAGTGGGAGTTAAGACAGCCGAATTAAAACTTGACGATGACGTGTTTTGCCGGGCACCGCGTGCCACGGTAACCCTACGAACCCACACCGTCCTTCAGGACGAAGCTCGATCCGTGGCACGAGCTAGAATTAGTGTTAGTGAATACGCTCCGCAATCTACAGTTGATCAATCTTTGAGCCACCTTCTTTTAGGTTATGGCGCTAAGGGAAGAGCTATTCCTGAGCTAGATATTGCCACTCAGGAGGTGGCTTGTGCGCACCGTAGCTCGCTTGGCAGACCGCGTGATGAAGAGCGTTTTTATTTACACGCGAGAGGGCTTACGGATCAGCAAGTTGACCGATTGTTTGCCCACGGATTTTTGCGCAGCGCTTTAATTGCCTTACCGCCTGACAGAACGCAAAAGTTTCTTGATGTTTTGGAAAGCGCTGTATGATGACCCCTTCGTTTGGACGAGCTAATTTTTCTTCGCTCCAATCTACTTTGGTGTATCTTGATACAGCGGCCACGAGCCAGATGCCGCAACAAGTACTAGAAGCAATGTTTGCCTATGAAGCTTCAGGCAGGGGAAACCCTTGGCGCGGACTACATTCGTTTGCCTTAAAAGCCACTCAGGCCTACACGAAGTCCAGACACACTGTAGCTAAATTCGTTGGCGCTTCTCAAGAACGATTAATTTTTTGTAAAAGTACAACCGAGAGTCTAAATTTAGTTGCCTCGTCACTTGCTTATAATTTGCACGAGGGAGATGAGGTCTTGGTTACGGCTTTTGAGCATCACGCAAACCTTTTGCCTTGGCGTGAGCTGGCTAAAAAATATCATTTTACTGTTCGCTACATGCCTGTTGGCAAGAACAACAGCCTCGAGGAAGCAACTATTTATGAGTCCCTTCGGAAAAACACAAAAGTTATCGCCGTCACACATGTTTCCAATGTCACGGGGGTTATTTTGCCAATAACTACTCTTGTACAAGCTGCCAAAAAAGTTGGTGCGTACGTGGTAGTTGACGGGGCACAAGCAGTCGGACACATACCAGTGTCGGTCGACGATTTAGGTATCGATGCTTACGCTTTTGGCGCTCATAAGATGTACGGACCCATGGGCATTGGAGCTTTAGCGCTATCTCCTCGTCTTTTTTCTTTGCTGGCCCCGCTCAATTTTGGTGGTGGCATGGTTTCTGAGGTTGCTCATACAGATAATATTTACTTTGACGATGTTCGCCGATTCGAGGCGGGAAGTCCTAACGTGACAGGAGCTGTCGGCTTTGCCGCGGCTTGTGAATACTTAACTTCGCTTGGCCTTGAGAAAGTTCAACAGCACGAAAACACATTCTCCTCAGAGGTTTTCAATGTGCTTATGAGTAATCCGCGCATTCAAATTCTCGGTTGGCCGAAGGGTAAGAGAACCGGGATATTTTCTTTTAGTTTTGAGGGCGCTCATCCCCACGATGTAGCCGATATTTTAGGCCGAGAGGAGATTGCGGTTCGTGCGGGGTACCATTGCGCCCAACCGTTTACTCGCTCTTTGGCAGAAGAGGGCACAGTGAGGGTCAGTCTTGGCGTTTACAATGAGACAAGTGATATTGATCGATTATCAGCTGGACTTAAGACGGTAGAAAAAACGCTCGGTCTTTAATATGTCTCAAGAGTACCGAGAGCACCTCCTTGACCTAGCTAAAGCTCGCAGGCACCATGCGTCCATGCCGGACGCCTCCTTTGTACGGCATGAGATCAATGCTACTTGCGGCGACCAACTTTGTCTCTACGTTAAAATATCAAACCAACAGGTGATCGAATGCCTGACCTTTACGGGTCATGGCTGCATCATAAGCCAGGCCTCCGCCACTGCCTTGTGTGACAAATTACCGGGGTTCACAGTTTTGGATGGATTGGATGTAAAAATAGAACCGGAAGAACTATTAGGCTGTCAGATTAGTCCGTTGCGTCTTAACTGCTCTCTGTTACCAGTTATAGCTTTTCGTCGAGGACTTGCTTTATGGCAGAAGGACTTGTCATCAAAAATTTAAGCATCGAACGGGCAGGACGACCGGTGATAACCGATCTTTCTCTATTCGTGGAGCCTGGGGAATTAGTACAGATTCGGGGAAAGAATGGGAGCGGAAAGTCGACCTTGGCTCTTACTATCATGGGTTCTTCGCTTTGTATTTCGACGAACGGTGAGATGATATTTGAGGGACATAATTTGAAGTTACTACGCACCTTTGAAAGAGCTAAACTGGGCATATTCTTGGCCCATCAGGAGCCACCTGCCTTATCAGGAGTTTCGACCGCTACAGCTTTTAGGGCCATGTCAGATGCCTTACGGAGCGTGCCCCTCTCTACTTCTGATTTTTTTGCCAAGTTGCGAGTGGCTCTTAAAGCGGTCGGACTCACTGAAAATTTCATCGACCGCCCGCTTAACGAAGATTTTTCAGGCGGCGAAAAAAAACGAACCGAACTCGCCGCCTTGCTATTTTTTGAGCCAAAATTGGCAATTCTCGACGAAGTTGATTCGGGTATGGACGTTTCATCCCGGGCTTTGGCTCAGACCGTTATAGCCTCGCTTCGCGAGCGCGGTACAAGTTTTTTGCTAATCACACATAACGAGGATTTTGCGCGAAGCTTAGCCCCGTCACAGATAGTTGATCTTGCTAGTTAATAATTTGCACTCTCCTAGTCAGTCTGCTAAAATAGGAACACCTATGGACTCACAAATTCTTATTCCTACAGTCATTGAAAAGACACATTTCGGTGAGCGTGCTTACGATATTTATTCGCGACTGCTTAAGGACCGCATTATTTTTCTTGGCACGCCGATTGACGATACGGTGGCTAACGCGGTCATTGCTCAGTTATTGTTTCTGGACAGCCAAGACAAAGATAAGGAAATCAAACTTTACATAAACAGTCCGGGTGGTTCGGTGTCCGCGGGGCTGGCTATTTACGACACCATGCAGCATATTGGTTCTGATGTCTCTACTATTTGTGTAGGTTTGGCGGCCAGTATGGCGGCGGTGCTACTGGCAGCCGGGGAGAAAGGTAAGCGCTTTGCCTTGCCTAATTCAGAGGTCATGATTCACCAAGTTTTAGGCGGTTTTCAGGGTCAGGCTACAGATATAAAAATTCATGCTGAGCGAATTCTTCAAATGAAAGAATCGCTCAATCGATTGCTAGCTAACCACACTCAAAACGATATCGCACGAGTCGAAGCCGATACCGAACGCGACAATTTTATGACCGCCAAGGAGGCGCAAAAGTACGGAATTATTGATAAGGTAATCACTAGCTCAACTGCTTGACACTGGGGTTGTCGCATGATAAGCTTCCTCCTCGCACTTGGAGGACCCAGTGAGGGACCGGAGGCTGGTGGCGAACAGACTGCGGTCACGACAAGCATGGGGATGTGTACGTTGTACTGCCTGGATCCGTCTGGGAAGCAACAGCAAATGCATCTTCTTGACCGCAGTCTAATCGTCAGCAAAACGATTTTGTTGGTCAATGTGGGCTTATAGGCCCTTCTTTTTTTACTACTTATTGTGCCAAATCCACCAATAAATCGTCATTTGTTGAAGCTACAGTCTCACTAATTCCGACCAAACAAACCGTTGGTAGCGAACGATAACTCGAGAAGAATGACTCAGTTTCCGAGGAACCATCTGCTCGGCTTATGGTGTAATCGAAGGTTGTGGTTGCTCCGGGGTGGGGTGACTGACATTTCCGCTCACCTGGAGCCAGGGAATCAGTTTCTTTTTCAATTGGTGTGCCATAACCAGTCCAGCTTAAAACGACTGGCGGCGTATAGCTGCCCTCGCGACCGTCTGAAGTGCCCCAGTAGGTAAAACGCAATTCGCTTTTTGCCTCATCAACCTCAGTTACGAGCATGATGTGGGCGGGAGTGTCATTTTTTACTTTAAAGTCTGGTGACGGATCATAAATCGTGGCATCAGTACCCGGATTACCGTTTGCGGGATCGTTGTAGTAACTAACAACTAGCGAATGATTACGACGTTCAATAATATCCAGACCAGAATTCATTGAAGCACGAAAGGTTGTGGTGCCAATTTGACATAAGCCACCGCCTATTTCAGGAATAATCTCATCACCTTTAATGACAAGTTCTGGCAAATAACCATCGGCCGTGGTGAAGGGACGGAGTTTTTCAAGAAGTGACAACGTTTCGCCAGGAGGAATGAGAACACCGTTTAATTTTGAGGCTCCATGACGAATATTGGCTCGACGATTGCTGGGGCTGCCGGCAAAATTAGACGTACCAACACCTAAAATCTCTTTAATTCCAAGGTCATTGGCATCGGCTGTAGAAACTTCAGGCGGTGTACGTTCGGCGGCGATGGCGATGTCTTTGTCCTCGGTGCCGATTGATCGGGTGAGATCTTTAAGCAGAGTATCATCATTGATAATAAAACCGTCGCGGCTCTCGCTAAACTGAATCACACGATCACCCTCAACCACAAAGACCGCATTTTGTGGCCGGACATCAATTTTGTCGTGAATGCGTGTTAGAAACTGATCCATGGCTACAACATCAAGGGTAATTGCTGGTTGATCGAATTCATCACGACCAGGCAGTAGCCACGTTTTTAAATTATCAGCTGATACTTCATAACTAGTTTCAGTGTTGTATTCATCGGTAAAGATTAGCCTGTACGGTGCCCCTTCTACAGCTGCAATAGCTTGCGGAATGAGGGTTTGGGCTTCATCCGCGGTAATGCCGAGAGTCCGTTCAACGAGCCGCAACTGAAGAGTCTGAAGATCTAAATCTTCTGCATCCTGCCGAATGGTGGCCAAGGCGTGAGACATATCGAGGATCGCGCCTTCTTGAGCGGGGTTTATGCTAACCGTTAGTTCACCGTTTGTTTCGGTAAAAACAAAATCTGTTGGTGCTCCCGGCGATTCGGCCTCCGGGAAGGCCTCACGAATCGCATCCATAAGGCGAGTTTCTGCAAGAACAATAACCGGACGAATATTTACTTGACCAATTGTGGCGTAATATAAAGGAGATAGATAGGAAGTTAACTTGCCTTGATTGCGCCCGATACCCAAAGCATAATCAACTGATTTAGAAATATCCCAATCCGCCAGTTGATAAACTAAATCTGGGTCAGTAGCACCGGTCGGCTGCAGAGCGAGATGTTGAGTTTCGCTAAACAACTCCGCAGTGAGCCCGCTTTCAATCATGGCGATAAATTTTGCTTGCAAGACTTCGCTAGCGGCCAGGCGATCGAGTCCTGAAACGTTTATGCCAGCCACTGAGACATGAGGCAAAATTCGCTCTTCGTATGATTTGGCCAGGGCATACGTGGTACCGCTTAATATAAAAAACAACACTAGGCTTGTTCCACCAAAAATAAGCACCGTCCGTCGCCTATAAGTTGCTGGCTCCTTGGCTTCGAGATCGTAAATTTTGGTCTCGCTCATACTACTACTCGTGCCGAACTTTGAGACGTCCGGTTTCTTTTGCTTTGGGAATGGTTATCGTGAGAACCCCATTTTTCATGGTAGCTTGAGCTTCGTCTGCGTGCACCCTGCAAGGCAAAATTATTGATCGCGAAAACGGTCCCCAGAAACATTCTTCGTAGTGAATGGTGGCTTCGGCTGGTAGCGGGTCCATGCGACGCTCACCGCGTATGGTTACTAAGTCGTCGTTGACCTGAACCTCAAGATCTTGTTCAGCAACACCAGCGATGGCTGAGCGAACAATGAGAGTAGTTGGCGTTTCAAGAACATCAATAGCCAGCTGACCTTCTTCTTGTGGCCAAGAGACAGCGGTGTTAGAAGCGGTATGAGGCGAAAACATAATGTAGTCTGTACTTATTCTACGCGATAAATTATCGTCGAGCAACGAGATTGTGCAGCTTTCTTTAAATTAGTATAATCATGGCGTATGACTGAGCAAACCTGTGCCGCTTGCCCGCCAAGCAAGGTGACTTGGCAACGCATTGTTCTCGGTATTGGGGTAATAATTGCCTGCTACTTCCTTCTAAAGGAACTTGGTTTACTAAGCTTTTCACCTCAGACCGGTGAGATTCAAAGCCTGGGTGCAATTTTTGCTATTGGTCTTGTGGCTGCTATGTCATCTTGCTCGGCGGTCGTGACCGGAGTAGTGGCGGCGGTCTCGACAACCAAGATACCACTATCAGCTCATTTTTATTTTAATTTTGGTCGAGTATTTGGTTTTGCTGGTTTTGGTGCGCTTATCGGGCTCTTAGGTCAAGTATTTAAATTGTCGACCACGCTTAATGGTTTCATGGTACTAGCCATTGCCGTTTTAATGATGACTTTGGGGGCAAAGCTCATGAATATTTGGCCCGAGAGCCTGTGGTATCCGCGCCTGCCAAATTGGTTAGCTACTCATTTTAGCTGGCTCACTGACCTGAGTAAGGCACACGTACCGTTTATTTTGGGAGCTGCCACTTTCTTTCTGCCTTGTGGCTTTACACAGTCGGTGCAGCTTTTGGCCTTAGCCTCCGGCAATCCTCTACAAGCAAGTATCATCACGACGGTTTTTGCACTCGGTACAGTACCGTCACTCTTTGGCATCGGTTTAGCGACCAGTTTTACCTCTGGCGTAATGCTTAAGCGTCTGCAATATGGAATTGGTGTTTTGGTGGTCGCTCTAGGCGTAGCCAACGTTACAAATGGCGCAGCTCTACTTGGTTTTTCACCAAATATGTGGTTTGCGCGGGCAGCTAGTGCCAACTCACCCACACTCGTTAACGGCGCGCAACTTGTTCAAATGGAAGCGTCTGTTTTTGGCTACTCGCCAGACGTTATTGAAGTGGTTGAAGACACCCCGGTACGCTGGGAGATTTATGGTGGGGAAGAGTTAGGGTGCGCGAGCACACTCGTGGTTCCGGGACTCGGTATTCAAGAAACTCTGAACAAGGGATTTAACGAATTTCTATTTACTCCATCGAAACCCGGTTCTTATTCGTTTAGCTGTTCCATGGGTATGGTTCGAGGTACGCTCATAGTTCATCCGCAGTCTTAAACTATGGCGCAAATAAATTTTTCTGTTTCCGGCATGCACTGTGCCTCGTGTGCCGTGCGTATTGAGAAAGATCTCAAAAATTCACCTGGCGTATTGGATGCCACGGTGAATTTTGCTATAGGCAAAGCGGCAGTTACTTTTGATGAGGGAAAAACCAACGAGCATGCGCTTCACGAGGTGATCAAAAAGGCCGGTTACAAGGTGCCGGGTATGGACAGGATGAGTCATAGCGACGTCGTTCGAGGAGCTATGAGCCACGAAGACCATATGCTTGAGGGTGATAGCAGAAAAGCTGGGCGCAAAGCTGCAACCGCCTTGTTATTATCGCTTCCCATCTTGCTTCTGGCCATGTTCAAGCTCGGGGGCGAGGTAGGTTTGTGGTTGCAGGCGATTTTAGCCACTATCGTCGTTGTAATTGTGGGAAGTGAATTTCATCGAACGACATACACGCTCCTTAAACGTTTCCGCGCCAACATGGATACGCTAATTTCCATGGGAACGCTCACGGCTCTGGTTTTTAGCTGGTGGCAAATTTTTTCTGGCGGCCATGTCTATTTTGAAACTGCTTCAATCATTACCGCTTTTATTCTTTTAGGTCGTTATTTTGAGGCCAAAAGCAAAGGTCGGGCGGGCGAGGCGGTGGCCAAACTCATAAAGCTTGGGGCCAAAATGGCACATCGCAAATCACTTTCTGGTTGGGAGGACATTGCGGTTGAGCATTTGGCTCCCCAAGACATTGTTTTAGTTAAGCCAGGTGAAAAGGTCCCTCTTGATGGCGAAATTCTTGAGGGGCATACGTCACTTGATGAATCGATGCTAACTGGTGAGAGCGTTCCGGTTACCAAAAATGTTGGCGATACTGTTTTTGGCAGCACCATAAATGGTGCTGGCGCGATAATTGTAAAAGTTACCAAAGCAGCTCATGACACGGCGCTTGCTCAGATCGTCCGTTTAGTGAACGAAGCGCAAATGAAAAAGGCGCCGATTCAAAAATTAGCCGACCAAATATCTGGAATTTTTGTGCCGGTGGTTATGGCCATTGCAGTATTGACCTTTGTGATTTGGCTAATTGTTGGTCAAAATCTAGAACAGGCCTTAATTCCGGCAGTTTCCGTGCTAATTATCGCTTGCCCATGCGCTTTAGGACTGGCTACGCCAACGGCTATTCTTGTTGGCACCGGGCGCGGAGCACGTGAAGGAATACTTATTAAAAGCGGCGAAGCTTTGGAGCGAGCACGGCATATTGATCTCGTAGTCTTCGATAAAACTGGCACCTTGACCGAGGGTCGTCCAGTGGTCACGGACGTCGTCTCGTTGTCTAGAATGTCAGAAAAAGAGATGCTCACTCTGGCGGCAAGTGTTGAGGTAAATTCGGAGCACCCTTTAGCTAGAGCCATTACGGAGCGAGCTATGCAACTCGGAGTACTTGTCCAGGAAGTGAAAAATTTTTCTTCGATTACTGGTCGAGGGGTAGGCGGGGAGGTAGCAGGCACAGAAGTTCGGTTAGGCAATCCCGGACTTCTGGCGGAGTTTTCGATTTCTAATACGGGGGCGACAGAAAGTGTCACATGTCTTCAGAAAGCTGGAAAAACAGCTGTCGTGCTTATTCAGAACTCAACTCTGGTTGGAGTTTTCGGAATTGCTGACGCGCCAAAAACACGGGCGTCAGAAGCCGTAAGGGACCTTGAAGCCCAAGGGTTTGAGGTCGTGATGGTAACAGGTGATCATCGGATCACGGCGCAAGCCATTGCAGCTAATCTTGGTATTGAGCGAGTCGAGGCTGAGGTATTGCCCGAGGCTAAGCTCGAATTTGTAAAAAAAGAGCAACAAGCTGGCCGTAGAGTAGTATTTGTCGGCGACGGTATTAATGATGCGCCAGCCTTAACGCAAGCTGATCTCGGGATTGCGATCGGAAGCGGCACGGATATCGCCATTGAAGCCGGACAAATGGTTCTAGTTGGCGGCGGGCCAGAAAAAGTGGTGACCGCTCTCGCTCTGACTCGTCGGACGTATCAAGGTATATTGCAAAATTTATTTTGGGCGTTTATCTACAATATTCTTGGTATTCCTTTAGCAGCACTCGGTTTCTTGAACCCGATTGTTGCCTCGGCAGCCATGGCGTTTTCTTCAGTTTCCGTAGTCTTGAATGCCCTGCGTATTCGGCGGGCAAAGCTGTAGGGCTTGCCAAATTACGGCTTTCATGCTATGCTCTTGGCGTTAAACATCCGTGATGAGACTTCTCCGCCGAAGGCTCCAATCCAAACCCTGAACCCAGACGTTTCGTCGAGGTGAGGGGAGGAGAGGAGTCAACAGAGATAGTTCGCAAGCGGAGAAGTAACTAGTACTTGCCAATATGGCAGACAACGCACGCGTGTTCGTTGGTGGAATCCCGTATTCTGCTACCGAAGACGAGCTCAAGGCACACTTCAGCGGCGCGGGCACCGTAGTTTCGGTGTTCCTCCCCGTTGAACGTGAAACCGGTCGCAAGCGTGGCTTCGGCTTTGTGGAGTTCAACACTCCAGAAGAGCAGGCCAATGCTGTGAAGATGTTTGATGGCACCGATCTCGGTGGTCGTCAAATCTCTGTTAGCCCGGCTCGCCCACGCACCAACGGTAACGGTATGTAACCGAAAAAATCACTCCGACACACGTCGGGGTGATTTTTTGTTATTATAGTAACAAATATGATTACATCATTTAGGCACAATGCGGTGGCACGTTGGTTTTTTCTGATTCTTGGAGCAATTATAGTTTACTTGTATTGGCACATCATTCAGCCGTACATAATTGTCTTGGTAACAGCAGCGATTGTTTCAGTTATTGTAGCGCCCTTTGAAGCGAAGCTTCGACAGATTATTAAATGGCCAAAACTGTCATCGTTGTTAACTGTGTTAGCTGTAATAATCGTTTTGGTGACGCCGCTCGTAATCCTCACGATTATGATGGCTGAACAAGCTGTGAGTTTGGTTAATGCCACAATTGGTAATCAGGCTTGGCGTGAAAGTTTAAGCTTGCGCGATATTCCGTTTTACGAAGTATTGCCGGCAATTGTCCGGCGCCAAATTGCGCTCTTTAATTTTTCAAGTGCTTTTGCCTCAATATCTGGTTGGGTTTACGCCAACCTCGGTACGATCTTCTCTAAGGGCGTTGAATTAGTGTTTAAGACCTTCATCTTCTTTATTTGTTTATTCTTTTTCCTCCTCGAACGCGAGCGTATTTACCGAGAAATGTTGGCCCTGTCGCCGCTTAAGGATGCCGTGGACCGCAACATTGTTAGTCGCATGGTGGAAACTGTTCGGGGCGTGGTTTTTGGAGCCCTGATCGTATCCTTGGTTCAAGGAATAATTGCCGGCATTGGCATGACGATTTTTGGCGTACCTGGAGCCTTTGTCTGGGCGGGGCTCGTGGTGATTGCCGCTCAAGTACCGCTACTTGGCACAGGAATAGTGATGATTCCGGTTATTTTGTATATGTTTTTTTCCGGAAATCCAAGCGCGGCAATTGGCCTGGCCTTATGGTCAATGATCGCGATCGGTCTTATTGATAATATCTTGAACCCCTACATTGTGGGCACTAGAACGCGCATGCACGTGCTTCTAATTTTACTCTCAATTCTTGGCGGATTGGAGTATTTTGGTCCAATCGGCTTTGTTCTCGGACCAACTATTCTAGCGGCCTTCCTGGTAATCGTTGAGTTGTATAAATCCGGAATTTTGGAGCGTGACGGGGCGGTGTAATGGGGGTGTTTACGGTTTCTTGACCGTGATTTGGGGAGTGGTATGGTAGTTAAGTTCCCCGCGAGTGGAGATCCCCCCCATGTCACTTCGTGAGACGGTTGAAGTTTGTTTGTTAGATCCGCGTAACGGCAAGAAGATCCTCATCGGTAAGCGCAACCGCGAGCCCGCTAAGGGCAAATTGACGTTTCCGGGAGGCGGCATCGTTTCTGGTGAAAAACCGGACCAAGCCGCTATCCGGGAACTCCTTGAGGAAACCGGCGTGACTATCCCCGAGTCTAGTCTGGTTTTCCTTGGAAAGACTAAGCTGATTTTCCCCGATCAGCCCGAACGTAGTACCTTCACCTACATCTTCGTCGCGCCCAACATGATGTGCGAGACCACCCCCGTACCACGAGATCGTCCGAGTGATGAGATGAGTGACCCCGAGTGGAGAAATTACGAAGAGGTTCGGTCGGATTTCAACGAGCGCACGAGCATTATCGCTGGCGTGGCTGTGGATGACGATTCCCTCAGAGACGAGTACATCCTTGATTCTTGCGATGAAGAGTCCGGTTAGCTCTGGTTCATTCACTGTAGTTTAGTGGGTTAAGTTTTTTCTTCCGCCGTCATCATTAGACGGCGGTACTTTTTTAACATGTTCATAAATTTTTGACCGACTCCAAGTAAATGATAAGGTGATTTAGTCACTCAAAAGTACGCAGGAGTTCCCGCCATGTGTTGTAGGACAGTTGATGTCGTTCTCGTCGACCCGGACCTGAACGTCATCGTGGTAGGTCAGCGTAATCGTAGCCCCTCACTCGGTAGCTGGACCTTTCCCGGAGGCCGCATTAAAGAGGGGGAGACTCCTGAAGAGGCAGCTACTCGTGAGGTGTTCGAGGAGACCGGCATTTGGATTACCCTAAATGATTTGCGTTCGTGTGGCCGGATTTTACTCGATGACTTGGTTAATCCAGAACTTAGTACGGATACCGATCTCTTCGTGGTTTATTTGCCTCCAGACGTAACTCCCATTCCCGAGGAGAGACCTACGGACGAAATTACCGATCCGCGTTGGCTGCCAATTATTCCGGTTCGTGAACTACTGAACGATCGCACACGTTTGCTCCTTGAGATTGCTCTTGGTTTCCGCTCCGCAAACGGAGGCTTTTGCTTCGAAAATGGTCGTCTAATTGCCTAGTGCTCTGGCTGCTACGCCGCTTGTCATAGCAGTATTTTTTCTTCTTTTTTAGGTAAAGATTACTGATTGTTGATTTGATAGTAACAAGTTTATAATTGATGGGTATTAATTTTCGTTGAGTCTTAATATTTTAGTTATGACCACAAGGTTTTCAAGATTGATTTTATCACTGACTCTCATGGCGGGCGTCGGTCTCTCGTTTTCTCCGGCCACGGCTTTTACGGCTAGAGCGGAGGAAGGAGCAGAAGCAGAAACTACGACTGCTATAAATTTTACTGGGCAGCTTATAGAGCTTTCTAATACCTCAGTGCCAACAGTAATCGTAGTGCGACAAAATCCCACAGGGGAGTTTACGGATTACACGGTTGATATTACAACCGAAACAAAATTTGGTTTTTTGGGCAGAGAAAAGACCTCGATGGAAGATTGGATGAGCGGTGATCATGTGAAAATTATTGGCGAAAAAAATGAGAATACAGGTGTTGTTGAAGCTCAATATGCTATTAACTTATCGATTAATCCGCTTCTTCATCGCGGCTTAAATGGCTGGCTTACGGCTATCGACTCTGAGGCCGGAACGGTTACCGTGCAGTGGATGGATGTTGAACACGTAGTTAATGTGACCGACAGCACCCGGTTAGTCGTGCCACCAAACACCGAGGCAGCACTTATTGATTTTAAGGTTGGCGATCGCGTTCGGTTGCGTCTTTTAAAGGACGGAACAGTTGAAAACGAGGCCCGATTTATGGTGGCCTTACGGCGGGGCAGCGAATTGTTTCTCAAGGCGCGTACCCGACCATTCCACGCCGAAGTTAATTCAATTATCGTCAACGATGACGGTTCGGGTTCACTCGAGGTCACGCTCGGCAACAACCCACACTTAGTACCAGGGGATGTTAACAATCTTTTCGGAGTTGAAGGTGACGTAAAGACTGTGACTTTTGACGCCAATACGAAATTTGTACGCCGCTACAACGGAACCACCGAGGCGAACGAAATCATGGTTGGTGACCAGTTATTAATTGTCGGCCGCTATAATGATGATGGTACTGTTTCAGCCCGTCTCATTAAGGACACAAATATCTGGATGCTCGGCGTAAGCTTGCACGAGGGCGAGGTACTGAGTATTGATACCGCAACTAATACCATCGTAATTAAAGCTAATAGCTTCCGGGGCGAAGACAAAGAAGTTACTGTAACCTATCTTGATGAGGTGATAATTATTGAAAATGAGATTGTCGTCTCGGAAAATGAAATTACAGTCGGTGATAAAATTCGCGTCCGCGGCGAAGCTCGTCGGAGCGACGGTGAGCTTGTTGGGATAGAAGACGTAAGTAAGATTCGGCTTAGCGTGGAGTAAGAGCTGTTAATAAAGACCCCCTTGAGGGGTCTTTTATATTTGTTTGGTCTAGAATTCGTGCCCCTAACCTCACACGCGATAAACAAGGGATTTTTTATTGTTCGCATTGAGCTTGGGCAGACCAAAGCCCGTTTTTTGAACTTCGTGCCTCTTCTTCGGCTTCTTGATACAGAATTTGTTTGAGATATGGTTTTTCGTAAGTGTATTCGTAGGCAAACCCATGCCGGATCATAATTTCGCCAAAATCACCGCCGTCTGAAAGGGTTAAATAACGTAATAGTCGACCGTATTTATCGCGCTCTCCTTGAGAATCGTCTATTTCTAGAATTACCATCGCGTCATCAAGGAGACGGTGTGCTTCGTTTGTGGCTTCTTGGCCAAAACACTCTACCGAACGACGTGGATCGACCGTTTCTGGAGTGTTGATGCCAATAACTCTAACCGTTTCTTCATGTCCTTGAATTGCTACCTTTACGGTGTCGCCGTCGATAACCCGAATTACTTTTGCTGAGCTAGTATTTTCAGTTACTTCGACCACTGTCTTATTGACTAGCGGATCAATTGTGGGAAGTTGCTCAAGATTTTTTATTATTAAAAAAAGTCCAGCAACAAAAATTATTATAGGTATAGCTAGTACTTTGATCACCGTCTGCATTGGGAGATTTATTGAAGTAATAATGTTTACTTAGCCTTGAGCACGGACACGTCTTGCTTAAGGGTGTGGCGGGAGTAATGGGAGTTAAAAAATCGTAACACCCATTAGTGGGCAAAACAAGAGGAAAATTAATGGTGTTTTAAGTATCTCTAAAGTTTATCTACCATCATTGACTTGGCTGTGAGTGACTGCTAACGTACTTGCGCTCCCGTGTCACACCACCAAGGAGGTGATGCGTGTTGACCTCGCTTGTCATTGTAGTTCTGGTCGTTATCACGAGCTTCGCGAGCGTGGCTCTGATTGCTCACCACAGGCAACGATTGCTCGATAAACAGGCGTTTATGCCGGCAGGACTGAGAAGGCGAATGAACGAATTCATCGATCGCATTCAGGGAGACGAATTCGAACCCACGCGTACCACTTTCGCCCAGCTGCTTGATGAATTTGATGAACTGTTTGACGCGGATTTTAGAGAGCGGTCAGACTTCATCGAGCTCCTGAATGCGCTTGAGGCTGAGCTCGACAGACCGCCGACCGCGGAACTGTTCACCAACACCCAGCGCTGCCGACGCTTGGTTGAGATCATGGAAAAGTACCGCACTGACCACGAGGAAACGCGCCGGATCCTGACTTTGGCCCGCGAGGAAACTGATGAAACGCCACTTGAGGCAGCCCGCAAGCGTGGTCAAAACGCTAAGTAGCCCCGAATGAACGACGCATTCATGCGTTCTTGTTCATCGGGGTTGTTTCTTGACCAAAACTCATTCTTTCGATATTATTTTGCTCGAATTCAAACCATTCTCTACGAATTTCTACTAGGTTACGTAAGTTGAAAAAAAGTTTTATGTAGAAAAACGTATTAAGTTCGTGGGATACAAGGAATGGGGAAATCGAGGCCGAGTCGTACTGATTGGTACGATGAGGCCGAGATGGGGCCCCATGACGCAGTAGCCCGCGAACTTGGATACGGTTTTCTTTGAAGGCCTCATCGTCTATCGGTTAGGACACGGGCTTTTCAAGCCTGTAAGCCGGGTTCGACTCCCGGTGAGGTCACCAAAGACATCTCTCCCTCGTGGAGGGATGTTTTTAGTTGTAAGATGAGCGCCGTTTTGGCGGTTCGACATTTTCCTTGGTCGAAGGTGACACCCTCCGGGAATAGAAGCGTCTGGAACCGCTGTTTTTGCGCCAAAGAAAAGCCGTGCCAGGCGGTTCGAGGGTCTTGGAGTTTTTGCAAACCGAAGTCAACCACTTCGCTCACACGTTGGGAGGCCGTGGGGAGCAACGCAAGCTCGTGTCCGCACTCGGTGATCGCTTTCTTTTTCTCGCCGATCATCCGGCGTGCTGTGTCGTCATCGACCACGCCTTTGATGTTTTTCTCCATGATCACCTCCTGATCGCCTTGTAGTTCGCGAATGCGATGTGAGAGCTCGTTCCGCTTGCGTTCCGTGTCCTCCGCGGCCGAGCTCATGTTCGCCTCGATTGCGATCTTGAGCAGGGTTGCGAGTTCTGGCTTGAGCGCATGTTGTGAGATGAAGCCGTCAAACTCGGCATGAACCGTCTCCTGTGAGATATTCGTCTTCTTGCACGAGCGACAATGGTAGTGGGCATAGCGCTTTGTTCGCCCTTTCGACCAACTCCCCAGATAACGCTTGCCACACGAATGAACCAAGAAACCCCGTAGCGGAAAGTCCTCGCGTTGCATGAGATATTTTGGTTGTTTATGGTTGCGTCCATCGAGCACGGCTTGCACACGATCGAAAAGATCGGCTTCGATGATGGGTTTGAAGCAACCCTGCTGGATTTTTCCAAACGCCTTGATGCGTCCGGCGTAGAGCGGATTGTGAAGTATTTTTGACCAAAGTGTGACGGATACTTTGCCACCGTTCTTTTTGCGAAACCCATCGCGTTCGAGGGTTCGCAGCGCCTCGATTGGCATGTAGCCGTTTGAGACAAGAAAATAACCGCGAGCGATGAAACCTGCCAACGGTTCTTCTGATACGATGTTTTTCTTTCCGTTCACCATCGCATTTACGAAACCCGTGGGCGCCTTCCAAACAAAACGACCCTCTTTCACGGCTTCGATCATCCCGTTGCGGGACCGGTCAGCACGTTGCTCGTTATCGAACTGGGCGATGTTGGAAAACATGTTTTCCACCAACCGTCCCGCTGGCGTGTCGTCCGTCGGCTGCGTTACGGACACGCAACGGATACCGAGCCGCTTGAAGTACGCCCGCAGCATGTGAAAGTCGCCGCTGTCGCGCGAAAAACGGTCAATGGCGTAGTAGTACATGATGCCGATCTCCTTCGCGTGTTCGGTCGCATATTTCATCATCGCCTGCAACTGGGTGCGGTCTGTCGTCTTGGCACTCTCGCCGCGCTCGATGAACATTGCCTCATCGACAACGCGAAAACCATCGTGTTCGGCTTTCGAACAGCAGACCTGCTCCTGCGAAACCAAACTCGTGCCGCGCTCGACTTGGCGGACCGTGGAAACGCGGCAGTAGATGAGGGCGATGAGTTTTAGCGACATACCTGTTTTGCGAAACGAACTCACGCGGCGGTTTTCAGTGCGCGTTGTTCGCGTAATTCACGAACTGCTCGGTAGAGACGGTTCTCGAGATTGGTCTCATAGCGGGCATAGATACCGTACAGGCGCTCCACGGCCTCCGCCCCGACCTTGGGAGTATAGCCCTCGTTCTCGACCGTCTCCTCATAGGCAGCTTCCGTGAGTGCAGCCTCTATCAGTCCTATTTCGTCTGTCCGTCGCCGCGTTACCTTTCTCGGGTCGAGGATGGACTGCACAAACTCCCGTTCGGCTTTGGCGATGCGGTGCAATTTGACGTAGTTCGTGGCGATGCGTTCGAGGAGGATATTTTCCAATACGCCGCGCGGGGAAAGATCTGTATGCAGCTCATCCAAAATGTCAGCCTCCTCGTCCCGTTCATACTCGGTGAGGGTGTCACGCAAAATGCCATGAGTGAGTGCATTGAACTTCGAGACGGTCTTGCCCGCATCGGTCTGCGGCCCGCCCTGCGACATGTGTTGTATTTCATTGTCCATACGCTTCGATGATGAACTGGGCGAAATTGTTGAGAGCGGCCGTGAGCTCGTCTCTCGCGTTCTCGTCCCGTATTTCCAACCGATCGAACTCCTTGCGGAGCTTGGCCTTGAGGGCCTCATGCTCGACCATAGCGCGAACATGGCGACTGTGCGCCACATCCGGCTCAAGGGGCTCTTGGTACCGAACGACATTAGGTTGTTAGAGTTTTGCGTCGAGGAGCTCTCGGTCGCACTAGCGGGTTACGCTTTTTTCTTGTCTTCGACCTCGTGAACGACGACGTTTCCATCCTCCATTTGGAGGGTGACTTTCGCGTAACGTTTATCTGCGAGCATCTTGGCGAAGTCGGTCGGGGTGAAGGGGTTGCGTTTCACCTTTGTGCCGCGGATGACGTTCATCTTGCCGTCTTTCATCACGACCTCGACCCGATCGTATTCACCGGAGCGGACCTGCTGCACGAGCTCCTGTTCACGTTCGGTGAGATTGAGACTGCCGTGTAACCGATCGAGGAGCGAGTCACTGGTCGATTTGTAGGTGAAGTCGTAGTCCTTGCCGAGCTTTTTGAATAGTTTTTCGATGATCTTGTTCATGTTCACATAGACGAAGGCGTCCTCGCGTTCGCCGATGAGTTCGAAATAGGGAGCGGCGTAGACGATGACCCGGCCTTCGGTGTTGAAGGTGAGTACCACCTGGATATGTGCCAAGACGGAACAAACGACATCATCCAAGCTGTTGTGTGGGCCACCATCTTTTCTTGTTATTTGAAAAAACAGTTTCGAGAGCAGACGCAGCATACTGTTTTCCACTCCCAACTCCTTGAGCTCGCTTGCGACCGTGAAAAACAACAGCTCCTTGAAGGAAAACTTCCGCCAGCCAGCCTCGTTTTCCCGCTCGTCTTTTAGGAGCTTTTCTTTGTCGAGTTCGTTGACCTGACGATAGGAGAGCGGTGTGTCGGCAACGCGGTACTGTTTCTTGTTGATGAACTCAACGATTGGCACAGTGTCCTGCATTTTGAGGACGGTGAGGATTTGTTCGTCGGAGGTGAGAAATTGGGGTGCCATTTCCATAACGATGGAAGTGTATCACGGCGAAATAGACGGTCAAGTTCAATTTGAAAAAGAAGCTAAATAAGTCAATTATGTGGCACGCGAACATTCCTTACTTTCTAGTCATCTTCATTCGTGATACTATCGAAAAGTATGGTGAAGATCTCAAAAAATGCTTTGCCAAAAGCGACGAGAAACGTGCAGATTAAATTGCTGCGGTACAAGTTACGGCAAGGTAAAACTCGGGTCAGAAATCTCGTAAGTTTTTGTGAATTATGAGGGAACGAACACCAGAATTAAGAAATGTTTTAGCTACCGCCATTAAAAAAGCGGCGGAAGAAAAATTCATCGAATCCCGCCCTGATGAAATTAAACGATCTGTGATGCGTGGGTTGTTGAATCAATCAGGTCCATATTCAAGTGAAACAACCTCACGTTGGTCCAAGGAAAAATGGAATGAGTACTGGTTAGCCTCCGAAGAAAGGATCAAAGGCAATGAAGAAAAGCTTAAGCAGAAAACTGCGCTTATCAATTTAGTCAGTGTCTTTTTAGAAACCTGCGAAAGTTTGACTGACGAGGAATTTGAACTGCAATATCGCGATCTTCAAGAGGCATTAGACGAACTACTTGCCTCCGATGTTTCAGATCGGAATTTTAAATTGAGTTTTGTAGAAATTTCAAAGATTGAAAGTCTTGATCAATTCGTGAAGGGACGCTGGCCGATGCAATTCGTTCCTCATAAGGCTGAAGTTGGACGTATTTTGACACTGGCAAAAAACATGCGTGATGAGCGAGCAAAACGCGGAGAAATAACAGAGGATGCTGAAATTACCATCGTTGACATAGGTGGGGCGAATGGAGCTCTAGGTAAACTCGTATCTGATTTAGCCAAAGAAAACAATCTTCCATTGAAATTTGTAACCGTCGATCCTGACGAGGAAACAGTCCAGGCTGCGGCTCAGACGTATCAAGACGATGCGAGCCTTCATTTTTTACCTCTTGACTCCACGGCCTTCGTTCAAAAACTACACGGCGATAATTTTAAAATTGCGAAGCTAATCGGGGAACGAACCGAGTTCATTAACACCGGCACGAAGAAGCAAGAAGAGTTAAAACTCTATCTTGAACGAATACAAAGGGATTATTTTGCTTCAAACACGATGAGCGATGCTGTACAGCGAGCTACTATAAAAATCCACTGTCGTGTATTAAAACAGGACTTCGGTATCGATCTCAATGACGATTCCTTCGCATCCATCGCCGAGCTCGATGTTTTTTTTGAAGACCAATACACTGAAGATGAGTATGGGGATCTTAAAACTATCCATTATGTTGATCGCTATGCCGATGAGCACCTCCGTCCGGCAGTGGCAGAAATGACCGCTAATATTGAAAAAGCTCTGCTCTTGGAATCTCCTGCAGTAGATTTGGTGATAAATTCTTGGATGCCACCTCGAATGGATTTTTCTGCAGAAATTCGTTTTGTGAATGGAGCGGCTATCCTTTATGCCTTAGAGCGCGGCGGGGCAACGGGATGCCAAATTGCTAGTAGTAATCCGGAACTCCCTGCTAAACTCGGGGAGGAATCGAGCTATCGTCAAGGAGAAAGCTACAAAACAAAATTAGGTTGGGTAAGTCATTCGACGCCACAGATTAGGCGCATGAGAGATCTGCGTCCTAAGTCCGTTCCTCTCTCTGAGAGACTGATCGAACATAATGAGGGAAGCCGCGGTGGTGAGGAACTCGTTATCCCATTTTCAAATGGATTTATTATCCAGACTCGTTCTGACTTCGATACTGTAGTTACAGCAGACAATCTAGAAAAAGGAGTACTGATTAACGGGCGTTATCCCTGGGAGGATGAGCTTGTAGCACAAGGCGGAGATACGTTACCGGTGCATGAGATTACGGAAAAGGATGATGCACCGGACCTCACGCCAGCTGCACCAAAGAAGCATCGAGACGCTTAAACCAAGCGGTTCAACTCCCTCCTGGCAGTTCTATCCAACAAAGGCCGCCGCCCTGTTTTCCTCGGTTTGCAGGGTATAGAGCTGTTTCAGTTCCTCGAGTATCTGGTTCCACACGCTAGGCGGATGGTTCACCAATAACGAACTAATCGGTTTTTTGGAAGCCAACATGCGGGACGCGCGAAGCGCGTCCCAATGGTTTCCGCCTAAATTTCGTCCAGAATCCAAAGGGGAATTTGCCAAAAATGAATCCAAATCCGGCGCGCTTGCGCGCACCTGTTTTTCGCCGAGGAGGAGGTTCGAGCCAAAGATTTCTTTGGCACAGACCTTTTTCGCAAAAAGGTCTGAATCAGAAGCAATTTTGTCTATATTCTGTGCGACTTCTAACCAGTTTTGGAAAGGTTCGAGCCAATCATTTTGCTTGTGTGAAAGATTGTAGATTTCTTCTTCGAGCGACTTCTTTTGCAAAAGTA
>CAYJQH010000010.1:0-27224 GCA_964372415.1 uncultured Gammaproteobacteria bacterium | reverse complement strand
GTAGAGCGCTTCCATGGCATGGAAGAGGTCAGCGGTTCGATCCCGCTAAGGTCCACCAAAAATTCCCTCCGATGCCTCGTCGGAGGGGTTTTTGTTTGCTACAATGCATTCGTATGGTGCTTCCACTTGGACTCTACGAGCATTATAAGGGTAACGAGTACGAACTCATGGCTGTGGGAAAAATGGAAAAAACCCAGGACGAGGTCGCCATTTACCGTTCGAGTGAAGGAAACGAATATTGGGTCAGGCCGCTTAAAGAATTTATGGCCGACGTGACCGTGAAAGGGAAAGTTATGCCTCGCTTCCGCTATCTGGGAGCTTGACTATGTTTTTAACCCGCATCCTGATTGGCCTCTTTGTTTGCGCGCTCGGGTTTTTTATGGTTTGGAAAACTAACGCTATTGTTGAAATGCTCGGCCCACTCGAGTGGTTCGACCGAAATTTTGGCCTGGGGGGAACGCGCATGGCTTATAAACTTCTAGGGACCATCATTATTCTTATTGGCTTTTTGATCATCACTAATCTCTTTGATATCGTGATCGGCGGATTTATTGGCTCGATTTTTTAATATGAGTGGTAACGCGCTTCTTGACGCAGCGGCAATTTTGCATGGACTCGGTATTAAATCCAAGATGCACCTGGCTGATTTTGGGGTTGGTCGAACCGGTCACCTGGTTTTTCCGGCCGCGAGAATTGTTGGTGAACATGGACGGGTGTACGGCATCGATATAGATCGAAAAACGCTCGACATGCTGGAAGGCCGTCGTCGGCAATATCTGGTTCACAATCTCCAGCTTGTTCATGGCGATATTGAACAAGGCGGACTCGATATTAAGGAACATTCCCTCGACAAAGTTTTCTTGGTTCATACCGTGGGTTTAATCAAGCGACACCCTGACTTGTTAAACGAAATTCGTCGTCTTCTAAAAGAAGACGGACAACTCGTGGTTATTGACTGGCGACCTGAGGCCAATCATCCCGTGGCACCTTTTGACGCTTTTCGTGTTCGTCCGCAAGAACTTGATCAACGCTTGACTAATGAGGGTTGTGTGACCTGCGCCACCTTCGAACCAAGCCCGTGGCACTGGGGGAGGGTGTACGAGTTTGATTGATCCAGTCGCAAAGTCGGAATTGATTAAGACATCACTACGGGGTTGACTCCGACGCAAGGTCGGAGTTGACAAAACAAGAGGAAAACTCAAAACTATCGATCGTATGAAGGATCTTCTGTCTTTTAGTTATTGGTTTGACGTTACTCCGGTGCGCATGAGTCCAGCCATTGAAATTGGTTTTTTTGTTTTTTTCGCCCTGCTCATTATTCTTGGCTCCATGCTACGCATGATGCGGAAGAATAAAACCGATAAATTCGAAAAAGAAACTTTACGTCGACTAGCCGTGGCTTCAACCGTTTACGGAGTACTTGGTCTGTTGTGGCTCTTCTTTACCTTTGAAGAAATTTCTTATTTCGGCATGCGCTTTTGGTTCTTGGTCGGAATGATCGCTCTCCTTATTTCTATCTCTATGGTGATTCGTTATACAAAGTTCAAGGTGCCAGTCATGCGCCTGCAAGAACAATCGAAAGTCGAAGCGAACAAATACTTACCACGTTCTAATCGGCGATGATTTGCTAGAAACTAGCCACTTGCCAACTAGCAACTAGCCAGCCACTAGCCACTAGCTACTAATCACTAGGGGCTAGCCACCGGCTGCCAACTCGAGAGATATTTAGCTAACAATGTGTATTGCTAGTAGCTAGTGGCTAGTCAGTAGTAGCTAGTTTTATATGCCCCATGAGCGGCAACGATTCGGGACTGATGCCGAAAGCCTGGCTGCACAATTTTTAGAAGAAAAAGGCTGGACAATTATTGCCCGACATTTCACTACCCGGTTTGGCGAACTTGATCTCGTGGCCGATGATGGCAAAGAAGTTGTTTTTATTGAGGTTAAGGCGCGACGTAATTTGGCTTTTGGTTATCCGGAAGAGGCTGTTACTCCGCAGAAGATCAGAAAAATTGCTCTCGCCGCACAATTGTACTTGAACCAACACCAAGGTCTCGATAAATCTTGGCGGGTGGATGTGATTGCCATCGAGTGGACCGAAACTACTCCGAGGATTAGTCATTTTGAAGCCGTGAGCTAGATTTGCCTCGCCGCAGAGGCTGTGTTACACTACCCCTATCGCGACTCGGCTCTTGGCCGAGTTCGTCTGTTAAATAGCCCCTTATGGCCAGCAATATTGAACAAGCAATGCGTCAAATTTGTGAAGAGAAAGGTTTGTCGTACGAATCAGTATTAGAAACTATCGAATCTGCAGTCGCTGCGGCTTACCGCAAAGATTTTGGCGACAAGTACCAAAACTTAGAAGCTAAGTTTGACCCGGACACGGGCAGTGCCAAAATTTTTGATGTCAAAACGATCGTCGAAGATATTTCTGAAGAAGAGCTTGAGGCTATGCGTCGCCGGGAGGCCGAAGAAACAGCGGCGCGTGAGGCGCGAAAAGCAATGGGGGAGCCAATGATTTCACCTCATCTTGAGGCCGATCTTGTCTCGGGCGAGGCGCCAAAGTTTAACCCAAAGACTGATCTCATGATTTCGGAGGCTAAAATTTTGAAGCGTGATGCTAAGATCGGCGACGTTATTCGGACGGAACTTCCCATACCCGGCGAATTTGGTCGAATGGCCGCCATGACGGCTAAGCAGGTTATTACTCAGAAGCTCCGCGAAGCTGAGCGCGAAATTATCTTTAGCGAGTTTAAAGGAGTTGAAGGTACGGTTATTCCTGGCACCGTGCAACGCCAAGAGGGCCGTATTATCTTAGTCGACATTGGACGCACGGCCGGTGTCTTAAAACCCGAAGATCAGTTGTCACTTGACCGTTACCGTTCCGGTGATCGTATTAAGGTGTATGTTCGAGAAGTCTCACTTGGTCCGCGTGGACCGCAAATTCTCCTTTCCCGTACACACGAGGCACTGGTTCGCCATCTCTTCGACGTGGAAATTCCGGAAATGGGCGAAGGCGCAATTGAGATTAAGTTTATTGCTCGTGAAGCCGGTGGTAGAACCAAAGTTGCTGTGGCTTCGCGTGATCCCCAGATTGATCCGATCGGTGCCTGCATTGGTCAGCGGGGCACTCGCATTCAAACCATTATTGCTGAATTAGCTGGCGAAAAGATCGACATTATTGAATGGAGCGACAACGCTGAAGAATTCATTCGTCACGCCTTGGCTCCAGCCAAGGTTACGAGCGTGGGTCTAAACGAGTCAGAGCGGGTGGCTAATGTAAAAGTTACGCCAGATCAACTCTCGCTCGCGATTGGCCGTGGCGGCCAGAACGTGCGCTTGGCTTCTCGTTTAACCGGCTGGAAGATTAATATTTTGGAAGACGCTCAGGTAGCTGAAGACACCACACCTTTGATGGCCGAGGGAGCTGAACTAAAGCAAGACTAGTATGGGAGACATTTTTACCGCCGTTCTCTACCAGCCACTCTATAATCTTTTGGTTTTCCTATACGACATCTTCCCTTGGGGAGGGTTGGGGTTAGCCATAATTTTGGTTACCGTAATTGTAAAATTAGTTCTTTTTCCACTCACCTTCAAATCCATGAAGGCGCAAAAGGAACTGCAAGAGGTCCAACCAAAGATTGAGGAGATTAAAAAGAAATACAAAGACGATAAAGAAACCATGGCCAAGGAGCTCATGGGTGTTTACAAGGCGCACAACGTGAATCCCTTCGCCTCGTGTTTACCGACCATCATTCAGATCATTGTTTTCATCACTTTATTCCAAGTGCTCAAGGCGGGGATTGGCACGATAAATACCGACCTCTTGTACGCCTTTGTTAATAATCCAGGAACCATGAATCCGTTGTTTCTTGGCATGAACTTGGCTGAAGTGGCGATTCCATTAGCTGTATTAGCTGCGGTGACACAATATTTCCAGGCGCGTCAGATGGTCAGCCGTCGACCTCCAAAGACAGTCCAAGGTGCCAAAGCCAGCATGGACGAGGACGTCATGGCTACTATGAACCGCACAACCATGTATGTTTTGCCGGTTATCATGCTAGTCATTGGCGTCACCACTCTTCCAGGCGGTGTCACACTTTATATTTTTGTAAGCACGTTACTGACTTATCTACTTTTTGCCTATTTCTTGAACCCCAAGAAAGGCGAGGTTAACGAGATAGTTAAAAGTTAAGCACGGCAGGCAAGAGGTTCTGTTACACTGTTTCCGTATGTCCCCACAACCTCACTCAGGGCAAGAGTTAAGAAGGCAGTTTTTAAGAGGAATTTTCTTGGTTGGAGGATTAATTCTTGGCGGCGGGATTTTTGCCTGGCTAGTTTTTAAAACCGGCCCAGAAAGCATCGTGACTAGTTTGGCGCTTTTTGGCTGGTTGCCGTTTGCTGGCTTTGTCAGCATTTCGCTCGTTAATTTTTGTCTCTATACATTTCGCTGGAAGTTGATTTTAGACCGCATGACGCTAAATGCGGTTCATATTCCTTTTCATCGTTTGTTTTTACATCGTATGTCGGGCTTTGCGGCTGGTTACCTAACTCCGGCGGCACAAGTGGCGGGGGAGCCGGTCAGAGTAGCAATGCTCAGAAGCGATAACGTACCTCTAAAAGAGGCCACCGGTTCAGTGGTACTCGATTTGGCTTTCGAGATTTCAACTTACGTTATTTATGTTTTGGCTGGATTGGTATTGGCTTTCATTCAGGGCTTGGGTGCTTCCAATCAACTCCTCGGGCCATTGATTTTTATTATTATCCTGGCCGGATGTTTACTAGCTTTCTTTTTATTTACGGTGAGCGGCGCCGGCTTTTTTCATCGCCTGCTCAGAATTTTTCAGTTAACTCGTTTTAAACCGGTAGCCCAGTTTGAGAACTGGTTAGCGGAAACTGAAGGCTTGATGTCTAAGTTTTTTGTTGGACGCCTGCCGATCATATTTTTTATTATCGTTCTATCGTTTACTATGGCTGCCTTTAGAGCCATTGAAGTCGCGTTTATTACTAATTTCCTTGGCGTTTCAATAACCTTACGCGATGCTTTTCTGATGAGTACTTTGCCGGGCGTGGCGCTCCTTTTACCCATCCCGGCGGGACTTGGGGTCTTTGAAGGGAGTAACGCGGCCATGTTTTCTGTGCTTGGCCTAAAGGTGAACGCAGTGGCCTATACCATAATTATTCGTTTGCGAGATTTTTTGTTTATTGCATTTGGTATCACACATGCCGTGCGTCGCGGCGAAAAATTGATTCCAGGTTAGGTATGGAAAGCGATACCCTAGACAAAGCGATTCTAAAAACTCTGGCTTACTTTTCAATTTTTGGATATCCGCTCACTTCATTTGAGGTCTGGAAATGGCTCATGGTTGATGGCGGCACCAAGACTTCTCTGCCTCAGGTTATCAGCCGTTTAGAAACTTCGCCGACGATCAATAGACACGTAAGTGAGCACCAGGGCTTTTATGCGCTTGGCGATACTCGGTCACAAGTAGCGGAACGACAGGAACGGTTTCATGACGCCACGCGGAAGTTTTCTAAACTGCGACGTTTCATGAAGTTGTTAGCTCGGCTACCATGGATTGAGGGTGTTGCGGTCTGCAACAGCCTGGCCTGGCGGCACACGACGAACGAAAGCGACATCGATCTTTTTATTTTAACAACACAGGGCAGAACCTGGAGCGCGCGCTTGTTTGCCACGCTGCCCCTCAAGTTGTTTAGAGCCCGTCCAGGAGAAACCACACATGACCCAATCTGTTTAAGTTTCTTTATTGCTCCGAGTGCCGCGGATCTCTCAAAAGTAAAAATTGCTGAGCACGATCCATACCTTTCATACTGGTGTCAGTCACTTGTGCCGCTACTTGAGAGGGCAAACTGGTTTCACAAGTTCGGTGAAGCAAATAACTGGGTTAAACAGGTGCTCCCGAATAGTTTTTCGTATCGTATGGCTTGGCGTTTTCGTCCTAAGTCGGCCTGGCGACTAGTCAGGTGGCCGTTGTCCGAAAAACTAGCGCGTACTTTGCAGCTCGAAAGGCTACCGAAGGTTATAAAAGAGATGATGAATCGCGATAGTCGCGTGGTCGTTCAAGACGACATGCTAAAGTTTCATCACAACGATGCCAGACTCCAAATTACTCGCCAACTGCAGGAAAAATTAATCATGCTTGGTATATGAGGCTTAAGCGCTATCTAGAGCCAACTTACGTATTAGCGATTTTTGCTTTCCTTCTTCCTTGGCAAACTAGATATATCTTTGGCTGGTCGTATCTATCTGGCACGCCGACTGAGTTTGCGACGCTCAGTCTGTACGCCTCACAGGTTATACTCGTTTTTGGCCTCATGGCGGCTTATGCCGTTCATGGTCTACCCAAAATTCGTCAGCAGTATTATTTTCCGCTCGCTTTCGGCAGCGTCATCTACCTGATTACTCTTGTCTCTAGTTACTTGGCACATTGGTCAGTGGCAGCTTTTACCGGACTTTTGGAACTATTATTTGCGGCTATCTTTTTTGCCGCCCTGCTTGATGAGCGAGTGCGAGTTAAAGAGGTGATGAAAGGATTTGTTTTTGGACTCTTAGTCCCAGTTGTACTCGGCATTTATCAGGTAATGACTGGCGGTAGTGGAGCCTCGGCTATCTTTGGCCTAGCTACTCGCGACGCCGAACGTACTGGCGATGCGGTCGTGATCATCGACGGTGCGCGATGGCTACGAGCTTACGGACCATTTCCGCACCCAAACATCCTCGGTGGTTATTTAGCTGTTGCTCTCGCGGGCCTTGCTTTTGGTTCCCCGTTTATAAAGTGGAGGGGGTTAGCGGGAGGTCTTGTTATCGTGCTCACCCTTGGGCTTTTGCTAGCGCTTTCGCGTTCTGCTTTGCTTGGATTAGCACTTGGACTTGTTCTCGCGGTCATTGTGCTCAGAGCGCCGTCGACCAATTTGGCTCGTCGAGTGGTTATACCGCTCGCTGCTTTGGTGATTGGCGTGACACTTGTGTTTTCCCTCTTCGCTCCAGAAGTTGTAGCAAAAGTACGAGGCGGAGGGAGACTTGAAGACCTGTCGCTTAACGAACGCAAGGAGCAATACTTGGCCTGGCCAAGCACGATGCACGGCATAGACTGGATTATCGGTAATGGTCCACGCAATTATGCCTTCGCTTTAGCACAAGAACATCCTCAAAAATCGGTTTGGGACTATCAGCCTATTCACAACGTGCCATTACTTATCTTGTCTGAAATCGGTTTGCTAGGTCTACTTATGGTTTGTGCCTGGTCGAGTTCGATTGATAAAATTAATTTTTCACGCTTTCCGAAACGCGAGGCCGTGGCGGCTTTTGCCATGGGCAATGTGGTACTCGTGATTTTATTTTTTGATCATTACATTTGGTCATTCTGGTCAGGTCTAGCGCTTATTGCTTATATAATGGCTCTTACTTTGCGACTTGGCGAAGATTCTGTTACCCTCCCGGACCGGAGGAATAATGGACATCGGGTACAAAATCGCTGACGGTACTTTCGTCGTCGATCAGCTGCATGAGGGGGATGTTCTCGTGGTTGCCACGAGACGCGGGTGTTGCTGGTTGCGGCGTCCGCAGTTTACAGGGAGCTCACTCGTTATCGACACCATGCTCCTTTTGCGACGGCCGGGAGAGCTCGAGCCGTTTCGTGAGCTTACGCTTAGGGTTAATGGCAAAATTGAGAATATCGTCGTCGACCTCAAGCGACAGTACGGTTTTGATCTCACTGCATGTGGTCGCCTGGCCTGGATTCGGCAAGTCGGCCGCATGGGCGACGTGCTGACCAAGCGTGAACGTTATGTGGCCACTCAAGTCACCTCGTGAGCCAGTCCTCGTGGCTGGCTCCATTTTTATCTAGTTGACAGTCAAAGAGTCCGAGTGCTAATTTATGGCCGCCTTAACTTTTTATTTTATATGAAACTCAAACCGCTGGGCAATCACGTAATCATCGAGTCAGCGCCCAAGGAAACCACCACGGCCTTGGGAATCATTATTCCCGATACGGCCGACAAGGAACGTCCGGAACGTGGCACGGTCATTGCCGTCGGTCCCGGTCGAACTCTCGATAACGGCAGTCGTCAGCTAATAGAAGTCAAATCAGGTGATGTGGTCGTTTTCAAAAAATACGCACCAGATGAAATTGAACTTAAAAACGAAAAAGGTGAAGGGAAGAAATATTTGGTGGTGAACGCTGATGAAATTATGGCTATTATCGAAAGCTAATATGGCAAAGCAAATTACTTTTCACGAAGACGCACGTAAGAAAATAAAAGCTGGCGTCGACACTTTAGCCAACGCGGTTAAAGTAACCTTGGGCCCGACCGGTCGCAACGTGATAATTGATCGTGGTTTTGGTTCTCCCATGGTGACCAAAGACGGCGTTTCGGTAGCCAAAGAAATCGAACTCGCAGATAAGCTCGAAAATCTCGGAGCCACTCTCGTAAAAGAAGTCGCTTCCAAAACTAACGATGTAGCCGGTGACGGTACCACAACCGCTACGGTTCTGGCGCAAGCAATCGTCGAGGACGGTTTGCGGGTGGTCACCGCTGGTGCTGATCCGCAGGCCTTGCGTCGTGGCTTGGAGAAAGCCACTGAAGCTGTGGTGAATTCGATCAAAAAAATTGCCAAACCAGTTGAGGGAGATGCTATTAAGCAGGTGGCGAGCATTGCCGCGAACGATCCTGAGCTTGGTAGCATGATTGCTCAAGCGATGAGCAAGGTTAGTAAGGATGGGGTTATTACCGTTGAAGAAGGTACTTCGTTTGGTATTGAAGTAGACGTAGTTGAGGGCATGCAGTTTGATAAGGGTTACATTTCGCACTACATGGTAACTAATGCCGAACGCATGGAATCGGAATACCATGAGGTGCCAATTTTGCTCACCGATCAAAAAATTAGCTCGATTCAAGATATTTTGCCGCTACTTGAGAACCTGGCGCGGACCGGCAAAAAGGAATTGGTCATTATCGCCGAAGAAGTTGACGGTGATGCTTTGGCGACAATTGTTGTAAACAAGTTGCGTGGCGCCTTTAACATTCTGGCGGTCAAAGCCCCGGCCTACGGTGATCGCCGTAAGTCCATGTTAGACGACATCGCGGTCGTGACAGGTGCTGTGGTCGTGAGCCCAGAGAAAGGCATGAAACTCGAAACAGCTGGACTCGACGTACTCGGTAAGGCTCGTCGGGTTATTGCCACCAAAGACACGACAACGATCGTCGAGGGCGCTGGTAGCAAAGAAGCGATCGCTGAACGGGTAGAACAAATCAAAAAGCAGTTTGCTGTTACCGATTCAGATTTCGATAAAGAAAAGCTTCAGGAGCGCATGGCCAAACTTGCCGGAGGTGTTGGTGTTATTCGGGTTGGTGCAGCTAGTGAAGTTGAGATGAAAGAAAAGAAACACCGCATTGAAGACGCCGTGGCAGCTACCAAGGCGGCTATTGAAGAAGGAATTGTGGCTGGTGGTGGCGTAGCTTTACTCCGCGCCAAAGACGATGCTTTTAAGAGTTTGTCGCTTACAGGCGACGAACGTCTGGGTCAGAATATTCTTGATCGAGCGCTTGAAGCCCCGCTACGGCAGATTGCCGAGAACGCTGGTAAGGAGGGCGGCATAATCGTTGAGCATGTAAAGAAGACGAGCGGTAATCAAGGCTGGAACGCTGTTACAGGTGAGCTTGTAGACATGGTGGCGACTGGCATTATCGATCCGGCTAAGGTCACGCGTTCGGCTCTGCAAAACGCGGTCTCCGTAGCGGTGATGATTCTCACAACCGAAGCCGCAATTACCGAGATTCCTAAAGAAGAGAAAACATCTCCGGCGATGGGCGGCGCTCCGGGCATGGACATGTATTAAAACACCAAGTACGCTGTAGTCATATGAACGACACCATGCAAGCGCCCGTGACACCTCCCACGGAAAGTGGAACGGCCAGCGGGACAGTAGAAACATCCGAGAACAAGATGAATAATGAGGAGCGAATTCGTCTTATGTCGGCCGTTGGCTACATTCCGGTTCTGTTCTTTGTACCGCTTTTCCTGTCTGACAAGAATGCCTACGCCACTTTTCATGGCCGGCAGGGTTTGGTGCTCACAGTGGCCGCTATTCTCTTGAACGTACTCGGGCCGATCGTCTCGATTCTTATTCCGTTTTTAGGCTTCATTGCTGTTCTTGGACTCAATGTTCTACTGATTCTCGCCATCCTGATCGGCGCCTGGAAGGCCTGGCAGGGGGAGGAATGGGAGATACCGGTGCTTGGCAAATACGCAAAAAAAATCAAGCTTTAACAATTTCCACAAAACAGAGAAACGTATTAAGTTTGCCGAGATTCGAGGAGACGGCGAGTAAGGGCGAGGCGTATATAGATATACGGTGAGCCCGACGGAGCTGTCGACGAGGAAGATACGCAAACTTGGATACGTTTTCTATGTCGCACCTCACAATACGACTCGAAACTCTCAAAGACCGCCTGGCGAAAGCTGAGGCGGCTTTGCGATTTCCGGAGATGGAAGCACGTGCCGTTGAGCTTGATCGGCTCATGTCAGAGCCTGGTTTTTGGAGTAATCAGGAGACAGCTCGAATCTTGTCGCAAGAGGCATCAGTTATCAAAAAAGAGATTGAGGAGATGAGAGCGGTGCGGGCTGAACTAAGCAACATTAGCGAGGTGGCTGAGCTTGCCGATAACGAGAGTGACACTGCGATGCATGAGGAGGCAGGTAAGGCGCTTGACACACTCGAAAAAAAATTCGCTGATCTTGAATTCAAAATGTTGTTCTCGGGTGAATTCGACAGCCGAAACGCGATTCTTTCCATTCACGCCGGGGCCGGGGGAACAGATGCCAACGACTGGGTGGCCATGCTGTTGCGGATGTATACACGATTTGCCGAAGCTCAAGACTGGCAAGTCGAAATTCTTGATGAATCACGAGGCGACATCACGGGTTACAAGAGCGTAACCTTGGCGATTCGTGGACGTCATGCCTATGGCTGGTTACGTTCTGAACACGGCGTTCATCGTCTGGTTAGAATTTCGCCCTTTGACGCCGAGCAGATGCGTCACACCACATTTGCCTTGGTCGAAGTTCTGCCGGAATTTGCCGAAGTTGATGAAACAGCGCTCGAAATTCCCCCCGATGACCTACGGATCGACACTTTTATGGCTTCGGGCAAAGGTGGGCAGTCAGTCAACACCACTTATTCGGCAGTTCGTATTACCCATTTGCCAACCGGCACGGTCGTTTCGTGTCAGAATGAGCGGTCGCAAAGTCAAAATAAAGCCACTGCCATGCGGCTCTTAAAATCAAAGCTTTATCGGCTCATGGTTGACGCCCGGGCCTCCAAGCTGGCCGACGTTAAAGGCGAACACAAAACCGCTGCTTGGGGCAACCAGATTAGGAGTTACGTGTTGCACCCTTACAAGCTCGTTAAAGATCATCGCACCGAAATCGAGACTACCGACCCAGAAGCCATCTTAAATGGCGAACTTACATTGTTCATGGAAGCCTATCTGAGACAAGACGTCTCCGCTCGAAATGTTTTTGAATCAGCTAAAGACTAACAGCTAGCTAGCTAATCTCTAAAAGCTAATAGCTGAAGTTATGAAACAAGCGTATCAAACAGCCTTAGTAACCGGCGGCGTCGGCTTTATTGGCTCCCAACTTGTCAATGAGCTAGCTGAGCGTGATTTTAAGGTCATAGTGGTTGATTTTGCTGATCCTAAGCCCAAGGCTAAGAACGCTCTAGCGATGTATGTAAAACTCGATATTCGCAAACCAGAGCTCATTGATGTTTTTCTTGAATATAAACCAGACGTAGTTTTTCATTTGGCGGCCCACGTTGCTGAACAAAATTCGGCTGCTGATCCGCTAACTAGCGCCAAACATAACATTTTGGGTTCTCTCAGAGTTTTTGAGGGCGCTAAAGAAACCAAGGTAAAGAAAATTATTTTTGCTTCGGTCTTAATTTCTGAACCTACAACCCCCTACACAATTTCTAAACTTGCGGGGGAACGTTATTTGAATTATTACTTTCATCAGTACGAAATTCCTTATGCAGCATTACGCCTCAGTAATGTGCGTGACAACGAGCAGGCCACAACGGCAGTTAAGGAGTTGCTAGCTTGTTTAGATGACTCAAAAACTGGCGTTATTCAAGGCGTTTAAGAAGCTGTATGACAATTTTGGTTACCGGTGGGGCGGGGTTTGTGGGGTCGCACCTCGTTGATGCGCTCGTTAAGGATGGTCATCGGCTAATCGTTGTTGATCATCACGAGAGGACCCGATTGCGTTTCCCTAATTCAGAAGCCATGACGTTTAGGCTGCGTTTTTCTGATCCCCAAGTACGCGATATCATGCTAGCTGAAAAACCAGAAGTGATTGTGCACTTGGCGGCGCAAATAAGCGTGACCAAATCTATTGAGAACCCCATCTTTGATGCTGAGAGGAATCTTATAGAATCACTTGATTTAATTACGCGGGCGCGCGAAGCCGGAGTCAAAAAAATAGTTTTCGCTTCATCTGGCGGCGCCATTTACGGCAATCACCCTTGGCGACCAACGCCGGAATTGTGGGACACTACGCCCTTAAGTCCTTACGGCATCACTAAACAAGTTTTTGAATGGTATTTGGAGCAAGCGGCTAAAAATTTTGGTTTTAGCTTTGCGGCGCTCCGTTTTTCCAATCTTTACGGCCCGCGTCAACAAGTAACTAAACCGGCCGGTGAGGGAAGCGTGATTGCCCAGTTCCTGGACAGGCTCCTTGTGACCGGTGAGCCGTTCACGATTTTTGGCGACGGCACAGCGACTCGTGATTTTTTGTACATCGCTGACGCCGTCGATGCTTTGAAGCAAACAATCACGACGGGAGCTGAAGGTATTGTTAACGTGGCGAGCGGTCAGGCAACAAGCGTGAACGAGCTCATTCAGCTTTTATTTAAACTTCACGGTCATGAACATCCGCTCAGGTATGAGCCGTATCGTGAGGGGGAGGTGTTGCATAGCGTGCTTGATCCGAGCGCCGCAAAATTACTTTTGGCTTGGCAGCCGCACACCTCATTTGAGGCTGGACTTAAAACCACGTATGCTTGGTATAAAGAAACCTTTGGTCGTTCGTCGTATGCGTCGTTTAAGCCTTGATCAACTTAGAGAGGCGGTACGACTCCTTGAAGAAGGCGGGGTAATTATTTTTCCTACCGAGACGAGCTACGGCATAGGTTGTGACGCCACAAACGAAGCCGCGGTGCGCAAGCTGTTATCGGCTAAGGGTCGCTCGCCTGACAAAGGGTTGCCAATTATTCTGCCAACTGATGCCGATCCAGAAACATATGTCCGTTTGTCGCCACGGGCCCAAGAATTAGTAAAAAAGTATTGGCCAGGGCCTCTCAATATTATTGCTCCCGTGGCCACCAGGACCCCGGTTGTTGCTTTGTGCGTGCGCCGTGGCGAACAATCGGTTCGTAAGTCATCGCATCCTGTAGCTTCTGAACTCGCTAATCAACTCGGGCGTCCCATTGTGGCTTCAAGCGCCAATCCCTCGGGGAGCGACGCCCCATACACCTCGCGCGTAATACCTAGAATTTTTGGCAAAAAATATGGCCCGGACGCTTACCTTGATGCCGGCGTTTTACCTTTTAACCCGGCTTCTACCGCGGTGCGCTGTGAAGGCTCACAGGTGCAGGTGATTCGTCAGGGAGGAATACATATCCCGCACGAAATATAGTCTGAGACTTCTTTAACCCCGAGGACTCGTAATTAAGACAGGGGAATAAAGGCGGGGTGGTGAAAATATCTTTATATGTACGCTAAAAAGTCCTTTGGACAACATTTTCTTCGTGACCAAAAGGTAATTGATAAGATTGTAGCCGCTCTCGATGTAGACCCTGACGACGTAGTGATCGAGGTTGGACCCGGTACTGGGGCTTTAACTGAACGATTGCTCAAAAAGGCCCGACGCGAATTAGTGCTCATTGAAGCTGATCGTGACTTGTTGCCGGATCTCCACGAGCGTTTTCCTAAGGCGACCTTGCTTCATATGGACGCGGCGACTGTTGATTATGCGGGACTCGTCGGTAAACGCACCTGGGTATTTATTGGCAATCTGCCGTACAACGCGGCCAATGCCATTATTATGCAAGCGCTCACGGCGCCGCGGCCACCCAAGCAGCTCGTCATTATGGTGCAACGCGAAGTAGGGGAGCGGATGATGGCCAGGCCAGGAAACATGGGTATCTTATCGGTTGCCGTACAGCTCTATGCCGAGGTGCGACGAGTATGCATAGTAAAACCCGGAGCTTTTGTACCACCCCCTAAGGTAGATTCTGTGGTTTTAGATTTACGAACACGGCCTGGAGATAACACTCGAGAAAAAATTATTGTCCTGGCAAAAATTGGTTTTGGCAGTCGCCGCAAGCAACTCCACCGCAACCTTGAAGATCACGGCGTGGCTGCTTCGGAAGTGATCAAACAAGAGCTCATCGCCATGGGCCTTTCGCCCCACGCCCGAGCCGAGGAATTGTCGACTGAAAACTGGCGGCAGCTTGCTCAAACCTTGTCTCCAAGCGTTTAGCGGAAACGAGGCTAACAGCTAACAGCTCCAAGTAAGTAGTTCACATGATATAATGTTCCCGTCTATGCAAGACGACCACCTGGTGGTGGCAGAACGCTCGGAGCCACAGTTGAGCCGGGAACAAAAGGCTGGTTTGTTTTTTGTTATCTTGTGCGGTTTGGGTGCGCTCGTCTTTGGAGTGCAATACGTTTGGGCCCACATGGCCAAGCCTTTCACGGTTAACTACACTGGGCCGCGTTTGCTGACTGGCGCCGAAAAAGAATCAGCCGAGACGGCAGCCCAAAAGGCTGCTGACACCGACGGCGACACAGTTTCTGATTACGATGAACTGTACGTTTTTAAAACCAGTCCTTATTTAGCCGATTCAGATTCCGACGGTTTAAGCGACAGTAACGAAATTACCTCCGGTCAGGATCCGAATTGCACTTTAGGTAAGGAATGCGGGGACGTAAAGGAGACGGTTGTGCCAGGTAATTCCGCTGGTTTTGTGACAGAAGACCAGGCAGCCATCGCTGCCGAAGCCGCCAGGCTGCAGGCCGGCCTTGATTCGCTCAAAAATCTGGACGTGGCCGAGATTCGTTCTACCCTCATTAATGCCGGTGCGAACCCAGACGAAATAAATGGCTTGTCTGATGCAGAAGTGCAAACTCTTTACGACCAACTTATTGCCGAACTTGAGTCTTCAGGGGCGCTGCAGAATGTGACCAGTCAGATTCTTGAAGGAACCATGCCAACCCCTTAGTCAGCTATGCACCTTGGCCAACCACATCGTCTATTCGCTGCCCTGGCTATGGTTTTGGTTTTGTTGCCGTTTGGCACAATTTTATTTCACCCCAAAACTGCGCATGCGCAAACGGCTACGGTCGTTACCTCTGACTTGCAAGCTCAAGTGGATTCTGCCGTTGAGGTGTTACGAAGCCTGAAGCGCCAGTTTCAAGCTGGATTGGTCGCCTCTTACGTCGTCAACCTCATGAGCTTCGCGGCCAATCGCTTGGCCTATGACGCAGCCGTGTTTATTTCATCGGGTGGTAACGGCGATCAAGCCTTATTCAACAATCAGCAACCTGGTGAGTATTTTGCTGACTTTGGGGCGGCCGTGGCCGGAGAAGCAGTTGGCTTATTGCAAAATAGTTTTGAGGGTTTTAACCTTTGCGACCCGGGTCTCGAAATTCGCATTGTTCTCAGTTTGGGTATTGCAGCGGCTTTTGAAAGACCAGAACCAAAATGTGATTTTCAGGAAATTGTAAATAACTGGGAGGGTTTTATTGCTCAGGTTCAAGGAGAAGACGGTGGAGTTTTTAAGAACGGCCTGATTCTTACTGAGCTAGCTAACGTCTACGATGAGGAGAAGAACGAATTTGCCGTCGGCCTGCAAGTTCAATCAAATATTTTTTCGCAAGCTCTTGAGAAAGCGAACGCGGCCACTCTAAAGCACATTCAAGTTAATGGTTTCCAGGATGTTGCTGACTTCATTACTGGTAATGTTGAAACTCCAGCAGAGTTTGTTTCTTTAGAATACGTTGATGGGAAGAGGCAGGCAAAATCAGTGCCATTTGAGGCCGGACGAGCTCTTATTGCAAACACTGACGCCCTACTTCAAGTAGGCATTCAAGCGGGTTCGGTTTTTACCAACACCCTCCTTTCAGAGCTTACGCAAAAACTTTATGCTGGTCTTTTTAATCTGGATGCCGAATGGCCCGACCCTTTTGCTGATATAGAGTCTCTCGGAACATCTAATGCAGCAAATGCCCGAGATCAATTCCGTAGTCTTTTGACCTTCACTCCGCTTGAGATTACTAACTACAGCATCCTGAACGATTTTGGATCTTGTCCTGTGAGTCGCGGACTATATAACTGTGTCGCCGATCAGAGTTTGATTACCGCCATTGCTCGCTCTGAAAGCGGCGTGCCACTAACCATTGAAGAAGCAGTAGAAGAAGGGCTTTTGCATGGTGATTGGCCGCTTCTTCCTTCGGCTGATTTGGCCAGAAACCAGGACCCCTTCTGTTATACGTATGGTTACTGCGCTGGAAATCTAGTTAAGCTCAGAAAGGCGCGAGCTATTTCTGTCGGCTGGGAATTGGCGGCTGAGTCGCCATACAACAATTTTAATAGCCCAGTGACCCTTCAGGAAGTACTGGATGGTTTTCATGTTTGTAATAGCGAAGGCTTGGCCGATGCCAATCATCCTTGGTGCAAAATGATCGATCCTAACTGGGTTCTTAAGTATCCGGAAACGCAGTGCAAAGCGTTCGTTAACGGACAGCTCCTTGAGATCGCTGCCTCGGATGAACGGCAAACAGAGTGCGTGGACATGCCAAGCTGTATTTCGGAAGGGGATGACGGCAGCTGTACCGGTGGTTACGGCTACTGCGTGGCCGAAGAAAACGTCTGGCGTTTCCGCGGTGAGTCTTGCCCGTCACAATACGCCTCGTGTTTAACTTTTGACGGCGAAGAGGGCGAAGAATCATTTTTACAAACAACGCTCGATTACGGCCCGTGCAACGAAAGTAACGCCGGTTGCTTGTGGTATGCCACCCAAAAAGAAGACCCTGAGGGTGACGGTACTTACGACTGGCAACCAGTTGACGACATCGCTCTTGCCGATGCCGACCCAGATGCTTACAACGAACGCATTTACTTTACGGCCGCAGTAGAAGAATGTGATGCCGATGACGGTGGCTGTCGTGAGCTTGTAGAAAGGGATGACGACCTTCGCCTGAACATCGTGGCAAACCCTGGATTTGAAGCTGAAACCAATAATGACGGCTCGCCAGATTCTTGGATTTTTACCAGTCCGGCTATTGTTGACCCTTCGGGTACCGTTGCTCGGAGTGGTCGAAATGTAGTTAATCCAGGCACGGGCACAGTAACTCAACCCGGAATAGCCTACAGTCAGGGTCGTTTTTATACTTTGTCTTTCTACGCTAGACAAAAGGCGAGTGGTGGTCTTGATTTAGCTCGTCTACGTTTGGGTTTTGCTTCAAGCGATGCAGCGACAGATATTGATTTTACTGGCACGAGTATTGTTGGGGATTGTGTTATTAAAAATGCGGGTTTGGGCGGCGACAACCTGAACGACGGCTTGGAGTTGGCCTTTACGCCAACTGACACCAACTATGAGCGTGTAAGTTGTACTTTTACTTCGCCAATAGTTACGAATCCTGCCGCCTTGATTACGGCTTATGTTGAGCTCTTTGGCGACGTGTATTTTGACGACGTGCAAATCGAGCAGGGTGAAGACGCTTCTAGCTATCACGAAGCCTACTCAGCTACCGATCTATCAACGATCGTCGCCAAAGTCCCGCCCAGTTACCTGGGGTGCGATGGTGGCTCTGACGACCCGGCAGATTGCGCTAACTACGCTCAAGTTTGTAGCGAAAATGATGTGGGCTGTAGCGCTTACACTCCCACAAACGGCGACCCGCTCGTAACCGGCATCGTTTCCGAACTCGACGTTTGTCCGGCTGAATGTTCGGGCTACGACACCTATAAGCAAGAGCCGACGCTCTACGAACCAGAAGGTGTTTTTCCGATGTACTTTATTCCTGATACAGCTCAAACTTGTTCTGAAGAAGACGTGGGTTGCGACGAATTTACCAATCTTAGTAACGAGGCCTTAGAGTACTACACATATCTGCGAGCCTGTGTCACCAAAGCTCAAGCAGTGGCGAATGTAAGTTCAGATAACGAAGCCGTCTTTTATACCTGGGAGGGATCAGATCTTGAGGGTTACCAACTCAAAACTTGGGATCTTATTGAATCAAATCTCGGTTCAAGCCCCTACACCCATAACGGAAGCGGGATAGTAGACAGCGCGCCAGGCTTGGCCCCGTGCTCTAATTGGACGGCGACTGATATTGGCATTATTTGTTCGGACGCCATCGACGTGAACGGCGACACGGTCTATGACTGGGACACCACTACTTGCGACGAACACGCCGATATTTTTACCAATTCAGACTGTCGAGAGTTTTATGACGCCAATGGTGGCATCCACTATCGCGAATGGTCAAAAAGCGTAACCGTGAGTGACGCCTGTACGGCTTACCGTAAAACCGAGCTGGCTGGGGTTGACCTTGCGGCTCAACAAGCAAACTGCACTAACTCCGGCGGCTTCTACGAAGCTGTAAGCGGCACTTGCCGCTATAACGGCTTGGCTGAAGAAAGCGAAGGTTGTTCGGCTAACGTTAATGGTTGTCGTTCGTTTACGGGTGGCCGGAGTCGTAATAGCCGCATAGTAATTGAGGACTTTTTTGAAGAAGGAACAGTTACCAATTGGGATACCTCGAGCGCTGCAAATGCCACTTTGAGCAACGAATCTTTAGCTACCGGCGGCCACTCAATAGCTGCGACCGATGAGTTCTCAAACTTCTTCTTTGATAACGGCAGTGTTTGTGCTACAGCCGGGGGCTGTCCGGGAACGGCCGCGAGTTTGGGCGGTACCTGTACAGTCTCTGAGGGCGATCGTTATTGCGGCGAGCTCCAGGATGAACTATTTACTGGCAAAACTTACACCATTAGCTTTATTGCGAAGGGCAGCGGAACGCTCGACGTGGGCTTTGACTTGGCCGCGGTTCAAGGCGCTCTCGCGGCAACCGACGTGCCGTTTGGTTCAGTGGCTCTCACGAGTGATTGGCAGACCTTCACTCTTGGCCCGGTCGACATAACTTCGGAGGCCTACCCAAGCTTTGAGGACGGCACGCAATTAGTGTTTGACCCGAGCAGTCTGGCTTACGTTGATAACATCGTACTTCGCGAAGGGGAGGACAACATTACGCTTATAAAGAATTCCTGGGTTACGCCGGCAACCTGCGACCAGTCGCCAACCGGCGCTTCTTCGCCGCAGTATCACTTGGGTTGTCAGGAATACACCACGCAAGATAACGAAACTGTTTACGCCAAATCATTCAGTCGCTTGTGTGATAGCGATGAAGTTGGTTGTGAGGACTTTTTCTTAACCCAAGAAAGCGCCTCGCCTTATGCCGAAATCTTCAACGCCACCTGTAGTAACCCAGCAGGCGCGCCGGTTACGAGTGCTACTTCGTGTTATTACCAAAATGACGGCGCGGGCGGTTTTGACACTTCATCTGAGTACCTCTGCACTATTGCCGTTGGCTTTAGCAGTTGTAATTTCTCGCTTAACTGGTACGTGGCGCCCGGTGACTTGCCAACACACTTAAATTACGGGCCAGAAGCTGAAATTGTTTCAGCCGATAGCGACGTGTTCTTGGTTATTAATGATGACGTGACTTGTTCGTCTGGTAGCGCCGGTTGTCAGGAAGTAGGAAATATTGATTGGAACCAGGACAGAAACAGCACCAAGGGAGCCACCTCCGTTTTCTTGCTTAACGATCCAGACACTTATGCCGACACTTTGTGTTCGGCGGATGCTTTGTTCTGCGCCGCTTGGGGCACCGATAACGACGGCACTTTCTTCTTTAAAGATCCAATCGACCAAACTTGTGAATACCGCACAGACGTCACGGTGAACGGCGCCGCCTACGACGGTTGGTTCCGCACCGGTAATGATGACTTCTGCTACGGCACCTGTACCGATGGCTTAACCGCCTGTTCAAGCGATGCTGAATGTAGCGGCGGCGACACCTGTAACACTAAAGATCCGTCATACCTTGTGGGTGGTGACTTCTCCGGTGTCTGGCGCAATGGTGACGCCGCTTACGGCGGTTGGACGGCCACTTGTCCCTCTGAAAACAGCACTTGTTCCGAATTCCAAGATCCCCTTGATGTGCCAAGTAACGATCTTTATGGTGAGGGCGATGGCGCTCAGTACTTTTATTTGAACAACGAAAATCTTGATGAGAATAGCCTTCCTGATAGCCAGAAGTGTAATGACGAAGTATCACAAAAAGAGGGCTGTATCTTGTTTAACGACACCACTGAACCGGCTCAAGGCTTTAACGCAAGTGCTACTGATATAGCTAGTCTTCACGCCGATGCCTTGTTTGGTCAGGCGCCGTTCTCGCTCGTCGATCCCATTGATTGCGAAACCGGCGACTCGACGATTATCACCACAACCGGCGAAGCGGTTGATTTGTGCGCCAATCGCTGCGGGTACGATCTTGGTCTCATTAACGACATTACAGACGGCGTGGACTTCGCCGCCAAGATTGTGAATGACGAAACTGGCGCCGGCGCGGACACGAGTATTTGGAATATTGATAATTTGTACACTTTTGGCGGTTCTTGTTATGTCGATAGCGATTGCCCTGCAGTGCGCAGTCAAGCTGGCGAGGACATTGCCGGAAATTGTAAAGCCGATGTGCGAGTTAATCCGAAGAGCGACCCAGATCCTAACGATCCTGTACCGCGTCTTGAAAACGACACCAACACGATTCTTAAAGTTAATCGCGACCGTCAATGTTCGGAATGGTTGTCGTGTGCTGACGCGCAAACTGTTTGGGATGAACGCACCAACACTTACCGCACTATTTGTGGCGATATTGAGCTTTGTTCTGAATACTCCTCACTTGGTAACAGCTCGTTCTGCTCCAAATGGGAGTTTGACCGGCCAGAGGTAGTGTTTACGGCTGACGAGTACGTGGAGCGTGATGTTTCTTGGTACGGGGACGAATATTCTGGTTATTCAATTCCAGAAATTTTCCCAGTTCAAACCTTAGCTCAGGCCAACGTTTCGCCGCCAGCCGGAAGCTGTAATTTGTTTGACGCCCTTGAGCGGGGAGAGGTGTCAGAAGCCGATTACGACACCTATCATGGTGAACCATGCACGCTTGAGGAAGATTGCGGCGGCGACGGTGGGTCAGATGGAACCGATTATTGTGTTGACGATGAGGTTCAGGACTACCGTCTGGTCTTAGATGCCGGCACGTGTTCAGAGGACTTCGGCGAAAGTTGTACTGCGGGTTACTGCAAAAAAACCGGCGCGGCTTGTTCTTCAACCACGGATTGCGGCACGGACGGCGGCAACTGCATTACCGGTAGCTGCTATGACGTGGACGTCACAGCCTTGTGCACTTCTGACGACGAGTGCGCAGAAGGGCAGGTTTGTTTGGGCTCGACTTGCGCCACGCAAACCAGTTACAACACCGTTGAGGAATATAACGCCAATCCAGCCAATCCCTGCGGCGGCGATACTTTTGCCGCCTCAGTTAACTTGAAGACCGGTAGCTGTATCCGTAACGAATGCTTGCTTACCCCGCAAGGCGACAGTTTTGACCCCGGCGAAAGCGAAGGCAAACTTTGCCGTGCTTACCCCGAAGTCAACAGTCCATTCTCTAATGAAATTGTAGATCGTTGGCTTGATAGTGAGACTAATGAATCAGTTTCCGAGGACAGTGTAAGCTTTGACTGGGAAGATGAGGCTTACGACCTTCGTTCAAACTTCGAAAACGCGCAAATCTGCGCTCCTGGTCAGGTTTGCGATTGCAGCTATAAGAAGATTACTTTTGGCGAAGGCGGAGATATTAAATACTTCTCTCCTGACTTTAAAGAAAAAGACGAGCGAGGTATTTGCTCAAGCGGTGAGGTTGGCAAGCGTTGCAGTCAAGATTCTGAATGCGATTCTAGTGCCACTAGTCAAGACGGGTTATGTTCTTTGCCAAGTAAAGAAGATTTACTCCTTGGTCTTGATGGTTACTGTTTGGAAAAAGATAGCTCGATAAATATTCTAGGCGACCGCGCCAAGAACGCTTGTCTAACTTGGCTCCCAGTTGACCAACTTGCCGGCAGCACCGACCTTTACGCCAAATACATCACGGCCGGGGTAAGCGAAGATTTGTACTATTGCGGCAAAGCTAAAACCTTCGCCAACGTTAGGGCTGAGGATTGGCAAGGTTGCGCGGCTATTAAGGGTGAGGACGGTCTAGGCAGTGGCACCGGAACAGGCGTAACTTTGAAAGAAAGCGACGATTGTCGTTTTACGGTTACTTGTCCCGATGGTTTTTGGGCCGTGAGCGGTCGGGCTCGTTATGGTACTGGGGCTGAGAAGGGTGAGGGCACTATTGCCGAGGAATGTAATAACTCAGTTACCAATTTTAACAACCACAGTTGTCCTTATATCTGCGTGCCCAAGCACTCGGTTCATGATGATGGAAGTATCTGCACAGTTCCAGACTCGAACGTCTCGTATGAAGGAGCGAGTGTTTCTGGCACATATTTCTACCATGTAAACGACTACGGGGCGTTCGGAGACTATTACGACTCTACATACACGGACTGCACATATTACGGAGCATCGCTTGAAGATGACGAGCTTGGGGTAGTCGGTTTTAACGCGCACGGGGATATTAATGACGCGCTCGGTGGCGATATCAGTCCGGATTACCAATTCGTAAACAACAACAACGCTTCAAATATTTATGACACGAGCAAGCTAATTACTCCGTACCCAGCCTGTTTGAGTCTGGTTCAGACTGCAAGTTCAGATGTTGATGTTTACAACGCAGCCTGGACAGATCGAATACTCGGACCAAAGAGCACCACAGTTATAAGTGTTGGTGATAACGGAAGTTACGACAAAAATACAACTGTCACGCCGTTCGGTCAGGCCCGCAGTCCAGACGACATTGAAAACGGACTTAATGCTGCAGGTATTAACGATCCCACCCCAGCAGCAATTCCGTCGTGTTACGAGTCTTTGACAAAATCTTTTTATCGACCAAGTAATCTTGACGATGTCACGGCTTGTGATGGCAATGGTCTGGGTTTTGGCAGCAACAATGAAAACCCCGAAGCTCGCGATTATCTTGATTGGTTTGCTGGTGATAGCACAAGTGCCGAATTGGGAGCGGCCGACCCTGTGTCGACCATTGCCGATCGACTAATGCAGCTCTTTGCTATACCGCTTGATGTTTGGCGCTGGGATCCCGAAGAGGAATTTTTAGTTGGTGCCGGAGAACCTTTGGGTTCTTACCAAATACAAGAAGATCCCGATGTAAATTTCACGATCGAAGAGTGGGACCTACGCGCCACCGAAGGTATTCCGCCAACGGTCTGGGCGCTTGATACCGCACATTGCACGGGCACGGAGTGCGAAGAGGGTCGGCTTGATGCCATTACGGTAAACGAGCAGGATTCTGGCGAGCAATCGGCTTTTGAGTTCTTCCGTGCTTACCTCAAGTTTTACGCCGCGGCTTACAAAGAGCAACTGCCAATTCGTCGGGTAATTGTTGACTGGGGCGATGGCGAACAGAGCGGTTCAGATTCTCCCGATAATTTCTACAAGAACCACCGTGGGCTTCAGGAAGGCAGAACCACATCAAAGTGTGCTACTAACGATGAATGGGGCATGACCGAGGTGAGCTGCGACCCTAATTACTTTAGCTACAGCCACGTTTACACCTGTTCTTCAACCCTGCTCCTTGAAGGCCCAGCTTGTGGCGCCGACGCGAACGGCGACGGCGCGCCCGATAACACGCCGTGCGTTAACAACTTCCGCTCCACAGACGCCACCTGCTCCTTCCAGCCCAAGATTCACGTTCGCGATAACTGGGGGTGGTGTACTGGTATCTGTACAGCAGGATCTGTCGATGGCACCGATGGGTGTTATGACGGGGATCTTGAACTTGCGAATGCTAATGAAGAATTCGATGAATGTGACTACACCCATTACCCGGAAGGTAATTCAGAAGTGGATCCATGGATCTACTACGACGGCGTCATCACGGTTGATCCGGATCCGCAAACAGTGATTAGTCCATAAAAAAGAGGGGCCCTGAGGCCCTCTTTTATTCTGTACAGCTCGTAGCTGATGCGTGTATTGCTCCATCACGACGATCAACGCTGTAGTACCCTGTGGTGTTTCCGTACACACTTCGCGCGATGCAGAGTGTCTCGGGCTCTACAGAGAGTGTGCTGAGTTGTTCGTCGTATCCAAGATCAATAATCGAGATAATTTTTCTATTATCACGGATATGCGCTTTATCAAAAGAAGTGTTTTGCGCATCCCGGACATCGAACATAAAGATTTCAATACCCGCTACATGTTGATCCAAGAGAATACTACCTTTCGGTAAGGTGTGGATCATGACGTGCCCGGCCGCAAACCAGGCCAGGCCGCCAAGGACAACCAAGTCGAGTAAGAAGAGTAGAGCAACAAATTTAGAAGAATTCATAATTTTGAGCTAAAGTAACAACAGTTATCATCTTTGTAAATAAAATGACCCCCAGATCCGTAGATCCAGGGGTGCCTGTGCTCTCCACACAGGCTCTCTCCTACTCAGCCCAGCAGTCCTCGACTCGATCGCCAGCCATGCCACCCGTCGAGGTGACAGAGATGTGGAACGAGTCGTCGAAGGTACCGTTCTGGACCAGAGTACCGTCATCGTAGATGACGTCGCGACCCAGCACAGTCAGGTCGGTGTAGCCGGGAAGCTGGAGGGTGTTGAAGCCCTCGAACTCCACGGTACCCGAGTCGACGTTGTCGGGGTTGTCGGGATCGACGCACGTCCACTCGCCGGAGACGTACTGGTTCAGCTTCACGCTGACCGTGGTGTCGTCGCCGGCGGCGAGCGTGATGCTGATCGGCTCCCCGATCGCCTGGCCTCCGTCGGCCAGGTTCTGGAGCGGCAAATCCGTCCAGATGTCGCCAAAGTCTCCTTCGGCGAAGCAAGTGACACAGACCACGTCCGTGTTCCCGACAGAGACCTTGAGCTGGCTGCCGGGCGCCACGGCGATCGGCTCGCCGCAGCTCTCACTCACGCTGATGACGCTCGTGCCGTCGTAGAGCACGGGACGGCAGTCCACGAGCTCGGCGGGGAAGTCGGCGTTGACCGTCAGATACGCGGCGTCCTGCCCGGTGTACGGGGAGGTCGAGGTGCCCGAGTCGTGGTCATCCCCCAGGCCGTCGTGGCCGCCCGAGGGGCCGCTGCAGCCTGCGAAGGTGCAGCCGGCGAGAAGGATGAGGAACAGCTTGGCGCCCTGGAGGGCGCACCAGTGTCGGAACAGTCGCATGGCTCCTCCGAGCGTTATGGGGCGTGGGGAAAGTTCGGTCCCGAGCCCTTAAGGGCAGGGGATCTGCTTAAAACGTATAGGAAAATTGCACTAAAGTCAAGCCAAAAAGTTATCCACTATGTATTTCAATGGGAAAACGAGCTTCTTTTCTTGGTGCAAATCCTCTAAAGAGAACCAACGGCTTGTGGACGCTTCATCGGATAATTGGAACTTATTCTTACTTGAAATTTTTGCTTTATAAAGGTGCCAACGATGGTGATCGCTGCCGCGACGGCAAGAATCGCCGGGAACATCGAAATCACCAACGTGCTCAAGCGGGGTATCAATCGCCAGACCAATTTCTTCATGGAGCTCTCGAGCGGCTGCGACCTTTGGCTCCTCACCCTTATCTAAATGACCGGCTGGGAGTGCGTAGGCGAAGGGAAAAATTTGCCGCAGGATACACAGTATTTCATCGCGTTCATTCATGACGAGCACCCCAACACTTTCGTGCCAGTATGTTCGTTGTTCATCGACCCACCAGGCGACAGTATTATCAATGACCAAACTACGTTCGTTTACCTGATGACAGGCCTGACATTCGTAATACGTTTTTTCATCACGAAAAATCCGCTGCACGGGCCCCGATAAACACGTGAGGCAATACTGACCCTCTTGATCCAATGAAATTTGCGGAGGAATTTGCATAACTCAGAGGGTAATACAAATAAAAAAAGAACGCCATTTCACTTAGCCCATTCGGTGACGAGCGAGGGAATGACGTTATTGAATTGTGCCAGACGCTTGAGGATCATATCAGGATTTCCAGCTTCAATCGTGGTCATTCTTGGATCGTTCTTGAAGCTCACGGAAAGCGTTGTGTATCTTGCCCCACTTTTGATCACCCGAAGACGTGGCAGGAGAATTGATTCCCACAGATCACCGTACTCTCCTTCGTACTCAATAAAGTAAGGAAGGCACTCGGGTATGAGCATCATCGGCCCGAATGCGTAGTCCACATCACGTCCGATGAGTGCAGTAGCCACTGCCCGGCAGAAGAGATAGTAGTGAGCTTGCTCCTTTGGGTAGCTCGCCATGCTCTTTCGATTGAAGAGCCCGAGCACAGCGCCATCTTTTGCCATGCGGCGTCTGAGTGGAGCGATGAACCATGGTAGACAAGATTTTTCTGGTTCGAGCCAGCAGTAGTATTTCGTAGCTGGGAAGTGATCCCGGGCGGCTCGTAACGCTTCGCGTCGGACATTGCCCATGCCCTGCGACCGTTGAGGAACGAGATGGACACCGTGCGACCTGACTGCCGCGAGGTACTCATCTGAGCAGTCGACGTACACCGCGACACACGGCAGTTTGAGAAGTTGGATAACCCGTGCCGTGTCGAGAAAGATCTCGGCCCGCAGACGCTCTACGGGGTCCAGCGGATCACCCTGACGGATCGTTGTTACCGTTACGGTATCTGACATTTATCCCCCACGCTTGAAAGATCAACGAAAAAAGTTACCAATTTTGTCGGTTCCCGTCAATGTCGCAGGGTAGTTTTATTTTCATCCACATGATCCTGTCGGAACTCGCCGACAGAGATTTCCTTAAGGTGAGCCGCATTTTTTGCTCCTTATCGTGAAGTCAACTTTGTGCCTGTCGGAACACTCCGACAGCTTTTTGGGTTCACCGAGTCGTCGAGGTATTGAGCGCAACGTCCACCTGTCGTCCAATACAACTACACGTGGACTGC
>CAYJQH010000009.1:0-40237 GCA_964372415.1 uncultured Gammaproteobacteria bacterium | reverse complement strand
GGTAGTTCAATTGGTTAGAGCACTGCCCTGTCACGGCAGAAGTTGCGGGTTCGAGTCCCGTCCAGCCCGCCACGAAAATGTCTTATCGGATAGACCCATTCGCCCTAGGGCGGACGGGGCGTCCCTGGGACCTTATCGAGTACAAAACAACCCTTTGCGGGGTTGTTTTGTTATTGGTAAGCTTGGTCCGCTATGGAATTCCCTCAAAGCACAGTCACGGATATTATTGAGAGTGAACATCAGATGATACTCAAAGCACCTGAACGCTTTGGGGATTATTTTTCACACGCGATGGAGGCAAACGAATTACTTAATAACTTTTTAGTTTCTGTAGGTATTGATGGTCATATTTTTGTCGCCTTTTTAGCCCAAGTGAGAAAACATGTGTTACTCGGCATCCTTTCCACGGCTCGCTTGCATCAGGTACAGGCCATGATGGATATGCGACAGGTTCTTGAGGCTGGGTCGTGCGCGGCTTTTGCTATTGCCAATCCGGATATTGCTGGCTTTGCGGATATTGATGATAGCGGCATTGTTGATCCTACTCAAGAATTAACTAGGAAGCGTTACAAATGGCTTGAAGAAAATTTTCCCGCAGGATCTGACGCGATTAAGAATATGAAGAAAGTTATAAACTCTTCAACGGCACACTCTAACCTGATATATGCCATGCAGAATTTTGCTCTTGATTCCGGCAGCGATCAGTTCGTAACACCCTTCTTCGATAAAGAAGAGGATTACCATTTAAAAGGAAATCTATGGATGATCGCCAATATCTCCTATGGACTAATGGATCTTTTCTTTGGTATTAATATGGGTAAAAACTTGCTGAAATTTCAGCCAGACTTTGCCTCTCGACTAACAGCACTTCGTACAAGAAATGATGAGTTGAAAACAGCGATGATGGCTTCCCCGAGATTCAAGGCTTCACTAGTTAAGAAGCCCGGTCTAGCGGTAACTAAGAAATCCAACTAAGCTATGTTTTCATTATTTGAAAAGATTTTTGACAAGCTAGCCCTGACCTTGAATTTTCTAAACAGAGATCGATCCCCATCAAACAGAATAAAGGTTAAACACTCTACCGTCGGCTCGCTCCAGCAAGCTATGGGAAGTATTACGAATGTTACTAATTACCCCTCAGAGACTATTTCAGATCTTGAACGGAAAATCCTCAACCGGCTATACAGAGACTTTAGAGCTAATAGTCAACTTGTACATTGGGGCATTCAGGAAATGTACCGCGAGTTCGGTATCACAGATGGAACCTATGTCGGAATGCTCCACGACAGCAAGTTTATCAAGGCTGATTCTGATGAGTATCTCACCCTAACTACAGATGGCGTTCGCTATATGGATGCGCATGTCAGTCAGGGTCGCCCACGAATAGATCTAAAAGATGGATTAAGTGTTTCAGGAGGACACAATGGAAATCACATCATTTTTCAGGTTAAAAACAACGGGAAAAATACCGCTGTGAACCTAGAATTCTACTTAAGTGCTGACGGAATACAAACAGACCCACAGGTTATCAAAGAAAAGCTTATTGCTGGGCAGGAAAGTTCATTAGTTAGCTACAGATATACAGATACCCCTTTTTTCAAAAGCAAGGTTGAGAATGGAAAAATAATCTTCACTTACAAGGATTCGGGGGGTTTCTCATTTCTCTCAGGTCAGAGTATCACTCAGGATAACCGTGATGACGGAAACTGGAATCTCCACGGCGGATCTGGAAAATATTTTGAAGCATAATAAATGTCTAACGAGTATAAGAATAATCATTACGTTCCGGAATGGTACCAAGGACGTTTTCTGCTCCCGGGACAAAAACAGCGGGAGCTATATTATCTCGATCTGCAACCGAGGAGTTTTACTGATGGCATCGGGGTTACACGACTACTAAATCCGGTACGACGTGAACCTTTAAGTAAATGTTTCTGCGAGGCTGATCTCTACACTACCAATTTGGGATCAGTAGAGTCTCGAATAATAGAAACAGAATTCTTTGGAGAGATAGATAGAAACGGTCGACGTGCAGTAGAGTATTTTTCTAACTTTGACCATCTAAGAATTGATGGAGATGCCTTTAAGGACATGATGATGTACATGAGCACGCAAAAGCTCCGTACACCCAAGGGTCTTGGTTGGATGGCTAAGCAGACCGGGAGTACTGACAAAAATCGAGTCTTACAAGGGATGCTTGGGATCCGACAATTGCACTGTGCTGCTTGGACGGAGTGCGTCTGGCTCATTGCCGACGCATCTCTATCTGCGACGAAATTTATAGTGTCTGATCATCCCGTAACGGTGTATAACCGCGTGTGTGGACCGCGCTCCCAAAGGTGTCGAGGGTCGAATGATCCAGAAATTTGGCTGAATGGAACACATACCATCTTCCCACTCTCATCAGAGAAAATTCTGATCCTGACGAACTTATCATGGGTAAGAAATCCTTATCAATCCGAAACGAAACTTAGACCCAACCCTACACAATTCCGTAGTGCGATGTTTAAGTTTCACGACATTCAGGTGCTTCGCCATCTTAGTGAACAAGAGGTTATCGATATTAACTACATTATTAAACGCAGAGCCTTTCGTCATATTGCAGCCGCTAAAAAGGAATGGCTGTATCCAGAAGAACATGTTTCTACAACAAAATGGAATGCGTTCGACAATGGCTATTTGTTAATGCCCGATCCAAGATTGGTTCACTTGGGCGGTCAAATATTTATAGGTCATTCAGACGGCACTTCGAGCGCATACGATGAGTATGGTCGCAGGCCGTGGCAGCCAGGTTATACTAAAAGCGGAGTTGACCAAGCAGAAGGTCGTGCTCTCTACCAATTTCAAGGTGAATTCGCAAGATTATATGGGCCAAAACGTCGGGGCCGATCTTTTCAGAGCCTCTCGCTAGAAAAGGAGTGCGACGACGATGAGTTTCATCGATATCACCTTGGTTTAGATAAGAAAAAGAGCAGGTAATACTTTTATCTATCAATTTCCTCAAGAAGTGTAATAGTTTTATCTTGATAAACCAAGCGACTTCGTAGATTCCCAAGTAGCTCTCGTTTCTCTGAAATACTCCCTTCCTTTAGTAGGTACTTCGCGTACGTGCGGATGTTAACATCAGCCTCATTGGCCGCCTCCTTCTCGCTAGCTCCGAGAACAACCTTCTGAAAGTGGCTGAAGCGTTTTATCTCATCCTCTAGCCTATGGCGCATTCCGAGTTCGTTAATATTGATCTGGTCGAAAATGACTAGTAGCTGTGCGATCAAATCTTCTTCTCGGATGTAGTGGTTCTTACAGCTCCTATCCCTTGAACGATTGCAGCCGTAATACACGTACCTGGCGTGCGTCCCATCCTTGAGTTGCTTATACTTTTCTTCGGCGGTTATTCCCGACGTACACAATCCACAAGTAATGAGTCGCGTGAAAGCGAACTCTTTATTTTCCCGCACAACTTGTTCGCGCTTAATCTGCACCTGCGTGAGGTCAAAAACTTCCTTCGTGATAATCGGTTTATGCTTCCCTTGGTACCAATTGCCACTTTCCCGTGGGAACTCGTACGCTCCATAATAGAAAGGATTCGAGAGCAGTCGAAAGACGCCGCTTAAGCCAAGTGGCTTATTGCTTCGAGTTTTGAAATTAAGCTCGTGCAGTAACCAGTGATACACCTTTCGGCCGCTCCACTTTTCGTAGGCTACTTTTTCAAATACCTGCTTCACAATTGGAGCTCGTAAAGGATCGATAATCTTCTGCCCTTTCTTATCCATGAGATTCTGGTCGAGATACCCAAGCGGTGCCATGCCCGGCCACAGGCCCATTTCGACTCGAGTCCGAAGTCCCCGCTTTACATTGATGCCACGATTGTCATTTTCCAGCTTGGCTTGCGAGCCAAGAATCATCAGGAGAAACTTCTCGTTTGGGTTATTTGTGAACCTTTGACCGTATGTACGAATCTCGTGAAGAAAACCCTGGTCCATGAGATCGACCAACGCGCCAAGATCTCCGGCGTTTCTGCTTAAGCGATCCGGTGCCCAGGTGAGAATGCCGTTAAATTTCTTTTGTCGGATGTCGACCAAGAGTTCGTTATAGACCGAACGCTCGCCAGTTGATTTAGCGGAATGGCTCTCACGCCTCATCTCGACGACTTCCAAGCCTTCCCGTTCCGCAAGAAGAAGCATCTCCTTAACTTGCGGGTCGATTGAGAGCACCTGGCGTTCCTCCGATTCTGTCGACTTTCTGGCGTAAAGGCAGTAGCGAATTTTCTCGACAGCTTCTGGCTTTTTTTGTTCGTAACCTGTGCGTATTTGCTCCGTCTTCGGGAGCATGGCTGCGGTGATGTTATTCATACACTACAAGCAATGCCGCAACGGCTACGGGGTGTCCAGGCTGCCTAATGTTGGTAACTGTCGTTCAAGATATCTCCTTGAAAGCCTCTATTTATCCAAGTTTGTTTCTCACCGTACGTTCAAGCTCAAAAGCGTCGGCGTGAGTGCAGAGACCGAGATAAGAACTGACATTTGTTGCCGTAACTCGGGCAATCATGCGAGTGGACGTAGTTGGCCGGAGAATAGTTGCATGTGGCATGAGTACATATCCAAGAAAATCCACACCCTGATTCCAGGTTCGGACATGTATCTTATTCGGATGGAGTTCGACCTTGAGATAACTCCGCAGAAAAGCATCTGCCGTTTTTGCAAGCTTAAACCCTTCGTCTCTTGAGGACGTGAGCATGACAAAGTCATCACAGTACCGAACGTAGTGCTGAATATGAAGCTTATTCTTGATATACCAATCAAGCTCATGAAGATAAACGTTCGCAAAAAGCTGACTCGTTAGGTTCCCGAGTGGTATTCCCGTCCCAGGAGTCGTCGAGAAACTTTCAATTATACGGGCCAGTAGCTCAATTGTTTTCGCTTCCTGTATCCTCCGCTTGAGAAGATTTAAGAGTATCTCGTGATTGACAGAAGCGAAGAATTTTCGCACGTCACACTTCACGGTATAGACCGTACGGGTGTTGTTTTTACTCGCTTGTCTAAGAAACTTTTTTAGTCGGCCAACTGCGGCATGTGTTCCTTTGTTAATGCGACAAGAATAGCTATCGTGGATGAATCGCCCCTCAAATAGTGGCTCGATGACGTTCACTAGCGCCTGATGGACGACACGGTCACGAACTAAGGCTTTATGGATAGTCCTTTGTTTTGGATCATGAATGGTAAAAGGCTCATACGGGCTATGACGGTAAAGCCCGGAGATAAGATTTTTATGAAGTTCAAAGAGGTTGTCTTCTAAATGTCTTTCGAATAACATGACATCCCCTCGGGTTCTTTTGCCCGTACGGAAACGTTCCCAGGCAAGAAGAAGGTTCTCAAGGGACGTAATCCGATCAAATAAGTCAGTAACCTCAAGTTTATGAACAAGGTCATTTCTCCCCCCCCCGCATACTGGAGACCGAACGAAAGCTGCTCCGTGGAGGGCCCGGTGATATTCCCATCGTACATATCATTTATGACGCTTATGCGGGTTGGAACGAAATCCTTTTAAAGTTTCCGAAGGCCCAAAGGTACACGCTTGGCGAGGCCTGTTCAAGACACTTGCTCGCCGTCCTCGAACTCCTGCTTTTTGCCGCCTCCCTGACGAACATGATTGAGAAATCGGAGAAGCTTAAGGATGCGAGTGCGAAGCTCGATACGCTCAAGTTGCTTATCCGATTAGCAAAAGACTGTAAGTGCATCACGAACGTTCAGTACCTGAAGGTCGAATCCCAACTTATAGATGCAGGCAAGATGCTTGGTGGCTGGATGAAAACACTTGGATAGCATAAGGAACGCCCTCGGGCGCTCCTTGCTTTGACGAGAACTCCCGGAAGACGGGGACGCTGAGGTTGTCGTTGCTGTTGTCGTACCAATTCGCGTTCAGCTTCACCTGGCGATCGTCCTGGTTGAAGTTGACGTAGGGCACGTTCTGCCACGGCTCGTTGTCGGGCGTCGTCTCGTTACATCTTTTCCTTCTAGATCACTGGGTGCAGACGCGTCCTAGGCCAGCCGGTTCCCACACCCATGGGTCGTATTGGCCGCACCCTGAATTTTATGCGGAACCCGCCGGGCCAATCCCTGGTTCCAAGAAAAGATGCGGAGTGCTCATCAGTCCGCTCCGCACGCTCCAATCTTCAAGAGAAGGCTGGATTCTGTCGGGATATTGGGACTGCGAGAGATTTCGGTGACTAGTATCCGTAAACACCAGCTCACTGACCTACTTTCCGAGAAAAAGCTTACCTAAAAATCTTCAGAAAAAGAAGAGCGACACCCGGAGGAGAATGTCGCCCTTCGATGGGTCGGCATTTTCCGGATGTCGCGAGTCCGCTTCGCGGACGGGAGCCAAGGGCCAAAGGTCCAAGACTCCCGAGCGCAAAGCTTCCTAGTACCGAGCGCTCTACTCCCGGAAGACGGGGACGACGAGGTCGCCGAAGCTGCTGTCGTACCAATGCGCGCTCAGCCTCACCTGGCGAACGGCCCGGTAGAAGTTGACGCAGGGCACGTACTGCCACGGCTCGTGGCCGGGCGTCGTGCACTCGAGTCCGGGGATGAACCAGCCGAACCGCTTCTCGTAGTCCGTGGCCTTCACCCGAGCGGGGTGCTGAGCTGCGACGAAGAGGAGGGCGAGGCCGGGCGACGTCTGCACGCTCCGCACGTCGATCGGCTTCTTGCCGACGTTCGTGTTGAGCTTGATCCGCCGCCAACGCAGGATGTAGGCCTCGAAGGCATCGCTGCCATCGAGGAGGCGGAGCTTGTCGGCGTCGGTGGACAGACCATCCCAACGCCAGTCGCTCTCCTGACCGTCCTTGACCCACTCCCACGCGAACTCGAAGGTCTCCTGGAGGCTCCCGAGGGTCATGTCGAGCACCACGACCGTCTCGGGGTCGTTCGGGTCGAAGTCGGGTGCCTGCTCCGGGCTCTTCCACTTGAACTGCGCGACGTCGACGCCCTTCTCGGAGCACCGGGTCTTGAAGTTCTCGTAGATGTCTGCGGCGGCGTTGTAGACCCCGTGGACGAGCTTGAGCTCCGGGGAATCGGACAGGAATCCGATCCAGCGCTCCATGAGCGCGTCGTCGGTGAGGAGCCGCTTCACCATGGCGAAGGTACCGCCCATGCGGAAGAAGCGACGGAAGAACTGACCGGCCTGCTCGAGGGAAAGACTGGCCATGATGACCTGCCTCCTTATGCCCACTCTGACTAGCCCACGGGAACGCGAAATGCGCCCCGTAAACCTGCCATACAGTTATTGAGAGTGGCGTCCTGGGGCCAAACTATAGCCACAAAACGCCATTTTCAATATGTGAAAACGTCAAATGTACGATATCTCATTATAGCACAAAAAGTGACTTTTGTCAATGAAATTGGGCTTTAAATAGCTAAAAGCCCTCAATATCTCCCAAAGGCTGCAAAGGGTAAGGAAGGGCTAAGAACAAAGGAAAAACGCTTTACGTTGGTTTATTTGTAAGCTATGCTATGGGACGTCTAGCTTCAATCTCCTTATAGAGGCGTATTTCGCCTATCGGATCGCACGCAATGTGCGGCATCCGGTTAAAACAGTTCTCGTACGATCCGTACGGGGATTGGGGCAGCAATACGTAAATATCGAAAGCCCTCGGCCGGAACGATCACAGCTGCTTCCATCATCCTTTTCTGCGTTTCAAGATTTCTCGTTGACTTCTTGCGGGCGGATGACCTTGATTATCGTCTGTTCTCCCAAAGCATCACTGCAACTTTAACCATGCTCGCTGTAGTGTATCTTTGCTCAAAATATCGTCGCAAGTATGCCAAGTAATTCAGTATGTGTGCCTGTAGCGATGCTCCTAAGTGTTTTGAGTCTTGCGGCTACAGGTATCGGACTCGCCTTAGCCTTGAGTTCAAATACCCTTGATAAGGAGGATGCGGATGATCTTCAATTAGAAATGGTTATAGGGGAGGAAGTGCTCGGATATTCAGAAGAGGGTCGGGAGATACGAGGTTATGAAATAGGTAGCGGTGAAAATTGCATACTTCTCTTTGCGGGTGTACACGGCAACGAAAAAGGGGCAACCGATTTGCTACATAAATTCGCCAAAAAATCTTAAATAAACCCGAACTCATTGCTTCTTCAAAGAAAATTGTCATCATCCCCATAGTCAATCCTGACGGCTACTACTACCGCGAAGATAAACTGAACGCCAATGAGGTAAACGTTAATCGTAATTTTGCTACTACGGACTGGCTGCCACATCAATACGAGGAGTCCTTTGCTGGCCCAGAACCATTCTCAGAAAGCGAGAGTAGAGTTGTTAAGGATATTGTCGATGAGTGCCAGCCTGACATGATGATCGCATTCCATTCTCAAGGAGGGATAGTTTCTCCAGAATACACAGAGGGATCAGTTCAATTGGCAAAATGGTATGCCCAGAAAACGGGGTACGGATACTTCGATGAATGGGACTACGCCGGGACAGCTACACGTTGGTTCGAAGAGACTACAAGTAATCCTGCAATTACCGTTGAATTAACGAATCACGTCGATAACGATTGGGACATTAATCGTAGCGCCCTACTTGAGCTAATATCAGAGAAAAACTAAACGGTATTACCCTTTAAGACAATAGTCCTCTGTCGTGTCTCATTTGTCTCATCTACCCCGACCCATCCGCCTCAAAATCGCCCTCATCAGAATCCTCGAATACCCCTTACAAAACCCCTGAAGTGGTGGTACTAGACTTGATTGGCCCGCCAAAAAACCCCGATGTGTTCGGGGTTTTTTGAATACAAGTTTTAAGGTACGATTGTAAATTTACTCAACAATCAAGGTCCCTTTCATGCCAAGGTCACGATGCGACCCGACGTCGCAATAAAACTCGTAACGACCGGGAGTAGTTGGTGCAACAAAAGTGACGGTACCACTTGTAGAAACCGTTTGTTTGAGATTAAGTTCGTCGATGACAAAAGTGTGGAAACCAGAATTTTCACTAAAATTAATGGTCACGGTCTGCCCGTATTTAGCAAAAATAGTATCTGGTTCAAAGAAGAAATTACCGGATTTTAGTGTTACAAGCTTAGGGTTTACTGGGTCATCACTATTGCCATTTGGGGCGCTTTCGATCTCAGCCGGTTTTTCAGCTTCCGCAACTGGCTCTCGATTATCCTGCGCTTCGATCGCTTGTTCGCTAATTGTGTCACCCTCTAGCGAGACTTCGGATTCGCCCTCGATCGTGATGTTTTCTGTTTCCGGCGTTGTAACGTCAACCGAACTTTCAAAAGCGCAGCCAGCTCCCAAAACAAACACGAGCACAAAAGGAAGATAACGAGACATATATAGAACGCAATATTACACCATGACTACGGATAACGAAACTGCCCCTCGTAAACCAGGTAATACGAGAGCAATTCTTTGGCCGTGCTTAAGGCGCAGATGTTTTTTAAGAATTGTACGAAAACGTAACTCGAAGGTTGCCGCGTGATCATCAATAATAACTGGAGTAAAACCCGCATTAAGCACCGCCTGACGAGCAGCAGAAGCATCGGGCACCGCCAAAAAAATAGGAATCCGCAGGCGGAACATGTTCAAGAAGCCCAAATTTGAGCCGAGCGAAGAACTGGTGCCAACCGCCTGAATAAGCCCACGATTAGCCATAACCGAAAGCGTGTGAGCGAGTGACGACGCCACGCAGTTAATAGGTCCGGTGTCCTCTGAAGTGTGGTCGAATCTTGAAGACTCCGCCTCGCGGATAACCGAAGCCATAGCTTGCACAGTCGTCGCCGGGTACTTACCGGTAGCCGATTCTGCAGATAACATCACGGCGTCAGCGTGGTCAAACACGGCATTCGCGACATCTGATACCTCAGCCCGAGTGGCTCGCGGGTTAGTTCGCATACTCTCAAGCATCTGGGTAGCCACGACCACAGGTTTACTAGCCAAACGACAACGCTCAATAATGTCTTTTTGAATAATCGGCACGTCTTCAAAAGGAATCTCTACGCCCAGGTCCCCACGGCCAATCATAATGCCTTGAGCGGCTTCGATAATTTCATCGATTCTTGAAAGCGCAGCCTGGCGTTCAATTTTAGCCATGATAAGCGGCGGACGCACGCCAAGTCTTCTAGCTTCTTTACGAATGATATCTTTTACTTTGTGTAAAACTTCTGGGCTAGTAACGAACGACAAACAAATCCAGTCTACGCCTTGAGCTAGACCAAACAACAAGTCCTGGTGGTCTTTGTTCGTAAACGATGAAACGCTAACCGTGGAATCAGGTAAATTTATACCCTTGTGCGAAGTCAACAAACCACCGGTCTTAACATAGCAATGGACGTTTCTCCCCCTCACACGTAGTACTTCTAGCTCAAGGTAACCGTCATCCAAAAAAATTCTTTGTCCGGGAGCTACATCGTGGTGTAGTCGTCCATAACTCACAGGAATTGAACCAAGCTTATCGTAAACCTTAACTAGTGGGTTCAAAATAACTGTCGAACCCTCATGGAGAGCGATGCCCTCTTTAGGTAAATCTCCGACGCGAATTTTTGGCCCCTGCAAATCCTGGAGCACGGCTATTGTTTTACCGCTCTTTTTTGCCGCAGATCGCACGGCCTTTAATAGCTGACTATGCTCCGCGTGCGACCCGTGCGAAAAATTAAGACGCGCCACATCCATGCCGGATTGCATCATGCGCCTTAAAACAGCCACCGATGACGAGGCCGGACCAACAGTACAGACAATACGCGTACGAGCTTCCTCCATAATAAGCTAGCTATTAGCTGTTAGCGTTTAGCAATTAGCGAGCATTTAGCGATTAGCTGTTAGCACTGACCAGAAATAAACTAATTGCTAACCGCTAATTGCTAGCTAAAAGCTAACAGCTAAACGCTCGGTTAGCATTATACAAGCACTTTACCTAGCCTTTCGCTTGAGACTCTTAAGTTCCCTTTCAAAACTCGTAACATCCTCAAATGATCGATAAACCGAAGCAAAACGGATATAGGCGACTTTATCAAAAACCTTAAGATGCTTCATGACGATTTCTCCGAGCTGAAGGCTGGTAATTTCTCCTCCCCTTACCTTTTGAATATCGCGTTCGATTTTATGAATAATGTGCCAGAATTGAGTGTCAGTATACGGCCGTTTTTCAAGCGATCTACGAATTCCAGCAGCTAGCTTTTCTCGCGAGTACGGTTCGCGTCTACCGTTACGCTTAACGACCGTCAAATCAAGCAACTCGACCTCTTCAAGAGTCGAGAAACGAAATTTACAATTTCGACGATCACATTCGCGACGTCGTCGCACCGCCATACCATCCGGATTTAGTCGCGAATCAATAACGCTTGTCGATTTGGCATTGCAAACAGGACATCTCATAACCAAGGTCAGTCTAATTTGAGCTATTTCGTTGTTACGGGAACGCGAAAATTCTTCAGCGTATGGTTATTTACCCGTCAGAACTTCTTGCCCGCGCCAAAAATAGCCTCAAATTAGACTGATCTTTAGATCATCTTGCGACGAATGAAGGCAGGAATTCCAAAATCGCCCTCCTCATCTTTGTCTTTACTAGTGACAGGAGCCGAGGCTTCGACCCGTGCGGGAGGTGTCACTCGCTCTTCGGGAACCGAAGCTGAACTTGGGTTCATTGACCGCTTACCAAAGACGGCCTCGTTGCTACTAACGGTTACAGGTTGCGGTCTCGCGGTTATTGATTCTGGTCTAAGTGGCGACAAGCTCGGTTTCCAAGAGCGACCCTGAAGCTCAGTTTCACCACCCAAACTCGGCGCCCGACGGTGTTCGCGGCTATCAAATCCGGTGGCGACTACAGTAATACGAACTTCATCACCCAAGGACTCGTCAAAAATCAAGCCAAAAATAACCTTAGCATCATCATCGGCGGCGCCGGTAATGACCTTAGCCGCTTCTTGCACTTCATACATAGAAACATTTGAGGAACCGGCAACAGTGAAAAGTATGCCCTTCGCACCATCAATAGAAATCTCAAGGAGTGGGCTTGCAATAGCGTGCTTCGCCGCCTCAACTGCACGATTGTCGCCGCTTGCCTTGCCAATTCCCATAAGGGCTGAACCCGCGTTCTGCATGATAGCTTTGACATCAGCGAAATCGACGTTAATTTGCCCAGGCACGGTAATCATCTCGGCAATACCTTGAACCCCCTGGCGCAGGACGTCATCAATTATTTTAAAGGATTCGGCGATTGTCGTTTTTTTATCAATAATCTGCAAGACACGATCGTTTGGAATAGTGATAATGGTATCAACATGCTGGGCCAGTTCAGCGTGTGCGTCCTCGGCAATGCGGCGCCGCTGCGCCCCCTCAAAGCCAAAAGGTTTGGTAACGACAGCTACCGTAAGTGCACCCGCCTCTTTGGCGATTTTTGCAATTTCTGGAACGGCGCCGCTACCGGTTCCGCCACCTAATCCGGCAGTCAAAAAAACCATGTCAGCGCCCTGTAGGGCATTTCTAATTTCATTGGCATTTTCTTCGACCGCTCGGCGGCCGGTTTCTGGATTCATGCCAGCCCCAAGGCCGCGGGTAACTGTTTTTCCGACCGGAATCTTTGTTTGCGCCAAACTCGTGTGAAGTGCCTGCGCGTCCGTATTTACGGCAATAAACTCAATACCACGCAAGCGTTCTTCAACCATGCGATTAATGGCCGATCCGCCACCGCCACCGACACCGATGACTTTTATTTTGGCACTAGTTTCAATTTCCGGTTTGATCTCTGCCATAAGGTCAAAGTTGTATTCAACCCGAACACTTCTTGTATTCGATAACACCGACACACGAACAACTTTTGTACATCAAGCCTATCTACATACCAAAAGAGCGTCAACAGGAAGCGGGGATAATACCCAGCTATTAAAAACTAGCCACTGGCTACTAGCCAGTCACTGGGGATTAGCCACAAGACACTGGCCAGCTGCTGGCTGCAGCTACTAGTCAAGGGATTATTTAATAAGTGTTTCAAGTTTTGTGATTGTTTATTTCCGGCTAATTTATAGTAGCTAGTGGCTGGCTAGTGGCTAGTTATTAGTGGCCAGTAGCTAGTTCTAGTAGCCAGCCTAAGGGATAAGTGATTTAAACCACTGCCTGACTCGATCAGTTACCTTATCGACGCTCCTAAATTTATTGAAAAACTTTCCAAAATTAAAACCTTTGCCGTGCATTTCTTGAATACCTTGCCCCCAGGCCGCAAGTCCAATAGCTGTGGCGAATGATGGGTCATGAGCCTCGTCAAGAACACTCGCAACATTAATGGGAACGCCCAAAGAACAGGGCAGCCGCAAAACCCGCTTGGCCACGTCAATAGATCCCTCAAGTTTTAATGTTCCTCCAGTAAAAACACAGCCCACAGGCAACATACCCGACCGATCAATGTTTCTAAGCTCGGTATCAATCGCTTCAAAAATCTCTTCCATCCGAGCCTCAATGATTTCTGCCACAAAACGTTCCTTTACCACGTCATCACTCTCGGCTCCAAAGTCGCGCAAGGTAAATTGCTGCTTTCTATCTATAGCGTCGGGCACCACGTGGCCGTGGGTCAATTTAACCTTCTCTGCCACCTCAATAGAGGTTCTAAGGCCTATGGCAATATCGCTTGTAACATGATCACCGCCAAGTGGAATGACCGCGGTGTGCAATAAATCACCCTCCTCAAAAACCGCCAAAGTGGTAGTAGCGGCTCCAATGTTGGCCACACAAACTCCAAGTTCTTTTTGCCGTTGCGTCACTACGGCTTCCGAGGTAGCCAACGGTGAATAAACAACGTCATCAATGTCCAACCCGGTTCTGTACACGCTTTTGGTTAGATTCTTTATGTGGGAAGAAAGGGCCTCGATTATGACTGCGTCAACTTCGAGTCGAATGCCATTCATGCCCACCGGGTCTTTAATGCCCCGTTGGCCATCGACCGTAAAACTCTTTGGAATAACATGCAAAATCTCATAATTAGAGGGTGTGGCCACGGTGCGAGCGGCTTCCATAGCTCGTTCCACATCATCCTCCCTAATTTCGCCATGGGGGCGCAAAACACCAATTACTCCCCGACTTTCCTGAACCAAGATACTTTGCCCGGCAATCCCGACCCAGGCAGAATTCAAAGCCACGCCGGTTGTGCGTTCAGCAATCTCAAGCGCTTTAGAAATCGCCGAGACAACATCCTCCATGCTAGAAACTGCACCTTTATGAACGCCGATGGAAGGCGATGAGACAACGCCAATAACCTGCAGGCGAACTCCTGATTCTTCTTTGGAACTAAGCTTACAAACCGCAACCCGGATGGTTGAGGAGCCGATATCGAGGCCGGTAATAATCTGATCAGCCATAACGTCTTACTACGCCGACCCCTCCCCTCGGCGCTCACAAGAATTCAGTATAGCACACCAAATATCCTGAAAATGCGGGTAAAAAATGATTACCCCAATAATCAAAGCAACCACCGCGGTCAAAAATACTGCCCCTGCCATCATATCTTTTACCTCACGAACCATTGAGCTTAGCCTTGGATGTACGGCATCAGCTAGCCGTTCTAGAATACTGTTCACAATCTCAAGGACGAGTACCGCCCCACAAAGCAAGAGCACTAAAATAAACTCCCACCAGGCAAGTTGAAAAAGTACGCCAAGGCCAACCGCAATCACCGAAATACCGACCTGTAGACGAAAGCTTTGCTCAGCTTTAAACACATCGGCGAGTCCCTGGATGGCATGTTGCAAACTTCTAAAAAAACGTGAAATGGGATTCATAAAATATCGGCTACAAGCTCGTCTTGAAGGGGAAACATGAGATTAGCGTCTTCTGGGCGTTCATGATCAAAACCCAAAATATGAAGCACTCCGTGAACCAGCAAATCAACTATTTCAAGGTCTATATCATCATCCTCAGCCTGACGCACCGCTTGCTCAAAAGCAATAAGTACATCCCCAAGCTGACCGCTCATGTCTCCTCTTGGGGAAGCGAAGGATAACACATCCGTAACCTTATCCTGTTTACGATACATTCTGTTCAAACGACGAATTTCTGTCTCGGAAACAAAACTCACACTAACGGTTCCGTGCGGTCGCTCTCGTAGGCGCCGATCCAGAGCAGCGCTAAGCCTCGCCAGTCGCTCTGGACGAAGTTGGTGTTCTTCGGGAACGGCTGACTGTTCAACGTCAAAATTTATCATGGGACAAGTCGAAAGCTATTCACCATCATCTTAAAGGTTTGAAGATAATCGATGCTAGTTGATTCACCGAGGTCATAACGCATGGTGTAAACATTTTCTCCAACTTCCACGTACATGGCGCGATCGTCAGGTGAAATGAGTGAGCTATAACCTTCTTTGGTATTAGTTTTGTTAAGACGCTCAACTCCAAAAGCTGAAATGTTTTCGCGGTACCAAGCTTCGAGGGTGAGTTCTGGTTCTTTGCTGGCCCATTCAGTAATAATCGTTTGACTGGAAGAAGAACGAAAAACGACACGCGAAGCCGTTGGCGTGCTTACTGGATTCCAACTTGCGGGATAGAAAATAGTGAAAGGCAAGTCTGAATTTTGTAAAACACGTACCGAACCAGTATCAAGGAGTGTCGAGGGTGCCTCGCCGAGTGGATCGTACCTATGGAACACCTCATTGCCGTCAAGAAAAGTATCAAGATCGGTATCAGGATTACGCGGATCAGTCCCGTAAAGTAGTTCTTCGATATTCGTCAGGCCGTCGCTATCGGTATCAGTACCGGGAAGTGGAATTACCGGTTCTGGTTCGGGCTCTGGCGCCGGCATGGGCGTCGGTTGTTGCTCTTGCACCGGGTCTGGAGCAGGTGGCGTAGGTGATAGTTCAAGCAAAAAGTAAGCCGTCAAAGCCAAACCGCCAACTACGAGCAAGCCGAATAATATAAAGAATGGCGTAAAGGCATGTTTTTTCTTAAGTTTTAGAATGGGTGCTGGCGCTGGTTTGGCGGGTAAACCAGCCGGGATCGGTGCAGGCTTGGGGACAACTACTTTTTCAACTTGTTCCTGAGCAACCTGAAGAGGGGCCCCGGACCGATCAAAAAAATCCCGCGGCATGGTTCTAATAACAACCGAAGCCTCTCCCCCGTTGTTATTTGGGGTGGGTGGTGTGGGTTTTGGAATACTGGTTTGAGCCTCCTCGAACATAAATACTACTCGGCACTCGGAGATAACAATGAATCAGGAACTTCTAGAATTTTTCCTGGTCCGTTTGGATTGTAACCGGCATTCACCTCATCACCGTCTGAATATGTATCACTGTCGGTATCGGCGCGCCTCGGATCAGTGCCATAAACTTGAATCTCCTCCTTATCACCGAGTCCGTCGCCATCGGTGTCTGGTTTGCTTACGGAAGTATTGAATTCAAGCTCTTGGGCGTTACTAAGACCATCACCGTCGCTATCCATTGCTTCTTCGGGGTTAATCGAGGGCGATATTGGTTGCCGATCCTCCTCGGTGCCATCACCCTTACCATCCGGAATAAGCTCGTCACCCTGACCTTGAACCAGCGGTTCTTCCTCTAAAGTATCGCTACTTGGCGTCACGGCCTGGTAGGCCACAAAACCTAAAACGATGACAAAAATAAATATGATGAGAGCTATGACAAAGCGCTTAACTAAATTGCCTCCACTACGAGGAGCGGCCGACATTTCAGGTGATAATGAGGCAGCAGGCGTTACTTCTACTGGCGCAGCTTGTGGCGCTGACTCGGGAACCAGCTTTGGACCGCCACTTTCAATTGGTAGATTGCTAGGTGGTTCTATTCCTTCAAAAATATCCTGTGGTTCTTTTTGTTCAAACATATGTTTTAACTAAGTGGATCATAACCCCCTTTTACCTCGGTCCCGTCACTGTAACCATCGTTGTCGGTGTCAGCTTTTTCTGAATCTGTGCCATGCTCAAATTCTTCTTTGGTGGTTAATCCGTCACTGTCTGAATCAACATTTTCTATAGAAAAATTGCAATCATATCTGTCATCTTGATCTAACAAAGCGTCGCAAGCTGCGGGGTTACCCGAGTTCTCAGCCGCCTGAAGGAGCAGTCTTGAATCACATATTTCTGAGTTAATGCCAAGCGCTAGGCAATTGCCACCTGATACCGCCGCCGCCCACACCTGCCCAGAACAACTCGCTTTGAGTTCTGGACTCACAATGACCTCACACTTTGCGAATGATACCTCGCTTGAAGCCAAAAAGATATTCATCTGATCACGACAGTTTTGTGAAGCTTCTTTGTTTAAGGCCTCGCAGGCAGCAAGATTATTAGTTTCTTTTGCAATGAGCGTGACGCAATTAGTCTGAGCCTCAAGGCTTGTCAGGCCTAAGCAAGCAGCGGCGACACCCTTTGCTTGCGCAGCCTCTGATAAAGCCCGTTCGCGACACACCGTATCGCCCTGGTCGCAAGTAACGGCCAATGTTTGGGCCATTGACGCAACACCATCAAGTTCCTGCTCACCTTTTCGGTTTTTTAAAATATTTAATATAAGCACAACAAGCAGGGCCAAGATTAAGATGCTCGACAGCGCAAAAACCAAGAGTAGCCATAATTTTCGACTACGCCACCCAGGAGTTGGGGTTTCGGGCGCTGGCGGCGCCGGGTTATAAAATTGGTACGTTGCGTAATCATTCATAAACTACGGGGCGCAGGAATTCATGCGCACATTACTCACTTCAATAAGACCAACGCCCGGGAAGGTAAACTGAATTGGTATTTCTTGTTCTGCCTCGGGGTCACAAACAAAACCCTCGGGGAACGGCAGTGGAATATTGGCTCCTTCCTTAATATTACCGATGGTTTGGGTAGCTGTGCCATTACTTGAAGCCGTGAGAGTCACACCAATACTCAAAATTGAATCGATTATTTGCTCATACATCGCTTCAAGCTCCACCTCGGTGTCGGCTTGGTACGAGTAGTCAACCCCGTTCGCACCCACCCCTTGACCTGGCTCGTTTGATGACCAAGCCTCCATATTATCAATATACTCATCAACTGTACTTAAGACTGCTGTATACACTTCGTAGCCAAAATCTTTCATGTTGTCCGCGGCAATATTCGGGTCATAACTTGTCCACTGACCGTCAGACAAAAGGATTGCAATATAACGGGCGTTAGCCGTGCCCGTTTGACCGCCTTGAGCCTCAAAGAGATCCAGCGTTTGCTCGAATGCTTCATAAGTGAACGTGCCATGACCTGAGCCATGGCCATAATAGTCACCGTCATAAGTTGCACCTTTAACGTCTGGGAAATAACCGTTGATTTCTGCTAGTAGCTCTGCTTTTTGATCTTCGGCAAGGAAACCGTTAGTGGTGTCACCAAATGGCACGCCGGTACTAAGCGAAGAATCTGTATCGTTACAGAAATCTCCGGCGGTAACGGCTGAACAATCACTGTCTTGGATACAGGCGTTCGTGGTAATAAAACACTCGCCTGCCACGAGGCCCTTGTAGCCAATGAGGCCAATTTGTACATTCTCACCTAAATCATTGAACAATAGCTCTATGGCTTTTTCCATGGAATCCACTGCCACTGAAAGGCGCGAGCCTTCACCTGGTTCTGGCAAAGAAGAGTTTGCGACCTCGTTTCTCATGGTGCGCGATTCGTCGGTAATAAATACGATGTAGGTTTGCGGCAACTCAACATTCGAGAGAGACACATCAGCCGTAAAACCGGTAGCCACGGTACAAGCCGGCACGGTAATAGTTGCCGCGTTCGGTAGAACCGAAGTGCTGTCAGCTGAGTAGGTGTAAAGGTTAGCAGTGGTCAAAGCCTTTGAGCCAGGCTGGTTGGCTGTTACAAGTAAATTCTGAGAATCATAAGTGAATGGACAGGCGCTTAAGCAGTTGTCAGCGCAAGCAGGCGCCACGCAACTACTGCCCAAAGCACAAGTAGCAATGTCCTCCAATGCGCCTCCTAACGTACAAAATTCTCCGTTGTTTAACCCGCCACTACACAGACCTACATTTCGGCAAGTATAGGTAACGCCATTATCGGTAATCGTTGTACCTAGTTCGTAACAAATACCATGCGTGGAGTCAGTCGGCCCGTCATAGTACTGGTAAGGAATCTGGGCCGCGTCGCAATATTCGTCGCCATTCAACACACCATCGCCACAAAATTCGCCACTTTCCACTTCGTAACGGCAAGACAGCGAACAGGCAGTGCAACTTGAGCCATAAGCGGAATCGCATCCTTGTCCGTTGTTTACACCTTCGTCACATTGTTCTTGGCCAACATACACGTACGCGTCACCGCAAACGTTAAGCGTGCAGGCGCTAGTACAGCTGTCAGTGCCGTCGGTATTGCCGTCATCACACTCTTCGCCTGGGTCAACCACGCCGTCACCGCAAGCCCCAATTTCGGTGCAGGCAATATTAAACCAGTCGTTCTCGGTGTAAGCACAACTCGCACCCGCGGCGTCATCACAAGTCTTAACTCGAGTGTAACCCACCTCGCATGCTGCGCGGCTTCCTGACCCTGTACCGCCACAAACTCCTCCTCCGCAATCGGCATCGCTCACACACGGCTCGTTACGGAATCCGACAGGCGAACTACCTGAACAAAGCTGGCCTGACCAAGTCTCGTTTGCACCATCACACACTTCCCCACTATCAAGAGTGCTGTCACCGCAATAAGCGGCTGGCCCGGAGCAATCCCAAGCACAGGTAGCGCTCGGGCTAGAGTCATAATCGCCGTTAAAGTTTCCGTTGCAGCTAGCAGGCACGCCACCGAAGGCGCGTGAATTTGTGTTATCTGTTCCTGGAACACCACAATCACACGCTTCGCCGCCCGCCAAAAGGCCGTCGCCGCAGTAAAAAGCGGTGTCGAACGTACAATCCTGACCACAGAATCCGTAAGCCCCATTCTTACTACCGTCATCACAATACTCACCGGCATCAATAACGCCGTCGCCGCAGGTAGCCACAATGCATAGCGCGTTTACGTCATCAACAAACCCAGTACATGAGCTATCGCAAATCTGACTTCGGTTACCAGACAATCCATCTGCAGTTGTGCAAGTAACGGCAGTGCCACCAAGCTGGCCGATTTCGCACAGCTCATCACTCCCGACAACGCCGTCACCGCAACTGGCTGACGAGCCGTAGATCGTGGTACCCGAGCAGAAAGCGCTTGGCGTAAACCCGGTCGCCGTGCTTGCGCTATTACCTACAGTGATCGTGACCGCATCAAGAGAATTGGCATCGATCGGCGTTACCCAGGCTCCAGAATCGTATTCCAAATCGGTGTACAGGTTGGTCGCTACTGAACCCACGGCCTGATAGTGATAGGCGTACGAACCAACCGGACAAACATAATTGCCGTTGGTCTCGTCAACACAAGTTTCGGCGTCATAAGCGTTAAAGAGACCACCTTCAACACCACAATCAACATAATCGTTAAGTGGGTCGGCCGAGAGCGAGGCAACACCAAGACCACCGCCCAAAATGGACAGCCATGACTCCCAAATGCTTGAGCTCAAGCCCCGGACAAAAGTGCCGGCTGGCAAATTCGGTACTACGCCGTTTTGGGCATGATAGTCGTTGACGATACTTTGAATGTCGGTTAGGTCGCCAAGCCTGGCACTGTCACGACGAATTTTTGCCTTTAGATCAGCACAAGTGGCCCCGATGTCGCTTGAACAATCAAGATTAGAAGAGCAAGTAACGGGATCCCCAGAGTCAGTTGAAAGATAACTTACGCCATCAGCCGCCACACACAAACCAATATCAGTGACATTAATGACAAAACGAAGATTTTCAAGTAATCCAGCGTAAATTTGTTTACTGGTCTCGCTCGCCCCTTCGTTGTAAGAAATTGCATAAACGTTAGAGTAAATTTCACCGGTATCAGTCTCGTTTGGCGCTACCACATAAGTGGTTCTGCCGTCTTCAACAGCCGCGAAACCATCAACTAACAGTTCATTTGGTGTGCCGACAAAACCTTGCGACTCGTACCAAGCAAGCGGGCTTAAGTACAACGGGTTACTGACTATGCGGAAACCAATGGCATCCCCAGAGCCATCACTGATCTCAAAAAGATATTCTTTGAAAACTCCGCTCGAAGCCGAAAATGGCGGCCGCACCACGGTAACCGTGGGTAAATCATCCACCGTTCCCTCGGCGCCAGAATCACGGCAGTACATGGTTGAGAAGTTGGTCCAACCCTGACCCAAATCGGCACCATCAAGAAGGCTCGCTTCACTGTCAGTCCAGGGAAACGAATCAACGGCTGGCCAAGGATTTTCACACAGGAAGACGGTCACTTTAGCGGCACCGTTGATTACTTCTTCACTCACGACGCCAGCCGTGTTGTCAGTAATTGTTGCCGTGGCAATAACAGTTGTCTCACCGTTATCACCTTCGGCGGTTACCATAGCCTGGTCAGGCTTGGCAACATCCTGTACCACGTCTAAAATTTGACCATCGTCCTCAGATGACCACGCTGTCCAATCCCAGCTATAAACACCGTCAATTGGTGAAATTGTTTGAGGAATGCCGGTCGTGTAACTAATCGCTTGAGCAACAAAGAGATGTTCTTCGTTGGTTTGTGAGAAGGCAAAAGGTGTCTCTAGATCAGTATCGTCAATTGCAACCGCATCAAACGTGCACACCTCACTTCCCACGCTAAACGTCTCGAGGAGGGTTCCATTTAAGCCCCCGCCCAAACGCGAAAGCACGCCGTCAGTTGCGCCATCGGTCACATCCTCATCCCCCTCAACAACCAAGGTGTACCGAGTATTGGCCGCAAGTAAGGCATCGGTTAAAAGTTGCACTTGATAGCTATCGCTATCTAGAGCTGTTTGTTGAACATCAACAATCGGTGCCACACAATCGCCAGCGGCCGCCGATACTGGGCGACCGAGCAAACTCAAAATGCGATGCCAGAAACGAACTAATGGCGAGCGTGGAACGCCAGCTAAAGTAGTGTGATCAGAAGGACAAAAACCACCGTTTGTTGTTACGTCAAGACGAGCATACATGCGATATTTCAAAACCGTGGCGCCGCTTGAGGAGTCCTCATAAATAAAGCTTGAAAGATCCATTTCTCGGTCAAAAATGCCATAAAGCGCAGCGTTTCTACACACTTGACTGCCCTTCGGGTAAAGGTCTCCGGTCGGCCGTTCCACGCAACAGTTGCCGACCCCTGCCCCGTAATTTACGGGGTCAAGACAATCAAGGTCACTTTCCGCCGAACAGGCCAAGCGCAAGGTGGCGGTAGTGGCCAAGCGTGAGGAATCCTCGGAAACTTCAATCGTAGCCATTGCCTCACCCGTGACCTGATCAACCTCAAAGACGGCGCCGTCGGCAATGGCGGCCACCTGCAACGGATCAATTTGACCATCGCCACCGGCGGTTACCTCACAAGCAGCCAATTCGCCAAGCGCCACCAGTCCATCGCCACAAAAAGAGGGTGGCTGGTAGTTTGTGGAAGACCCTTCAAATAAACAACTCGCTCCACAACCGTCACCGCCTAGAGAATCGCTATCATCACATTCCTCCCCCATGCCAATAACTCCGTCACCGCACTTCGAAGGCGTTGCATACGAGTTACTCGAACCTTCAAGAAGACAATTTTCCGAACAACCATCCTCGTTTAAGACGTTGCTGTCATCACAATTTTCAGCTGGAACTTCGATCACACCATTACCGCAAATTGCGCCGCCAATTGAGGCCAGGGTCGGCGAACCTTCGTTCAAACACTCGGCTGAACAACCATCACCACGGAGCGCATTACCGTCATCACACTCCTCGCCTGCCAAGGTCACGGTATCGGCGACAGCGATGTCGCTGTTACCGCAGGTGGCGCCAATGGTCCCCGAACCCTCCGCAAGACAATCATCTGAACAGCCGTCACCGCTTATTACGTTGCCGTCGTCGCAATCTTCTCCGGCTCCCGTGGCCTGACGATCAATTAGATTATTTCCACAAACTCCAAAGGTGTTAGCCCCTTCACGCAAACAGGCAGCCGAGCAACCGTCACCGTTAGACACGTTCCCATCCTCACACTCCTCGCCAGCTAGGTTGTCTATTGTACTGTCACCACAAATGGCGTCGTAGGGCGAACTGCCGCCGGCCAAACATGAGGCCGTGCAGCCCTCAGCAATGCTACCGGGGTCAGTATCAATCTGACCGTTAGCCTCCCATTCGGCTACGACTGTAGTTGCATCATTATCTAAATCTGCGTCATCAATCGGATCGATCCAACTCCAGGAATAATCAAAGCCGGAGAGTCTTTGACCAGAAACAGAACAGGCGTCAGCCGCTCCGTAAGCGCTAGCTGAATAAGCTTGAGCATCACCAATAACCTTTAGAAGCGTGTCAACTGGATCAATCGTAATGCGGTCAACAGCACAGGCCGTGCCATCCTGACGCACTCGGAATGTCCAGGAATAATCACCGCCGTAATTTGTTCTAATAAGCGACACGCCGCTTGTGCTAACCACGTCTCCGGCCACGATGACCCGATAAAAAGTGCCGGGGGTGAGGGTTAAGCTATTCATGGCAAAACCAGTACAATCATTGTTGGTGTCAAAGGTGCAGGCGGCCTTAGCCTGAACAACCGGGGTGAGGGTGGTACAGAGTTCATTACTGCAAACGAACAAAGTTACTGCGCCAAGCGCTTCGAGACTCGCTTGATCCATGGCTGTATTAAAACTCGCGCCCACTTCGGCGTTAGGACAGGCTTCCTCACAATTTGGCCACTCGTTAACAATGTAAGGATCGGAAAAATTGATCGCGAGTTCCGCTGTGTCGCTCACTGTGGTGAACCTTTCTTCGGCCGTAACCAAGGTTGTGCCTTCGGCTAGGCCCTCCACCGTGGCACAACTGGAAGTACCGCCCGCGCATTCGGTGTCACTTGTTGTTACGAGCCGAGCATAACTTGGATCAACCGACCACAGCCACGAATAAAGAGCATCATTTAGTACACTACAGCCATTTACAGGCAACGCTTGATACTGCGCGTCCCCATACAATTCAGTAATGGTTGCGCTTGGTGGCGACACAATAACGCTCAGAACGCCGCATCGGTTGGCATCATCTCGGGTTGTAAAGTTCCAAGAAACGTCCTCACCAAGCGGCACACCAAGGGCCGAAGTGGCTTGAGCGCCAATGGTAATTTGATAGAGCGAACTAACGTCAAAGTCTTGTAGAGGGGTAAAACGAAGCGTGGTACTTGTAATTTGGAAATCTCCGCTCACAGCCTCCAAGGCATCACAGGGATTTTGAGAGGAACCGATACATTTAGCCAAACTGAAACTATCCTCAAGCGAGGCTTCATCCATGTCCAAAGTGAATTCAACAAAAGCATCAGCGTTAACGCAAGCTGCTTCATTTCCCAAGGCATCATTCGGCACGCCGCTTATTTGATTATCGTCGCAGACAAAGATAACCGCAGGCACGGCCGGGATCTCGCCGCTTGAAAAGCTCCAAGCATATTCCGCAGGCTCGCCAAGAGCAGCCTGAGCGTCCTGTGCGCTTACTTCAAAATTTAACGGGTTACTCTCTGTGCCGGTCGCGTCGCGAATAACTAAGGGGCCAGTGGCTGAGCCGCTAGGCACGGTTACAGCTACTTGGTTGTCAGTCCAATCGATGATTGCCGCCGACTGATCCGCAAAGAAAATCGCGGAGCCAGCGCTCGGGCCAAAATTATCGCCGTAAAGCGTAACTGCATCGCCAGCTAAGCCGCTTGCCGGGTCAAGCGCACACAAGCCGGGTGTTGGCGAATCGTCGGTCACAGTAAAACTGAAGATGTTGGAATTGACCCCGCCTGAGGTCACAAGATACAGGTTGTAATTTCCGGGATTCAAATTACCGCCAGTTGTGAACTCACCTGGCACCATGACCGTAACCTGCGTATCAAACCAAATATTGTCGGCGCAGGCGGCAGGGAGATCATTACTTGTAGCTAAGGCAACTTCTTGTGAAGCTACGTTCTCAAACCAAACTGTGCCGAGACCTGAACCAAAATTTGTGCCGGTTAAGGTGACATACTGGCCTACACCACCCTGTGACGGATCAGCCGTTACTATTACTGGGGGTACTATTTCTTCGCTCACCACACTAAAATGCAGCGCATTAGAAGCAATACCGCCAACATTTACCGTCACGTCATAAGTTGCGCTCGCCAAGTCAGGCACGGTGGCCGACACGCTGCCATTACTCCAAGCGTTGTAACTCGAAGCTGGCGTAACATCAAAAGTAACTGTTGAGGAGGCACCCTGCGTATCACCAAAATTCTGCCCCTCAAGCGTCACGCCGCTTGAAGCTAGGCCAATTGACGGAGAGAGCGAACAAAGCCCAGGATGTTCAACCAAATTTACATCAAAATCAGGCACGAAGGCACCGTAACTGTCATCTGTGGCGTCGACCGTACCGGTTGAGGTAGTAAGTGTGATAGATCCGTCAATCGCCTCGTCTGGCACTTCAACCACGATTTCAGTTTGTGACCAATCCTGAGCACAGAAGGGTAAGTTAGCTATCACTTCTCCACTCGCGCTATTAAAAGCCACACTGCCTTCAAGTGAACCAAAACCTTCACCGTGAATGGTGACAAGCGTACCGGGTAGGCCATCAAGCGGACTGACGTTAGTAATTTTAGGAAGGGTCGTACAGACGCCAGCCAAACACAAACCGCTGGCGCAGTCTGCATTCTGGGTACAACTGCCGCCATCGCAAGCTCCGCAATACTCGCTGCTCACCGGATCACCGCCACAATCAATACCAGTTTCAACGCCGTTTTGCAGTCCATCAAAACACTGTGCGCTACGCGCTACCACAACTACCGAGTCCTCGTCGGTATTGCCCGCGAGGTCATTGGCCGTCATGGTGATTTCGTAAGACTGACCAAGTGTCAAACCAGTTGTATCCCAAAGCGTATTAACCACCACATTAGTGAGATCGCCCGTTCCTGGAACGCTATCAAAAATCACGCCGTCAACTGCAAAATCAATTACCGCTACTCCGGCGTCGTCAGTACCATGCGCTTGTGTGTCGATAAGCGCGTCAACCGACACACCATCACCGCTTTCGGGGAGCGTTGCCTCAACACTCGGGTCAGCGATGTCAACCAGATCGCCTGTTGTAAACTGGCCGGAACATTTTCCATTAGCGCAAGACAAACGAATACCCGTCGAACTCTGAAGACTGTCATCAATATTTACGTTATACAAAGTATTCGCATCAAAACAGAAGCGATCGGTGTTCGGATCGGGACACGGCGCTGACGGTACAAAAGTAATTTTATTACCGCTAGTTTCGAGAGTCCCAACAATGTCTACTCCGGTGTTGGCATCAGTAATTTTTATTGAGTTAGCATCAACAGTTTGTTGGTCTACGTTTTTACTAAAAGTAATCTGTACCTCGACATTACGAATACTTAAAACTCCGGTTGGTAGGATGGCCGTGACTTCAAAAGACGATGATGAGCCACCGCCTAAACCAAGGGTGAAGCCCCCCTGCGTAGTATCGTCGCCGGTAGTCCTACCCGTCGCTTCACTCAAAGCGTTGATAACAAAAGTCGTGATAGCCCAGGACATGATAATTATGGCTAGGCCGATTACGCCATTAAGCAAAATACGCTTGGCTTTGGCCACACGCTCCGCGTTGCCACCAGCGGTCATCCAGACAAAGCCGCCATACATCACAATCACAACCGCGATAACTCCAAGCAAAGTAAGTCCGGTTCTGATAAGCCTGGCAACAATTACCGTTGGATCATCCTGAAGTCCGAGACCCGAGACTTGAGCTACAGCCTCAAGCCCAGTAACAGTTTCTTGTGCCTCAACCGAAGCAACTTGAACAAAACCCAAAATACTCGCCGTAAGACAGGCGGCAAAACCTATTTTTAGAAGGTGGGAGCGAAATGATGTCATGCTAAAAGAGTGTGCAGTTAGTAGTCGAAGCGACACCGTTACAACAGTACGGCGCCGCCTGACTTACCCCACACTGACCGCCCGTGGCATCTGGTCCTTCAGCTGGGCGGTAACAGTTTTGATACTGATTTTTAATGCCTTGCATGGCTTCAACTCCATACAGGTACGTTTTGCCATCAACTGATTCCAAGAAAACGCCGTGCGAAATGCTAACGCTAGTTTGACTTGGTACCTGACTTGGGAAGAGCACGGCATCACCCGCGGCAGTTAACAAATCGCTGTCAAAGCGATACCACATCTCATGCGGCTGTCCGGACGTAAGTTCAGTATTATTAAAACTAATATTCTCGTTGTTGACAGTTGAAGACAAAAGAATGCTGTCAAAAATCATCGTCACACTCTGATCTAGCGCCACGTTACTCTCGTTAATGTCGGGGCTAATACTCGTAATTTTAGCTCCCGAAAGAAAAATGTCGTCTGTGGTTAGGAAACTCCAACCGTAATCATCACCGGCTTCACCATCACCGTTGCCGTCGAGCGAATTAGCTGCCATATCAACTACTCCATCAAACGGGAAAAGATCAGTGGTGGGTGGTGAAACGCCGGGCGTTGCCGCTCCTACAGTTGCAGTAATTGTCTCATTACCGGGTAAACAATAAACATCTTCGCCACAAGAATTGGTGCCGCAAAGATTTGAGGTGGTAAAGGTAATAGTCTCATAACCGTTACTTATGGCGTACGTGCCAGGTTCAGGAGCGCTGGAAGCTCCAGCCACTTGGATATTGTCAAAACCGCTCGCTGCCAAACGAATGCCGGTTGAGGAAGTTGGGTCGATAGGTTCGTTGAAGGTTATTTGGACCGCAATGTTCTTAGCGTAAGTGCCGCCAGCCGAAGGAGTCACGGCTACCACCTGCGGGGGTTCAGTATCAATTGAGACACCCGTCACAAACGACCACTCATAATGATCTTCAATGCCCGAAAAAACTTTTACGCCCTCGGCGTCAAGCAGATTGTCATCAAGAAAAACGGTGTAAGAAACATCGTTGGTTGGTGAGCCTAGATAATCGGTTGGGTTAAAAACAAAAGTCCGCAAGTCTTCAGTAAAAGACACGGCAACGTCCGTCAAAGCCGCATTTTTTCCTTCGGTTGTGAGATAAATTTTTACTTTATCGCTGTTGATGCCGGTCACTGCGTTGTCGTCCGTGATATCAGTCGGCGTACCTCCGTTGTCGTACCCCTCAATGAACGAGGCGACATCCATAGCGCGCCTAAAAGTTACGACGATATTGGTGTTTCGGGGCACGTCAGTTTGATTGCGGAATGGATAATGATCCTGAATCGCCCCGCCGCCCAGAGCTCCCGAAAATGGCTCAATTGAAACTGTACCGCTTGGAGTTGTTCCGGCTCCATCCCCACCACCTGTTAAGGCGTTAATAATAAAGGTAGCGATAGCGTAAGCCATGAGGGTAATAACAAGCCCAACTGTAGCGTTAATTAAAATACGTTTAGCCTTATCTACCTGACCCTGGTCTCCACCGGCCGTCATCCATCTAAAACCAGCGTAAATAACAAGCACTAAAAAGATAACCCCGAGGAGCCCGAGGAAAACATTGATAACGGTGCCGATGATACTTGTCAGATCAGCGTCACCAAATCCAGCGGTACCCGCTACCTGAGCGGCGCTCTCAGCTTGAGCCAGAACCACGGTCGGCAAAAATCCGACAACAGCAAAAAAGCTCAACAGGCTAAAAACCCGACGCAATGAAACAAAAAAGGAGTTCACATGACCCCTCTATTGTAGCGCAAATTTGTGCCATGGTTCAGGACACTGCGGACAAGCCAGGAGTAGTTTCTAAGGTCTTCTGAGCCAACAGTTGCCTAAGCTCCGGTAAACCCTCCCCCGTAATTGAGGAAACGTATCTGGCAGATGCAATTAGTGGTGCACGAAGACCTAGGAGATCAGCTTTGTTATAAGCAATGACACGAGGGCATTGAGCTAGTCCAAGTGATTCAAGAATATCCTCCACGACCCTAATTTTCTCCTCCATCTTAGGGTCACTAACATCAACCACCTGGAGAATGAGGTCGGCATGAAGCGCTTCAGACAGCGTCGAGCGAAACGCTTGGATGAGTTCTGGTGGAAGTCCCTGAATGAAACCGATGGTGTCAGCCAAAAGAAGTCGGCCGTTGAATTCGGGAACAAAAAGTTCTCCAAGACGCGTATCTAGAGTGGCAAAAAGTTCGTTGGCTACGTATTCTTTGCGCCGCGTTAAGGCATTCAGGAGAGATGTTTTTCCGGCGTTCGTATAACCCACTATAGCCACCGTCTTAAAATCGTTCCGTCGGCGATTTTTTTGTTGTTCGTTATGTTGTCTTTCGTAGGCCCGAAGCCTATCAACGATACGTCGCTCTTGTTCACGCAAGTGACGTTTCATGGCCTCTGTGTTCCCCTCACCAGAACCGCCACGCGTACCCGTGCCGCCGCGTTGGCGACCGAGACGTTCACCGAGGTTAAAAATGCGCGGTCCCATGTGGCGCAATCGAGCTAACTCAATCTGCAATTTTGCCTCGGCGCTGACCGCATGTTTGGCGAAAATGTGAAGAATGAGGTCAACTCGATCCCAGACTTTCATTTTCTTTTCCCGCAAGATTTCTTCCAAGTGGAAAAGTTGTTTAGGTTTTAAAATCTCGTTAACAATCAACACTTGAGCACGATGCTCGTCTGAAGTATTCACGATCTCCTGGACTTTGCCCTGACCTAAAAATGTCGCGTAGTCTGGCTTAGCACGACGCTGAATAGTTTTTACGACCGCCAAACCACCGTAAGTTCTAGTTAGTTCCTCAAGTTCAGCCATGCGCTCCTCAGCCTCGCGTTTGGAGATTGAGAAGTGAATTACATCGGCCAAAATAGCGCGGAGTAAATTCATTTTTTTAAAATAATTTTATCAACCAAGGCCTTGATCCGAGACCCGTCGGCCACTTCACGAAGTTCCTTTACAAGTACCCCCATAACCTTGCCAGCTTGGGCGGAAGCAGCGCCGCCAAGCTCTTCAATTTTTTCCCGAACGCGCTTTTCTAGCTCGGTATCGTTCATTTGTGACGGCAAATATTTTTCAAGAACCTTAATCTCCTTTTTAACTTTGTCAGCCAAATCGTGGCGAGCATTGCTCACAAAACTTTCGAGCGAGTCTTTGAGTTTCTTTAAATCAGATTTAAGGACCGCGACAATTTCCGTATCCTCTAGTTCATGACCAAGCTCGATAGCCTTGTTCTTAATATTAGATAAAGCCATCCGCACAGTATCAAGAGTAATGGTATCTTTGGCTTTCATGGCCGCCTTCATGTCGTCCGTAAGTTTTTTAAGTAATGACATATACCTCAGTATTCTTTAGTGCTTTAATGTCGACCTACTATCTACAATCTACGTTACTAATGTAACACAAAACTCGTCCCGACAGAGGTCGGAACGAGTTTTTTTGCTTTAACGACGGCCAAATTTCTTCTTGGCTCGCAAGTCTTCTTCGCGAATCTTACCGGTTTTTAACAAGTATTCGCGAGTAGCACCCATTTCAAGGCGTCTAACCGCGCTCTTATGGACGGTGTTCTTTTTGGGCTCTTTTACGTAAAAGCGATGAGCACGCACTTCAAGCGCCTTACCGCTCTGCTGCACGCGCCGTGAAAAACGGCGGAACAACGCCTCAAAACTTTCGCCTTTCTTTCGTTTAGTTTCAATATTGGTCACAAAATCTTTTCACCCTCCTTTCAGGGTGCGGACACCCTAGCATAGCCTGCTTTATTAAGCAACATCATAGATATCTCGTAAGCCTGCGCGTGACTACAAACGCCAAGATATGAAGAGATATTATCGGACGTGACGTTACGGAGCATACGTCGTACGGTTTTTGGGCGAATGATGATCGCTTTAGGCAATAAAACGTATCCCAAAAAATCAATGCCTTGAGTCCAGGCTCGGACATGAATCTTGTTGGGATGAAGATGGACACCTAGCTTGTCATATAAAAATTGTTCGAGAATACAAGCCAAAAGGTAGGCTTCCGTACGCGTCTTAACAACTAAGACGAAGTCATCGCAATACCGAACGTAATGCCGGACCCTGAGTTTTTGTTTAACGTACCAATCGAGTTCATGAAGATACACGTTGGCGAACAGCTGACTTGTCAGATTGCCGAGAGGAATGCCCTTCCCTGATGTTGTCGAGAAGCTGCCTACGATCTTAGAAAGTAATCTCATGGTCTCAGCTTCTTGAATGCGTTTCGCAAAAAGACGTAATAGCGTCTGCTGATCAACAGAAGCAAAAAATTTACGGATATCGCACTTCAGGACGTAGACTGTGCGATGATCGTTCTTACTTGCTTGTCTCAGAAACATCTGTAGACGTTTTATACCTGCGTGCGTTCCCTTGCCTATTCGACAAGAAAAGCTGTCGTGAATAAACCGCCTGTCAAAAAATGGCTCAATAACGTTTACGATAGCTTGATGAACCACTCTATCCCGGACTTGCGCCTTGTGGATCGTGCGCTGCTTAGGATCGTAGATGGTAAATGGCTCATAACTCCCATGTTCGTAGTTACCCGTGACTAACTCCTCGTGAAGTGTGAACAAATTGTCTTCTAAAGCATGTTCGAATACCATGACATCCGTTCGAGAACGCTTCCCCTTGCGGAAGCGTTCCCAGGCTAACAGGAGATTATCAAGCGAACATATTTGATTATGCAGACCCCCTCTAACCCCCCCCCGCAACATTTTCGAATCCAAAACTCAGCTGTTCGGTGGCGGACCCGGTGATATCCCTATCATCCATACGTTATACGAAGCGTACGCTACTTGGCATCAAATTTTACTAAAATTCCCCAAGTCACAGCGTTACACTTTAGGTGAAGCGTGTTCCAAGTATCTTCTCAGTGCCATCGAACAATTACTCGTCGCAGCCTCGCTCACCCAAACAGCAGAAAAAGCTGATCAGTTGAAAGAAGTGAGCGGCAAAATAGATACCGTAAAAATTCTTGTCCGGCTTTCAAAAGACTGTAAATGCATCGCCAACAATCAGTATCTAGATATTGAGTCCCGTCTCCACGAAGCGGGAAAAATGCTTGGTGGCTGGATCAAGTCCTTAAAGTAACGAAAGGAGCGCCAGTAAAGGCGCTCCTGCGTTTGGCGGGGATTCCCGAAGGTCAGGAACCGAGTAGTTCGAGTTGTCGTTGCTCCGCCAGTTGGCGTTCAGGTTCACCTGGCCGTTATCACGGTTCCAGTTCACGTACGGCACGTTGTTCCAGGACTCGTCGTCATTCTCGGGGACCAACAGGATTACGTTTTCTCCTTCAGAAACACCGGACACAGACGCATCTATATCCTGAATTTTATAGGGAACCGCTCGCCTAATGTTTCGGTAAAAACCGTAACGCAGGCTGGTTCCTAAAGAAAACGCGGAGTACCCGCTTTCGCTCTGCACGCTCCTGGGTCCATCGGACCTAAGATTCTGGCAGACTCACGCGATGGCGAGAGATTTCAGTGATCGGTCTCCGTAAAGGCCGACGCATTGACCTACTCTCCGCGCGTATCTTATCAAAAAAAGATGCTCGGTACCGGGCAGACCCAAGGCTCAAGAGCCAAGAGTCCAACCAAGTACCGAGCTATCGAGTGACGAGTACCGTTACTCCCGAAGGTCAGGAACCGAGTAGTCCGAGCCGTCGTAGCTCCGCCAGCAGGCGTTCAGGCCCACCCGGCCGTCATCACGGTCCCAGTACACGTACGGCACGATGCGCCAGGACTCGACGTCATCCCCGGGGACGTGGAGCTCGTAGCCGGCAGCGAAGGGGGCCGGATTCTTGTCGTAGTCGATGGCCGGAGCGTAGTCCGGGAAGAGCCAGGTGAAGACCAGAAGCTCGTCCGCGAGCGACTTCGGTCCCCGCACGGCGGAGATGCTCTCGCGCTCGCGGTTGGCCTCGAGGTCAAACGTGATCCACTCGATCACCGGCTTGTGGGTGTTGTTGCCCATGAGGAGCCGGAGGTGGTCCTTGTCCGAACGCAGGAGCTCCCAGCGCCAGAACCGGCTGTCGCCGAAGACCTTCTGGATCCGCTTCGCGTGAGCCTCGAAGGTCTGGGCCACTCCCTCGTCCCCCTCGCCGAAACGGATGCGGGGCGAGCGGAACGCCAAGCGGCCCTTCGGCCACTCCGGGGCGGTCTCGCGGAGCTTGTTGTAGACCTCGTTGCCGAGGCCCCAGTTCTCCTCCTCGTCGGCCCTGAGGAGGAGCTTGAGCTGGTCCTCGAGCGACTGCTCGAAGACATTCTTGTCGGTCACGCCACGCTGGTCGTGGATGAAGGCCGCCACGAGGGCTGCGTTGCCGGGCTTCCTGAGCCAGGCCGCGTCCTCCTCGGTAACGCCCGCATCGGACAGGGTGCGGACCGTCGGGTTGAGCTCGGTGAACGGGATGTCGATCAGGCGTGACGTCATGGCGTAGCCTCCAATGCTACAATGTGGCGTTCCTAGGCCGAGAAACTCGGTTTGTTAGGAGTAGCCTTTTATTGAAGTAGCTTGATAAATATAGCAAAAAATAAGCAAAAAGTCAAGTATTTACTAGAATTTTATGCAAAAAGCTAGAATAATCTCCGGTCGCCAAAAAATGGCGTATACTATTCACAAAATTCTTTATTCTCTTCACTATGCACGACGGCATGTGTAAGTGTCCGCATCACAAGGCAGTGCCATTGTTTGTGGTACTCATCGGTTTGGTTTTCTTACTCCAGGCGCTTGAAGTCATCTCGGCTTCTTTCGCTGGTATAGCTTGGCCGGTGTTACTTATACTCATTGGTGGCCTTAAGCTAACAGGTGGGATGTGCGGGTGTTGTAAGGCGTAACAAAGTAAACAGTAAAATCAAAAACCGCCCCTTGCACTAGCTCAGGGCGGTTTTTGTTTCGAGTTTGGTTATTCGCTTCGTGATCTTCAATTTGCGGCACGACGTTATCCTCAACCATTTGTGCGACGCCGTGAAGGATCCTCTCCTCACTCGCCTTTATTTTTTCATCAATTTTACCCTCAAGCCGGTTCTCCATCGCCTTCATTTCCTGGAAAATTAAATCGTTATTAAGCCGAATTTTGTTATCGACGACTTGGCCGACAACTGTCTTCAGAGATTTGATTTGTTGTTCCGAAAAATCCATGCCTTAAGATTATATCATTAGGCCTCGTGCTTACGTTTTTCCTCTTGAAGCCGTTTAAGTACAATGCTAACAACTTTTTCGGCGTCAACAATTTCCTGAGCGCCGGCTTCCATGTCGCGAATAATAATAGTGCCGTCGAGCACCTCCTTCTGGCCAAGAATAACCGCGAGCGGCGCGTGATTTTTATCGGCCATCTCAAGCTGCGACTTAAGGTTGCCCTTAGCAAAGGCTTCAGCTACCCCAATACCTGATTGGCGAAATTGCTCAAATAATTTAAGACCTTTGCGCCGTGCTGCTTCTCCTAGCTGACAAAAGAAGACGTCGGCGTGACGTCGACCATCCGGTAGCTTACCGGCTGTTCTCATAGCTAAAAGCACTCGCTCAACACCAATTGCTGCTCCCATACCTGGGGTAGCCTCACGTCCTCCAAGAAGCGGGATCAGGCCATCATAGCGACCCCCACCACCCAAAGCGCTCTGAGCGCCGTCTTCCGGTAAAGGATTAGCTGGAGCCAGCTCAAAAACAGTACGAGTATAGTAATCAAGTCCACGCACCAGATACGGGTTAAGTTCGTATGGCACTTCGGCTTCATCAAGGTATTCAAGCACCTTCATAAAGTGCTGCTTGGCTTCTTCATCCAAAAATTCAATTATCTGTGGGGCTTCGGCTTTCAACTCCTCCATGCCGGGTTCTTTAGAATCTAAAAGACGCAACGGATTGCGCTGCAAACGTTTCTTATCGATTTCAGACAGCTGTTTAGCCTTACCCTTAAAGTAGCGTGCTAAATCTGACACATAACTTTTACGGGTTTGTGCTGAGCCGAGCGAATTCACCTGAACAATTGTGTCAACACCGAGATCTTTGCAAAACTGATAGCTCATGAGCATGATTTGAGCGTCGAGTACCGGATCATCGGAACCAATGGCTTCAAGACCAAATTGCCAAAATTGACGATAACGACCTGCCTGGGGTCGCTCGTGACGGAAAAACGGCTCAAAGTACCACAGCTTTACCGGTTGCGACTGATTTACCATGCCATGCTCTATGTAAGCGCGAGCCACTGAGGCGGTACCTTCCGGGCGAAGAGTGGTGCGGACCCCGCCTTGATCGGTAAAAGTAAACATTTCTTTTTCCACGATATCCGTATCCTTGCCCACTCCGCGCTCAAAAAGCGCCGTTGGCTCAAGTACAGGTAAACGAATTCGACCAAAACCATAAGCCTTGGTTAAGCTGCGGGCTTCATCTTCAATAGCCTGCCAAGCTACCTGTTCGTCGGGTAAAATATCGCGGAAACCACGAAGAGTTTCGGGTGTTTTTGATTTTTTACTTGGGCGATCTTGAATAGGCTTCGCTTTCGAAATCATAAAAAACAAATGCGATAAATTTCCAATTACTCTTAAAAGTTATTTGTTGTACTCAGGTAATGAAAAGGTGCCGATCTTTTCTAGGGGCAGGCCACGAATCCAGACACGGCCCACAATGTTATCTTTAGGCACTGGTCCAAAGGCACGACTATCAAGGCTAGCGTCGCGGTTATCACCCAAAAGATAATATTCGTCAAGTCCAACCACCCGACGATCCCGCCCTGGGGTGTAGTCGTCTAAGTAATCTTCTTCAAGAATAAAACCGTTGGGATTTTCTTCATTAGCAACTATCACTTTGCCATCTTTGACTTCGATGGTCTCACCTGGAAGCCCGATAACGCGTTTAATGTAATACTGCGAGTCGTTGGCACCGGGCGGATGGAAAACCACGATCTCGCCGCGTTCTGGCTCACGAAAACGAAAGGTCAACTCATCGATTATTAGATACTCATTGTCGTGAAAATTAGGTTCCATGGACTCGCCCTTCACAATAAAAGGCTGCACCAAAAAGTAACGGACGGGAATAATGATAGCCAGTGCCAGGGCAGCGATTTGTACGATTTCTAAAACAAAAGCCGCCACTGCCCCAAGGGTTGGCCCCAAAAGACGCTCCAAGATCGGCTGAGCCTGAGCGCTCCCTGAGCGACGAAAGAATGGCATAGAAGATGGGCTAATGATAGCACGACCATGGTTAAAGAGGAAGGATTAAAGCTTATTCTCTGCGAAGCCGAAAAGAGAAAAGGTAAAGGATTAATACGTAGACAAAGCTAGGAGTTTCAACTAGACTTTAGCCGTTCATTGGACGCATAGCTCAGCTGGTTAGAGCGTGCGATTCACATTCGCAAGGTCGCAGGTTCGAACCCTGCTGCGTCCACCAGAGCAAATCACTTTATTCGGTCGATTTTGGCCTCGCGAGGCCCGAAAATTTCTCACCGTAGCCTTAACTACGCCTCCCCTTAGACTTCTCTCAGGGGACCCCGAGAGTAATCGAGGGGGTCGAAGTTTTCTTCCCTGCTCAAGCAAACTAGCGACGAATAAAGTGATTTTCTGTTTAAAAATCTGCTTATCTCTTTTCTCCTTCCTCTTTACTCTTGGCTATTTCTTGCTATAATGCCTCTGATGGTGCGCAATTGCGCATTTTCTTTATGGCTGATAACGATGGCATCGATTTTCTCTCCCCGACCCATTCCTCCGAGACAACAAGCAGTCAAAGGGAGGCGTCTTTAGCAAAACCGGTAACGCCTCAGCAAAAGCCCGGCAGTAGGCTCTCTCCGGCAGTAAAACTCGCGGTTTTTGGTGTGGCTATTCTTTTTGTTGGTGGTTTTTTACTCTCAACGGGTGTTGCCCAAAATGTCCCGAACGACAATTCTGACAATCTGTCTTTTTTCAATTCCTTGCGACGCTTGATCACGCCCGATGTATTACTAACTTCAAATCCCGAGGACGACCGAATAAATTTATTGCTTTTAGGTATTGGAGGAGCCGGCCATGACGGCCCCGAGCTTACGGACACCATTATTTTTGGAAGTTTTCGCCCCTCCACCAAGGAAGTCGGCTTGATCTCGATTCCGCGCGATCTGACGGTTGAAATTGAAGGTTATGGTTATCGAAAAATAAATCACGTAAACGCCCTCGCTGAACTTGAAAAACGTGGTAGTGGTCAAGAAGCCTCAGCTCATACCATTGGCACAATTCTCGGTCAGGAAGTGCATCATACGGTTAAAGTAGATTTTAATGGATTCGAAGAAATTATCGACGCCCTGGGCGGCGTTGATGTGTACGTAGAACGCAGCTTCACCGACTTGAGCTATCCCTTGGATGACGGGCTTGGCACAGTAACCAGCCTCTACTTTATTGCTGGTTGGCAGCACTTAGACGGCGCTACTGCTCTCGCCTACGCTCGCTCGCGTCACGGGACAAACGGCGAGGGCTCCGATTTTGCACGGGCCGCTCGGCAACAAAAAATCCTCTTAGCGGTAAAAGATAAAGCGCTGTCTTTGGGAGTACTTTTAAATCCAACGAAACTTAATCGTATAGCCGGTGTTATTCGCGATAACGTCAAAACCGACCTCTCGGTTTGGGACATGATCAAACTTGCTAAATACATTCCAGATATCGAAGCTGACAAAATTACTAACCATGTGCTCGATACACAAAGCGGACTGCTATACGAAACCTCAATCAACGGCGCCTACGTTATTCTGCCCTACAAAGAAGATTGGAGTGAGCTCCATGAACTCGCTACCAATATTTTTACGCCGCAAGAAGACGGTTTTGTTTTCACCAATTCTCCGATACCTGAACCGCAGTCGCCAGCCGTCATAGTCGAAATCCAAAACGGAACTATGGTTACTGGATTGGCCGGTCAAACTGCCCTTATTTTGGAGTCATCCGGTTACACCGTGCAAACTGTCGACAACGCTACAGAGCGTAACTGGACGCAAACCACTATTTACGATTTCACGGACGGCGAAAAAGATGAGGAATTAGCCGCACTTAAGGAATATCTTAACGCTTCAGTCGTCATGTCAACCGAAGGCTTCATTAAAGCCACTGCCGTGGTTCCGGAGAGCATTGTCCAAGCTGGCACGGGCTATGATTTGGTGACGAGCGAAGAGGATGTTGACTTCTTGATCATTCTTGGCCAAGATGCGGCGAATTTGGTGCTTGGCAATGTATGACCATTCCTCCGCGTATAGCCATAATTGGTCGCACGAACGTTGGCAAATCTTCACTCTTTAATAAACTTATTGAAGAGCAAAAATCCCTCGTTTCAAATATTCCAGGAACCACTCGGGATCGTTTTGAAGCTGATTGTATTTGGCGCGGCGGAATTATTCGTGTCGTCGATACGGGCGGTCTTGATGTTGCTGGCAAAGATGAAATCGAAAAAAACATCATTTTACAGGCCGACAAAGCGATTGAGCAAGCTGACCTGATTTTCTTTGTGGTCGACGCGAACGTGGGCCCAGTACCGGATGACCTAGTAATTGCTAAAAAACTCCGAACAGCAAAAAAACCAGTAATCGTAGTTGGTAATAAAGCCGACAACGCCGAACTCCGCACTCGCCTCAACTCAGATGACTGGAAAGCTTGGCCCCTGCCCTCTCCGCTTGCCATATCAGCCAAACAAGGGAGCGGGATTGGCGACCTTCTTGATGCCGCCACGCAAGAACTTAAACAAAGTGGCAAGGCTCCCGCTCAAGTCACCAAAATTTTGCCCATGCGGGTTTGCGTGCTTGGTGAACCAAACGTGGGCAAATCGACACTCCTCAATGCCTTACTTAATGAAGAACGGTTTATCACCGCCAATGTTCCCCACACGACACGCGAACCCAACGATGTCCTCCTAGAACGCGATGGGCAACAATATTTGTTTATTGATACCGCTGGCGTGCGTAAACAAGCCAGCCGCCGACGATCTGGCACTGAGCTTGAAAAGGCAGGCGCCGCCAAAAGCCTAGATTTCGTGGAACGTTCTGATGTCGCCTTATTCATTCTGGATATCACTAAAGGCGTGACCGCCCAAGAACGTCATCTGGCTGGACTCTTAAATGAATCACGAGTTAGCACCATCATCGTAGCTAATAAATGGGATCTCATTCCCGATAAAACTTCAAACTCAGTCAACGATTACGAAAAACGAGTAAGGGCTTTCTTGCCGCAGCTTGATTATGCGCCAATAATTTTTACCTCGGCTTTAACCGGACAACACACCAAAAAGGTTTTCGACCTAATAAATAATGTCTTTGCCACTCGCTTTACTCAATTATCAGATGATGAAGCCAAACAATTCATGAGTCGGGCGATCGTGCGTCACAAACCGATCCGGGGCAAAGGCGTAAAAAGCCCCAATGTGGTACGGTTTAGTCAAAGTCATATCAATCCCCCAATTTTTTCACTCGAAGTTAACCTGCCCCGTAAAGATTCGCTGTCCATTGCCTATGTTCGGTTCCTCGAAAACCTCCTCCGCGAGCATTACAATTTCCTCGGCACCCCGATCGATATTCGGGTTGAAGCTGGCCGCAAGTCACACACTACTTACTAACCGTATGCACCTTGTTGTGGGCCTCGGAAACCCCGGGGTCAAATACGAGCAGACTCGTCACAATGTTGGCTTTCGTGTCCTCAACGAAGTAGCCAAACGTCTCCAGGTAAAATGGAAGTCAGACACAAATTGCAAAGCCGAAGTAATCGAAACTCACTACCTGGGCGAAAAACTTGTACTAGCTAAACCACAAACCTTCATGAATCGATCAGGTGAAGCGGTGCAGGCACTCGCTGTACGTTTCAAAATCGATCCCTCAAATATCTGGGTGGCGTATGACGAAGCCGCGCTCTCCCTTGGGACGATTCGGGTTCGCTTGGGAGGCTCAAGCGGCGGACACAACGGGGTAAAAAGCATTATCGATAGCTTGGGCACTGATGCCTTTGGTCGTTTTCGCCTCGGCATCAACCTACCACACGAAGGCTTGGCTCTAGACAGCTATGTCCTGTCTCGCTTTGCGGCTGAGGAAACCGAGGTCGCCGAGCTCGCAATAAACCAAACCGCTACTCATATTCTTGAAGCACTCCGCGAAGGGCTTCGGGAGCAATCGTTTGAAGTTGATCCGGAAAAATCCTAATCCAACATGGCACGAGATTTTCTTATTGCCCTCCTCCACTTCATCCCGTTTGGTCCGCGCTCCCTGGCGCGGCTTTTTGGACATTTTGGAAGTGCTGAGGCTATTTGGAAAGCTTCAGCTGAAGAACTTGCTGTAGCCGAAGTCGAAGCTACGCGCCTCGCCAACTTTGTCGCTTGGCGATTAA
>CAYJQH010000008.1:0-40474 GCA_964372415.1 uncultured Gammaproteobacteria bacterium | reverse complement strand
ATCCATCAGTAACCATCAATTGCCAAGAATTGGTGGTTAGCGATGGAGGAAAAATGAGCTTTCTCTGGAGACTTTTTTCGTGGTTCTGGCCAAAGCGGCGAGTCACAGAAAAATTCAAGGGCCGCCTGCTCGTCACCTTCATCGACGACAAAGACCGTCCGGTCGGACAAAGCATGCGCTACATCGACAAGGAATTGTCGAGTACCGAGCTCGGTTTTTTGGTGAACGTCGTCGGCCTATCGGCCCTCGAGTGCACTGAAGTACTCGAGTTCTACGGCGTGCATCCAGATCACGACGTGCACAAATTCGTGCGGGCCGTACGGTCTCGCGGAACCCTCAGCGGGTTCGTAGACTCGCGGACCATCATCCAGCAGATCCTGCCGGACTAATCCTGGCGGACACCTATCGTGTCCGCCATCTCTGCGCTCTCACAACGGACCTCCATCCTGTTGTGGGTGCAGAGGGATTTTATTTTATATACGCATCGATCGTTTTATTTACGACGGCATCCGCCAGATGATTAAATTCGCGGCGAACATGCGAGTAATTAATGCTTCTAAAATGAGTGCTAAGATTATGAATTTTCAAAAATAATCTTGCTAGTTCAGGATTCTTTACACGATACTCTCCGTTCAATTGTCTGACAGCAAGTTCGGAATCTAATCTAACATCCACTGCGTTATAGCCAAGCTCACGCGCCTTCTCTAGGCCAACAATAATACCGGTGTACTCTGCCTGATTGTTGGTGGCTACTCCCAGATATTTTGCCGCCTCGGCAATCACCTCGCCATCACTCCCATCTTTTTCAAGTTCTAAAAGCACGGCGGCACCAGCCGCAGGTCCTGGATTTCCGCGGGCTCCGCCATCGGCGTACATTCTGATTTTTTTGATCATAGATTCAATTAATCTCGTCATTGCGAGGGAGAATCTTTATCACCGACCGAAGCAATCTCATGCTAATTGATCGGAAATATCATTCCACGAGAGTCGATACGAGATGCTAGATCACCCGTCATCCCGGTGTAGAGTACCGTGTTTCGTGGATTCATCAGGATGTAGACGAAGTAGCGGCGTTCATCCATATGTTTAAGATTGCTTCGTCGGCCCTTCGGGCCTCCTCGCAATGACGAAAAAGGTTCAACGCTGTCTAATGTCTACAATACGGTACTGTATCTCTCGCCTTCCGTTCCATTCATTCACTCCTGGCTCGTAAACCACGTCGATCTCTGAACCAACGGCGAGAGTTCGAGCCAAAGAACCAAAACCAAAACCAACTAATTTTACTAGGCTCCCATCGGGCGGAATTACTGTGAGCCGCAGATGATTACCTGTCGCACCCATAGTATCAGCCCCCACGACTTTTAAGTTGGAGGCCATAAACACCGGCTGGCGGTTACCCTCACCAAAAGGTGCCAACCGACCAAGATCGTTCAATGTGTCCCAAGTAACTTGACTGAGAGGTACTGTTGCGTCGATATTCAACAAATCTTTTACCCCCTCAATGCCAAAGTAACCCTGAGCAAAATCGTTTACCTTTGTCCTAAATTCACTAATGTGATCGATGGTCGCCACAGTCAATCCGCAAGCCTGGGGATGACCCCCACGTTTAACAAACATTTCGCCGCAAAAATCCATGGCCTGAACAAGATGAAGGCCGCCGAGGCTTCGCCCTGAGCCAACCCAATGCTCCCCAGCTTTGGCAAAGGCAAAGCTGGGCCGGCCAAAATCACCCACCAGTCGTCCCGCTATAAGACCGACGATTCCTGGCAACCACGTCTCGCTATGCACCACGAGCACCTGGTGGTTATCGATAAACTTCGTGGCCACAAATTTTGCCTCCTCGTACGAAGCCGCGAAGATACTTTGGCGTTCGCGATTCAGTTTTTCAAGAGCTAGCGCATTCTGTCGGGCTGTCTGGTCATCAGTAGCAGCCAGAGCATTAAAGGCGAGCTTGGCCGACGCCAAACGACCCGCTGCGTTAAGGCGGGGACCAATTCGAAAGCCGACGGTGGTGGTATCGATGGCATTCATGTCTGCTCCAGCGCTGGCCAAAATTGCCTTAAGCCCAGGTCGACGAGTCTTCCGAAGCACCTGGAGTCCGTATGACTCAAGCGTCCGATTTTCGCCAAGAAGCGGCATAACATCGGTCACCGTGGCTATGGCCACGAGGTCTAGGAGCCAGCGCTCGTGCCCCGGCGGCAACGACGCCCCGCGCTTGCGAGCCTCGTCAAGCAAGGCCCAGGCAAACTTAAACGCCACGCCTGTGCCACACAACGTTTTGTTGGCATAAGTTTCGCCAGGTGCTAGCGGATGAAGCACTATTGCCTTGTCCGGATAGTGTTCACCGAGCTGATGGTGATCACAAATAATTGTCTCAACTCCAAGTTCGTGGGCTCGTCCAAGCTCAAGACCGTTCGCAATACCACAGTCGACTGTAATAAGAACCTTTGTCCCCTCTTTGGCTAGTCGCTCAACAGTATGCATGGCCACGCCATACCCGTCCTTCTCACGGTCAGGTAAAAAAACATTTAGTCTAAGTTCGAAGTTCAAGGCCTTGGCAATGTCGTTTAAGGTCGAAGACAAGACTGTCGAACCGCAAACGCCGTCAGCATCGTAGTCACCATGAATAACCATCGGCTCTCCCTTTTCTAAAGCCCCAAAAAGACGCGCCACTGCTTGGCGCATCTTGGTAAATTCGTAAGGCGACAAAACATCCCGCTCCCAGTCGGGGTATAAGAAACGATCGTGGTCATCGAGCGATATACCTCGATTAACTAAAAGCTGCCGGAGCAGTGTCGTTTCGGTTGTAGGGGCAATAGACCAAAATTTTGACATGGCTCGTTAATACGCCAACATGGTTGTTAGCACGAGCGAGAGCAAAATGACTCCTGCGATAATAGCCCAAACATGGCGGACATTTTTTGAGTGGTGCAACATGGTAAGAGCTTACCTGCGTCAATCGGGCTTGTCATACCTTCTTGGGGATAGTACAACACGGCTTGAGGAGTTGAAAATGAGCCAAAAAATCGCAGATATTGTTCGCTTGCGACAAGGATCCACACTGCAGCTCCAAAATTCTGATGGCAGTACCGCCGATCTCCAATTTCATAGCCTCAAGGTTATAAAGGACAGGGCGTATCTGTTCTTTGTGCCCCGTGGAGGACTCGAGCGCGGTCAAGACCCGACTGTCATTTTCCGTCACATGGTTGATGATGAGGGTAATCGGTCAATCTGGGAGCTTGATCAGGAAGATCTCGAAATCCTACAAGAAGAGGCTTTGTGTGATAAATCTATCACGCACGAAAATTAGTCCCGACCACGCGGTCGGGATTTTTTATCGCCGCAATACTTTCAAGTAAGTCTCGCTTGGAATATCAACGCTGCCTGCGCCCATACTCATCATTTTCTTTTTGCCTTTCTTTTGTTTTTGTAAAAGCTTAAGTTTTCTGGTGTAGTCACCACCGTAAAGCCCTGAGGTGACGTCTTTGCGCATGGCGGAAATTCGCTCGCTCGCCACAACCTTACCCCCGACCGCGGCCTGGAGTTTAATGACGAACTGCTGTTGCGGAATATTTTCTTTCAAAATCTCAAGTACTCGACGACCGATCTTGTCTGACTCATCGCGATAAACGAGGGTAGCAAAAGCCTCTACCGGCTCTTCAGCAACAAGGATATCAAGCCGCACCACGTCGGCCTCGCGATAAGCAATCACTTCATAACCCATCGAAGCATAACCGGTAGTGGCGCTTTTAAGCTTATCGTTAAAGTCGACGATAATGGCCGAGAGCGGAAGTTCGTAATGTAAAATCGCTCGATTTTCCGACAGGTATTCGGTGTTCACGTAAATACCTCGACGATCCTGCGCCAGGGCCATGACGTTCCCAATAAATTCTGTGGGCACAATAATGTCGGTCTTGGCCCAGGGTTCTTCGATTTTCGTAATATGACTTTGATCCGGCAGGTCGAGGGCGCCTTTAACCACGCGATATTCTGTCTTACCCGTTTCGAAAACTCGATAGGCCACCGAAGGCAAAGTGACTACAAGTTCGATGTTGAACTCACGGTGCAGGCGTTCCTTCAGAATTTCCAGATGCAGCATGCCCAAAAAGCCGCAACGGAAACCGTAGCCGAGTGCGGGGGAATGTTCTGGTTCAAAAACCAGAGCAGCATCGTTCAGCTTCAAACGATCCATTGCATCACGGAGCGCAGCGTACTCGTCGCCCTGGGCCGGGAAGATGCCGGCAAAAACCATGGGGCGGACTTCGCGGTAGCCCGTAAGTGGTTCGACGGCTCCTGTACTATGGGCTACCCCCTCTTTGTCTCCCCCTTTACCAAGGGGGAGACGCCCTGAACTTGCAACAGTAATAGTGTCACCCACTCGACAAGCCCGAATGTCTTTAAGACCAGTAACAACGTAGCCGATTTGGCCGGTTTCGAGCTCATCAAGCGGGGAAAACTTGGGCTTCAAGGCGCCGATTTCCAAAACTTCACTCTCGGCTTGGGTGGCTAACATTTTGATCTTATCGCGCTTCTTGATGGCGCCGTCGACCACGCGAACATACGCCACCACCCCTTTGTAATCGTCGTAAGCCGAATCGAAAATCAAGGCACGGGCCGGTTTGTTGGGCTCTCCCTGCGGGGCGGGAATTTTTTCGATAATTGTGTCCAAAAGTTCTCGCACCCCTTCCCCGGTTTTTCCTGAAACCTTCAAAATATCCTCTGACTTGCAACCAATAAGCTTTACGAGCTCTTCGGTACGTCGCGGAACATCAGCTGCCGGTAAATCGATCTTGTTCAAGACAGGAATAATTTCGAGATCCTCCTCGAGAGCTAAAAAAAGATTAGCCACGGTTTGGGCCTGCACGCCTTGCGTCGAATCAACAAGCAGAATTGCGCCGTCAACAGCCGCTAGCGAACGAGAAACTTCATAGTTAAAGTCGATGTGTCCGGGAGTATCGATTAGATTAAGGGTGTAATCGGTGCCAGTTTTCTTCCAGTTCATGCGGGCCGGAGCAAGTTTGATGGTGATACCCCGCTCACGTTCAATATCCATTGAATCCAAAAGCTGCTCTTTCATTTGGCGCTTAGCAACTGTGCCGGTAATCTCAAGGAAGCGATCAGAAAGAGTCGATTTTCCATGATCGATGTGGGCAATAATACAGAAATTGCGAATGCGTTCCTGGGGGATCATAACAGAGGACGATGGTACAATAACAAATAAGTATGAGCAAACGAAAACGGAGAATTGCTCGCCATGTTGCCCTTGTTGCCTTAAGCATCGTAATTGCAATCGCGCTGGCCGAAACTGGGCTTATCCATCGCTTTCTTGAGGCCACGCAGGATTACGAACTATTAAACGCCTTCTTTGCCGGGATGTTTTTTGTTTCTATTTTTACCGCTGTCCCAGCTGGAGTTGTCCTCGTTGACCTCGCACATACCATGCCACCAATGCTCCTCGCGGCTGCGGGTGGTTTTGGTAATCTATGTGGAGATGCGCTACTCTTTTATATTTTCCGAACACGGATTGAACCGGATGGCGAAACGCTCATCAAACACTCACCTTTTAAACGAATTTATAGAGCACTGCAACGAAACGCCTTTTTGCACTGGAGCGCGATATTTCTAGGCGCCATCATTGCCGCCTCACCACTCCCTGACGAACTTGGCATAGCCCTCATGGGAAGTTCTAAAATCTCACGACCGATGTTTTTGCTTCTCCTTCTGCCACTCGATTTTGTATGTATTCTTCTCATTGCCCTTGCGGGTCGTACCCTTTAGTTAATGACCGCCGAGCCAATTAACTCGTCGCCTACGTAGAAGGCAATAAACTGCCCGGGAGCGATGGCGCGTTGGGGAGTTTCGAAAGTTACATGTACGACCCCTTTTAATTCCCCCTTTCCTGCGTTGAGCGAAGTCGAAGGGTCAAGCGGGATACGGTCTCCCATTTTGAAATTGCAAAGTGCCAGTGGCTGACGGTAGCGGATGCGCGCCGAGACCTTTTTGCCCTCGTGTTTTTTTAAGTTTCCGGGAATGGTTTCGGTGATATTTATGGCTTCAAGTTCTTTTTTATAAAGCGCCGAATCTTCATCGCCAACCGCCACGATCACTTGATTCGTGCCAGGTCGACGTTCAACGACGTAGTACGGTGTGCCACCGCCGACGCCAAGTCCTTCACGTTGACCGATGGTGTAAAACTCGAATCCACTATGTTGACCTATGACTTGGCCCTTGGTGGTTACAATATTCCCCTCGTGCGGCGTAATACGGGCCGCCAAAAAATCTTTCATCTCAACTTTACCAACAAAGCAAATGCCTTGACTGTCTTTCTTATCGGCTACAATCAGCTCATGCTCATGAGCGATGTGACGCACCTCAGGCTTTGTCAGGTGACCGATTGGAAACAGTGCTCGCGACAACGACTCTTGGGTTAACTGACACAAAAAATAACTCTGATCTTTGTTTTGATCAATGCCAGCTAGGAGGTGCGTGCCCGTTTCATCACGTCGCACTCGCGCATAGTGTCCGGTTGCAACAAATTCGCAGCCGAGTTTGTCGGCCTCTCGAATAAACAGATCGAACTTCATGTATTTGTTGCACAGCACATCGGGGTTCGGAGTTCGACCAGCTTTGTATTCGGCAATCAGGTATTCGTAAATCTTTTGCCGATACTCTTTTTCAAAATCAAAGGTGTGAAACGAAATACCGAGTTGCGCTGCGACCCGCATAGCGTCGCGTCTTTCCTCACGCCAGCTACACTCGGGGCCGTCGACCCCGTCGCTCCAGTTTTTCATAAAACCACCAATCACCTCGTACCCCGCCTTTAACAACAAAACCGCCGACACCGCACTGTCGACGCCACCACTCATACCTAATAAAACTTTAACTTTCTTTTTGGCCATGAAAAATTTCTAACTGTGGTTCAGCAGTAATTGTAATACGTTCTTTGGAAATCGGGTGATCAAAACTCAGTGAACGCGCCAACAAAGCAATGTCTCGATTGAGTTTAGTCGTCGCACCATATTTTGTATCCCCGACGATCGGGCAGCCAAGTGAACTCATCGCGACGCGAATCTGGTGAGGGCGGCCGGTCTTTGGTCGGACCTCGATGAGCGACGGTGCAAGCACCTTGTACGATAACTCTGCCAGTTGACTCTCCGGTACTTCGTGATCAAACGCTTCAACGATATTTGTCTTTGTATTTTTCTTCAGCCACTGAACTATACGTCCCTGGCCAGAGATGACCCGCCGGGTCGTCTCTACAGGTTCGACCACTGCCCAATAAACCTTTTCAATTGTGTGGTTTCGGAATTGTTCCGAGAGTCGACTTGCCCCTTTGCTTGTTTTAGCAAAAAGGACAATGCCGCCAACGGGTCGATCAAGGCGATGGAGCAAACCCAGGAAAACGTTTCCTGGCTTTTGATCGCGTTCTTTAATGAATTGTTTAACTTCGTCGAATAACGAAACTTCCCCGCCGGCATCGGCCTGGGTTAGTTGACCAGGCGGTTTGTTAACCGCAATTAAGTGATTGTCTTCGTAGATAATTTGCACAGAGAACAAAATAATATCGATTCAGGCTCAATGAAGCAATGCCATGTATTAAATTACCCTCGCTCCTGTAATGGGGCGAGGGCTAATGGTCAGGACGCGACAACTTTGTAGCGGATGGCCCGCAAGCGATCGCGGTGGGTATTGCAGCACTCCCACATGTCAGTGTCGCCATCGATAATCATGATCTCTTCGCAGTTGGCGTCGAGCATGGCTTCACTGACAAGCCGAAACGGAATGTGCGTCAGCTGAAACAGTTCGTGTACAAAGTACTTGATGGCAAAGTCGGTGTAGTAAGCACGGTCAGCCTTGTTTGCCTGAGCAATGAAGCAAAAGCTGTCAGAAATCGCCTGTACACCCTCATGGCCAAGCGTGACCGTAGGGCTAGGGCTCTCATTTTCTCCCTCGGCATCAAACCAGACATAGAACGTCTGACCGTCCTCAAGCGGCACGAGACCGAAAAGCAAACCGTACATGCTGCCCTCCAGGTGACTAAATATAGCAAATTAAAGCTATTTAGTCAATAAAAAGCTTAATTTACATACAGATATACGCGGGCAAAGTTTACCCAAGCCGGTAAAACAGGTATACTGTTGCCGCCTCAATCCCCGGAGCGTGCTTGCCAAGATCCTTACCCACCTTTGAACTCGCCGTGTTTGGTCTGCCAATTCTTACGGTAGCTGCCGTCATCATCGTGCTTTACCTGAAGAGTCAGCAATCGGACACTCCCCCTCCGAAAGCTCAGACCGAACCGATCCTTTCTCACCGGGCCATCAAGCCCCATGAGTGACTGTGGAACTTAACCTCCCTTGGCTTCACCGCCAAGGCTTTTTATTGTCAGACCCCCTTTCATTCCCCCTTATTAAGGGGAAAACAGTGAGCAGTCCCCTCCTTAAGAAAGAGGGGTGAGGGGAGGTCGGTATGATTACCACCTCGCACGAACCACAACCCCTGTCGGCAATTCGAACCCACGTGTTGTTGATTCCTTGAGTGTCAATTCAACAGACGAGAAATTTTTGGCAAACAAAACAGTAGAGCGAACAAGATTTTCTATTGCTAAAGCTGGAAAACCTAGAGAGTAAGTATTCAAGAGGAGTAGGCCGCGCGCTGGATTTAACAACTGAACGCAGTCATTAAGAAATTTTGGCAAGTGCTCCTCAAACTGCCACAACTCCCCCTTTGGTCCTCTGCCAAAAGCCGGCGGATCCATAAGAATCGCGTCGTACACATTTTTACGGCGGACTTCTCGAGCTACAAATTTCTGCGCATCGTCTTCTATCCAACGAACCTTCTTATCAGCCAAACCTGATAATTCAAGGTTTTCACGTGCCCAGGTAACGACCGGTTTACTGGAATCTACATGTGTCACCTCGGCTCCGCTTGAAGCTGCTGCGAGCGAGGCACCACCCGTATATCCAAAAAGATTCAGAACTTTCATGTCCGGTTTTAAAGTAGAACGCAAATATTGCCAGTTACTCGCTTGTTCCGGAAACAAACCGGTGTGCTTGAACGATGTTGGTCGAATTGAAAATTTCAAATCTTCCCAGCTAATTGTCCAGCGATCAGGAACGTTTTGCGACTTTTTCCATTCTCCCTCCCGACCTTGGCGCGAATACTCAAGTTTGGCGTTTGACCAATGCTGTACCGGGTCAGCCTTTTTCCAAAGTGCTTGAGGTTCAGGGCGAATCATCACAATGTCTCCAAAACGTTCGCATTTTTCAAACTCACCAGAATCTAATAACTCGTAATCATGCCAAATGGCGTGTTCGCGTTGTAATATCATATGACCGACCCCCTTTAATCCCCCCCCTCTTAAGGGGAAAACGTACAGCAGCTTACGCTAAAGATAGAAAAGAAGAAAGATACCGAGAGCGATGCGATAAATGGCAAAGGGCAGAAATGACGCCCGGCGAAGGAAAGCGAGAAGAAAACGGATGGCAATAACGCCAAAAACAAAGGCGCTCGCAAAACCCAAAGCGAGCGGGGTTAGCGCGACATCAAGACCTGTTTGCGCCACGTCAACTGCAGTTACCACTCCGGCGCCAAGCATAGCGGGAATCGCGATAAGGAATGAAAAGCGGGCGGCGGTTTGCCGATCAAGCCCACTCATCAGTCCGGCTGTCATCGTTGACCCGGAACGCGAAGTGCCCGGAATGAGTGAAAATATTTGAATTAAGCCAATCACAATGGCTTGCCAAGGGCGAACTTTTCCGGCGCTTGTAATTTGACCTCGCATAACAGCGGTAAACCTATCAGCCAGGGCAAGAAAAACACCCCAAACAATAAGCATTATTGCCACGACGGTAACCGATCTAGTTTGTTCGAAAACATCGCCAAAAAGTCCACCAATAATGACGATCGGTAAAGTGGCAACAATAATGTTGAGTAACAAACGTCGTGCTGACCTTTCACCTCGTAAAAGATCACGTGATAACGCTTGTAAATCAGTTCGTAATCCAATTAAAATCGCGAGCAGTGTTCCTAAATGCAAGGCAACGTCAAATGATAGACCAAAAGGCTCCCAACCAAAAAAAGCTGGGAACAATATCAAATGACCAGAACTTGAAACGGGAAGAAATTCGGTGATTCCCTGTACGGCACCTAAAACAATCGCCTGGAGTAACTCCATACTACTCATTAAAAGTCACGTTCTCACCGGGTAGCACGGGAGTAGCAGTTGGCTCAGTGGGTGGTTTGGGATGCGGTAAAGGCGCCGGAGGTGAAGGAAGACGAGAAGCCGGATCCGCTTTACGGGATACGCTTGCCGGAGGTCGCGTATCTGGAGCCGTTGGCCTCGATCCGGGAACCGAGGGTCGGGAACCGGGAACAGGTTGTCGTGGGTCGTTTGTCGTCGGTCCAGTCGGCTTGTTTTCAGCCTGACTACCATGACGACGATGTTGCCCACGATCCCCGCCGACCGATTGTGGTTTTACTGACTTTGGTAATAGTGAGCTCAAAGAAACCGTTTGTTCAGACATTTTAGGAATGATCTGACCCTCTCGCGGTTTTGGTGAGGGCGTAGTAATTGCCGGAACTGGCCCGGGACGTGAACGGCCCCGTTCGTCGCGTCGCATTTTACCCTTGCCTCGTTCAGCGTCGATAATTGGCTTGCACTCCTCGCAGTAAATAGGTCTTGAACGATCAAGTTCAACTGGCAAGGAAAATACTTTACTGCATCGAGTACAAGTATATTCGTGACCATAACGAGCTTTCTTGGCCTCCTTCTTGGCTTTTGAAACTTCAGCCATTTTTTCTTCAACATTCACGCCTTCACCAAAACCGCTCCACACGGCTACCCGCTCTTCAATTTGTCCGCGATTACCAGCGTGACGTTCACGGGACTGCTTAATAACTCGCTCAAAACTGGCTGTTTGTTGAGCAATTGGTGGCAAGGTAACCGCCGAAAACGGTTGGCTAGCCACGCCATCAATCATGAGTTTAAGATAAATTCCGGTCTTAGGAAGGTTGATAATATCTTCTGGTGTAAAACGTGGCATGAATTCGTTTTCCATGAATACTGCGTCTGGGGAACCAACGCGAAAAGTAAGAATTGTGCCAACGTTACCAAAAACAGCATCTCGCACTTCCTCCGATAGTTGCATGATGTATTGGTGCGCCATGATTAAATTCAAACGATATTTACGTGCCTCGGAGAGTATTGAGGCAAATGATTCCACAGCAAAGTTTTGAAATTCATCAACATATAAATAAAAATCTTCGCGCTCGTTTTCTGGCACGTTTACCCGCTCCATGGCTGAAATCTGCATCTTAGTAATAAGCATGCCGCCCAAAAGTCGCATGGCGTCTTCGCCAACTCTTCCTTTGGACAAATTGATAATCAAGATTCTCTGATTATCCATGATCTCCCGCAGATTAATTGTTGATTTAGCTTGGGCAACAATATTGCGAATAATAGAAGAAGAGATAAATTGACCAATCTTATTTTGAATTGGCGCGACGGCCTCCGTCGCAAACTTGGCATCGTAAGCGGCAAATTCTTGCACCCAAAATTGTTTGACGATTGGGTCTTGAATGTTCTTAATAATATCTAGTCGATAATCCTTGTCGGATAACATGCGGTTAACGCCAAGGAGCGTTGAACCAGGCGTATCGAGTAAGGCCAAAATAGTGTTGTTCAAAATGTATTCCATGCGCGCCGACCAAACGTTCTCCCAAATTTTCTTAAAAACCGACATGAGGCTTGAAGCCACAAGGTGCTTCATGCCCGGATCAACCGACTCAAGAATATTAAAACCGATCGGATAATCAACGTCTGAAGGATTAAAGTAAATGACGTCATTGATGCGCCAAGAAGGAATTCGGTCAATAAGCTTTTCAGCCGTGTCGCCGTGCGGATCAACGTAACAGCAGCCGTGACCCGCGTAAATATCCGACAAAATCATGTTTTCAAGGAGCGTGGTTTTTCCCATGCCGGTCTTACCTATAACATACACGTGACGGCGGCGATCATCTGTTTTAATGCCAAATTTGCGCAGTTGATTACGAAAGTTAGTCTTGGCAAAATAGATGACATCAGCCTCGTGATCGTGCGGGTAGCGATTTGGCATAGAAACTAGCTGCTAGCTGACTAGCCACTGGCCACTAGCCAGCTACTAGGGACTAGCCGCTAATAACTAGCCGCTAGCCACTGGTTGCTTAGTATAATACTAGTTTCTAGTAGCTAGTGGCTTGCTAGTAATTAGTGGTTAGTAGCTAGTAGCTTTACATGGGTAAATTCGGCGGTGCCTCACCTTTAAGATCAAGCGGCTCATCGCTAAGGTCAAGTCCCGGTGGGAGTGGTGCCGGCTTACCGACTTGTGGCATTTGGCCCGTGGGTCCGGTTGGTGCTTGAGGTGTTGGCAAATGAACTTCCGAGGCCGCTTTACCTTGAGCTTCTGCCTCCTCCTTTTTTCCGTGCATTTGTTTCCAATCTGGAATACCGTCTCCGTCTTTATCGATTGCGTACGGGAGCGTAGTTGGCGCCTCGGCTCGTCTAGCACCAAGGGTGCTGAGCATTGGAGTACGGACATCGGCTGACGGGAAATGGAACACAGTTGCCAGTTCCTCCGCATTTAGAACAATTAATGGTCCGCCAGCAAAGGCGTTCCTAGATGCAAAGCGACGGATAAGATTATTTTGCTTTGTTGGCAAGGACCAGGTTTGCCAAAAGTAATCGTCCTTGGTCACCGACGGTCCATGAGCCGAAAAACCGTTAAGAATTTGGCTCGAGTAGGGCTGGAACACACCCTTCATGCCAGAAGCCATCATGCCTTTTCTGAACTTTGATTTTTTGGCCACGTAAGCGTACCTGACCTTGCACAACCAACCTATTTTGTTAATTTTTTCAGTTATCAGGTCCATGGCCAATTTTTCGCCGCTAGTCAACTTGAGTGCTCGCAAATCGTCGGCCTTTTTTTCTTCAACTGTAGCCGGACCACCAAACGAGACACCCACGGTTTGCATCAGCAATTCGTTTGGTAGCGCACCGGCAGCCGAAAACAATTCCTGAGTCATGGTCTTTTTCTTTTTATCAACTCGCCCCATGATGGAGGTGCTAACGAATTTCTCTCCCTCCTTGGCCCAATTCTGATCGCCCGGCGGAGTGATAATGAACTGCACCCACAAGTGCTCCCCGGGTTGGACTTTACCCATGAGTTCAAGTGTTGGCAGAAGTGGATCTTTAAAACGACCCTCTTTCTCACCCGTATGTTCAAAATCTTCGTAAGTTCTAATTGGGTAGTGAGCCGGTTTGGTAAGCTTCATCTCGCCGCCGAAGATATCATATTCATCGTTTGGATAGGTGTGCGGCACCTGACTTACGTAATCCTCAGCTTCAGTAATTTGCGCCTCTGGGTACTGAGCGTAAATAAGAGCTTCTATCAAATCACGATATTTATCCGTGGTACGAATTAAAAACTTGATCTCGCCGCCGTTTGAGATTATTTCAAAAGAAAAAGAGGATTGAATCTTGCCAAGGAGCCAAATTTCGCGCCAGGTAAGACCACTTTTCGTTCCCGCCAGGTTAGAAAAAAAGTTCTCCATTCCCTTTGGGGTCTGGATGGCGCTTTCGGGAACTTTTATCTCTAAAAGCACCCACGATAGACTGGTGACGTACTTACCTTGTTTAAAATCTAGCCACAGCATGGTCATGCCCCAGACGATGACGCCAAAAACCGGCACCCAACCAACAACTAAAAGGGCGTGGGCGGCCATGACGTCGTACGGAGTCGTCGCTAAGTACTCCGCCGCAAAAGGCGGTAATTGCACGACAATACCAAGCATAATCCTGGACAGTATAACACGAACCAGCGCACTCAGCTTTAACGTTTCCAACGCTCCCAAAGAACCAAAAGTGGGCTAGCTAAGAATATTGACGAATATGCGCCGGAGATGATGCCAATAATGAGAGTCAAAACAAAGGGTCTAGTGGATTCACCACCAACTATTAAAATGGCAAATAGCGGAAGTAGCGTGGTGAGCGTTGTATTAAGCGAGCGACCGATAGTTTCGATAATGCTTTTGTTAACGATTTCAGAGAAGGCTTTTTGCTCATGACGCGAACGGAAAAGATTTTCTCGAGTACGGTCAAAGACTACTATGGTGTCATTTATAGAATAACCAAGAATCGTGAGTAAAGCCGCCACAAACGCGGTGTCTATTTGATAACCAATAACCCGGCCAAGCACAGCAAAAACGCCAAGCGGGACAATGACATCGTGAAAAGCGGTAATGAGCGTGATGATCCCATACTTCCAAGAAGCCACGGGGAACGAAACCTTACGAAATGCCCAGGCTACATAAAGTCCAATGAGTACCAAAAGAACAATAACAGCCCGTATCGAGGATTGTTGCAATTCTTTACCAACCACTGGACCGACTACATCAAAACGGGTCTCTTCAAGAGTTGCAAAGCGCTCTTTGAGAGCCAAAAGAATTTGCTGATGTTGCTCTTCCGTTATTTGCGGCAATCGCACTAGGTAATGGTTCGCTTCACTAGCCTGCACCCTAGCCTCAAAGCCCGCAGCAGTTACTACCTGGTTAAGTTCTTCGCTCGAAGCTTCCGGCACCTGAATGTCCATGATACTGCCACCCGTAAAGTCAATGCCTAAATTAAGGCCAAGCGTGGCAATCAGAATTATGGAAGCAACAATGATAGAGGCCGAAACACCAACACTCACCTTGGCGTAGCGCATCAAATTAAACGAAGCCATATTAGGAGTTGTTGTTCTTTGTGCCAAGAATCAATAGCGGCTTGCGCACCCATCGAACATATGAAACCAGGGTGAGAAGCACGCGGGTTACCACAAGCGTCGTAAACATCGAAGTCAGAATACCGATGGTTAACGTAAGCGCGAAACCGCGAATGAAACCGGTACTCATTGAGTACAAAACTAAAGTCGCAATAAGCGTTGTCAGGTTACCATCACGAATTGACGGCCAGGCTCGGCGGAACGCTTCGTCAATCGCCGTTGGTAAGTCTCGGCCATCACGTAACTCCTCTTTTAGGCGTTCAAAAACAAGCACGTTGGCATCAACCGCAATGCCAAGCGAGAGCACAAAACCGGCAATACCGGACAAGGTGATGGTCACGCCAAAGATCTTATAAAGCGCGAGGTTTATGACTCCGTAAAAGACCAAGGCGAGAACTGCAAGTAATCCCGGCAGACGATAATAACCGATCATGAAAAGGGCAATTAGAACAAAACCAATGACGCCAGCTATCACACTCTTATCAAGTGAGGTCTGACCCAAGGCTGGGCCAATGGTCTGTTGACTCACGATGTTAATAGGAACTGGCAAGGCGCCAGCATTTAAACGTTGTGCCAAAAGCTTAGCCTCCTCGAGCGTGAAGTTGCCGGTGATAGTTGCTTGACCACCGATAATTTGCTCTTGAACCACTGGAGTAGTTATAGGCTCACCATCCAAGAAGATGCCGATGACGTTCCCCGCTTGCTTAGCCGTGAGTTGCGCAAACAAGTCAGCCCCTTCGGCATTGAAATCCAAGACAACGTAAGGAACTCCCGTATTTGGATCAAAAGCGACACTTGAACGCCTGAGGTGCTTACCGGAAAGGTCGGTGGTTTCCCAAGGATCAACGTCAACGATGTCAGAAAGCGTGGTCCAGGGCATCTCAATGTGCGCGAGTTCGTATTCGTTGCGGATACGCGAGTCCTCACGATAAATAAGATGATAACCAAATTCGGTTTCAACAGGTTCGGAAATTTCACCATCTTGGAGCGCGTTCGCAGCTAACTCAAACTCCGGAATGAATAATCCGGGAGTTACAAAGCCAAGCTCGCCACGGTTGCCGTCGGCGCTCGGGTCGTCAGAAAACTCGATAGCCTTATCGCTGAAGTTAGCTTTGGTAACCTGTTCAAAAATTGTTTGTGCCCTAGCCAACGCCTCCTCTTTTGAACGATCCTGTTCACACCCGGTCGCCCCCGCATAACACACCAAAATATGCGACACCTTTGGCTCGTCAGGCGTCCGTTTGCCTAAATACTTCATGATATGAAGCCGCGAGGTGCCTTCATATAAACCGCGAATCACGCCGATCCGGCGACGCTCAGCTTCGATCTGATTTATTAAACCTCCATATTCTTCATCGTCTTCAGTTATCCAGCCAAGGTAACCAGCGTTATCTTTGGTTGTTGTATCGATCGAGAACTCTGCGGCCAAGGTCGAGAAATCTTCGCCCTCAAGCGCCCGATCTAGAACCTGCAACGCGGCTTCTCGTTCCAAATCTTGCGCGGCATCAATTTGCGCTTGTTGTTCTGGCGTCGCTTCGATATCCGCAAAGTTTTCCTTAGGGATCCGGAAAGTCAAAACTGGTGTCTCACCAATTTCGGCAATCGCTGCCGCCACGTCAGTCACCCCCGGAAGATCAACGATTATTCGATAGTTGTCGCCAGCGATATTTGTTTGTACGGATGGTTCGCCAACACCAAAAGCGTTTACCCGTCGCTCAATTACGTCACGGACTCCGTTTAAAGAATCAGCTCGATCGGCCTCTGGTACCTCAGACATCACGGCCTCATAAACTAAGTGTACGCCACCTTGAAGATCGAGGCCCAAGCGGAAGGGCTGTTCCGGTAGGTATGGCAAGTGAAATCCTGCCTTGGCCTCAAGCGCGCGCATGGCCTGATTCCAGGGCTTAGGAAACGCGTACAACGCCGAGGTAGCAAACAGAATTATAAAAATCCCGAAAACAATTCTGTTGCGACGTTGCCCAAAAGACCGCTCTTGAGCGTACTTATTCATAGACGGGGGCATTTTAGGCTAACCTGAATTGTTAAGCAATAGGCAGTGTGCAGAGGCAAAAAGAAGTTAGCTCTTCTTGAACCTGACCGAAAAAACCGGTACCCAAGTAACATTAACTTCGTCGATTATTTCAACCGGTTCTTGGGCGATAAATTTATTTAAGACAATGTCTGAGAGAAGTTCGGTGTCAGACTTAATATCTACAGCCAACGATTCTAGCTTTCCTTGATCGATCGCTTGGCTCATTATCTCGTTCTCAATAGACTTTTTCTCGATACGTAGTTCGGCCATCTTTTCAAGAATCTCTTGGTACCTCATGTTCTGATCTAAAGCATCCTTAACCGAACCTTTCATGTCACGACGCTCGGCTTTCTTTTGTTTGAGTCGATTATAAACTTCTTCATGATTTTGCATAGTCTCTAAAACCTACCCAAGTTCACGCACTACTTCGTTGCGGGGCCCCGAAAATTCTTCACCGTATGGTTACATACGCCTCAGAATTTTCTTCCTCGCGCCTCGTATTGCATGAACTTAGTAGGTTTTATTATTTCAAAGTGTAAAAGATGATATCACGACCAAAGAACGTTGACGCCAGTTTGGCAACAGACTCTGGATTACCGCTCGTAAAAAATTTTGCTAACCGGGGCTCGTGATCATTTACGAAGTTCTGATGACGTTTCAAATATGCTACGAGGCTCTGAGCCACGATGCTCGCCTGATCGTACATACGCACCCCCGGGAACTCTGCCGCAAAAAGTTGACGAATTAGCGGATAGTGCGTACAGCCCAACAGAATAGCGTCGACTCCTCCTTGCTGTTTCATTGTCTCGGCATATTTGTGAACGAATGGTCGAAGTTCGTAGAGCGAAGCCCCTGCCTCTATCCGTGGCACGAGCTCGGGGCAAGCGACCTCGATCACGTTTGCGTCGGGTAGACGCTTGGTAATTTCGTGCTGGTAGGCGTGAGAAGCGACGGTCGCTGGTGTGGCAAAAATGCCTATACTATATCTGCTCCTGCCGTTACCTCTCCCTAACTCCCTCGACGTTGTGAAGGCCGAACTCCAACCCGCACCAGTAACCAGTTCAACCGTTGGCACAAGAATGCCAAGCACGTTTTTGTCTGGATATTGCTTAGGCAGCACTTCTTGCTGAATACGACGTAAAGCGTTAGCCGAGGCAGTATTACAGGCCAGGATGACGAGGCTACAGCCCTGTGAAAACAAAAATTCTACGCCCTCAAGCGTGAATTGAAAAATCTCTTCCTGGCTACGCGATCCGTAAGGGGCTCGGGCGTTATCACCAAAGTAAAGCATCGCAATATTCGGGAGCGCCTTCTGGCACTCCCGCATAATCATGAGGCCACCGTAACCCGAGTCGAAAAAACCAATCATGCCTTCTTTTTACTGTCATTCTTGTCGCCGCCTAAAATTTTGTTTAAGGCTTTGAGCATGTGCGGTGCGGCCTGCATAACCATTTTGGTTTTTACTTGTGCGTCGAAAACTTTGAGAATGTTGTAAACCACATCACGGGCTATATCTTGGCGCATGGCAGCGTAAAGATGAAACGATTCCCGCTTGTATTCTACTAAGGGGTCACGCTGCGCGTAGCCCTGAAGTCCGATAGTGCGCCTAAGGTGCGTCATGTCGTCTAAATGCCGCATCCAGGAACTGTCAACGGCTCTAAGTAGAACATTGCGCTCAAGGCGAGCAGCAAGCTTGGGGTCACCAATCTTCTCGCTCAATGCAACATAACGATTACGCACGGCATCCATGGTGGCCTTAATAACACCCGTCCGCTGCTCCATGAGTCGCTCTTTGTCGTTTGAAAGTGTGGCCAGTTCAGTTCGTATGAACTCAAGCTCTTGCGGTGAAAAACTAATAATCGTTTGCAACGACTCTAAAATTTCTTTGGGATCCCAATCGCCCGGTCCGCTTTGACTGAACTGCAGCGGAGTATCGTGATTAGGTGAAGTATGAAAGAAAACTACACGTTCTACTTCTTCCTCAATCATTTTCATGATTTCATCATGAGCGCTAAGATCTTCTGACATTAGCCGACGACGCTCATCATAGATAGAGAGGCGATGCTTATTAAGCACGTCATCGTACTCAAGAACATGCTTACGGGTATCAAAATTATGTCCCTCAACGCGAGTTTGTGCTCGTTCTAAGGCGCGAGTGACCATCTTGCTTTCGATTGGCATGGTTTCCTCAATACCCAAACTTTTCATCATGCCCTTTACTCGGTCAGAAGCAAAAATTCGCATGAGGTCGTCATCGAGTGAGACAAAAAATTGAGTGCTGCCTGGATCACCCTGACGAGCCGCGCGACCTCGGAGTTGGTTATCAATACGACGACTTTCATGACGTTCCGTACCAATAACATGAAGCCCACCCAAAGCCCGAACCTGGTCAGCCATTTGTGAATCGGGCGGATTGCCACCCAAAAGAATATCGACGCCACGCCCGGCCATGTTGGTGGCGAGCGTAACAGCGCCCTTTTTACCAGCCTGAGCTATCACTTCAGCTTCCTGCTCATGGTTTTTGGCGTTCAAGACACGGTGCGGCACACCTGCAGCCCGCAACAACTCAGACAGCAGTTGATTTTTTTCAATCGACACCGTACCGATAAGCACTGGCTGACCTTGCTCGTGTCGTGCCTTGACCTCTTCGACCACGGCCAGCCATTTCCCTTTTTCGCTCTGATAAATACGGTCTGGAAAATCGACTCGTTGATTATTGCGATGGGTTGGGATTTGGGTGACCTCGAGGTGATAAATTTTTTCGAACTCTTCGGCCTCAGTAGCAGCCGTACCAGTCATACCAGCCAACTTTTTGTATAAGCGAAAATAGTTTTGAAAAGTAACCGTGGCTAATGTTTTACTTTCACGTTGAATCTTGACCCCCTCTTTAGCTTCAATAGCCTGGTGGAGTCCTTCGGAATACCGTCGACCTTCCATGAGACGCCCGGTGAACTCGTCAACAATAATCACCTGACCATCACGAACTACATAATCACGATCATTGCGATACAAAGCATGTGATCGCAGTGCTTGCTCAGCGTGATGCACCATTTGTAGACCACTCTCGAAAAGGTTTTTGACACCTAGTGCTTGTTCAATCTTTTGCAGACCTTGCTCGGTGAAGGTGGCGACCCGCATCTTTTCATCGATGTTAAAATCTTCGCTAACTTTCAAGTCTTTTATGATGTCAGAAAACTTATAGTAAAGCTCGTTTGACTCTTCAGCGGGGGCCGAAATGATGAGTGGAGTACGGGCTTCATCAATCAAAATAGAATCGACTTCATCAACAATGGCAAAGTTCAAACCGCGTTGTACTAAACGGTCTGGGCTGGGCGCCATGTTATCGCGCAGATAATCGAAACCGAACTCGTTATTAGTGCCGTACGTAATGTCTGCGGCATAAGCTTCTTGTCGGCTGGCTGGGCGCAAAAAGTCCGTTTGTATTCGGAAAGCTTCGGTCGTAACTGTGGCGCCTTCGGCCAAAGTAGGAGCTTTATACTCTTCGTCAAAACGATACCCGCCTTCGTGCTGAATGCAACCCACGGTTAGCCCAAGGAAATTAAAAATTTTCCCCATCCAGACCGTATCACGCTTGGCCAAGTAATCATTTACCGTCACAACGTGCACCCCTTTACCCTCAAGAGCGTTTAAATAAACCGCTGTTGTCGCGGTTAAAGTTTTACCCTCACCGGTTCGCATCTCAGCAATGCCACCACGGTTGAGCACCAGGCCGCCCATAAGTTGCACGTCGTAATGGCGTTGTCCGAGGGTACGTTTGGCAGCTTCCCGAACGAGAGCAAAGGCTTGAGCGGTCAAACTTTCAAGTGACACACCCTCTAAAAGGAGTTTTTTTAACTCGCCGGTTTTTGCCTTAATAGCCAAGTCGTCAAGGGCGGAGATCTCTGGTTCTAAGGCATTTATCCCCTGAACCTCAGCGGTCAGCCCACGAAGCAATTTAGCGTTAGGATCCCCGAAAATCTTGGTTAAAATCGACATAATAGCTTACGAAGTGTGCCGGAAAAACAAAAACTTCGCAAGTTGCCCTTTACCCTGAAAGTTAAGTTTCGTACTATCGCAGATAGGGGGAACACATGTCACAAACATAATTTGTCAACGGACAAATTTCCAAGGAGCTCACCGAGCGCCTAAAATTCTCGGGTCTTCCGTTCCATGTACTAGTGTCCGGCGATCATCCGTTTTTACGGGATTTCATGCCGAATACGTTGCGGGAGTTTCGTGAATGCACGACCTTCGGCGACCTCGTGACACGTCGCTCGCTCGTGAATCGTTACTTTTTAGAAGAGGACATGAGAACTCGCGAGGTGGTGCGGTCACGCATCGTGAACGCCTATTTCTGTCGTGATGAGCTCCTGAGGCTACTTCTCACGGGTTTCCGGCGGTCGCCTGGAGTACTCTACAAAGAAGGCTTTTGGCGCGATCCGCTGAGCTACGAAGACTGGTCACGGCAGCCGGTGTACGATAGGCGCCGTTTGGTCAAGAGACTGTACGTCAGTCCAGAAACTAAACTCGAGAAAATTATAGAAAAAAGTCTCATCGTGATTGATCAAACACTCCTGCCGAACATCGTGATTGGCATGGTGATCAACTAATAGAGAGTCTCCCGCATCCTCAAAGACCAGTGGATGTGGAATATTTATTTTACAAGATTGCGGGCTACGGCATCGACATCTCCCGCCCCCATGACGATAATCACGTCATCGCGCTTTAACTTATGACGCAATTCAAGTTCGGCTGTTTTAAGATTTGAAGCGTAGACAACATTTTTGAGGCGAAGATTTTTATTCATCATGTGTCGTTCAACCTCGCGTACCAAATCGCGACTGGAAATTTCTTCCTTTGGTTTGGTACGACCTTGAACGCCGTAGATCTCGGCCACGATCGCCACATCGGCCTCGTGCAATGATTCAACAAATTCATTGAACAGTTCTTTGGTTCGATTATGTTGATGCGGTTGAAAAAGGAGCACCAATCGGTTATTCGGAAAGAACTCTCGGGCCGCTTCAATAGTGCCCTTGATGGCTGTCGGGTGATGACCGTAGTCAGAAATAATTTTCGCTCCGCGGTATTCACCTACCAATTCAAACCGTCGCCAAATCCCTTTGAACTTTTCGAGAGCTTTAGCCATGACCGGAAAAGGTATTTTGTATTCAAGGGCTACGGCCGTCGCGGCCAAGGCATTCATCATGTTAAAAGCCCCGGGAATTGCCAGATTAATATTGCCCAAAAGCCTCCCCTGTTTATAAAGCTCGAAACACTGAACGTCACCCTGAACACAACGACCACGACCCTGAATAACGTTTCCCTGCCCCTCGCCGAAGGTTTCGTGAACTAGAGTTTTTAATTTCTTAACATTTTTATCTTCACCGTTAGCTAACACCTTGCCGGTTGTCTTTTTTGCGAGTTCTCGAAAGGTAGCCACGATGTGTTTTAAATCTTTATAAACATCCAGGTGATCAGCCTCAATGTTAGTGATTACCGTGGTCTCTGATGCGATAGCCAGCATCTTTTGTTTATATTCGTCACCTTCAAGTATCAAAAGATCGCTTTTTCCGACTCGCAAATTGCCGTCTGGCCAGCCGGGCACCAGCGAACCGACAAAAACCGTCGGATCTAGCCCAGCCGCCTCAAAAATCAAACCGGTCATGGCGGTGGTTGTCGATTTACCGTTCGTGCCCGTGACGCAGATGGTTCGATACTCCTTAGATAATTCACCCAAAAAACCAAAGTGGCCAAGCTGTTTAAGGCCGCGTTTAAGGGCGGCCTGGCGTTCAGGATTATTTTCATCGGCGGCCTCGGTGTAAACCACCAGGTCTACCTGTTTTGGCAAGTTTCGCGCCCCGTGACCAAGAGAAATTCTTACGCCACGCCGTTTGAGATCATCAATGAGCGGCGAGGTCTGAGTATCAGAGCCCGAAACTTTCTTACCGTGCGCTAAGGCAAACTTAGCCAGGGCACTCACCCCGATGCCGCCGATACCCACGAAATGGATAGATTGATATTTGTCTAAAAAAGACACAGGGTTATCGAGCCTTGCGCGCTACGAGCTGTCGTTTGAGGTCGTCCTTGGCTTCATCGATGGCCGCGTAGAGGTCGTCTTTCACGGACCTGGCACGCAAGAGCGCACCGGGAATGGTAAGGTTGAATTCAGCAAAAAAGATATTCCCTTTTTGATGATGGGTGGTGGTCTTACCGACATTAGCCGCATAATCAGCCGGCGAATATTTGGCGGTGAGCTTCTCAAGACTCATGAGCCGCTTGTCGACATACTGCTTAATAGCTTCCGTAAGTTCAAGATTTGTTCCGGTAATTTCCGTGATGCGCATAATCAAAAACCTAAATATTGAACCTCCTCCTGTAATTGTACGCCAAACTCGTTGCGGGCTTTGGTTTTTATCCGCGCAATGAGTTCGACGATGTCCTTAGCCTTGGCCTGGCCAAGATTAATCAGAAAATTACCGTGCTGGGGCGAGACCTGAGCGTCGCCAATCCGGAATCCCTTGAGGTCGAGCTGATCAATAAGCCAACCAGCGCCCAAACGACGCTGGGCAAGCATTTGTTCGGGTATGGCAGCGATCTTCGACTGAATCTTGTTTATCTCGGAAGGGTCGTGATACTCAAAGTTTTTAAACATGCAACCTGCGGATGATGAACCAAGTGGCTGTGAAGATTTACGACCAGACAAATGTTTATCAAGTAAGGCCAAGCACTGCGCGCGGTCACCGGGAGCTAATTTTATAGTCACCTCAAGCACCACGTCACCCTTATGTTCTTTATCTTTAAGCAAGCTGTGCCGATAAGCAAAATGCATCTCTGTCGCCGGCACTTCAATAACTTTACCTTGACGTAATAGTTTAACCGAGGTTACGACATCCTTCATTTCGCCGCCAAAACAACCAGCATTGCCACGGACTCCTCCACCAACCGTTCCTGGCAATGAAATCGCCCATTCAAAACCATGCAACCCTTTATCTGCCGTAAGTCTGGCCACGGAGGCGGCGATGGCCCCAGCTTCGGCAATTACACTCGTCCCTTCAAGACGAACGTTTCGGTTGGCTGCCTTAATAACCAAGCCACTAAACCCCTCGTCGCTCACGAGCGTATTTGAGCCACCACCTAAAATAAAAAACGGTAACGAATTCTCTTGGGCTAGCTTAACGGCGTCAATAAGTTCGAGTGTGGAGCGAGCTTCAACAAAATAACGAGCAGGCCCGCCAATCCGAAAATTTACCTGCTTGGCCAAGGGCTCGTTTTCTTTAAACCAAGTGGTAAATCGATCCCGCAACTTATCAGCAATTGTTGCCATACTGTTCGGGCCCCATGATAACCTGTGGCTAGCCGAAGGACAACTAATCAACTACACTTGGCCCGATATGACCCTCAATCAACAAGATCGTGATATTGCCGAAGCCTTGCAGCATGAACTTGAACGCGAGCGACAGGGGCTTGAAATGATCCCGTCGGAAAACTTTGTTTCGCGGGCTGTGCTTGAGGTACTTGGCTCAGTGGCCACTAATAAGTACGCCGAAGGCTATCCTGGAAGGCGCTATTACGGGGGATGTGAGGCGGTCGATAAACTAGAGGCTCTGGCCATTGACCGGGCCAAACAACTTTTTGGCGCTGAGCACGTTAACGTTCAACCTCATTCTGGAGCTCCCGCTAACATCGCTGTTTATGCTGCTCTCTTAAAGCCAGGTGACACTGTACTTGGCATGGATCTGTCGCACGGCGGGCACCTGACGCACGGGCACCCAGTAACCGATTCGGCGAAACGGTATAACTTTGTGCGTTACAAAACTGCAGCTGACGGCTCTCTGGATTACAACAACTTGCGCGCCATGGCGCTTGAGCATAAGCCCAAGCTTATTCTTGTTGGTTACTCAGCCTATTCGCGCGACATCGATTACACTAAAGTCAAAGCGATTGCCGATGAGGTTGGCGCCTTAACCATGGCCGATATAGCTCATATTGCTGGCCTTATTGCAGCTGGAGAAATGAATAACCCGGTGCCGCTCTTTGATGTTGTGACCTCGACCACCCACAAAACCCTGCGCGGCCCGCGGGGTGGGATGATTATGTGTAAAGCCCAACACGCTAAGGCTATCGACAAAGCAGTCTTCCCTGTCCTTCAAGGTGGCCCGCACATGCATGTCATTGCTGCCAAGGCCGTGGCCTTTGGCGAAGCGTTACAACCAGAATTCAAAACCTACGCCAAACAGATCAAAGCTAACGCCAAGGTTCTGGAGGAAGAGTTCAAGCAACGTGGCTACCGCTTGATGTTCGGCGGCACCGAGAATCATCTTCTGCTCATCGATGTAACCTCCAAGGGACTCTCAGGAGCCGAGGCACAGCACGCCCTCGACGCTGCCGGCATCACGGTCAACAAAAACATGATTCCTGACGACCCTCGCTCACCCATGGACCCGTCCGGCATTCGCCTGGGCACGCCAGCTATTACCACGCGCGGACTCAAAGAAGACGACATGCTCAAGGTTGCCGCTTGGCTCGATACCGCGATTCTCAATTTCAAGGACGAAACAAAACTCGCCTCCATCAAAAATGAGGTGGCGGAATTTATGGCTAAATTTCCTTTGTATCAAGAAATTAGCTACGTTTAATATTGCCTCCCTTAACGTTTGTAAAAATCATGTGACCTTATGACCGAGATATTAAATGGTCGAGTGTTGGCCAAAAACATTCGAACCAAAGCCAAAACCCGGATTGCCCACTTGCGACATCCGCCAGGCTTGGCGGTGCTTTTAGTGGGTGACGACCCGGCTTCGGCGTTGTACGTCAAACTTAAGGAACAAGCGGCTAAAGAAGTTGGGATCTACGTAGAAAAATTCCACTTTGGCGCCAAAACAACGACCAACGAATTACTTGAAAAAATAAAAGAACTTAACGCTCGCAAAGACATTAATGGCATTTTGGTGCAATTTCCATTACCTAAAAAAATTGACGGCGACGCGGTAATTGCAGCGATTCATCCCACTAAAGATGTAGATGGTTTTCATCCAGAGAATCGCCGAGCACTACTTGAGAATAGACCTATCTTGGTGCCACCTGTAGCTCTTGCCATCATGCGTCTTATTCAGGCTACCCGGCGAACTCTGCAGAATAAAAATGCGGTCATCCTTGGAAACAGTGAGGTTTTTGCCGAGCCGCTAATTGAATTACTTAAAGAAGCCGGCGTGGTTGCCACTTATGTAACCAAAAATGTTTCGGCTCTTGAAGCTATTACTCGGGCTGCTGACATTGTCATAGTGGCGCTTGGCGAAAAGGGATTTTTAACTAAGAACATGATTAAAGAGGCAGCTATTGTTATTGATGTCGGGACCAACCGTGAAGACAATAAAACAGTGGGTGATGCGGCCACGGAACTTGTGGGTCACGCCGGCTTTATGAGCCCAGTACCCGGTGGAGTCGGGCCTCTAACCGTAGCCTATTTGTTAACCAATGTAATAAAGGCTCTAGAGGTCCAAGAGCGCGAACTTGGATAAAAAATAGCGGCCTATTTTAGGCCGCAAGTTTGAAGCCGCGCATAGCGCGAGCCAAAAGGTTGATGATCTCGTCGGGGTTGTCTTCCGGATAAACAAACCCGAGAGCCAAGGCACTTTTCAATTCGTCAAACGTCTCGTTGATCGTCAGTTGACGTTCGGCATGAGGAACGCGATGCAGAACGCCGATCAACAGCTCTCGTCGATTTTTCTCAATGCGCTTGATCAGTTCAGCAACGTCGAGCCGCGAAGCGTCAGCCGACATTCAAACCTCCGAAAAGGATAGTACCCTAGACCTCCCAAAAATCAACTAAGGTAAGAACTATCATGGCAAAAAATACGATGAAAGATATCGTGGTAAAAATCCGAGGGACAGCCAAGGTTCGTTTGGCGAGATGCGCTGAAAAGCGAGCGCGTTCGTAAGCAATAACCAGCAACAATCCGCTCACTCCCCCAAGAACGCCACCACTTAAACCAATAATTTCAATAAAATTCCGTGCGCCAACGATGTAAAAGACAAAAGGAACGCCTACAGCGCTCCACCAGGCCGTAGGAAAACGTGTTTGATAATCATAAATAAACGTATTCATGATCGATTGTCCGAGGGAAACAAAAGCAGTGCAAACGGTACACAGGCCGATCGCAGATACGACAATAAAAGGAACGCCGCCAAGCGCATATCGTAAGCCGTCGACGGCCTGCGGAGTGGTGGCATGACCAGTAAGACCGAGTACGGCTGCCACAAAAAGTAAATATAAGAGCCCAATCAAAACAACGGAGAGAATAACGACCGACCGAAAAAGCGTTTGCTTGTTGCCGATCGCTTCTTTGACTTCGGCTAAAGCGCCAAAACCGCTAAAAGCAAAAAGAAGTACACCAAGTGGTAACCCAAGCCTTGAAATATCACCAAAGACAAACGCCTCACTTTGCGCATGGGGCAAAGCAAAGGCCACGAGGGTCAAGATGAGAATAACGAAAATTGAAATTAATATTCCCTGGAGCTTGCGTATTGTAGACGCTCCCCCAAAAATCACGAGCGAACAGAAAAGCCAAAATAAAACTTGCCAAGTGGCAACCTCCCAACCAGTAAACTGAGCAAAAAGATTGGCGGCGAATTGACCGCCTACCAAAATGTAAGCCAGCATGGCTCCCCACAGAGCTCCGAGGTATGACACAGTTGCCATAAAACGGCCAAGTGGACCGAGTTCACGCCCGACTACGGCCACAAAGTGGGCGTGGCTGCGATTGGCGTACAATAAATCGCCGTAAATTAAAAACGTTACCGCGCTAATCACACCAACTAGCACAAGTTCAATGGTGGTTAGGCCAAAACCAGTCTGCGCAAAAACATACGGCAAACCAAAAATACCAACCCCGATAACCGTACCCATAAGCGGCCGCAAACCGCGCCAGAACCTTACTGAGTCCTCCATATTCACAAGAAGTATAGCAAAGCTACTAGCCACTAACGACTAGCCACTAGGTAGCTACTAGTAACTAGCTATTCATAGCTATCCACGATATATCCCCTTCCAGCTCGGTATGTGGTGGGGTAAGATGCCCATGCTATGTCGTCGATTGGGCGGATTCCTCCTCACAATCTGGAGGCTGAGCAGTCATTGCTTGGTGCTATTTTGGTTGATCAGGAAGCGATGATCAAAATAGGCGATGTAGTTAGATCCGAAGACTTTTATAAGGACTCTCACCGGATTCTTTTTGAAACCATGGCCGAGCTCTTTGCCCGCCATCAACCAATCGATCTTTTAACGCTCGGTAATCGGTTGGAAGAGCGTGGTGTGCTCAAACAAATCGGTGGTCGCACAATGTTGGTTGAATTGACCAACGTGGTCACGACCTCGGCTCATATTGGTCACTACGCAGAAATCATCATCAAAAAGGCGGCCTTGCGACGGCTACTCCGAGCCTCAGCTGAAATTTCTGAACTTGGCTATGATGAAACCCAGGATGTTGACGAAGTTATTGATCAGGCCGAACAGAAACTATTCAACGTCTCAAATAATTTCATCAAACAAAGTTTTGTTCCTCTAAGATCAATTTTAACCGATGCCTTTGACCGCATAGATGAGCTCCATCGCGACAAGGGTAAACTCCGTGGTGTGCCCTCAGGTTTTACCGGAGTCGATAATCTTCTAGCCGGACTTCAGCGTTCCGATCTAGTAGTTCTTGCCGCCCGACCGTCAGTTGGTAAAACTTCATTGGCCCTCGACATCATGCGCAACGTGGCACTCAAAACCAACCAACCAGTAGGTTTTTTTAGTCTAGAAATGTCTAAGGAACAGCTAGTTGATCGTATGATTTGTGCCGAGGCCGGAGTTGACCTATGGAAACTCCGTACGGGACGACTATCAGAGCACGATGACGACTTTCCACGTATTGGCGATGCGCTTGGCCGCTTGTCGGAGGCACCTGTTTATATTGATGACTCCCCCGTGGCCACCATCATGTCAATTCGTACCAAAGCACGACGCCTGCAAAGCGAACACGGACTTTCCATGATTGTAATTGACTATTTGCAGCTCATGGAGGCTAAAACATCAAGCGATAATCGAGTGCAGGAAGTAGCCGAAATCAGTCGTGGGCTCAAGCAAATTGCCCGCGAATTAAACGTCCCCGTTCTCGCCTTAGCTCAGTTGTCGCGTGCGGTCGAACTAAACAAACCAGCCATTCCTCGCTTGGCTCACCTCAGAGACTCTGGGTCTATTGAGCAAGATGCCGACGTGGTTATGTTCCTTTACCGCAAGGCCGCCGATCGCAACTATCAAGCAGAAGAACTAACGCCAGAAGAAAAAACGGTAGCCGAAGTACACATCGCCAAGCATCGCAATGGCCCGACTGGGATGGTGAAGCTCTTCTGGGATGCGCCCCGAGCCAGCTTTAAAAATCTTGACACCCGCTATGCTCAGGCCTCATCATTCGCAGGAGCGCCAAAATCTGGTTCTCTGCCAAAAACTACGCCAACAGGTTCGAGCACCGGAAACGTCGGTTTACCTCCCGGTATTCCGCCAAAAGGCTTTTTGCCAAAGCCAAGCTAAGCGCAAATTATAGGTACATCAATCAGAGATTTATCATATTCATTTAAGACTTCATTGCGAGATTTCTCGCCTTCGCTCGAAATAATATGTTCCAGAAACTAAAACAATACAAAGAGCTGCGTGACCAGGGAAAACAGATGAAAGCCTTACTCGACGACATCGCTGTGGTTGGCTCAAGTCGCGGTCAACAGGTGATGATTACCATAAACGGTAGTCATGAAGTTTTGGGCGTGCAAATCGCCGATAATCTAGACAAAACAACGGTTGAACAGGGTATCAAGGACGCCATGGCTGATTGCAGCAAAAAACTTCAACAAGAACTGGTGAAAAAGGTTCAAGCCAACGGCGGTCTTGAGGGCCTCAAGGAAATGATGGGTTAAATCATGAGATTATAGACTCTAGTGGCTCGGGGCACAGTCCTAATCTCTTCTTGGACGTCTAGGGTCTAGAGTCTAGTGTCTAGAGTCTTTATGCGTAAATTTCCCGCGCCAATCCATAATGCTGTAGCTGCGCTTGGAAAATTGCCGGGCGTCGGACCAAAGACAGCACTGCGTTATGCGTTCTCGCTTTTGCGTTTACCGAAAGGCGAGCTTGAGCTTATCGCAAGGAACATCGAAGGTCTTAAACGGGTTAATGTTTGCTCACGCTGTTTTACCTACGCCGAAGAAACGATTTGCGACACTTGTAACGATAAAACGCGCGACCAAAATTTATTGTGCGTAGTAAGTGAGGCGCGAGATATTGCCACCATCGAGGCGACTGGGATTTACAAAGGCCTGTACTTTGTTCTCGGTGGTGTTTTAAATCCCGTTGACGGTCTGACCCCCGACGTACTCCGTGTTCGTGAACTCGAAAAAAGAATCAAGGCCGAGGCAAATATTCGCGAGCTAATTCTTGCCTTTTCTCCTGACGTCCACGGCGAAAGTACCATCATGTACTTGAATCGACTGTTCAGAAAACATCCTTCCTCTTCGCCTTCGCTCGGTGTTGGGGTTAACAAAATTACTCGACTGGCTCGTGGTCTTCCCATGGGGGCTGACATTGAATACGCCGACGAAGTAACACTCGCGAGTGCTCTGACCGGAAGATCTGAAGCCTGAATACCTTAGCCTAAACTTATACATTCGTTCTAACTGCAAACCTCACCTAGCGAACAGGTTTGATTTTCTAAGACGTCTACACGAGAGAAATATTAGGTCAAAAAAACTCCCTGCTTCCCATGGGAGAACTGGTTGTTGAGGACACCAGATCCCGTGGGAGCAGGGAGAAGCCTTATGGCTTTTATTTTATGCGATGGATTGAATTTCGATAACTGTAAACGGTTGGCGGTGCCCAACATTGCGGCGGTAGCGCACTTTGCGCTTAAATTTGATAACCGAAATTTTGTCGGCCCGGCCGTGTTCGAGGACTTTTGCTGTAACCTTGGCGCCCTGTACTAACGGAGTACCAACCCTTACTTCTTTGCCTTCGTCGTCAGATACGAGCATGGCTTCAAAAGTGAGCGAATCTCCGACGGCATTATCTAACTTTTCGACCTGAATTTTTTCACCTTGGCTTACAAAATACTGCTTGCCGCCGGTAGTAATTACTGCGTACATAATTGATCTGGCTGCTCAGGTGAGCCTTGAAGGCTACTTGTATACCTTACGCATGCCTATTTAAGACGGCGGAAGATTATCAAAACATCCCGTGTTCGTCAATTTTAATCCTTAAACAACATCCTGTCACCAAGCTTAAAACCCAATTCGTCCACGCGACCAGCAGGCAGTTCGATGACCATATCTACTTTATGCGGTGATGAGGTCATATGGACTGGTTCTTCACCTTCTAGAGGAGCCGGTACGTTTTCATCGATCTTGACGATCATCCCGCCTTGCATCCACATAACGTCGAGATTGAATTTCATGTCAGGCATCCAAAATTCCCGTTCTTCAGCAGTTGAAAAGACAAACCACATGCCATCCACCAAGAGGTCTTCACGAGCTAAACCAGATAATCCTTGTTGATATTCGGCTGGTTCATTCGCGAGAAGTAAAATCAAATTTTTTCCGGCAATTTGGGCATCGGCTTCAGAAAACATAACCGCTTGTTGATCTATTGGCTTGGTTAGATTGGCTAAAATAAAAATTCCTACCGCAACTATAATTGTTAGGCTAAGAACGATTAATAGAGGCTTGAACATAACGTGTAGATCTTCCGGCAAGAACAATACCACAAAGACCTAAAATGAATAATGCACTCAAAGCGACAACTTTCTGCCAGGGAACAAGAATTAGTGTGGTAAAACCAAAACCCGCCGCCAAGCACATATACAAGCTTGTGATGGCGAGGGGCGGCCAGCCTCGGTCACTTAAGAGGTGATGCAAATGAGTGCGATCACCCTGAGCAAGCGGCCTGCCGTGCCATAAGCGGCGCAACAAGACAATTACTACATCAAGTGCCGGGAGACCAACAACAAGAAGTATCGTAGCGAGCTTACTGCCTGAAATAACCGCCAACGTTCCAAGAAGAAAGCCTAAAGATGTACTACCACCCTCACCCAAAAAAATACGCGCTGGAGGCAAATTCCAAAGTAAAAAGCCGAGGACAGCTGCGGCGACGATCAAAGACATAAGCGCCACATCAGGCTGAAAATAAGTCTTAGATAAGGCCAGCATCGCAATCATTAAGGCTCCGACGAGCGAGACACCGGAAGCCAACCCATCAACACCGTCAAGAAGCTTGGTCGTGTACGTCATGGTCACGAGCCAAAGATAGGTGACGATTATCGACACCGTGGAAGAAAGAACAAAAACTTCGCCAATCGGGTTAGTAATCTTAGCCACACCTATGCCACTTGTGACTGCAATAAGAGCCGCTATGAGCGGAAAAAAAATACTGTAACGTGCTCGTAAATTCCATTTATCATCCAAAGATCCACCAACACCAAGTACGAGTAGACCTAGCACAATAGCCACGATGTGCTCATCGTCTATGTCGCCGATCGTAAGATAATCACTAAAAATTAGGATCAAAAGAAGCGGCACACTAACGCCAATGATTATTGCCCAGCCTCCAAGAAGCGGCATTGAACCGGCATGCAATTTACGCTCTTTGTCAGGAATATCGACAAATCCAAAGCGATGAGCTAAGCCTGCCATGATCGGGCTCAAGCCAAGACTCAAAAGAAACGCCAGACCCAAAACAAATGGCGACCAAATTGGCATATCGCCAAAAGAGTAAAGAGAAAAGACGAGGCAGTAAAGAGCAAAAATCAATGAGTAAACAAAATTCCTATAGTTCCTTGGCTTTTTCAATAGAAAACTGACCGCCAGCCTCAAGGATAACGGTGTCACGCCGACCGACTTTGCCCTGAAGTAAAAATTCAGACAATGGATTCTCAACCTTCTCCTGAAGCGTTCGTCTGAGGGGTCTTGCGCCAAACTTAGCGTCATAACCTTGCTCTGCGAGCTCGCTAACCGCCTCATCGGTCACCGCAAACCGAATACCCTTCTCGCTTAATCGCTCGGTGAGGTCATTAAGCATGATGTAACAAATGCTCACCATGTCATCGCTGGTCAGCGGCGCGAAAACAATAACCTCGTCAAAACGATTAAGGAACTCGGGCTTGTAAACCGTGCGTAGCTCTCGCTCTAGTAACCCATTTTTTATGGCCTCGTGAGATTCACCCTTAGCGATAGCGTCCTGAATATAGGCGGTACCAGCATTAGAAGTAGCGATGATAATCACGTTAGTAAAATCAACGGTTCGTCCGAGGCCATCGGTTAAGCGACCGTCATCCATGACCTGCAAAAACAGGTTTAATATATCTGGATGTGCTTTTTCAAGCTCATCCAAAAGAATTAATGAAAACGGATTACGTCGCACGGCCTCGGTCAACTGACCAGCTTCGTTATTCGCGCCAATGAGTCGCGCGACGGATGGGGCGTCCTGAAATTCCGACATGTCAAAACGAATCATTGACTTTTCGTTAGCAAAATATATAGCTGAAGTTGCCTTGGCGAGTTCAGTTTTACCAACACCGGTAGGTCCGAGAAACAAAAAGTTGGCAATCGGCCGATTGCCACTCCTTAGTGCCGTGCGTGCGCGACGTAAAGCTGAGGCAACGGCGACGACAGCCTTATCTTGGCCGATTACTCGATCATGCAGTGCCGACTCTAAATTAAGTAATTTTTCACTTTCTTCTTGTTGTACACTTGTAACCGGAATTCTTGTTTTTTCGGCCACGAGTGCCGCGACATCTTCTTTAGTCACCCAAATTGGCGTCTGACCACGTTTAGCTGCCATGAGCGCCACCTCACGACTTAATTCAATAGCTTTTTGCGGTAACACTGCGTCATGCATGTAACGCGTGGCAAGGTCAATCGCCGCGGCTACCGCCTGGTAGGTAAAAATAACTTTGTGTTCAGCTTCAATACCCCCTATTTTAGACTCAAGTATCTGAATCGCGGCATCGCGCGAAGGTTCTTGCACATCGAGTCGAACAAGCGACGAACCAAGAACGCTTTGTTCGACCACGTCCCGATAAGCCTCAGGTGTGGTAGTACCGATCACAAAGGTGTAGCCCTTGGCTAATTCAGAGGCCAAAATAGAGGACAGATCAACACCGCTCTCACCTACTAGTTCGTGAATATTTTCGATGACTAACACCACGTTACCGGTTTGGCTAACTTGCGATAAGGCATAAAGAAACCTTTCTTGAGCTCCTGTACCACCCTGGGCGCTAACAATGTGCGGCACGGACAATTTTAGGAGCCGTTTGTCCATGAGCACCCGTGGCACGCGCTCCTCAACCATGAGGTCAGCAAGACCATCAATAATAGCCTCCTTACCAACACCCGGCGGACCGACGAGCACCACGCTTTGCCTTCCGCCTTGAATGGCGCGCATAATTTGAGCTATCTCCTGCTCTCTGCCCATGAGGATTCCTGTCTGTCCGTAAACTGCATAACGAGTCAGGTCCTCAGATACTGCATCAAGAAACGGGGTGGCGACCGCGGTCATGGCTCGATTCATGTTACTCGTGGGCTTAAAAGCGGCAGCTTGGCGTAAGGCTCGATAACGTTCTCTAAGCTCGTCGTTGACCTGAACCCAGGCTACGGCGTTCAAAAACTCTACCGTGTTAATGCCACGAGCCTCAAAAAGATCGCGCAAAAATTCATTGATCATGACCGCCTCAACAAATAGTTCAAGCGCTGACAAATGACGACGATGAGCTACCTGAGCTCGCAAAAAAGACTTGGCTACGAGCTCCAAAGCTTCAAGACCAAAAATCGTGTCATTACCTCTTGGTGTATCGGCTAGGGCCTTCCGAAGTGGCTCCTGGAGGTCGTTATAGTTAACCCCAAGACGAGCCATAAGCACTTGGACCGAACGGGCTGTCATCGCCCCCGTAAATACATGAAGCGCTGTGACTTGCTCATAACCGCCCTTGACCGCCAAGTTAAAGGCATGTTCGAGCGACTCAAGAAAAGCTTCGTCCGCTACGTGGGCTATATCGCGCCGCACTGAAACTGCGCCAAGGGCTGGGATTAACTGGAATTCGCCAAGCTGTGACGGTAATCTTTCGGGGGTTAATTTACTTATTTTGCTTAAATACCAGCAATATCCCGCGGCAATAACAGCCATAACGCCCCAGACCAAACCAACTCTTGGCTCAAGCCAAGTACTCGTGACTAACATTGTTGGGCCAATGACAAGTATCGTGTTCAGAATAAAAATCACGGCCGAACTAAAACCTAAAGATAAAGCTAGCCACCAGGCCAGACGTCGCGCAGCCTTAACTGAAGCGCGTCGCACCACTGAGCCTTCATCAAGTTGACTAGTCCACGACCAAAACACACCATTAACGAGTATCCCGGGAACGCCCTCGGAGGACTCGGATGCGTTTTCATGGTTGCGGAGTAATTCTAAAACGTCAGCGGCCATAGATTATTAATCCCCCGAAGAGGTAATAAAGTAAGGCGACGCCGAGTACAACTGGGCCAACAAAATAAGCTAAAAAGAGTAGTCCAAGAAACAATCCCCAAACAATAACCAGGAAAATGCGACCAATGATTTGGATGAGTCGCATAAAAAAACTAATAATCCGACTTTGCCAATCATTCTGGCCGAACATGGGAACAAATAAATTTTGTAACCAGATCTTCACCCCCAAAGAGCGTGAGTAACCAGCGAGAGCGTTGTGGCAAAGATTAATTGTCCGAAACAAGCCGGTCGTGTACCACCAGACAGGAAAAAACGCCACGTCTTTTAAGGCCGTGACAAATATCTCGGGAACCGAGATCGAAGACATACAACTCACATTATACAGTAAAGCTATTAGCTACTAACCACTAGCTGCTAGCTCTGAAAACGATTTCTAATCGTAAAAACTGTGAACAGCCGGTCTTATAGGTTAGGACCCCGCAATAAGAGATCGAAGCTCGGTCATTAACCTAAGATAAAACGAAAGGTTTTGAACCGTAGCCAGACGTAAACCGAGAATTTCGTTTGTTTTAAAAAGATGTCGAAGATAAGCACGAGAATAAGTTTGTGAGGTCACAGCCTCACTGTAAACATCAATTGGTGAGGGGTCAGTGGTAAAAGCTTCGCCGGTTATGTGTAATTTTTTGTATAACGCTTCAGCGATTCTAAAGTCTGCTGCCCCCTCTTTGGCGCGAGTGTAAGCTTCACGAACCGCTTGAGCGGGATTATCTACCCAGACAAAAATTTGTCCGTGTCGTGCGTTTCTTGTGGGCAGCACACAATCAAACATATCAATGCCTACACTCACGTAAAAAACAATCTCCTCCGGCATACCACCACCCATAAAGTAGCGCGGCTTGTCTTTTGGCAGTAAAGAAGCCACGCGACGAGCAATTCGAAAAGTATCTTCTCTGGATTCACCGACCGATAAACCGCCAATGGCATAACCGTCAAAACCAATGTTCACTAGTCCTGAAACTGATTTTTCACGCAAATCTTCGTGAGTGCCGCCTTGGACTATGCCGAAGAGTAGACGTTTGTCGGTTTTCGGTTGTCGGATGTCGTGTGTCACCTTTGATCTTTTAGCCCAGATGAGGGAACGCTTCATCGCTTCCTCGTACCTGTCACGAGGTGAGGTACCGGGAGCGACGTCATCAAATTGCATTAAGATATCGGCACCAATAGTTTGCTGCATGGCAATCGACGACTCCGGGGTCAAGCGAACAGTTTGACCATCAATATGAGATTGAAAAGTTACTCCATCATCGTCTATCCGGTTGATTTTTCCCAGGCTAAAAACTTGATATCCTCCACTGTCGGTCAAAATCGGCCCGCTCCAACGCATAAAAGAATGGAGGCCGCCAAGTTTTTGCATGACTTCATTTCCGGGTCTAAGAAGTAGATGATAAGTGTTGGCCAAAATAATAGAAGCGCCAAGTGTTTGCACCTCTTCAGACGCTAAAGTCTTAACCGATCCAGCTGTCGCTATCGGCATGAAAACTGGGGTACTAATAGCCCCGTGTGCTGTTTCCAAAATCCCCTGCCTACTTGCCTCGTGTTCGCGAATTATCGAGAAATTCGACATACTTCATAAAGAACTATGCCGATAGCCAAGGCGACATTCAATGATTCAAGCTCTGGGTGATGCGGCACGGCCACGGATGTGCCCTGAAGTCCTAACTTAATCCCCTGCCCTTCGCTACCAGCCAGGATAATAATTTTTTCACCAGAAATTTGCTCAGGCAGGACTGCCCCAGACTTCTTTTCAAGTCGGTATATTGGTCGGCTTAAACTAGCAATAAACTGTTCAGCATCCTCGCGACGCACAGCCAGATACGGAACTCTAAGAACTGCTCCGGCGCTCGCCCGTACAGTTTTCGGATTGGTAACCTCGGCACACTCAACAAGTACCAGACTGGCATCAAACCCTAAACTTGTTCTAAACATGGTGCCGACATTTCCTGGATCCTGAACACCGTCAAGCACAACAATTATTGGCTTTAATGCAATATCATTTTTTGTCCATTCGGGGATCTTAGCCACGGCAGCCAATGACTGAGGTGATTCGGCTTGGACGACTTCTCTAAAAATCGGCGTGTCTTTTGGTGTGAAGATAAATTCAACAAAACGCTTGTTATCTTTTACAAACTTTGCCCCCTCAATAATACAGAGTCTTTTAGCTTCGCGTTCTTTGCGCTTTTGAAGTGACAAAAGAAGACGACGTTGGGATGGTGAAAGCATAGAAACTAGAGTCTAGCCGTTTAGACCACGAGAGGCAAACTGTGTATGTTTGATGGGTGTCCGTGAATTTCGTCGTCAATGCGATAAGTGCCGTGAGTCGGCGCGTTTACATAACCGTTCCAGGCCATGCGGGCTAATGCGCCGCCGTTAATCCAATCCCACAACCATTCGTTAGCAAATTTTGAGTCAAGCGCATCGGTGCCGCCACCGGTCTGATAAAGCCAATTACGATTAAAATCCTCCTGACTGCCGACAGTCGGCGCCATGAGTATAGGTAAACCAAGTCCGGTGTAAAACGAGAGCTCTGAAGGCTTAGTCCACAAAATATCAGTTTTTCTTATTAGTTTGGCAAAACTTTTAAAATAATCATCCCGCTTAGCGCTGTAAAGAATATTAATACGACCGTCTGAAAGCGGCGCCATTAAACGAGCCTCCCGCAGCTCATGCCTAAAATAAGCAGCGATCTCTGGTCGGGTGCCAGCCACTAGGGTGAGAATTAGTTTTTTTCTAATAATGTCCCTAGCTAAACTTTTAACAGCTGTGATAGCAATTTCGCGTTGCGCGCCGGCGCCACCCACTGCAAAAGCAAGGTGGATAGGCGTTTTCTTTTTTCTACCAACATCCTCACAAAATGCTTTACCGAACATGGCTTCAAGTGCCAGGCGGGAGTGGCTCGCAAAAACTCCGTTGGAGTCTAGATTACAGAGTCGACGCGATAGATCAGATAGTAATAACGGAGAGGTTACGCCGCCTATGACTTCTGCCGGAAGCGGGAAACCAGTAAAAATAATGTTTTCGGCCCGCACACCATAAAGGCGCAGACGCTCAACTACGCGCCCCGTCGGAGCAAAAAACTTAATGCGACTTTTTCGGGGTTCAAGCGGCACCCAAGCCCGACTCATGTCGGCGTCACAAATGACGGTATAGATGTCCTCAGGGTAGCCAAATTCTTCAGCGGCAAACGAGGACGTCATGAAGGTGCTAACGAGCGGTCGTGGATCTGCGGCTAACTTTTCAATCAAGTGACGACACCAATTGCGCCGGTGAATCTGAGAGTACATTTGCCTCAGTTGAATAGTTGGCCGGGACAAATCACGACGCGGATAAAAACTAGGGATCGTTTGGATTTTATCCATGACGCCAAAAACCGCGGCTCCAAATACCGGCACCTTTTTGAAGCGTGAAATACGTTCATACCAGACACGACTAAAATCCCACAGTTTTTGGTCGCTCTGTGGAATGCCTGGATAATCGTTCGCAATCGTAATCTTTTTTTGGTGAGCTATAGACCTTAAGGCGTAAGCCGCCCGTTCGTGTCCATAACCCATACTCACCGCGACAACGTGAGCGCCGCGGCCATTCCCTGGCCGACCGTCCTCCATACGGTTGGTATTATACCAGTACAGACACCGGTCACTTAAGACTAGCTACTACGAACTAGCCACTAGCGATGGTTTGACAGTAGTAATAGTTTCCGGTAAAGTGTCGTCAATTATTTCAAGCTATGTCACAAGTCTGCATTATCACCGGCAAAGTACCGCTTACAGCCAACAACGTGAGTCACGCCAATAACAAAACCAAGCGTCGACAGCACCCCAATTTAACCAAACGTTTGATTGTTAATCCGGCGACCGGAAAAAAGGAACGGGTACTAATCTCATCTCGTGGTCTCCGGACCCTTAAAAAGTGGGTAACCGAGGGCAAAAAAATAGATCTTCGACAGCTACAGGTTGAATAATTTAAAAAGATCTCCGACATGCGTCGGAGGTCTTTTTTTATTCGTGCAGATCAACACGTTTTTTCATGACCGAGGGATCTAGCTTGAGGTCGCTCCCCGTATCACCACCTGTCTTGTAATATTCCCAAACCGTAGGTGGCAGGTCAATAATATAATCTGACCAACCCTCTCCAAGCAACCGTTCCGCCTCCTCCTCACTTGGAATCCAGTGCTTGATAAGATTTTCAAATTCATCGGTATCAACATGATAAACGAACGGTTGGCTGATTATTTTTACAAGAATCACACCCGGTTTTGGTAAACGTGGAGTGGAAACCGGGAAGTACGGCAAATCTTCGTCTGCGAGATGCTTAATGACAGCGTAACTATCTTCGTAAGTGTAGAACGTTTGTTCATCATAGAAGGGGTGCCGTTTCATGTCTGCGTCAACCCAGAAGACTGTCTCAAAGTTTATGCCCTTAATGTAATCAAAAGGCTCAATATCTTCAGGCTCGTAAATGACGAGCGGCTCGGCCAGTCCACCTTGATCTTGAGAAGCATCCTGTTCCTGTTCTTCCTCTGTCTGATCTTCTTCCTCGTCCTCTTCCTCAAGTGGCGCTGTGCCAACGATGGTAAAGTTGCTGTTTGAAAGGTCGGTTGCGAGTAACGTCGAGAGATCGGTCCCTTCAATGAAAATTCTGCCCTTGGTGGTTGTTGAATCAGGCACTATCCAAGCGTGCAAACCGTCATTTGGAGTCGCAGTCACGATTGGCGAATAGGTCAATCCGCCGTCGAGCGAAAGATAAAGATTAACGTAACTCATGGCCACGCCACTTGCTGTCCAGGTAATTGTTGTTGCATCTCCGGCCTTGAATGATTCCCCGCCGTTAGGATAGCTAATGTCTATATCGTAAACCGCTGGAGGATTAACAAATGTTTGCCCGCCGCTCGCTGCCGCAAACCAACCGGTGGTATTGCCGCTATTTACGGAATTTGCCGGATTGATTGGCAGAGTAATAGCCGATGAGTTGTCGGTCGCAGTATTATCTAAAATATCAAGAAAATCACCACTAAAACTGGCGCTGCCTTGAAAATCAAAGGTCGCACTTGAACCCCCTGCCGAGGACACAATATTCAATCGATCAGAATCGTCT
>CAYJQH010000007.1:0-41939 GCA_964372415.1 uncultured Gammaproteobacteria bacterium | reverse complement strand
TGTGCTAAAATACGCCCATGGCTGAGTTGTTGCGTGGGCAAGAAGTGAACGAAAAACCCCGCGTCGAAATGGAGTCGACGAAGATTGAGGTTGTCATGTCAGCACCAAGCGAACAGCGTCCAGCTTCTCCTGAACAGCTAGTTGCGCAGGGAGCACAAGCATCGCTACTAAGTCAGGTTCATGAAGTGCCTGAAGCCGTACCGGTAAAAGATCAGCTCTTAAAGTCCGTAGAAAAAGCGCTCGCTGACAAATTGCTGGTCGTTTACGAAAAACTACCAGCTGATCGACAGCCGGTGTTCAAGAAACGTGGTGAAGAGCTCGCTGCTGAAATTTACGGCATGATATTAAATAAAAAGTGGAGTCCTCACAAGGCGCTTACGGGCATTGTATCCTGGCTCGAAATGATTCCCAAAGTGAACGTGCACTATTTGCGGCAAGAAGCAAAAATTAAATTCGATGCGGTGTCTGATCTTTACGAGGCCGAGTTGAATATCGTCTAAGTGTGGATGAATTAGCAACCATTTCATCTCCCGTGACTGCAGGAACCGTAAACAGCCTGTTTTTAAGCTTGATTCCTTTTTTTACAACACTTCTTGTTGTCCTTGGACTAGTATTAATTTTATTGTTTTTACTTAAAAAAATCATGACCAAGCAGGCTCATGCCCGCGGTGGCCAGGATGTACTCGTAACGCTTCGGATAACTATCCCGCGGTACAAGAAGGATGCCGAAACGCAGCAGGTGGAGTCAGTGACCGTGACTCGAGAAAAAATTGCGGTTGCGGAAACCTTGTATGCGGCCTTGGGTGGACTCAAGGCCAAGAAGGGAATAAAGTCCTGGCTTAGAGGTGAGTCGGACGTTTTTGCCTTGGAGCTCGTATCGCACGACAAATTGGTTACTTTTTACGTCACTGTGCCTAGAAAATATCAGGAATTCGTTGAGCAGCAGCTAAACGCTCAGTGGAGTGACGCTTCGGTTGAACCCATTGAGGATTACAACATGTTCTCACCACAGGGAACAATAGTGGCAGGTTTTATTAAGTTTAAGCGAGAAAATATTTTACCAATTAAAACGTACAAAGAAATTGATAGCGATCCCTTAAACGCCTTGACTAACGCCCTGTCAAAAGTTGCTGAGGGTGACGGCGTAGCTATTCAATATGTTGTTCGACCAGCCACAAGCGGTTGGCGAAGTTTTGGTTTGAAGGTTGTTAAAAACATGCAACAGGGCATGACCTATTCAGAAGCTAAAAGTGGCGGTAAAAGCCACGGTTGGTTGAGCTCAAAGGAGAAGGTTGAAAAAGCAAAAGAGAAAATGGCTGCACGTCGACTGTCGGCGGCCGAAACCAAAATGCTCGAGGGGATTGAAAACAAACTGAGCAAGGCCGGACTCGAAACTACGATTCGCGTGGTAGCCTCGGCCAACACCGCCGAAGTAGCCCAGATGTATTTGAGCAATGTTCTTCAAGCCTTTGGTCAATACAATATTTATGAGTACGGCAACTCATTTGAAAAAAGCATTCCCTCATCACGTAAAAGAATCATTGACGGTTTTATTTTTAGGACTTTTGATGACCGGCAGGGCATTATTTTGAATTCCGAAGAACTAGCAAGCTTATGGCACTTGCCGCTACCCACCTCGGAGACCCCTAACATTCGTTGGATGGCGGCGCGCACTGCTCCAGCACCAACCAATGTGGCAACTAGCGGACTTCATCTTGGGTACAACATGTACCGCGGTAAAAAGACGGAGCTTTACATGAAAGACGCCGATCGTCGAAGGCACATGTATATCATTGGTAAAACTGGTTCCGGTAAAACTGAATTTATAAAAAATCTTGCCGTCCAGGATATCCAAGCCGGACATGGTGTTTGTGTAATCGACCCCCACGGTGATTTGGCCGACGATCTTTTGGGTTTGATTCCCAAAGATCGCATTGATGACGTGGTTTATTTTAACCCTTCGGACACCGAGCGACCAATGGGTCTTAACATGCTTGAGGCGCCTAACGAACAGATGCGCGACTTTGCGGTCCAGGAGATGATCAGCATTTTTTACATGTTGTTTCCGCCAGAAATGATCGGCCCAATGTTTGAACACAACATGCGTAACTACATGCTAACGCTCATGGCTGATGTGCAAAATCCCGGTACACTTGTAGAAATTCCCCGCATGATTGCTGATGAGGCTTTTCAAAAGGCTTGGGTAGCCAAGGTTAAAGACCCAGTTGTTAGATCTTTCTGGCAGGATGAGATGGCTAAAACATCTGACTACCACAAGAGTGAAATGATGGGCTATTTGGTTTCGAAGGTTGGCCGTTTTGTGGAAAACGAAATGATGCGCAACATTATTGGTCAGTCAAAATCAGCCTTCAACTTTAGAGAAATAATGGACAAAAACAAGATTCTTCTGGTTAATCTGTCTAAGGGCAAGACCGGGGAGGTGAACGCTTCGCTCCTTGGGCTTATTCTTGTGGCTAAACTTCAAATGGCGGCCTTTACTCGAGCAGATGTTCCCGAAGAACAACGTAAGGATTTTTATCTTTACATTGATGAATTCCAAAATTTTGTTACCCCTTCAATTGCCACTATTTTATCCGAAGCTCGAAAATATCGTCTCAATCTTGTTTTGGCACACCAATACATGGGGCAACTTGTGCGTGACGGAAAAAGTGAAATTCGTGACGCGGTATTAGGTAACGTTGGTAGTATGTTTGTAGCCCGCGTTGGGCCTGATGATATTGAGGTCCTGGAAAAGGTTTTTGCGCCGACTTTCACCGGTCAAGATCTTTTGAATAGTGATATGTTCACTTGGAACGTGCGTATGATCATTGATAACGCTCAAGCCAAGCCATTTACTATGAAGGCCTACCCGCCAGTTAATGGTAGTAAAAAGGTGGCCGCAGCACTTAAAGAAATTTGTCGTTTACAGTTCGGTCGTGACAAAGCAATGGTCGAACGGGAGATTCTTGACCGCGCTGGCTTAAATAAACGCGAACGAATTCTGCCTAAACCACCTTCCTTACCACCGGCGCTCTAAGTATATTTTTTGACGTTCTAAAGGCCCGAGACGTAAAGAAGAAGCTGATGTCTACAATGTCTTGGACGTCTTGTGAATTACTCTGCTAGTATGTCCGAGTATGGCTGACGTTCTCTACCGAAAATATCGTCCTCTCACCTTTGCCGAAGTTACCGAGCAACAACACGTGGTTAAAACCATCATGAATCAACTGTCAGGCGGCAAGGTTGCGCACGCCTATCTTTTTGCTGGCCCACGGGGAGTGGGGAAAACAACCATTGCTCGTCTGTTGGCACGAGCCGTAAACTGTGAGGCTAGACAGATTGGGCAGGCTGAGCCATGTAATACCTGTGCTTCGTGTTGTGAGGCCAAACAAGGTCGTTTTTTGGATATAGTAGAAATTGACGCTGCCTCACAAACTAGGGTTGAGGAGACCCGTGAAAACATTATTGAGAACGTTCGTTTTGCGCCGTCGCGCGGTAAATTTAAGGTATTTATCATCGACGAAGTGCACATGCTTTCGACCTCATCGTTCAACGCACTTCTCAAAACTCTTGAAGAACCGCCTGAGCATGCCATGTTCATTTTGGCTACTACCGAGCTCCATAAAATTCCAGCCACTATTATTTCCCGCTGCCAACGTTTTGATTTTCATCGAATTCCAGCCGATGAAATAATTGCTCGACTTAAGAAACTTTCAACTGCTGAGGGGGTGACAGTTGAAGAAACAGTTCTAGCTACAATCGCCAGACTTTCCGAAGGTTGTTTGCGCGACGCGGAAAGTCTTCTGGCTCAGGTTTTGGCTCTCGGCGAAGAGCACATTTCAAGCAAAGAGGCTTCACTTGTTTTGCCAGCCACCCATACCGAGGCGGTACGTAAACTTCTTGAAGTGATAGCACAAAAAGATTCATCAAGTATCGTGTCTCTTCTTACTAAAAGCGTCGAAGAGGGAGCCTCAATGCGACATCTGCTTGATGAACTATTGGCCGTTACCCGCTCGCTTCTCCTTACAAGCCTGGGTGGCACTCATGATGATCAACTCGATACGGCTACTAAATCTACGCTTGATGTTTGCAAAACCCTATTAACATCACAGGAAATAGAACAATTGCTGGACCTGGTGCTCCAGGCTCGAGGTCGGAGCACGCCCTCACATCTCCCCCAATTGCCGCTAGAAATTGCCCTCATTACATTTTGTCTTGGAGGACAACCACCTGGCCCCCGTTTGGGGGCCAACTTTCGGGCACCCATAGCCACCACCAAGGCCCTTAGTTTGGCTACCTTCAAAGTAACCTCAACGCCACCTGTTCCCTTACGGGTTGCCGCAGAACCAACCACCGAAGAGATCGTTACCGAAGCACAAGTCAACGATCTGCGCGATAAATGGGCTCGCTGCGTCGCCCTAGTTGGCGAAACAAACGTTGCCTTACCGTTGGTTTTGCAAAATGCTGAGATTCTAAGAGCCGAGGCTGGCAGGGTGGTCATAGCCTTCCCCTACCTAATGCACGTCGAAAAAATGCGTGAGGCTAAGAATCAACGAATTCTAGAGGACGCCATTGAGGCGGTTATCATGAAACGTGTGCTAGTAGTTTTTGAACACAAACGTCCCGCAGGAGCCGATCCAGCAGCGGAACTCCTTGAGGTTTTCGGCGGAGTGATGACCGAGATGAACAATCAACAATAAATTGACAATAGCCTATTTTTCCAATATTATTCTTGCGTTTTCATAGTATCCGTAGATGTTTATTGGTGAATAGTTCCAAGAGAAAACCGAGTCCTCACAGATGAAGAAAGAAAACCTATTAAGTTTGGTCAGATTCTAGGAGCGAGCGAGTAAGGACGAGGCGTACCCCGACGGCCTACGGCGTCGGGGCTCCGACTGAAACGTCGGAGCTGTACGAGTCCGACGGAGCGAACGACGACGAAGATGGTCAAACTTGGATAGGTTTTATATGCTCCGGGATCGTCTAACGGCAGGACAACAGACTCTGAATCTGTTTATCTTGGTTCGAATCCAAGTCCCGGAACCAAAAGAATCACGACTATACGTCGTGATTCTTTTGTTAATTGTTGACGCCGTGGCCATCATGAGTAATATTGAATATAGAAGCTTGGGGGGAAGCACATGAGTGCCATCTGGCTAATTGTGAATCAGGTGTGGGCGGCTGGAGGACCTGAGTTTCTCATGGTCCATGTGGATCCTTACCTCTCTTGGAAGGTCATCGTTTCGTGTAATTTCGTCCCTGAGTCACAAGGCCGAAAGATCTCACAGGTGGGTGACATTATCTCGAATGACAGCACGCTTCTCATCGATCGTCGCTACTACGATTGCCCACAGCTGAAGATCACGTCCGTCAGAGGATTCGATAGACAGCGGATCGAGCTGATCGTCGATCTCATCATGGCCGCACCTACCAATTACGGCAAGAGAGTAATCCATTACGATCAGGGAATACTCACGCTTTACGAGGCGCTCTATTCATACCGCGAGGCTAAAGACATCTACGAATACCTGTGGGGACGTAGGGATACTCCATACATCAAGTTTCGTAAGTTGCACGTTGTGCAATATCCTGGAGAACCCCTCATCCTTAAATGAGAGGTCTCGCTCGTGACCGTGTCGCATCGCATGACAGCTAGGGCTGAAGCGATGCGTATTTTTTTAGATTTTTTACTTAATACAGGTCAAATATTTACCCCCTCATTCAGTCATTTTCCGTTTAGTGAGTTTTACGGAACGCGTATGAGCATGACGTCGTTCTAGAAATTGAATAACTTGATCGGCAACGTCAATGCCGGTGGCCTTGCTGATTCCCTCAATTCCAGGATTTGAATTAACCTCAATTATTTTAGGTCCATGAGCCGTGCGTAAAAGGTCGACTCCGGCCACATCAAGCCCAAGGGTGTTGGCTGCTTTAACCGCGAGTTTGGCCTCTTCTTTTGAGATCTTTGTAGGATGCACTGAACCGCCTTTGTGATAATTGGCTCGAAACTCACCCTGTTTGGCCACTCTTTCCATAGCGGCTACGACTTTTCGACCACAAACAAAAATTCGTAGATCTTTGCCCTTGGCCTCACTAATATATTCTTGAATCTTTACTGGTCCTTGTTCACGTTTTGTGAGGTACTCAACAATGGGCGCCAACGAGCGCATTGATTCGGCAATAAACACACCGGTTCCGTGAGTGCCGAAAATTGTTTTTATTATTACTGGAAAGGTAAACTCACTTTTAATCACGCTTGCGAGCATTGCCGGATCGCCAAGCACATGGGTTCTAGGGACAGGCAGACCAAAGTGATCAAGAAGCTGTAGAGTACGAATTTTATTCTTAGCTCTAAAAACCGAAAGATAATTATTAATAACGTTGAATCCGGCTAATTGAAACTGTTTAATTACCGAGGCGTGAATGCTTGGGTCACGGACAAATCCTGGTCTGACTAATATAAGATCAAAATCACCTGGTTCAAGCGGCCTGGCGCGATAGGTTAGAGTTTTTCCATTACCAAAAACAAGACCTACATCTTTGGCATATAAAATCTTTACACTATGGCCGCGCTGTTCTCCGGCCTCAACAATATTGCGAGTTCCAGGAGCCAAGCCAGATTTTGATTCAACAAACGTTAATATACCGATTCGCATACTTATGCGAATGAGAGAGTAAAAATAGTCCGCCGTAGTTTAGGCGGTGACCACAACTCGGTCAAGAGCAAGTCGGTCATCCTGTAGCATAGCATTAAACAGAGACTCCATCTCGCTTCGGGTTGTAGCCTTCATAAGTTCCTCTTTGAACATCTTAAAATGTGGGATCCCCTTGAAGTACCATGAAAGATGTTTGCGGAAAGTGGTAACAGCCCCCTCGCCGTATTGTTCTAGATGAAGCTCAAAATGACGTTTCGCAACTTGCACACGCTCCTTGAAGCTCGGGAGAAACACCTGTTTGCCTGCTGCTTGGTCATTGAACTCAGAAAATATCCAGGGGTTACCTAAGGCGCCCCGAGCAATTAGCACCCCATCGCAGCCTGAGACCTCGAGTGCTTTAGAAATCAGATCAAAACTATGCACGTCGCCATTACACAAGACGGGAATTTTTACTCGTTTCTTGGCTTCGCCAACCATTTGCCAGTCGGCAACTCCGGAGTATCCCTGAGTCTTTGTTCGCCCATGAATAGTAAGGAGATCTGCCCCAGCATTTTCGAGAACCTTAACAAATTCGAGGCATTCGGTCGCGTCGCTCCAACCTAAACGTATTTTTACCGACAACGGGACCGAGATAACTTTTTTCATTTCTTTAACAATTTTGGTTGCTAATTCAGGTTCTTTCATGAGGGCCGCTCCGTTAAAGTTATGAACAATTTTATAAACAGGGCAACCCATGTTTATGTCAAAGCCCTCGGGGTGGTGCTGTTCTTCAATAAGACGAGCAGCTTCGGCCATGATTGCTGGATCTGAACCAAAGATTTGTTGGACCAGGGGACGTTCTTCAGGATGAATATCGGTCATCTCGAGTGTTTTGTTGTTGCCTCTAACCACTGCTTCTCCTGAAACCATTTCGCGGAAAACCACAAGCTCAGTGGGTGAGTGGTTCTGAGTGACTCTGGCGCCGCCTTGAAGCGGCTGCGACAAAGGGTGTGAGGAGGCGGCGTCCCGCGTAACCTCTTTGACCACCCGGCAAAAAGCGGAATCGGTCATGTCGGCCATAGGCGACAGAGCAATGATGGGGCGTTTAAGCGAGTGCCAACGCAATCCAGAGGCTTTTGAGGAGTCGAGTTTCATAGCAATCGAGAATGCTACTCCTGTTATGATAAAATGTCGACGTATGATAGAAAACCTAGCCTTTAATTTGGAAGATTTGTTTGAAGAAATAGTTAATCAGGGTATCACCGAAGCCGTTAACACAGAGGAGGCATACCATCAGTTGGTTGAAGACATGATTGAAGAACACCGTCGTGTTCAAGAGTTTCACGACGATCAAAACCTAGAGGGTTACGAAACTCAACTCAAGTCCCGTTGGCCGGAATACCAAGAACGTCTAAAAGCACAACGCTAACCGACTAATCGGCGAATCAGTTTGAGTTTTATGAAACTGTCATTTTACGGCGGTGTTGAAGAGGTTACAGGTTCTTGTTTTTTACTCGAGACCAACAAGGCAAAGATTTTAGTTGATTGCGGTATGAAACAGGGAGAGAGAATCTGCGTGGCTCGCAGCCTCGAGTCGTTTGGCTTTGAGCCTAAGTCCTTGGATGCTGTTTTTATTACCCACGCTCACTTTGATCACACCGGTCGTTTACCAGAGCTCGTACGTAATGGATACAAAGGTCCAATTTATCTTACGGCACCGACTAAAGCCTTGGCTAGTTTAATTTTGGACGACTCGCTGCACATCATGAAGGACAACGCCAAACGATGCAGCGATCCGATGCCTTATGAATTAGCGGACAAAGAACACGCGCAACAGCAAATGCAAGGTGTTAATTATCACACTGAACTCGAAGTTGCTCCCGGTGTCAGGGTAATGTTTCATGATGCTGGACACATTCTTGGTTCGTCATTTGTTACCGTGGAGGTTGACGAAGTCAAAAATTCGCAAGGCCAGCCCTTTCGCCTAATCTTTAGCGGCGATCTTGGAAATGATCGTATTCCGATATTGCCACCTACGGAGGCGATCTCACGAGCCGACGCGGTTGTTTGTGAAGCTACTTATGGCGACCGTTTACACGATCCCGCCGATACTAGAAAAAAGAAATTGGCTGAATTTGTAAAGCGCATTATTAGCCGCAAAGGAACATTACTTATTCCAGCTTTTTCGATTGAGCGAACCCAAGAAATTCTTTACGAGCTAGATACCCTGTTGTTAGACAGACAGATTCCCAGTGTGCCTATTTACCTTGATAGTCCATTAGCCATTCGAGCAACTGAGGTTTATCGCCACTTCAAACAATACTTAAAGTTTGACCATCCTATCTTGGGACCGGATAAGGATTTTTTTTCGTTCCCTTCGCTTCGTGAAACCTTAACTAGTGATGAATCTAAACTAATCAACGATGACCATCTACCCAAGATAATCATTGCCGGAAACGGTATGATGACGGGCGGACGCATTTTGCACCATCTTAAACGGCATATTAGCGACTCACTCTCTGGTTTGCTAGTTGTTGGTTATCAGGCCAAGGGAACTCTAGGGCGTAAAGTTCTTAATCGCGAAGCTAAAATTTCAATTCATCGGGAGGAGTATTCGGTCAGAGCAGAAGTTTTAGAAATTGAAGCGTTCTCTGCCCATGCTGATAAGGACAAGCTTACACGCTGGTTGCATCCGGAGGAGGGAAGTATAGATAAGATTTTCCTGGTTCACGGCGATGAGAGTGCTAAGCAATCTTTTGCGAATCATTTAACGCGAAACTTACCGGCTGAAATAATTATCCCTCGACAAAATCAAGAATTCGACTTAAGCCAACCAGCAAAAGTGAAAAAATTTATGGCCGCAGAGGCCGTGGGAACAAAATCAGTCATGAATAAAATTTGACCGTCAAAGGTGTTAACACGAACTGTTTTGCCTGGCTCCACCTTAAACCCGGTACTTTTTACCAGGCACTTTCCAGTTCCGGGATTGGATATCTCAACCTCATCAAGCCAGCTGTAATGCACAATAGCGCAATGAATAGAAGAAATTTCTAGATTGCGTACCTGAACCGTAACCTCTCGTTCAGTGGCTACAAAACTCGTAATGACTCTTCCTTGAAGCAAAGTGACGTGTTTTTCTGGCGAGGTTTCGTCAAGGCGTATCTTAGTATTTTGATCGAGGAACAAAAGCGCATCATCGTTTGGATCTGTGATAAAACGATAAGCCGCAAACTCGGTGGACCCAGTTTGCACGGACTGACCGCGTTTGAGATCAGACAACCTCGGCGCGCCATTACTCGAGGTTACAAACTCAAGGGGTGGTTGCCGAGGTGCCTCAATGAGACGTGTGTAAATTAAAAAACCGTAAGCAAGGCTTACAATGGTAATAACTAGCCAAATCTCGGCAAACTTAGACATCGGGTATAATCTACAGGAAATTAATAAATGATTCTAGGCAACCTATGCCTTTACTTGAATTCTACGGCGATACATGTCCTCACTGTATTGCCATGAAGCCAATTGTTGAGAAGGTAGAAAAAGAGCTTAATTTAAAGGTTGATAAACATGAGGTTTGGAACGATGAAACTAATGCCAAAAAGATGGCTGAATTCGACAAAGGACTGTGCGGAGGAGTTCCTTTTTTCTTTAACACCGAGTCCAAACAGTTTATTTGTGGCTCGACTGATGAGGCAACCTTCAGGGCTTGGGCGCAGGGAAAAAAGATCATGTGATCCATTGGCGATTTATTATGCCTGGCGTTCTGCTTATCACGCTTGGCGTGGGGTGTTTAGATTTGCCTGACCAAATATCGGCTGAAGAACTTGATTTGAACATTGGTACTCAACTTACCTTACGCCAACAATCACTTGAGCTTTTACCCTCAAAAACAGAATCACCGGAATGGCTGCTGACCATCACTGAATACAAAGCCGGTGATTCTCTGAAAGCTGAGTGGCGACAAACTCTTGAGCAAGAAACCGCAGATTCTGTAAAAGCTCGGGAAACAGCTGAAAATTCGCCCGTAGGTGAGGAGAGAGTTACTGTGCCAGAACCGATTTACGAAACGGTCAGATTTGAAGGAGAACTCACCACCAGTTCTCTTGATATCGCGCGAGAGATTTCGCTACCAACTTCTTGGCCGAACGGCGCAACCTTTGCCGGCGGGGAAAAAAATAGTCTGATATGGTTGTCACAAGCACAGTACGAGGAATTATCACAAACTCGCCACACACATGTTGAACTTGGGTTGTTTGATCGAAGTTTATCGAACGTCGTCGATTTTGCCGATAAAATTTCTGGGCTTATTGAAAGTTTGAGCGGTGAAGCAATTGAGACCGAAATTAAGCTTGATGATTTTACCGAACTTGAAGCCAAAGAAGATTGGGGAACATATACGTTTGAGGTTTACGGCAACAAAAAAACGGTTAAAACCATTATGGCTGAGAACCGTTTTGCTAAATACGCTATTTTAGCCAATCCTGACAATCCCTTAATTCTTGAAGTTGATCTTAGACCTTTGGCTTTTGGTACTAATTTTCTCGCCTCACTCGGCGAACTCGGTGTTTCAACTGGCTATAAAGTTATAAGCATTGTGCCTATATCAGTTGCTCCAACCAATGTGGATCAACCTGAACATCAAGTGCAATAAAATGCTTTTTTCCACTCACCGCTTCGAGTTCGTTACGAACTGATTGGCCAATTTCTTTAATTCCCTGACCCCCACGACCAATAATCATTGGTTTGTAACGTTCATTATTTGTAAAAATTGTAGCGTTCACATAAATGTCACCATTTTTGCGGACCGCTACTTCGTTTACCTTAACGTGGGTAGTGTAGGGAACTTCTTCACGTAAACGTAAAAATAATTTTTCACGTACTAGTTCGGATAACCACTCTTCATTTGTCAAATCTGTAAATTGAAATTGCGGGAACATGAATTCGCCTTCTGGTAAATGTTCAAACAACCAACGTTCAATGAGATCGGTATTTTTTCCGGTCATGGCCGAGGCTTCAACGTAGTTGTCGAATTTTTGACCAAGGTCACGATAGTAATCAATAAAATCCCGGGCTTCTTTCTGATCCACCTTATTGATCACTAGTAACTTTGGTTTTTGAACAGCTTCAATCATTTTTAGAGCCTGCTTTTCTTCGTCACCCATAGCACGAGTGGGGTCAGCCACGTAAACAATTGCGTCAACCCCACGCAAGGTATCTTTGGCGTAGCTTAAAAGTTTCTGCGTGAGCGGATCCCTGGCTTTTTGCATGATGCCTGGGGTATCGACAATCACTATCTGTCCCTCGGGGCGAGTGATAATACCCGAAATCGGCCGCCTGGTTGTTTGCGGTTTAGGTGTAGTGATGGCGACTTTTGAGCCAACCAAGGTGTTTAAAAGCGTCGATTTACCGACGTTTGAACGCCCTACTATTGCTACGTGTCCTGATTTCATAATAAGTTAATAGGCTATCACTGTGTTATGATTTTAACAAGCTAAACTACTATGAAGGAACATTTTGGAGCGCCATTGTTTGGAGTCAGGGAACTATTTAGCCGTGGTTTTGAACTGAGCAAAGAGCATTGGCTTAAATATATTGCTCTAGCTATTGTAACCAGTGTGAGTATTAGTCTGATCTCTGGATTACTGAGGTTTCTTTTGGGTGATTTGCCTATGGGTAATGTACTTATCCAGCTCGTTCTACTTGTGCCAACAGTAATAGTGCAAATAGCTTTTACTCGTTATGTCTTGTTTGCCGTCGACAAAAAATCAATTGAACTCAAAACGCTTTTTGCCGTTAATTGGCAGATGATTTTTGCCGTCCTCGTGAGTAGCCTGCTTTATGGCCTAATTGTTTTCTTTGGCCTAATTCTCCTCATTATCCCCGGGATAATCTTTGCCCTGGGTTGTTACTTTTATTTCTTTCTGATTGTCGATAAACAACTGGGCGCAATAGATTCTTTACGCACTAGTTGGCACATCACCAAAGGTCACAAGGGAACTCTGTTTGTGTTTTATCTGCTCTCGGGTTTACCAGTTTTTGTGCTCGGAGCAACCGCTTTAGGTTTGGTAGTAAACGCTTGGTTAGGTTCCTCCTCCCTATTACCGGTCATCGTTGTCGGATCGATATTCCTAGTTATCGCGGTGATTATGTCACTCATCATAACCTTTGGAAGCGGTTTCGCTTACAGAAAAATGGAGAGTGCTCGATAGCTATGAGGTTATTCAATTTTTCGTTGCAGCACAGAAACTAATTCAACATGCGGCGTGTGAGGAAACATATCGATAGCCCGCATGTTTTGAACTTCGTAATATTTTGACAACTCAATCAATTCTCGAGCGAAATTTTTGTAGTTGCACGATACGTAGACAATACGCTCCGGTCGCGCTGTGATAACGTCACGCAGAGCCTTGTCGTGCATGCCGGCGCGAGGCGGATCGAGGATGACTACGTCGGCTTTGAGCTTCAGCCAATCAAACTCCTCAGTTTTGGCATCGTGAAACTCAGCCTTAACATGATTGAGTTCGGCATTTATTTTAGCCTCACGGATCGCCTCGGGCACGAGTTCAACCCCTACTGTTTGCGAAAATTTATTCGCCAGAGCAACCCCAAAAAATCCCGTCCCGCAATACAGATCCAATAACATTCCTGTTGAGACGACCTGGTGGGTCGTCTCTTGCTTTTGGCTATTGTCCGTCGCTAATGCGAATTCGCGTACAGTGTTAAGAAGCAGGGGAGCAGCGTAAGGATTTGTTTGGAAAAAGGCATTAGGCGAGATTCTGTAGCGATACTCACCAATCTGTTCCTCAATCGTTCCGTTACCGGTGATTGTACGCAGTTCGTCGCCGAAGGACACATCGCTAATTGTATGGTTGATTGACCAAACGAGCGTTGTCACGCCCGACGTCTCAGCGAGCACCTTGAGGGCTGTCTGAGCTCTGGCTTCTTCGTCGGCATCTGTCGGCGCACTGGTTACGATGATCAGCATGGTTTCGCCAAGTGTGGTTGACCGAATAACGGCGTAACGAAGGAAACCGGTATTCGCCTTTCGATCAAAGTACGATAAGCCCGACGACTTAACCCAATCACGGGTTTTGAAAAACAGTTCATCAATTTTCTCCATGGCTAAAAAGCACGTATGATTATCTATAACTCGCCACCATTTACCCTTTTCACGCAAACCAACGTTACCCTGCCAATCAATTACGAAGTCCATTCTGTTGCGATAATGGTTGGTTTTGGGTGAGGCAAGAATTTCATAAACGCGATGCGGTAAGTTTTTCAACTTGAAAGAACCGTTGATATCGGATAATTTCTGTTGCAATTGTTTATCGTATGGAATGTGGGACCAGCCACACGATCCGCAACGTTCAGGGTTAGGACAAAGCATAATGTCGATCTAACATCTACAAACTACGAGTTATGATCATCATCGCGCATGATATACGAAGTCTCCATAACGTGGGAGCCATCCTGAGAAACGCGGCGGCTTTTGGTGTGGAGAAAGTATATTTAACCGGCATCACAGGCTCACCACCGCGTAAAGAGATCGCCAAGGTCTCACTTGGTGCCGAAGACTTGGTAAGTTGGGAGAAAGCGGCAGTCGATCAAGTAATTGCCAGGTGTCAGGCAGACGGTTATGCTGTTGTCGCCCTAGAGACAGGTGAAGATGCTTGTGATATCTCGAAGCTTGAAACAACCAAGGTGGCCCTGGTTTTAGGTAACGAGGTCGAAGGGTTACCGCCTACGGTATTAGCAAAATGCCAAGCCAAGGTAATAATCCCGATGCGAGCTAAGCGTTCGCTTAATGTTTCCGTGGCGAGTGGGGTAGCGATGTATGTTCTTACTGCGCGGCCATAGCTCAGCTGGATAGAGTGTCTCCCTCCGAAGGAGAAGGTCGGACGTTCGAATCGTCCTGGCCGCACAGTACGCGTATGCACTTGCCAACCTTCAGCGTTGTTATTCCAACCAAAGATGAGGAGAAGTATTTGCCAAAGCTTCTTGTAATTTTGCGTACGCAAACTTTGCAACCCAAAGAAATTATTGTCGCTGACGCTTGTTCAACAGATGCCACGCGAGACATCGCTTTAAACTTAGGAGCTAGGGTAGTTGATGGCGGTTTGCCAAGCGTTGGTCGTAATGCCGGAGCAGCAGTCGCGAGCGGCGAGTTGCTACTGTTTCTAGATGCTGATGTAGATTTAAGTTCAAATGATATTTTTGAGCGCGTAATTAGTGAATTTGCTCGTCGTGATTTGGATCTGGCAACAGTCGATGTGGCAAATAACAAAATCAGCGTTAAGCTTTATAACTGGTATGTCCGCTTGTGGAGCGCTAAACATCCGCATTTGCCCGGATTCTTTATCCTTGCGAAAAGGACCCTACACGATAAAATTAAGGGGTTCGATGAAACCGTAATTTTCCTTGAGGATCATGATTACGGTTATCGAGCCGTTAAACAGGCCGGAGCAAGGTTCGCCTTTCTTAACAGCGCCAGAATAGGCATAAGTTTTAGACGTTTTGCGCGTGATGGATTTATCATCCCGGTTACTCAATATATTCTTGCCGAATTATATTACTTTGTCTTTGGTCCCATCAGACACAATCTTTTCCGCTATCGTTTCGGTTATAAGAAATAGCTCGTGTTACAATAAACTCAATATGCGAGCCTTACTTTTGGGTTTGTTTCTTGGCCTCGGTTCTTTTAGCTTCTCAGTTCAGGCTGCGTCGCCCGATCTTTCAGTTTCAGCCAACAACATTACTTTTTCAGAAGATACTCTAATTGCCGGCGACAGCATACGTATTTACGCTAAAATAAAAAATCAGGGTGACATCGATGTCGCTGGTCAGGTTTCTTTTTATCAAGGGCCAATCTTGATCGGTAAGTCTCAGGTGGTATCTGTAGTAACTGGTTCAAGTGATGACGTTTATATTGACTATGTTTTGCCAAACGGTTCGTTTAATATTAGAGCTGTTATTCAGGGTCAAAATCCTGAAGATATTAATCCGAATAATGATACGGCGATCACTCCGTTATATGAAGCGCTGGCTGATACCGACGGTGACACGATTACTGATGAATCCGATAATTGTCCTGAAGAGGCCAATGCCGATCAACTGGATGTTGATGCTGACGACATAGGCGACGTTTGCGATTCAGATACAGATGGCGATGGGGTCGCCAATCTGGAGGACTACAATCCGAATGATCCTTCAATCACGAGCGCACCAGTAGTTAATGAACCACAACCTGCGCCAGCGCCAACTGTGGCACTCATGCCCGAACCATTGCCTCAGACAACAATCCAAACACCTGTTTTAACCACTAACAACAATAGTTCGGCAACTACAAATCTCGGTTTAACAACATCGGATAACGCAAACTCAGATCCGGCACCCCTCGTGGCCGGTCAAACCGACGAACAACCAGCTTCCGAAATAGCTTTGGTATTTCCTGATTTTTCGGAACATAGTAGACCAGGCACGTTATTAGCCTTTACCCAAAAAGATTGGCGAACTTACGAATTTAAAGCTGTGCCACCCTTTGGCGAGACCAACCTGGCTTATGCCTGGGACTTTGGTGACGGCGCGACTTCAGTTCAACAAGATGTAACCCACGCCTTTCCTAAGGCTGGCGTTTACACAGTAACCTTGGCTAGCCTTGACGAGACTGGTCAAATGACAAGCCAGGCACAGGTTTTGGATATTTCCTTTTTCCATCTAGCTAATCCTTTTGTGCAAGCTACAATTGGAGTTCTAATCTTTATTATCCTTGGCCTGGCTTACTTTATTGTGCGCTTGAGGCGCGGGTCAGTATGATGAAGCGCTTGTTCTTTCAGGCGACCAATTCAGTAGTTAGCGCCGCGGCAATAGTCGCGGTGTTTTCGGTCCTATCACGTTTGGCCGGATTTATCCGTGACCGAATACTCGCCGGTATGTTTGGGGCAGGGGATACATTAGATGTTTATTTTGCCGCTTTCCGTGTGCCCGACCTGCTGTTCCAGCTCATTATGGTGGGTGCTCTCTCAGCTAGCTTCATACCAATTTTCACTAAACATTTCGCCGAGGATCAAGCAAAAGCCTGGAAATATACTAGTTATACGTTAAACATTTTTGTTTTTTTCTTTGCCGTAGTTGCCTTGTTAGGCGTTATTTTTTCTAAAGAACTTGCTGTCTTGGTCGTGCCCGGATTCAATCCTGAAAAGCAGGCCGCGGTAGCTGCTACTAGCTCAGTTATTTTCCTCGGCCAAATTTTCTTTGCTATTTCCATGGTCTTTGGTTCGGTTTTACAAAGCACAAAACGTTTTTTGCTGTATTCAGTTGCTCCTATCGTTTATAACCTGGGCATCATCGGCGGAGCACTTTTTCTGGTACCTACTTTTGGTCCGATCGGATTAGCATTGGGTACGGTACTTGGCGCGGCAACTCATGCTTTGGTGCAGAGTGCTGGGGTTTATGGTCTTGGGTATAAATATCAAATTATTGCTAAGCTCGATCGTGACATTCTGGTCACGCTCCGCGAGATGGTGCCACGAATGCTTGGCCTTGCCGTAAATCAATTAAATTTTTTAGTTATGACGACCTTCGCCTCGCTCCTTGAAGGAGGGTCGGTCACGGTTTTACAATTTGCTTACAATTTGAACTTTTTTGTGGTTGGGGTGATTGGTGTCTCCTACGCAGTGGCCGCTTTCCCAACGTTCTGTGAAAACGTCAACGCTCAGGCATCAGAACGACTGCGTGATGCGCTCTCCGGAACCATTAGGCAAGTAATGTTCTTTGTCATTCCTGCGACAGTTATTTTTTTATTGCTTCGTGCCCAAATTGTTCGTTTAGTTTTTGGAGCCGGAATTTTTGATTGGCCGGCAACCATAGCTACTGCTGATGCTCTTGCCTTATTCGCAATAAGTTTTTTTGCTCAATGTTTAATTTTTATCCTGGTGCGAGCTTTTTTTGCACACCACGACACCTGGCGACCATTTTTTATTGGTCTTGTCGCAGCTATCATGAACATCGGTCTTGGCTATTACCTATTACCAACCTACGGCGTTCCAGGACTAACTTTAGCTTTCTCATTAGCCTCAATGTTGCAACTGGCCCTGCTCTGGGTGTTTCTTAGAGGCAAAATAGGTTCCCTTCATGAAGGGCATATCTTGCGCTCGACCTTAATTTTGAGCTTAGCTGGTATTGTTTGCGCGGTAGTAACCCAAAGCATGAAATTTGAATACATTAAACTCTTTGGTGGCCAATTAACAACCTTTGGCGCTGTTTTGGGTCAACTATTATTCGCCTCTATAATCGGTGGTCTTGTTTACCTGGGAGCCGCCTTTATTCTCAAAAGTCCTGAAGTCTTGGAGTTTTCACGTGGGCTTAGAACGCGTTTCTTGAAAACGGCCAAACCCGGCGAGGCGGTGTCACAGAACCCGGTGTAACTGTACAACTCGAACGCTTTTCCTTTAGACTACTCGCGATATGTTTTCGAGTCATGAAATTAGACAAAGGTACCTGAACTTCTTTAAGGACAAAGGACACGCTGTTGTGCCCTCTTCCTCGCTTGTTCCAGAAAACGATCCATCAACACTTTTTACCGGCTCAGGCATGCAGCCGATGGTCCCGTATCTTCTTGGCGAAAAACATCCAGCTGGCCAACGTTTGGTAGACTCGCAAAAATGTTTTCGCTCTCAAGATATTGAAGAGGTCGGCGACAATCGTCACACAACTTTTTTTGAAATGCTCGGCAACTGGTCGCTCGGTGACTATTTTAAAAAGCAGCAACTTACTTGGATGTTCGAATTTTTGACCAAAGAGTTAAAACTTGATCCACATCGCCTTTACGTCACCGTTTTTGCCGGGAACGAACAACTTGGTATTCCGAAGGACACTGAGTCCGAAGCTATTTGGAGCGAACTTTTTACGACTGTAGGCATCGACCCCAAGGGTCGTATCTTTGCCTATCCAGAAAAGAAAAATTGGTGGTCCCGAGCCGGTGTGCCAAACAACATGCCAGTTGGTGAGCCTGGTGGCCCCGACAGTGAAATGTTTTGGGATTTTGGCGCGGAGCTAGGGCTGCATGAAAAATCTGCTTTCCACGATGAAGCGTGTCATGTTAACTGTGACTGCGGTCGCTACCTCGAGATTGGGAATAACGTTTTCATGCAATACGTCAAAATGCAGAACGGCTTTGATCAGCTGCCACAAAAAAACGTCGACTTCGGCGGTGGTCTCGAGCGTCTCGCCGCAGCTCTCAACAATGATCCGGATGTTTTTCAAATTGATCTCTTCGACAAGGCTCGTAGGGCCCTAGAATCAGCAACCGGCAAACTCTACAGCAATGAAACCGTGGCCTTCCGGGTCATTCTGGACCACCTGCGGGCAGCGGTCTTCTTGATTGGTGATGGAGTTGCCCCGGCAAAATCTGATCAAGGATATGTCTTGCGCCGTTTGATTCGCCGTGCCGTTTTTAAGGCTCATCAACTCAAAATTACGAATCCAAAGTGGATGAGTGATGTGGCGCAGGCTTACATCGATACGTATGCCGTCGCCTATCCGGTTCTGGCCGAGAAGTCAAAGCTCATTGCCCAGGAACTTCATCAGGAAATGACGAGGTTCGAGGAAACACTCGAGGCTGGCCTGAAGGTCTTTAGCAAATTGGTGTCGAAGGGTGGATCAGCCTTTAGTGGCAAGGATGCTTTTGACCTGTATCAAACGCATGGCTTCCCGCTGGAGCTCACCATCGAGATTGCTAAGGAGCACGGTAAAACCGTGGACGTCGAATCAGCTGAGCGGCAAATGGCTGAGCATCAAGCTAAGTCGCGTGAAGGTGCGAAGCAAAAATTCGCTGGCGGTTTAGCTGATCACTCAGTCGACACAACAAAATTGCATACTGCGACGCACCTTCTTCATCAAGCGCTTCGCATGGTCCTTGGCAACCACGTTGAACAGCGCGGAAGTAATATTACTGCCGAGCGTTTGCGCTTCGATTTTTCACACCCCGAGAAGATGACCCCCGAACAAATTAAGCAAGTCGAAGACATCGTGAACGAGCAAATCAAAAAGGACCTGCCGGTCCATGCTGAACAACTTACCGTCGACGAGGCCAAGAAGCGCGGAGCGATCGGCCTATTCGAAGACAAGTATGCGCAAATTGGTGGCAAGATAAATGTCTACATCATGGGACCAGACCCCTCGACAGGCTCGGGGCACGCTTTCAGCGTGGAAATCTGCGGCGGTCCGCACGTTGAGCACACAGGCCTCCTCGGTGGTATTAAAATTGTTAAAGAGGAGGCCTCATCTGCGGGAATTCGTCGTATCAAGGCTGTTCTTGGCTAATCTTCGAGCCCACGGACTTATCCAACTTTTGCTTGACATGAATTCTTGGCTAGGTTAAACTAATGCCGCTTTCAGTTGATAGGAAAGCTCTAATATTTCAGGAACTGGTACAATAATGCCAGTTATGGCAGAAAAACAATTTCTTGAAATGCGCGGTGAGGTGCTCGAATCACTTCCCGCCGGAGCGTTCCGCGTCAAACTTGAAAATGACCTCGAAGTCATTGCTCACTTGGCTGGCCGACTACGAAAAAATCGTATTCGTGTTATGCCAGGCGATGACGTCAAATGTGAGATCAGTCCTTACGATCTCACGAAAGCCCGAATCACATTCCGCTTTTAAACCTTCCCCAAAGTCAGTTTACTTCGTTGCGGGTCCTTCCCGTGCTAGTATCGAAACTTTTGGTAAGCCTTAAAGGTGAGGGTGGTATCTCTGGCCATTACAAAGTCATCTCTTATGTTCGGGATGATTTTGTGTACTAATCGGCTAAAAGCTAATCGGCTAGCTATGAAAGTTCGCAGTTCAGTGAAGAAAATTTGTCGTGACTGTCGCATCGTTCGCCGCGAAGGCCGCGTTCGAGTTGTGTGTAAAATTCCTAAACATAAGCAACGTCAGGGTTAAGTAACTGTAGTTAGTTTATTGAACTATGGCTCGTATTGCTGGTGTCACTATTCCTGCGCAAAAGCGCGTTGTGGTTGCTCTGACCTATATTTACGGTGTCGGCAACATTACGGCTAAGAAGATTTTGGCTAAAGCGAAAGTTGGTGAGGATCTCCGTGTCAAGGATCTTTCGCCGGATCAAGAAAACGCAATTCGCGTGATTGTTGAAAAAGAACACCGCGTGGAAGGTGATCTGCGCCGTGAAATTTTGGGTAATGTAAAACGGCTTAAAGATCTTGGTACTTATCGCGGCGCTCGACACACTAAGCGTTTACCGGTTCGTGGTCAGCGCACCAAGACCAATTCGCGCACTATCCGTGGCAATGTTCGTAAGACGGCCGGCAGCGGACGACGTATGTTGACCAAGACCTAATGCTATGATCGAAGAAGTAAAACAAGTTGCAGCTGTGACCGAGACCCCAGCCGCAGAAAACGCTGCACCTGTGGTCAAGTTGGCTGTTGGTTCAAAGACCATGACGGCTAAAGGCAAAAAACGCATTGTGACTCAAGTGCCTGCGGGACGCGCCTATATTCACGCCAGTTTTAACAACACGATTGTCACCATTACTGACCCGAACGGCAACGTTATCGCTTGGTCAAGCGCCGGTAATTGCGGTTTTCGCGGGCCAAAAAAGGCTACGCCGTATGCGGCCAGCGTGATCGTTAAGAAAGTTACCGAAAAGGCTCAACAGTACGGAGTACGCGATCTTCAGGTGTTCGTTACCGGTATCGGTAATGGTCGCGACGGTTCACTGCGCGCTTTAAACGGCGCTGGTTTCAATATCTTGTCCATCAAAGACACAACTCCGGTTCCTCACAACGGCTGTCGACCACGTCGCGCTCGTCGTGTCTAATCTATTCTATGGGTAAAACACTCATCCCACGAGGCAAAATGAGCCGCCGCGAAGGCGTCGCTCTCTCTACATCGGCGAGCGTGCTTAAGGTCATGCAACGCCGAGGTTTTGCGCCAGGTCAGCATGGTAAGGCTGGCGGACCGGCACCTAAAATGTCGCCTTACGGTCAGCAGTTGCGAGAAAAACAAAAAGCCAAACGTATTTACGGTATTATGGAACGCCAGTTCCGTAACTACTTTAGTAAGGCTGTCCGTAAGTCCGGCAACACTGGAGAACACTTGGCCCAGCTCCTTGAGACCCGGCTTGATAACGCCATTTACCGTTTGGGTTTGGCAAAAACTCGCCCGCAGGCACGTCAGATGGTGAGTCACTGTATGCTTTCGGTGAATGGCCAAACGGTGAATATCCCGTCCTATCAGGTGAAGATAGGAGATATTATTGAAGTACGTGCCAACAAACAATCAAAAAAACTATTCAGCGATTTAGCTGACCGGTTAAAGACGCACACTCTTTCGAGCTGGTTACATCGTGAGAGTGATATGAGGGGGAAGATTGTGAGTTTGCCCTCAGGTGAAGACCTGAAGGAGGCCTACGATCCCAAGCTCATCGTCGAATTTTATTCAATGCGCTAAGCGCCTATACGACGTATGGAGTCTATTTTCCTGCCATCAAAGATGTACTTCACAGCTGGGGCTAATCCCCAAAATGAAGCCTTGCTCACTATTGAGCCGCTGCATCATGGTTACGGTACAACAATTGGCAACGCTTTGCGTCGCGTCCTTTTATCGTCTTTGCCTGGGGCCGCCGTAACCGGCATGAAGATCAAGGGCGTGCAACATGAATTTTCAGCGGTTAATGGCGTTAAAGAGGATGTCTTAGACATCATGCTTAACTTGAAAAAGTTGCGGCTCAAGGTACACTCCGATGAACCAGTCACACTTAAGCTCAATGCCAAGAAAGAGGGTCAGGTCACTGCGGCTCAAATCGAACCGAATGCTGATGTTGAGATCATGAACTCTGATTTGGTAATTGCAACCATAACCGACAAAAATGCTGGTTTCGAAATGGACATCGTTGTTTCACGAGGTCGTGGATACCTGCCAACCGAGGAACGCGAGGAGGCACCAACTGACATTGGCCTCATCGCCATCGATGCCATGTTTTCACCAGTACGCTCAGTGGGTCTCAAAGTTGAAAATACGCGTGTGGGCGAAATTACAAACTACGACAAGCTACTCATGACCATTGTGACGGACGGCACGGTAACGCCTCAAGAGGCGGTGGAACAGGCCACTAAGGTGCTCATGAACCACGTTAATTGGATCCAGGGTCAACTTCAACACGCCTCACTCACTGAACAGATTGTGCGCGCCGCCGAGGACAATCAAAACGATAAATCAACTAGCTAGCAGCTAGTGGCTAACAGCTAGTAGCTAGTAATGTATGCGTCATCGAAGTAAGAAGAAAATCCTGGGTCGGGACCCACATTCCCGTAAGGCACTGTTGCGCGACTTAGCAACGGCTCTTGTAACGTACGAAAAAATCGAAACCAGCTTCGGTCGAGCCAAGGTGGTCAAACCAATGGTAGAACGCTTGATTACCAAGGCTAAAAAGAACGATCTGGCTACTCGTCGGGCACTCATGAAGGTTTTCACTACCGAACAGCCGGTAAAAAAACTTCTTGAAGTTATCGGCCCACGGTATGCCGAACGTCATGGCGGCTACACCCGCATCACCAAGCTCGGTACTCGAGTAGGTGATCGCGCAGAAACTGCTATCTTGGAACTTGTATAAAGCGATTTTGTAAGGACGGGTCCACGACCCATGCCTACGTCATATGAAAACCACTGAACGAAAAACTGTCACTATAGATGCTTCAGACAAAATCCTGGGCCGTCTGGCCTCGGACATCGCCATGCATCTTATTGGCAAAAAGAGCCCTAGCTTTGAACAGCACCTCGACCGCGGTGACCTGGTTGTGGTTACGAACGTAGGCAAAATGAAGGTGACTGGTAAAAAGTATGAACAAAAGATTTATTACCGTCACACCGGTTTTCCGGGCGGTATTCGCAGTAAGACCATGCGACAAATGTGGGAAAAAGATGCTTCCGATGTTCTCCGCGCCGCTGTTTCTCGTATGCTTCCTAAAAACTCACACCGCACGCCACGCCTTCTTCGTTTGAAGATTTCGTAAACTTATGACTGCAAAATACTTCCAGGCCGTAGGTCGCCGTAAAACCGCCATTGCCGAGGTTCGCATGACACCAGGGGGCAAGGGCAATATTACAATCAACGAAAAACCCTTTGAAGCTTTCTTCACAACCGAAGAATTGCGTCGAGTGGTCTTACGCGCTCTCAAGGAAACGGGCAAAACGGAAAACGTAGATATTTCAGTAAAGACTGTCGGCGGCGGCATGAATGGCCAGGCTGGCGCAGTTAGCCTTGGCGTATCACGCGCTCTAATTAAGATGGATGAAAATCTTCGTCCCTCGCTCAAAGCCGCTGGACTTTTGACTCGCGACCCTCGTAAAAAGGAACGCAAGAAACCTGGTCGTCGCGGCGCCCGTCGCTCGCCACAATGGCGCAAGCGTTAATGCAAATAAAATACTTGAGCCTGAGGCTCAAGTATTTTATCTTTGATGCAATATTAGCTTGATTTTAAAATTGATGGGCCAAAGTACAGTAAGAGAAAGACGTGACTACAGAACCTTAAAAGGTCATTCGATACAAAAGGTTCTGTGAATGCCGGCTTCAACGTCGTCGTCAATCTAAAGTTGGGCGGCTATGAGGAGGAGCTGCGGATTGAACGTGAGGAGGCCAAGAAGTACTTCGACTTCCTTGACGGGGTCGTGGAGCTCGAGGACGAATAGGTCGGGTGGTTAACAGAGACGCAGCGCGCCGCCTGGTGCGCTCTTTTATTTTTCATAAAAAGCGCTATAATCAGACAGATTTATGGCCTCGCTACTTGCAAGAAATACGTTATGGCTAACTGGCGCATCAGTCGGGCAAAAGGTTATTGCCTTTTTGTACTTTACGCTTATTGCCCGGACAATTGGCGATGATTCTACAGGCTCATATTTTTTGGCTTTAGCACTGACCACCTCTCTTGCAGTCCTCGATGATGTTGGTTTGACTTCGCTTCTCGTGCGGGAAGTTGCCAAAGGACCAGAAAAGGCTAAGGAGCTTATCCAAAATACGATCGGCTGGAAGCTTATCACCATGCCAGTGACCGTGCTCTTAGCCCTAACACTCCCTTCATTCTTAGGTTTTAGTTCAGAGACTGCTTCTCTCACAACGATTGCCATTGGCGTCATGCTAGCCGACACCATCTCGCTGACTTTTTACGGGGTAATGCGCGGTTTCCAGAATCTTCGTTATGAGTCGATCGGAATTTTTGTAGGTCAAATTCTTACAGCTATCGTAGGAGGCACGGCTCTTATTGTTGGTCTCGAAGATTTGAGAATTCTTATAGTAGCTCTTGTAGTAGGTAGTATTTGGAATGCGCTATTCGCTAGTCTTCAAGTGATTCGTCGGCTGGGATTTGGCGCTCTATCGCCTTCATTGTCGCTTGGCCTTGCCCCGCTTAAAGCCAGTTTAATGTTTTTTTTAGCAGCTGTTTTTGTAAAAATTTACTCCTACGTTGATTCATTTATTTTAAACCGAGTGATCGACGAAGCCGCGGTTGGCGTGTACAGCGCAGCCTATAAGTTAACCTACGCCTTCCAATTTTTGCCGCTCGCCTTTGTCGGGGCGCTGTATCCGGCCTTTGCTTCAGAAAAAGAGGCGAGTGAACTTAGGGTAATCTTTCTTAAGTCAGAATGGTACTTGGCACTCCTTGCAGCGCCAATCGTTTTTGGCATCTTTGCTCTAGCCCCAGAGATTATTAATACGTTTTACGGGGCAGAGTTTGCCGGTGCAGCAAGCGCTCTGCAAATCCTTATTTTTGTCCTCGTTTTCATTTTCTTTGATTTTCCGATCGGTGCTGCTTTGAATGCCCGTGGCCATCAAGCCACCAAAACACTTATTATGGGTGCAACCATGATTATCAATATCGTCGCCAACCTACTATTGATTCCCAAACTCGGTGTGCCTGGTGCCTCGGTGGCCGGATTATTAAGTTTTAGTTTTATGTTTTTCGCCGGCTGGATAGCGCTGCAAAAAATTATTCACTTGCCACTTCGGAAACTGATTAATGAAACCGGTGGTTTATATTTAGGAGGGGCAGTGATGGCGCTTGTGGTTGTGGTAAGCAAAGAATTAATTCCTTGGATTTTTACTATTCCGCTAGGTGCAGCAGTATTTTTTGCCGTCGCCTTCATGACCAAGGCAATTGACAAACAGCACCTCAAGAGCCTAAAGTCGCTCCTGGCCAAAAAACCTTATGCCGCGAGTGCTCCTACTAACGATTGAACCAAAAACAAATCAGGGAGGCATTGCTCGTTATATTGAAGCCATTGCTCAAACGTTTCCGAATGAGGTCATAGTCGAACATCTAACGAGCGCTTCTTACCCGGCAATCTTTTCAGCTATCTGGAAGCGCCATCTAGAGATCAACAACGTCTGGGTACACAATATCCTGCCTGTTGGAACTGTTACTTGGTTAACCTCATTTATTGGCGGACATCCATATATTATTTTTCTCCATGGACTTGATTTTGATCTTGCTCGTCGCAATGTCTGGAAGCGCTGGCTCACTAGGCGGATCTTGGAACGCGCCACGGGTATCGTGACAAATTCAAAGGCTTTAGCTGCCGAGGTACGTCAGTTTGTTCCGTTGGCATCTGAACCCATGGTGGTGTATCCGGTGGTGAGTGATGAAATGCTGAATGCTTCTGCCGCTACCTCCCCCCTAACCCCCTCCATGAATGGAGGGGAAGTTATGACGCTCCTGACCGTGGCACGATTAGTGGAACGTAAGGGCCACCTGAAGGTTCTTCAAGCGCTTGCTGAGCTGCCGGGTGTAAACTATGTCATCGTCGGCGAGGGACCTATGCGTTCACAAATTGAGGCCGAGATACAGCGTAGAGAACTCGAAGATCGCGTGATTCTCAGTGGGAATCTCGAGGACACCGAGCTCGCCGAGGTTTACCGTCAGGCAGACATTTTTGTCATGCCAACCAGCAAAACCGAACACGATCGTGAAGGCTTTGGCATCGCTTACCTGGAAGCCCAGCTGTTTGGCCTACCGGTTGTCGCGACGCGTCATCCCGGTGTCGACGAAGCTATAAAAGATAATGAAACGGGAATGCTCGTCGACGACATACCACATGCACTTTTTGAGGCGCTCAGGAAACTTGTGTCAGACCCCGAACTTCGAAAAAAACTCGGTAGCCAAGGTCCAGCTTTTGTAAGGGCGAACTTTACTCGTCGCGCACAGATGGAGAAACTTCGATCATGCCTATGAGCCCACTTATTTCCGTCGTTATTCCCACCTATCAACACGCTACCTCGCTGCCCACATGCCTTGAGGCGGTCTTAGCACAGTCATACCCAAATATTGAGGTAATCGTAGTTGACGATGGCTCGACCGATAACACTCACGAAGTACTAAGTCAGTATAAAGATCGAGTAACCGTTATTCGGCAGGAAAATAGTGGTTCAAACCCAGCTCGTAATCGTGGCTCTGCCGAAGCCAAAGGAGAATACGTTATTTTTTGTGATGCAGACGTTGTTATGAAGCCACGTATGCTCGAAACGATGTTTGAGTCGCTTCAGGAACATCCTGAAGTAAGTTATGCGTATTGTGGCTTTTGGTTTGGTTGGAAACACTTTGCAGGTCTACCTTTCTCTGCTGAACGCTTGAGGAAAACTAATTTCATTCATACTACTTCGCTCATTCGTCGCATCGACTTTCCTGGTTTCGATAACGCTATACGTCGCCTCCAAGACTGGGATGTGTGGCTAACGATGCTTGAACAAGGAAAGATAGGGGTGTTGGTGCCACAAACCTTGTTTAAGGTTGGCATTCACGGTGCATCGCGTATTGGAACTTCATGGTTGCCCAAAGTAATTTACCTGATTCCCTGGCAAAAACTTGGCTGGAGGCCTAAACAAATCACTAAATACGAGCAAGCAAAGCGTGTTATTGTAAAGAAACATCACTTACATGCTTGATCTTTCGGTTGTTATCGTGACCTTCAAAGAAGATGTCGAGGTACTCCGTCGCTGTTTTTTGAGTCTGCAAAAAAGTACCGGTCTAAGTTTTGAGGTCATCGTGACAGATAATGCTGATCGGGAGGAGACAGAACAGGAGCTCAAACAAGCACTACCTGACGCGATGTACATCGCTAATCATGGGAATAAGGGGTTCGCTTACGCCGTAAATCAAGGACTACGTCTGGCTAAAGGTCGTTACGCCCTCCTCCTCAACCCCGATACTGAGTTTGAGCCAGATGTTTTACAAAAAATGCTTAGTCATTTAGACCAGGATACGGACGTGGGCATAGCGAGCGGCATCATTCGATATCCAAATGGTGAAATTCAGGACAGCCGCCGTCGCTTTCCAAGTCTTGGGAATCAACTCCTGGTCCTCTTCAAGTTCCCACATCTCCTGCCATCAGTTCTTAACCGCTACACCATGCAGGACGTCGACGTTCACACAACGCACGACGTTAACTCCCTCATGGGTGCTTTTATGTTCATCCGTCGTCGCCTTCTGGAAACGATCGGTTTGCTCGATGAACGATATTTCATTTGGTACGAAGAGGTTGATTATTGCAAAATGGCGTATGACGCCGGCTGGAAAATTCGGCATTATGCTGAGGTTCAAATTACGCATCATAAAGGACATTCTTTCAGCAAGCTCGGCACCATTCGCAAGCAAAAATGGGTTCGAGAAAGCCTTCGAAAATACATAAAAAAACATAACGGATTTTTTCCATGGTGCGTCTTGTGGCTTCTTACGCCATTGTTTATTATTTTAGGATATCTTAGCGCCTTTTTAAGGCGACAGTAAACAGTTATGGGCGATTTGCTCAAACAATGGTTTGATAAACGAATTCTCTGGGTCTGGCTGGGCTTAATTATTTTGCACGGCTTAGGAGCTTTTGCCCTTCATCAGAATACTTTTTCGATTGTTCTCCTCGGACTTATTGGTCTCGCGGTTTTTGCCGTTAGCTACCATTCGCCTGTTCATGGACTAGCCCTGGCGTTTCTTGAAATTTTTGTTGGCGGTCATGGACACCTGATTGCGGCTACGGTTTTTGATTTTAGTTGGAGCTTACGAATAATAATCTTTGGCGCAGTAATGATTGCCTGGGCCATTAGCCTGATCACCAAACGCCTTAGACTCATGCCTAATGAAGCGCGTGATTTGCCGATACTTCTTCTCCTTTTTACAGTAATTCTTGGCACGCTTAAGGGCTTTAACAGCAATGATTTTTCTGCTGCCTTCGACGACATGAATGGTTACCTCACCCTCCTTTACATTTTGCCTTTAGCCTCGATAAATTGGGGTCAAAAAGAAAAGCGATTACTACTAATGACGCTATTTTCTGGAGCCATATGGGTAGCTGTTTCAAGCCTTCTTCTGCTTTTTGCTTTTACTCATCTACCCGGTAAGACACTACACGAACTTTACACTTTCGTTCGCGATACTCGTTTGGCTGAAATAACTTTGCTTACTGACGACAAAGTAAGTCAGCTTCTTCCTGGTGCACCATGGTATTTCAGAATTTTTGAACAGTCACAGGCTATTGTCTCTGCTTTTATTCTCATGTTTGCCGGTTACTTATACTTCGAACCCAAACAAATAACCTCGCCAATAAAGGCAATTATGATTCGTATGCTAATTTTGACCTTGTCCTTTGCTGGTTTTTTCGTTGGTCTTTCGCGGAGTTTAATCTTGGGCTTGTTAGGTGGGGCGATAATTCTAACTCTCGGTCTTATTATTCTACGAGTTCCAAGGCGTAAACTGATACAAATTAAATTACTCGAAATCGTGGCAGGCATTCTCACACTGATTACGTTAATTTTTCTTATTATTCTGCCTATACCTCCTAGACCAGATCTTACACAGGCCGCTTTTTATCAAGAAGACTCTGGCGACACCCGTAACCTAGCTGTTTCCAGTCGTTGGCAGCTTTTATCACCAATGATCGAAGAAATTCTTGCCAAGCCAATTTGGGGCTCAGGTTTTGGTGAAACAGTAACTTTTGTTTCTGACGATCCACGAGTACGGGCTGAATTTCCAAGTGGGGAAGTAACGACCTATCGTTTTGAATGGGGGTTTCATGATGTGTGGCTAAAAATGGGTATTCTCGGTCTTTTGGCCTTTGTTTGGTATTTGGTCAACGTTGGCTTTAAAACTATCGAAACACTATTCCTAAAGCCTAATGATTGGTTGGCCCTTGGCGCTTTTTGTGCGGTTCTTGCGTTTTATGTGACAAACATTTTTACACCTTATCTTAATCATCCAATCGGACTAGGATTTCTACTTTTTGTGCTTCCGTTCTATGATTGGTCAAGTAAACCCTTGGCCTCAGAGACTGCCGTCGTGACCAGCCTAACCCGCACACCAAGCACCTCAACTAACTTAGCTATGCGACAATAGTAATTATGTCACTAAATAAAAATATTATCATTGGATTCATCGTTGTCGTACCATTAATCGTCTTTGCGTATTACACAATTAGTCCGTTTTGGAGAAATGTTGAAATGCATGAAGCCTCGCCACTTTCTGAAGATAGCTCCTTGATGCCAGAAGAGTCTAAGGTAGGAAACGGCCAGGGTATCATTGAGGGAATTGTGAATAGCGCAGACTTCGTTCCGCAAGCACACGAAGTTGCCGGAAACGCGCAGCTCATTCTGGTAGATAACAAAAGTTTCGTTCGCTTTGAGAATTTTAAAACTATTAACGGACCAGATTTGCGGGTTTATCTTTCAACCGACACGACGAATGACGATTTTATCGATCTTGGTCCACTAAAGGCAACCGAGGGAAGCATAAATTATGAAATTCCGACAAACACTGATTTAGAAAAATACGATACCGTCCTCGTTTGGTGTCGTGCTTTTAGAGTACTTTTTAGCTACGCAAGTTTTAATTAAAGATCTTTCAATAAACTGTCAAGTGATGGTCGCCCACGCAAAAAGTCAGCCGTCTGCATTCGCTTGCCACCTCTAGGTTGTAGTTCAGTGATTTCAATTGCGGTTGACCCGGTACCAACGAGCAGACGACCATTGTTAACATCAACTTGTGCGGGTGGTAATACGACCTCTGACTCACGAGCAGCAAAGATTTTAAGCTGGCCTGACCATGTTCCAGGCCACGGGTTATAAGCATTAATTTTCCTTAAAATAACCCTAACTGGCTCCTGCCAATTTATTTCGCCATCGCTTCGCGTCAAAAGTTTACAGTAGGTCGCTCGTGAATGATCTTGTTCTTGTGGAATGAGTTGACCGCTAACAAGATCTTTTAATGATTCAAGTAGCGCCGGAACACCAACGTCAACGATCTTCTTTTTAAATGATAACTGGGTATCGTCATGAGTGATCGGTACCTCAACCTGTTTTAAAATTGGTCCGTGATCCATCTCTTCATCTATTAGCATGACAGAAACGCCAGAGACCTCGTCGCCGGCGGCAATAGCCGCCTGAACCGGTGACGGACCACGCCATTTGGGTAGGAGAGAAGGGTGAACATTAACGCAGCCAAATTTAAACAAAGCCAATAAATCTTTAGGTAAGATGCGTCCAAAAGCTATAATTACACCGCTGTCTGGTTTTAAATTCTTGAGCGCGGCGAGGAATTCTGAATCTTTCATTTTTAGCGGTTGAAAAACAGGGATGCCGTGCTCAAAAGCAAGAAGCTTTGTAGGTGGGGCAGTCAAAATCTTGTTTCGACCAACCACCGCATCGGGTTGCGCTACAACAGCCACAACCTCAAAAGCTGAGTCAGCAATTAAGCCTTTGAGGAATTCTTCGGCAAAATCGGGGGTGCCAAAAAAGACGACACGCGTCTTCATACTGCGAGCTGTTTACCGTTAGTTTCATAAAGCTCCTCGGCTCGGTCAATAAATAAAACGCCGTTTAAATGATCAATTTCGTGCTGAAAAATAATCGCCAACAAACCGTTAGCTTTGAGTTCAGCCGATTTGCCTTGTTCATCTATGGCTCTAACCCTAACCGAACGATGGCGCTTAACAATTCCCCAATAGCCAGGCACCGATAAACAACCTTCCTCGCTGTCCACAAGTTTAAAAGAAGTTTCAATGATTTCCGGATTTATAAAGGCGGTTGGCTGACCGTTTTTGTCCACGATAATGACCCGTTCGTGAAGGCCCACCTGCGGGGCTGCAATGCCAACACCGTTTTCTTTTTTCATCGTTTCTTTGAGCCTTGCAATGAGATCTTTCAGTTCGTCAGAATTCACGCGCTCAAGCAAAACAGACTGCGAAACTTTTCGAAGCTTTTTATCAGGATTCTTGAGGAGCGGCAGGGTCTTAACTTTTGCCATCATATGGACCGTCGTATATCAAGATTGTTTTACCTTGATTATTTTTTGTTTCCGTAACACGTGCTCGGTAGGGTGGTAACTTGAATCGTTCCCGAGTGGCAAGTTCTTTGGTGATGAATTTTTTTATCTGTTGAGCATTACGGAAAACTTCCGGCATCCAAGACTGAATCAAGCAAACAGCGTTTTGTGTGTTGGCCAAATTCTTCAAGCGAAGAAATTTACGAATCGCCGTTTCTTGCGCTCTAAAATCATCAGCAAAGAGCGAGAGGTCAGGTGCCATATCAGCCACTAAGCCGAAAATCTTGGCTGGGAAGAGTCCGATAACGCTTGTAAAAAAGTACTCGGTTGCAACTAGAATCTGAGCCGAGGTTTCTTTTGTTTTTCCCTTTTCGATCTCAGCAATTGTGATAGCAGGAAAGAGCTCCTTCAAGGTTTCAGCAATCTTTGTTTTGCCAAGTCCTTGAAATTTCAACTTTTTACCGCCGCATTTAGAACACGACTTCGGATACCACATCTCGGTGCCGCAGCTAGGACAGACGAGGTCGTCGCGACGCAAAACTGGCGGCTGACCACAAGTACCACAGGTTGGTAAATGACCACAACTAGCGCATTGTAAACGCTTACCTACGCCTTTACGGTTGAAGCAGAGTAGCACTTTTTTTTGGCTTTGTAAAGCCTTTTTTATCTCTTCAAGAAGCGTATAACTTAGCCAGGGGTGAGACGTTCTCTCTTCTTGCGCTGTGAGGTCGATGATTTTTGAATCGATAATAATTCGCTTGGGTAAAACAATGTCTGCCGCCTCTTCAAGTCGCGGTAAATCATCTACGAAGACGAGTTTTGCCTGATGCTCGGCGGTTAGTAGTTTGACTGCCTCGCGAGCATCAAAACGAGGGTTACGTCGCTCGCTCCGGTATTCCTTATGACCTGAACGAAGCACCACTACAGCCTCAAGTTTGTGGACTGGCAAAAGAGCTCCTTGCCGACTAGCGATGAGCGTCTTCAGGCCTCCGTTTTGCCATTTTACGATAATCGCCCCTCTATCTTTATCTTTAGTTTTGCCATGTAGTCGAGCTGTCGAGGGACCTAGATCAATATTTTGCGAGATTAAATCAACATCTCTCTCTTGGGGAACAAGAATCAGAAGTTGATCATGACAACTTTTACGTAATCCCTTAGCCACCAGAATTCCGGCCTCTAAGGTATCAGCAATCACTGTTGTGTCTTGATGTTTGATGATGTCCAAATAGACCTGAACGTCACTCAAGAGCTCACGGCTAACACTGGCTCGCTCTTTAGCTTGGATTGTTGGTAATTGATTATCCAGTAGTGTTCGACCAAGGGCTGACAAAATAATTGCCCCTACTGATTGCTCAAGGTGGTCGGCAATTATTTGGTAACGTTTAAGGTCTTGCGGAGTTAAAAATTTACGCTGCACTACCTGGCTAATTGATTGCGGCTGATTGATAGTTGAAGATGTACTCATCCCCGAGACTACGCCAAGGGTTATTCTATTCCTGAACCGTACCTCAACGATATCTCCAACGTCCACATCTAAATTAGACGGAACAGCATAATCAAAAAAAGCCAGCCTCCTCGGAAGTCGGGCAATAATTATGATATGCGCGAACACATGACTATTACTGAGACGTGACAGACACAAATTATATCTTGACGTCTAGTTTATTTTAGATGAAGGTCAGCAACTAAATAACCGACGCCAAACGGAGCCTCGTAGTTTAAAACATGAGGTACACAATCAACTCCTTCTAAGACTCCAAAAAGCATACACAATTGACGATAAACAGCATCATGAGCTCCCGTGATTAATTCAGTATCAAGCTGCAATAGACCAGCAGAATTCTTTTGTTGAACAATGGCTTTTATGGCCTCGTCGTATTTTTTTCCAAACGGCGATTTACCGGCGGGGGAATCTTTGGTCAAGGCATGCGACAAATCGCCGCAAGCAAAGATAGCCACTCGTTCAGTAGTTTCAAGAGCTACTTCTTTTACTAAACTGCCCAAAGCAAAATGCACTTTTGGCGACAAATTAGATGGCGCGATCGGTACCACACGGACATCTGGTAAATGAGCAGTTAAGAATTCAAGCGGAACCGTGGTCGCAAAATGCAACAGTGATTCCGTATTTAAAGTCAGGCTCAAATTTGTTTCACGAGCAGTGCGCTGCAGCTCATCAACAAAGGCGAATGCCGGGTGATATTTTTTTTGATGTCCAAGGTCGCCAAAAGCAGAAAGGTCAGTCACATAAGGATCGGCCACATTGACGGTAAAAGCATCCGAATGCATGGTTAACGCTTCAGAAAAAAGAACGATCGTATCTGGTTTGGCTACATACAGTTCCTCAGCAAGCTCTCGCAGCGCCTCACGTGTTTTTTCGATCTCAGCTAATCGGTCCTGATTTATGGAAGGTAAAAGAAGAGGCGAATTCGGTACTATGCCGGTAAATGCAAGCATACTTAGCGGCCGTCACCAAGCGGTGGTCCAACTTTTTGGAGCGCCAGAACTTCTTCAGGGACAAATCGAACGTTCTCCCAGGCATAACCAAACGACTCAAAAATCTGGGCCGACAAAATTGGTCTAAGCTGACCTTCAGAGACGACGTAAACAGCTGGGGCCTTGTCGCTTCTGACTAATACTCCGTCAGGCAGAAGTAGCGGGGAACCTTCAGCATATTGTTCAACGATAACCGGTTCAACTGTGGTTAAGACGGGATTAGGAAATCGACTGTCTAAAATAGTCCTGTCTAAAATAGCCTGACGCACTCCATCTTTTACAAAGTAAATGGCGCCGTTCGTTGTGAGTTGCAATAGTTTGCCGAGCGGCTCGTGATTTACTCCGACAATCGGTTCACCGTTTTTGAATGAATTTAAATCATCACTTGTTACTTGGACCACTTCGTCTTCAGAGAAACCAACAGCACGAAAGACCTCCATCGAGGTAACATGACGAAGTGTGTCGTCAACTAACAAAGAAATTTTTCCTGTTTCGTCTCGGAGCAGGGAATAGTTAGGAAAACTAATTGGCGTGCCGATGGGGAAGCGATCAAGAAGATTGGGAGAAACTTGAACAATAAGCTCGGCATCAAAACGTGATTGTAGAGCACTAACGCTGGTTATTGGCCGACGATAACCTCGCTCAATAAGCCACACGCCCTCCTGACCAAAGGCCTGAACCAACGTGCCACTTGGGTATTCTTGACCGAACCATTCATCCCAGATGCTGACAAAATTAATGTTACCGGCAAAATGCGGGGTATAAGCGTAAAACGCTGCAGTAGCTGCATTAGCAGGAACAATTCGCTGACCGTCGACAGTCACCGGAATGCCAGGTCCAAAGCGACCGACAGCAAGACCACTCTCGGTAATTTCGTTCATGTAACCATCAATAAACTGCAGGGCTGCCGAATTGACTTGTTTACCAAAACCGCGCCAACGAGCCAGTGACGGATCGTTCATGCTGCACGAATCACAAATGGCGTAGCCGGTGGCCCAATCAAGTTGTTTTTGACTTGGCGAATCATCTTCAACAAGGCTTTGTTCCTTCTGAAGAAGCACCAAAAGCACCTTGGGATTAATGCCGTGTTCAATAGCTGCCCGCCAAATAATCTCGGCGGCTGAACGGATACGTCCATAGGCATCCGGCGCTCGATAGTTTGCTAAGTATCCCTTACCAAGAAAAGCTTGTATTTGATTTAAATCCATGGCAAATGGATCTAAAAGTTCAGCATCAGAAATAATGTAATTTGGATCAAAAGCTGACACCGGTCTAAAAGACAACAATAATCCGACCATTGCCAAAACAAAGGCAAAACGTTTCATACGGGTTGTAGTATAGCAAACCGAGACCCAAGGCCCAAGTTGCAAGACTGAATAATAATTTGGCGAATCTTGGGTCTTGCGTCTTGAGTCTCGGAAGGGTATAGTCTGACCGAATTTATTTTTGATATGCACAATGTATCGATCGGTGACAAAGCTCCGGAAGTGTGTCAGGCGATTATCGAAGTTCCGCGAGGCAGCCAAAATAAATATGAGTTCGATAAAGAACAAGGAGTCGTTAAATTGGACCGTGTGCTCTTCGCTCCCATGTTTTACCCTTGTGACTACGGGTATCTTCCTGAAACCCTAGGTGGTGATGGTGATCCGCTTGATGTCCTTGTAATGGTGAGCAATCCACTGTTTCCTGGTGTCGTGGTTGATGTCCGACCAATTGGCGTCCTCTTTATGAGCGACGATAAAGGTAAGGATGAAAAAATTCTAGCTGTCGCCAAAGACGATCCACGCTTTGCTCATATTAAAGATCTCAGGGATGTCGCTGATCACACGCTTCAAGAAATTGCTTTCTTCTTTGAGAAATACAAAATTCTCGAAAAAAAGAAGACTGATATTAAAGGCTGGAAGGGGGCTGCTCAAGCCAAAAAGTTAATCAAAGAGGGGCTGAGGAATTTTCAAAAATAACACGCGCCGGACTGGCGCGTTAGGGTTCGGAGCAGGTGCAGATAGCATCTGTAAAGTCCGCCTGCCAATTCTTGTGTGAACGAAGTCGTTTACCAGAGCCGCGGGTGAATTTGTGGCAAGTACGGCAACGGGTGAAGCGCTGCTGACTAGTCTCGGTTAGACCGAGACTTAAAAGTACCGTCCAGTTTCTATTTTCCGCTTGGTGCAGAAGACGTAAACGCTCGCTGTACCACACATGTTTTTCGCCATTGGCCCGAAAGGTCAAGGCATTTTTTCTGTCTGCGAAAATGATGGGCGTAAGCTCTTCGCCGCCAACCACCCAATCCATTTCCGGATGCGAGATCCCGAGTTCGTTGACGGTGGCCCCAACTAAGTTACGCGGCGACAGCCAGTACGACCTTCCGCCGTAATGACTGCCGACGCAAAGTCGAAAATCACGAAGTGGCATGTTGAGGGGTTTAGTTGGCTTGGCCGGGCCCCAGGTGACGATCTTCCCCGAACCACGAGCCATGACGGGCTCGATATTTGTGGGGTGAAACAACAAGGTCCGTTCGATAACTCCACCTTCACCACCACCATGTCTGGACCCATCATATTCGGTACTGGCCAGCAACCGATTAAGGAAACCCAGGTATTGTGATTCCAGGCAGAATTCGCTCTCTGTGATGAGCTTGTGGCTAGGAACAATAACTCCTTTACGCACTCTATAGGTCCAAAAGGAGATGTCGATTCTGACCACATCGTTGATGCTAAGACCTTTGATGTGAATCGGCTCGAGTTCTGTTAGACCCCGTGCGTTTCGTGAAGAACGAACTTTCACTGGGCGTTCCATGATCCCTCCAGAAATAAAATACCTTAGTTCTTTGACGAAAATCAAGAAAGTGTTATTATTGGCTCCCATTTCATTAGTTAATCGGAGTAGAAATGGATAATCCAAGATTGAGCGCGGATCTTCGTCTTGATCCTGAACGAGTGGGTTACGGCAACGAACGTCGTGCCTTACGAATCCTTAAAGAACGAGTTGGTAGGCCAACCTGGTTAATCTCTGTTCGGGCTGCAACTCCCGATGAGGATTTGATCGGTGTCGATATCGTCTGTGAGCTTGAAGGAGGTATCAACGCCTACGTACAAATCAAAAGTTCTTTCCTAGGAGAAGAAAACTTTCTACGCCGTTTCAAGCTCATTAAACTCGGCGCGCTCCCAATCATCACCTTTGTTGTGAGATCGGTTCACAACGATACGCGCCTCGGCGACGATCTTGTTAGTAAGCTTGACCACCTAAGGTCTAGAGCCATGAGTCTTGACCCATCACGTTGGCAAAGATGGGCGAACGACATTTACTTCCTAAACCAAGTCTCGGAGCAGCTAATTGGTTTCGGTAGTCAAGAAGCGGCCACTGTCTGGACGGCAAGGCTCAACTTGATATCTGAGGTCAACTGGCTCATACGAGCCACTCAGCAAGATGAAAGTTGGGGATTGGGTAATGGGGGCTTAATCTTACTAGAGACAGTTTCCGGTCCTCTCTTCCTCAAGGTGATGCATACGTCTCAGACGGCCGTCAGAATGCGACAGGCAATTGAGCAAACTGTTTTCCGTCTAGCCATCATTGTCACCGAACCTATCGATGCCGTGAATCCCGAATTCACGGTCAGTGGCGAACGAATCAAAACGGCAATTCGTCGTTGGCAAAAAAAACATTATTTGCCGTGGTTCAGGAAGATCATGAGGAATCGTCCAGGCCACTAAGAGCGCAAACTTGCGCTTCTTTTATTTAACTGATATTTCAACCGCGTCTTTTTTGGCGTCGATATTTACCGTAGCGTATTCCGGGACCTCTCCCTTCACAATCTTCATAGCTAGCGGATCTAAAATCTGTGATTGAATAACCCGTTTAAGTGGTCGAGCACCGTACTTGTCATCGTACCCCTTTTCGGCCAAGTATTTCTTGGCTCGTTCCGTAAGTTTAAGGTGAAGGTTGCGTTGTTCTTCCAAACGAAGCGCTACTTGGTTGACTTGAATATCAACAATGCCCACGATATCTTGCGAAGAAAGAGGGTTGAAAACGATAATATCGTCAACACGGTTCAAAAACTCTGGACGAAACTGTTCGCGCAGAAGTTCAAGTAATTTATCTTTAGTCACCTTTGATTTTTCACTGACGTCACCAGTGAAGCCGATTCCCTGAAGATTACCATGCGAGAGAATGAGGTCAGAACCAATGTTACTCGTCATGATAATTACCGTGTTTTTAAAGTTTACAGTTCGCCCTTTGGCATCAGTCAAACGACCGTCGTCAAGAATTTGCAGAAGAGCATTAAACACGTCAGGGTGAGCCTTTTCAATCTCGTCAAAAAGTACGACTGCGTAAGGATGGCGTCGAACGATCTCTGTTAATTGTCCGCCCTCGTCGTAACCTACATAGCCCGGCGGCGAACCGATCATTTTGCTCACGCTATGTTTTTCCATATATTCACTCATATCCAAACGAATCAGGGCTTTTTCGTCGTTGAACATAAATTCAGCCAAAGCCTTGGCGAGCTCGGTTTTGCCAACACCCGTTGGACCCATAAAGATGAACGAACCAATGGGTCGCTTTTCTTCGGCGATGCCTGCTCGCGAACGGCGTAGGGCATTACTGACTGCAGTGATAGCCTCGACCTGACCCACAACCCGCTTCTTGAGCTCATCTTCCATGCGTGCCAGTTTGGTCATTTCGCTCTCCAGCATCTTAGAAACGGAAATATGTGTCCAACGTGAAACGACTTCGGCGATGTCTTCCTCGGTAATGACTTCTTTGAGTAGTCCTCGTTCAGCCTGGAATTTCTTGAGCTCATCTTCAAACTTGGCCAGCTCGGTTCGCTGGTTAGGAATCTGTCCGTAACGAATTTCTGCCACACGTTCCAGATTACCTCGACGTTCTTCGTACTCCGCCTCGTTATTCAATTTATCAATCTCATTTTTTACTGCCCGTAGCTTACCAATCAAATCTTTTTCTGATTTCCAACGAAGTTCTAACTCACGAGTACGCTCGTCGACATCAGCTAGAAGCTTGTCGAGCTCCTTCAGCCGCTCTTTTGAACTCTTATCTTCTTCTTTAAGTAAGGCTTGTTTTTCGATCTGTAAACGCGTTTGTTCGCGCTTTAAACGATCAAGTTCTTCGGGCATGGAATCAATTTGTAAACGTAAAGCCGAGGCGGCTTCGTCAATGAGGTCGACTGCTTTGTCGGGCAGTTTGCGATCTGAAATATAGCGGCTAGACAATTCGACAGCTGCCACAATCGCGTTGTCGCTAATCCTTACGCCATGATGAATCTCATAACGTTCTTTGATACCGCGCAGCATGGCTATAGCGTCAGGCACAGTTGGTTCTTCAACCAAAATAGGTTGGAAGCGACGTTCTAGAGCCTGATCTTTTTCTATATGACGTTGATATTCTTTTGTGGTAGTGGCACCAATAACCCTAAGTTCACCACGAGCCAAAGCCGGTTTTAACAAGTTAGAAGCGTCGATAGGGGAGTCGTCACCCTTGCCAGCCCCAACGAGCATGTGAAGTTCATCAATAAAAAGAACATATTTACCTTCTGATGACTGAACCTCACGGACCAACGCTTTTAGACGTTCTTCAAATTCACCACGAAATTTTGTACCCGCAATTAAGGCGCCGAGATCCAGGGCAACTACTTCTTTATTTTTAAGTGTTTCTGGTACATCACCAGCCACAATGCGCTGAGCTAGACCTTCGACGATTGAGGTTTTACCTACGCCAGCCTCACCAATAAGCACCGGGTTGTTTTTTGTGCGACGAGACAAAACCTGCATCACTCGACGAACCTCCTCGTCACGACCAATAATCGGATCCAGTTTACCGTGGCGAGCACGTTCTGTAAGATTTAAACTATATTTTTCGATGGCATGAAACTTAGCTTCTGGTTCAGGCGAATCTACTCGTTGATTGCCACGGAGCTCTTTTAACGCGGTCAACACTTTAGCCTCCTCAATTCCGTGGACCCGTAACAAAGAGGCGATCGCTCGATCAACCAAAAGTCCTAAAAAGAGATGTTCGGTTGAAATATATTCGTCGCTAAAACGCCGAGCGCGTTCAAGTGAGATTTGAAGCACGTTCGCCAGCGCCGCCGTCAACATAATTTGCCCGATTCCGCCACGCTCCACGTTTCCGGTTTTGGGCAACGAATCAATAATCCGATCTATATCGCCGCGCAAGGCAGGCAGACTAACTTCTAATTTCTTCAAAATTGATCCGACCAAGCCTTCCTCTTGGGTCACAAGTGACGCAAGAAGATGAATTGGCTCCACGCCCTGTTGACCATTTTCGTTAGCAATAAACTGAGCGTGCTGAATGGCTTCTTGAGATTTGCTGGTAAAATTATTCGGTATCATACTTTAGCTTACTTAGCACTCGTAATTATAGAGTGCTAAGTGTGGTCTGTCAAAGTTCTGTTTTAATGTCCTAACCGAAACTCACCGACAGGTCCCGGGAATTGCTCCGGATGGACAAAGAGGTAAAACCGCCCTAGAATAATAGCCAATATGCCTTCTTTAAAACAGGCAGCTGCCGTTACAGCTCTAGTTCTTGTAATTCATGCGGTGGCAATTTTTTTTGACCTGTACTTTGTCTGGAGGTGGTTTGATATAGTAACCCATTTTTTAGGTGGCTATGCCATGGCTCTTCTTGGTTTAGCTTTGTGGGTACAAACGGTGGAACGAGTCTCTACCAAATCGTACTTTGTGTCCGAAAAACTATTTCAATACGTGGCTGTTATCGGCTTTGTAGCGCTCGTCGGTATTGCCTGGGAATGGCACGAGTTTGCACTCGACACTTATCACGGACTAAACAATTCGCTGTTTACGCCCACGCAACCTAGTATTCCCGATACCATGGCTGATCTGTTTTTTGATCTTTTGGGTGGCACCTGTGCTTGGTTTATTGTAGGGACTGAGCCAAGACGTAAGCGCTAGTCGGGTATGAACCGCTACAAATTACTTGATGTACAACTTGATGACATAGCTCCCAAGGCTCTCCGAGAATTACTAACCTCATGGGTCGCCGAGGGGAAGGGGAAAATGATCGTTACTCCGAATCCCGAATTTGTTCTAGAGGCTCGACGCGATCCATATTTTCGTACTCTTTTAAACACCGCTGATCTGGCTTTGCCAGATGGTGTTGGCCTACGCTTTGCTTTGGCTGCTTTGAGCGACAATCGCTTGTCTTATCGACACACCGGGGCCGACACACTTGTGCTTCTCGCTGAACTTTGTCGAGACGCCGGCAAGCGCTTGGTGCTCCTAGGTGGGGTACCAAAAAAAACACAGCGCGCGGCTGAATCACTAGTTGAACGCTTTAGCGGTCTTGATGTCCATACTTTTGATCCGGGTATTATTGACAACGATGAACCACGTTTGTCTGAAGCTACACTGGCCGGCCTGGAGCGCCTTTCGCCACACGTAATCGGCGTCGCTCTCGGTCATGGAAAACAGGAGAAAGTTATGGAAATTATCAAAAATAAATTGTTTAATACACATGTACTT
>CAYJQH010000006.1:0-45547 GCA_964372415.1 uncultured Gammaproteobacteria bacterium | reverse complement strand
ATCGGCGTCGCTCTCGGTCATGGAAAACAGGATAAAGTTATAGAAATTATCAAAAATAAATTGTTTAAAACACATGTACTTAATGGCATGGGTGGGGCCTCAGACTATGTATCTATGGCTGCCAAACGAGCTCCCCTAAACTGGCAGCGTTGGGGCTTTGAATGGTTATGGCGACTTATTCATGAACCGTGGCGCTACAAACGCATCTGTAAGGCGGTTGTACTTTTTCCGCTCACCGTCGCTTGGGCTACACTTAGATCTGGTCGATTTTTAACCGGCACAAAAAACGTTCTCCAGGAACTCCGGACACATGTCTTAGAAAGCCGAGACATAAGACATAAGACTCAAAAAGCCGTATGACCATCAGAACTCGCCTGGCACCATCACCAACCGGATTCATGCACATTGGCACGTTACGTACTGCCTTATGGGACTATTTTTTGGCTCGACAAAACGGTGGTCAATTTGTTATTCGGGTTGAAGATACTGACCAAAAAAGACACGTCGCTGGGGCCTTGGAGAGTTTACTTGGCACTTTTCAAAAGCTTGGTCTTGATTACGACGAAGGTCCGGTACTCAAGTCCGATCACACGGTTGACGAAATGGGCGACTACGGACCTTACATCCAGTCAAAACGGCTGGAGCTTTATAGGCCTTACGCACAACAACTGCTTGAAGCTGGGCAGGCTTACTACTGCTTTTGCAGCAAAGAACGTCTTGAGGAAATGCGGGCTGCCCAAATAGCGGTTAAACAAACGCCAAAATATGATCGCTTGTGCCTCGGCCTCAGTCCCGAAGTAATCAAGGAGCGATTAACGGCGGGGGAGTCGCACGTTGTCCGCTTAAAAATTCCTGAGGGTCAATCAACTTTTGAAGACGCTATCCGCGGCAAAATTTCGTTTAATAATGCCGATGTCGATGATCAAGTATTAATAAAAGCCGATGGTTTTCCAACCTATCATCTGGCGGTTGTTGTTGATGATCACTTAATGAACATCAGCCACGTGCTCCGGGGGGAAGAGTGGTTATCATCAACGCCAAAGCAAATAATTCTTCACGCTATGTTTGGTTGGGAGATGCCGGTGTATGCCCATGTGCCGCTTCTTCTGAATCCCGACAAGACAAAGCTCTCCAAACGTCAGGGCGATGTCTCCGTTGAAGATTATTTAGCAAAAGGATATTTGCCACAAGCCCTCTTGAACTTCATCGCCACGCTTGGCTACAACCCGAAAGCTGACCAGGAAATTTATACCCGCGAAGAACTAAGCCAGCTTTTCAATTTGTCTCGTGTCAACAAGTCCGGAGCAGTACTCAACGTCGAAAAGCTTAATTGGATGAACCACCAATACCTCGCCAAGCTTTCGCCAGACGAGCTCTTAGCAGCAGCTAAACCGTTCCTTGGCGACGCGGCGCAACATCCACGAACACCAAAGGCGCTAATTGTAGAACGAAGTCGCCTGAACGTTCTATCAGAATTCAAAGCAGCCCTTCAGTCGTACCTGGAGACACCCGAATTCGACGGAAAAATTTTGGTCTGGAAAAAAACAACGGCCGAAAACGCCTTAGATGAGCTAAGAAACGTGAGAAAATTCCTTGAACAGCTACCAGAAGAAAAGTTTGTCACCGTGGCGCTTCTCGAGGAGGAGGTAAAACGGTATATTAAAGATAACGGTCGAGAAACGGGCAACGTTCTCTGGCCACTTAGAGTAGCTCTCTCGGGACTCGCCAAGTCAGCCAGTCCGTTTGAGTATCTTTGGGTGCTAGGCAAAGAAACGTCGCTCCAAAGAATCGATCGAGGGATTGAGAGACTGAAATAACCTAAAGACGTACAGACGTCAAAAACGACAATGCTTTTTCGGAGGATTAAAAATATCGGTCTTTCAATAGCCGTGCTGAGCGGCGTAATTTTTGGTCTTCAACCATTTGCTCTAGCCGCTACCTCGCCAGACGAAATTAAGGAACTACAATCTGATATTCAAAATCGGCAGGCCCAAATTAATCAAATTAATAAACAGCTAGATGAGTACAGGGCAAAAATCGCGGAGTACTCCAAACTTGCCGGCAGTTTGCAAAACGACGTAGCATTACTTGAAAACGAAATAGCTTTAGCTGAGCTTGACGTGGCGGCAACGCAAAATGAAATCGAGTATACAAATTTGCAACTGCAACTTCTTGACTCCGAAATTACTGATACCGACACCAAACTAGCCAATGAAAAGGAGATGCTAAGTGAGTTGTTGTTTACTTTATACGAACAAGAGAGTAGCTCTAATTTCCTGGAATTAGTCTTAGGCGCAAAAAGTTTTCAAGAAATATTTTCTGCCGCGACACAACTCGAAAGTGTCAACAGTGAGCTTCGTTCAACACTTGCCACCACCAAATTAACTCGACAAAACCTAGAAACACAACGCGGTAAACGCGAGAACAAACTAGCTTCTTTAACCGAACTACAAACTGAATTACAAACAAAAATAGATCAGCTTGATAGCGCAAAAAATGCCAAGACGGTTCTGGCTCTGCAGAGTCAGGACTCTGAGGTGGAGTACAGACTGTTATTGAGCAAATTACGCCAGGAACAACAATCCATAGCAAATGAAATTAACTCACTCCAGGAAACAATTGCTAACAAACTAAGTGACGCAGACGATGGTAGCGTAACAGTTATGTCATGGCCATTGTATGGACGGATCACAACAACATTTCACGACACAACATATCCCTTTCGCTATTTGTTTGAGCATTCCGGCTTAGATATCGCGGTCGCCAAAGGCACGCCAGTTCAATCGTCAGCCCCAGGAATTGTAGCTTGGGCCCGCACAGGAACCCAATATGGAAACTACATCATGATTATTCACGCCAACGGATTCGCTACACTCTACGCACATTTATCGCGGATGGATGTGGTTGCCGATCAATATGTAGAACGCGGCCAAGTGATTGGCTTATCCGGCGGTCGTCCTGGCGACCAAGGTTCTGGACTATCTACCGGCCCACATCTGCACTACGAAATTCGTAGCGACGGGTTTCCGGTTGATCCAATGAACTATCTAACCTACTAGGATAAACGGAGCTTTTAGATTTTGTATTAAGGGGTATCTTTATACCCTTGTTTCAACACAGCGCATTTAAACGCGTCACTATTTTGTTGGAATCACGGCAACGCGCTTTGAGATGTGCAAACTCCAGGGTGGATAAGCCATGATGGAAAATTTCAAATTCAAACCTTAGTTGGAGCTCTGGTTAGAAATACAGATCACTGTTTGACTTAACCTTAATTGCAGGGGTGATAGATAGGTCCTGTTTTAAACAATGTTTATCACCAGATGTTTCGTCGTCATCGGCTTACCATATTGTAGATTAGGGGATAGGTCCCCTAAATATTTGGGAGTGTAGGGAAGGAGCCTTAAGGTAGTGAGTATTAATAGACCCAGTAATTATTAGACTTTTTTAATGTTAGTGTCGTATAAGGTTTATTGTACGACGCGTTTAAACAAACACTCCGGCTGACTACCTAGTCTGTTTTTTAGAGCAAATTTAACATCTTAGTCATCCCCCATTTAGTGATTCATTTTGCCTACCGTGTTTCCACTACTCTCTTTTGGCTCCCCTGCCCTTACCCTACTGCTTGTGTCGCAAAACGTTAATACGTATGTTTAACGTAATGATAACAATCCTCCAACACTCATTTAACAAACGCTCGGTCTCCAAAACGCACGTCAATATATTCACTTGGTTGGTTATTGTCGTATTCCTTTATGACGGCTTGCAACACCGTAAGTTGTGATTCGATATTTTGTTGAACATCAAAGTAAATTAAATAAGGCAGATTACTTGAAACCTTAAACCATGGCATGATCAACTTTTCGATTTCATATTCGAGCGGTGTAATATTTCGAGTGCGGAGTCCTTCATCAAAAGCAATTAATCGCTCCACCTCATCGGAAGAGAAAATTTGATGACCAATTTCAAAACTAATCAACTCATCTGTTCTAATCGTTAGCGGCAGTGATTCTGGGACATTAGTAACCTCAACGTAGGTACCTGATCTGTCAAACAAGATTCTGTTGTCACCAGAATACAAAGCTAATAATGTTGTTTGTTCTGTGCCAATAATAGACAACGTGTTCCCTATTATCTCGGTCTTAACCGATCGAAAAGGAAAAATTGCTAAAAGCTCATCTTCAAGATTACCTGGTGAAAAAAACCAACGGTGATTACGCGGCAAAAAAAAGTAATTGCCAGAAAGATAGTTTAAAGCAGCCTCACGAACGTTGTCCTCTGAAATGGTGACTAAACCACTTATTGTCATGTCATTGATACGCCATTTGGGACCGTAAATAATCCATCCCGTAACCGTTATGAAGCCTAGCAAAAACAAACCTAAACAAAGCCACTTAATTAAGCCAGGTAAGCGACGCGATCTGTGTGGAAACAGCGGGTTGCCACCTGCTTCCCCACTATAATCTTTGGCTTCGAAAACTTGTAGAAAATTACGACTCATACCACGAATCGTGGCAAAAGGGGGTTTATCCTAGTAACCACCTCGTAATTAATAGTTTCTATTTTTTCCGCTAAATCATTGGCCGTTATAGAGTGCATACCATCCTTACCCAAAAGAGTAACCATCTCCTGAGCCCTAAGACCAGGTACCTGTGAAACATCAACCATCATCATGTTCATACACACGCGCCCTAAAACTGGACAGCGAACGCCACGAACAATAACCTCGCCCTTACCTGATAGTCCCCGATCGTAGCCATCATAATAACCGACAGGCAGCACAGCTACACGCAACGGTCGATTGGCTAAGAAAGTTCCCCCGTAACCAACCCGACTACCGGGTGGAATGTTCTTAATTTGTACCACTCGCGTTTTCCAACTTAAAACCGGAACCAAGTCGACTTGTTGTTTACCAAAAATAACTTGACGTTTTACCGCTTCTGAAGGCCATAAACCATAAAGCGCAATACCAAAACGTACCATGTCTTGGCGACTTTCTTGAGACGTAAGGGCGGCCGCGGAACAAGCTATATGACGGTATTTTGGAATAACACCTTGCGTTTTGAGGTAACTAAGCGTGTTCTCAAATATCCTGAGCTGAGCCTTAGTTTGCGCTTGTTGTTCAATGTCCTCTGAATTAGCGAGATGCGAGGCCACACTTACCACCTCTATCCACTCCCCTGCTTTTGGCAGCTGTCCAACTACAGTCTCAAGTTCACGATTATCAAGCCCTTGGCGATTTAGTCCGGTTTCTATCTTTAGGCTAATACCCGCTTTACGACCAACGCTTCTCGCCGCGTTCGTAAGGTTATTTAGAGCCTCAGGGGAACTAATGGTTTGAATACCATTGGCTTGCACGACCTCGGACAGACGTTCATTTATAGTTGTACCCAAGACAAAAATTTTAGCCTGAGGTGCCACCGTCCTTAAAAGCAACAGCTCATCCACGTTATCAACGGCTAAAATTTCGACCTTCTCTTTGTTTAAAAGACGGCCTATGACCTCAAGTCCATGACCGTAGGCATTAGCTTTCACTACTGCGCACAATACAGTTTGAGGGGCGAGGAGCGAACGGAGGCTCGTCAGGTTAATGCCAAGCGCCTGACCAGAAATCTCTACCCACGTTCTAGCTTGTGCCACGTTCACATGCTAAGAGTTTTTTAACAAACTTTGACCTCCCATATAGGGTCGCAAAACCTCAGGAATGGTTACGCTACCATCTTCCCTTTGAAAATTCTCAAGAATCGCCGCCATGGTTCGCCCGATAGCAAAAGCTGTACCATTCGTGGTGTGGACAAACTGATTACCTGTTTCTGTTTTATAACGAGTGTTAAGACGTCTCGCTTGAAAATCAGTGCAGTTACTTGTGGAGTGAGTTTCACGGTAGCGCTCCTGAGATGGGAACCAAACTTCAATATCCCATTTTTTGGCCGCAGGTAGCCCGAGATCACCCGACACAATATCAAGTACGTGATACGGAAGGCCAAGACCTTTAACCAGCTCTTCTTGAATTTCTAGATGCAGAGCGTGCTCGTCAGCTGATTTGTCAGCTGCGCAGAAGGTAAACATTTCGACCTTATCAAACTGGTGCATGCGAATAACACCTTTTGTATCTTTGCCATAGCTTCCCGCCTCACGGCGATAACACGGTGAGATACCAACATAACGGAGCGGCAGATTTTCGGCCGCCATGATTTCCTCGCTATGCATTGGGCCTATAGCCTGCTCCGAGGTGCCGATAAGATACAAGTTATCCTTAGCTAAGTAATAAATTTCGTCATGTCCGCCGTGTTCCAGATAGCCCATGGCTCGCATGGCTTTAGCTGTAATAAGATGCGGCACAATAACTGGGGTGTAAGCGTATTTGGTCGTTACCTCAAGCGCGTAAGAAATGAGAGCCAACTGTAAGCGTGTTCCATCGCCTACAAAATACGCAAAACGAGCCCCGCTTGACTGGCGAGCCCGCTCGACATCAATAATTTTTAATCCCTCGGCGAGAGTCAAATGATCTTTAGGGACAAAAGTAAACTTTGGCTTATGACCAACCACTCGCAATTCTCTATTTTCCGTATCATTCTTACCAGGTGGTACGTCGGGTAAGGGCGGATTGGGTATCTTGTGTAAGAGTTCATTTAGTTCCTCAGCAAGTGGCGTGTATTCGGCCTCGAGCGCCTCTGACTTGCGATCAAGCTGACGCATCGACTCAATAAGCGTCTGGCGGTCATTAGAGGTCGCCTTGGCAATATCTTTTGAAGCCTCGTTTTTCTGAGCTTTCATGGTATCCAATTCCGCTTTCAAACTACGAACACGTCGGTCGAGATCTAAAATCAGATCAACATCAATATCAATGTTTTTTGCGCTAGCAGCATCGCGAAAGAATTTGGTATTCTCACGAAATAACTTTAGATCAATCATATATGTTATCAAGCGTCGTTCGGTCGCAGAAACGAAGATTTGTAGATGTCTGGTTTGTAAGGTTGTAGCACAAGATGCGGTGTCTCGTCATGGGTAACCTGTTGCCAGTTCAAAAAATTCTCACGAAGTAATGTTTGGTCGTAGCCGAAGGCAATAAGGTCTGGCTTCATTTGTCTAACGCTGTCGTAATGTCCGTCTATAGCATCAGAGGGGGTAACTGCGGTCACCAATTTTGAGTCGAGTAACGCCTTACGGCGAGCCTCATAGTCTTTAATTGGTAACCTGCCTTTCAGGCGCTCAACAACAGAGTCGGGCGCTAAACAAACATTCACCTGACCCTGAATTTGCGCTTGTTTAAGCATCTGCAGGTGTCCCTCATGAAGTCCGTCAAAAGTACCAAAAACAAGTACCCTCATAACCCTTCCCCGCCTATTTTAGGTTTTAACGTCGGGAACAAGATTATTTCTTTAAGATTGTGTGAACCAGTGACGAGCGCCGCCAAGCGATCAATGCCAATTCCCACCCCGCTCGTCGGTGGCATGCCATGATGCAGAGCCTGCAAAAAATCTTCGTCGGTCCACTGAGCCTCCTCGCTCCCCTGCTCACGTAATGTCTGCTGAGCCAGGAAACGTCGTCGTTGATCAAGTGGATCGTTGAGCTCGTGATAGTAAGCGTTGACAATCTCTACACCCTGAACCACAAGCTGCAAGGTGGCGCTCTTTGTGGGATCAGTGGGGTGCGCTTTAGCCAGCGGCTTAAGATCTATTGGATAATCAAAAACCCAGGTTGGGTTAACAATTTTTGTTCGCGCGGTCTTTTTCCAAAGTTCATCAAGATATTCACCAAAACCAACGCAATTTTTAAAATCGACTGATAGCCCTTTGGCCTGAGCAGCTGACTCAACCTGAGCAGCTGTTTTAAGCGTATCAATATCGATTCCGGTTTCTTTTAGGATGGCTTCGCGAAAAGTGAGACGCGGCCAAGGCGGCACTCCGACATTAGCCGGAATAACCTTAGCCAGTAAGCCCTCAAGAAAATTCACAAACTCTTCTTTATTCGCGTAAGCCCAGTACAACTCAAGCATGGTAAATTCCGGGTTATGCGAAAAATCAATGCCCTCATTTCTAAAACAACGACCAATTTCGTAAACTTTTTCAAAACCACCAACAATAAGTCGCTTTAAATATAATTCGGGAGCAATGCGTAAATAAAAATCGGCGCCGAGTGCGTGGTGATGAGTCACAAAGGGCCGAGCATTGGCCCCTCCAGGGATAGGTTGTAGCATGGGTGTTTCCACCTCCAAAAAACCAGCTTCATCCAAATGTCTACGGATAGTTGAGACGAGCCTAGAACGAGCGGTAAATTTTTCACGAATTTCTGGATTGCTGATCAAATCAAGCTCACGATGACGATAACGAATTTCCACGTCTTGGAGTCCGTGCCATTTTTCCGGTAAGGGTGATAAGGCTTTAGATATTATGCGTAGAGCAGAAACCAACACAGATCGTTCACCGGTTTTGGTAATAAACGCGGTACCTTTAAAATCAAAAAAATCACCAACGTCGGCGTGATCAGCAAATATCTTGTAAGCATCCCCCAAATCATCTCGGCGAAGCACCGCTTGCATAACGCCGCTGCCATCATCAAGACGAACAAACGTCAGGGCGCCAATCGACCGTATAGCTAAAACTCGCCCGGCGATAACAAAAATTTCTTGCGAACTTTTTAGTGTCTCGAAATTCTCAAGCACCTGACCGATTGAGGCTGTTCGTTCAGTAGTACCGGGATACGGATTAATACCAAGTTTAAGTAGATCCTCAAGGCGTTCAGCTCGCACCGCTCGCTCATCCGTACTCATACCCTATTCAATACGCAAAATTTCGTAACTCATTGTACCTGAAGGTACATTGACCTGCACTTTATCACCCAGGCCATGCCCGAGAAAAGCTCGTCCAAGCGGTGACGCGTTACTTATCTTACCTTCCATGGGGTTAGCTTCGCTTTCGCCAACAATTTCAAAGGTTCGCCTGTCTTTACCAGTTTTTACTTCAAATTTTGAACCTAGACCAATTTGACCACCCTTTTTTTCCTGAACAACGACCGCATTAACAAGCATGTCTTTTATCTGGATAATGCGTGTTTCATTCTGGGCCTGTTGATCACGTGCTTCGTGATAAGCAAAATTTTCTGATAAGTCACCCATTTCTTTAGCCTCGCCGATTTTTTGAGCAATTTCAGAACGCAGCACTTTTTCACGGTGCTCAAGCTCTTTTTTTAGCTCATCAAGCGCCACAGGCGAAAGATATGCTGGTCCGTTTGACATAGGCGGTCTTTCAACAAGGAAGACGCCGCAAAACGGCGTCAATCATTCTCCGTCATAATGCAGCCATTCCCCGACCCAGTCAAGTCAGTGTGAACAACTAAACTAACGATTAGCAAAGTACCAAGATAGGATTTGGCTGCTTATCGGTATTGCTGCGTTTGTTTTACCTCCCTGCTCGACAAGTACCGTAATAACAATTTCCGGTGAATCATAAGGCGCAAAACCAGTAAACCAAGAGTGTGGGTCATAACTATTTGACCATTGAGCCGTTCCCGTCTTGCCAGCCACCGCGACGGGTACAACCTGAAGCGATGTGGCGCTGCCGGCGGTGACCGTACGGCGCATGGCATCTTGGATAATTTTAGAGATGTCCTCCTCAATAATCCGTTTGTTTTCTTGACTCGAACTATTAAGTAGCAAGTGCGGAGTAATAAGTTGGCCGCCATTGGCTATGACCGCCGTAGCGCGAGCCACCTGGAGTGGAGTAACCAAAAAATCTCCTTGACCAATGGACACATTATAGGTGTCACCTATGTACCACGGTTCGCCTTTGGTTGCTTCTTTCCATTCCTTGGACGGTAAAAAACCATCGCCCTCACCGTATAAATCAATACCCGTTGGTTGCCCGTAACCAAAAAGTTGAGCTCCAGCCATCAAGCGCTCGACCCCGAGACCCTGAAACGTTTCGTTACCGCCGCCTAGTAAATAAAAATAAGTGTTAACCGAGTCGGCAATGGCATGATAAATATTTGTTACCCCATGACCGCCGGCTCGCCAATCAGGAAAGAATCTGTTGCCGAGCATAACCCCGCCTGATGAGAAAAAAGTAGTTTGCGCCTCAATTACCCCCTCAGTCAGACCAACGGCGCCGAAGGTAGGTTTGATGACCGAACCTGACGGATATTCCCCAGCATAAACGCGTGGAAATAATGGCGCATTGGGATCATTTATGAACGCCGAGTAGGTAGCTTCATCAATACCCTCGGTAAACTTGTTGGCATCAAATCCGGGAGTAGATACTAAGGCCAGAACTTCGCCGTTATCAGGTTTCATAATTACCACCCCTGCCCGCTTGGTTGGCGTAGTTTTAAGTTGTTCTTGTAAAACAAGTTCAACATAAGCCTGCAATCTGGCATCGATGCTTAAATTGAAGTCTTGTCCGTTTTGAGCTTCAGTTCTAGATAATATTCTGAGCGTTCGACCCTGAGCATCAACCTCAATCTCTTCTCTGCCAAAACTGCCGCGTAAAAGCGTTTCGTAGTAGGCCTCAACTCCTGATTTACCAATTGTATCGAAGCGTCTATAACCCTGACCCGACAATTCACTGTAATTTTCTTCGGTTAAGGGACCAGTGTAGCCTAGGACATGAGACAACGTTGGAATATCGGTGGTTAAATAATGACGATCCTCAGCAAAAGCCACTCTAAAACCTGGATAACGCTCCACGTTGGCTAAAAACATGAGGGCACGCTCGTATGGAATGTCCTCCGCTATAAGTACTTCCTCATCGAGCTTGGCGTTACTTAAGCGATTAGCGATCACCTGTTCATCAAGACCGAGATCAAGCGCAACTTGAGTTTGCAGTTTTGCCTTTTCGTCAAAATTTGTTGGTAAATCTCTCAGGTAACCTAAGAGTTGAAAAGAAGCTACATTTTCGGCGAGCACAATGCCGTTACGGTCACGAATTACACCACGGTGCGAAGGTAAAACGTGAACACGTGTTCGGTTGGCGTCGGCAACAGAACGGTAATAAGCACCGTTCACCACCTGTAAACTAGCCGTGCGAATAAAGAAAAAAACGAAAAAAATAATTACCGTGAGCCCAAAAATAAACAACTTTTTAGTGTGGAGCGAATTACCCATCATCATCCGCTCGGTTGGTAATCGGCCTCCTCCAATGACCATAGCTTCAAGCTCGCCATCAGCTAGTGGCGATAGTTGCCACTCTGGTGACTCAGTCGAGAGGCCAAATGGATTACGGGTGTGTCGGGAGGTCATAAAGCGCCGGTGTATCAACACGACGATGCAAAAGGTTGGTAACTCGTCGTTTAAAGGAAGACACGCTGACCACAACCATAGGAACCGAGATCAGAACAAAAAGTAAGGCGGAAGGATTGACGCCTAGTAAAAGCGGTTCGCCATACCAGGCGTTTACCACTATTGTGCTACAGAGCCATAAAACTAAAAAGGCCAAACTAGAAATAATAGTCACCCCAAATAAACCGAGTAATGAGCGTTTGGCAAAAACCGATCTGATAAGTAACACTGCTACCACCGCAGTTAGAGCGTAGACCACGGTTAGTCCCACACCAAGACCGCGGATTTCTAACAGGAATCCAGCTAGCACAAGCCACCAAGTACCCCAGACAAGGGATCGTTCATGAAGGATGACTAGGCCCCAGACAAGAAGTAGCGGAAAGGCCGAAAACGGTTCGCTCAACGAATGAATAAATGAACCCTGAACTAAGATAATAACCCAGATGAGTACTCCTTCAAAAATAACTCTGCCCAAGTTCATATTTGAGGAACTAGGACAAGAATCGCCGTGGTATCTTGAGGGTCAAACAGTAAGGACAGAAGTATTTCCTGAAACGGCGCACTTTCGATATTGATAATTTCTGATACTTTGCCAACAATTAATCCAGGCGGCAGATTACCATCGAGGCCACTTGTCACCACCAAATCATTTAAAAATAATTCCACCTCCTGAGGTACGAACTCCATTGAAATCAGGTCCCCTTCCCTGCCGTGAGTAAGTCCAATTGTTTGTTTTTTTCCGGATATTCCGACTGGCACCTGAACCTCTCCATGAGTAATTAAGCGAACTAAAGAGGTCTGGGGTCGCACCTCGTGAACAAGACCGTAAAGCATCCCTTCGCCAACAACTACTGCTGCCCCTTTTATGACACCATCGTTTTCTCCTTGATCAATGAGTACGTTACTCGATTCACCAAAGGCCGCCCGAGCAATAATCCGAGCTGCAATTGGTTTCGTTTCAACTGGCGCTGAATAATTCAGGAGTGAACGTAACTCACTAATTTCTTTAGTTTGGTTGTCGATAGCCACAACCATTACCGACAGGCGCGCTTGATCTTCTTGGCAGGCGGTTAATTGCGTTTTTAGTGAATCTTCGGAAACGAAAATTCGGTTTAGAATTTTGCCCATTTCAGTTCCGGCTGTGACGATAGATGCTTGGAATTTATTAGTGACTCGCTCAACGCCAGGCAGACGGTTAAGAAGGGTTAAGATAAAAACAATAAGTAACGCAATAAACAAATTTCTAAGCGCTAAGCGGGTAGCATTTGAGGAACGCCAGGAACCAAGCATGCGAATTTAAATAAGAAAAGTATAACTAACTTAAAACCTAATTCGTTGAACCCGTAGATGGCAAGGTGACATCGGTAAGCAGAGACTCGTTATCAAGCAGCAAGCCAGCCCCGCGGACGGTAGCGGTAAGCGGATCGTCGGCCACACGAACAGGAATGTCGGTTTCACGAGCAATAGTTCGATCAAGATTTTTTAATAAGGCGCCGCCACCAGTTAAAACAATTCCGCGTTCGTAAATATCAGCCACGAGCTCGGGTGGTGTGACTTCAATGCTGGCTTTGATGTTTTCTACAATCTGTTGAACCGATCTGTACAAAGCCTCACGAACCTGACCATCGTGAATAATTACCTGCTTCGGCAAACCATTCAATAGATAACGACCACGCATTTCCATTTCCATAGCACTACCCATATCCATCGTGCTCCCAATACGACATTTCACTTCTTCAGCCACCCGTTCACCGATAAGCAGATTAAAGATATCGCGCGCGTACTGAATAATATTGCGGGTCATTTCTTCACCAGCCACGACGAGCGACTTCCAGGTCACAATGCCGCCCAAAGAAATAACGGCAATTTCGGTCGTGCCACCGCCAATGTCAACTATCATGTTACCTACTGCTTCCTGAATGGGCAGCCCAGCGCCAACCGCTGCAGCGAGCGGTGCCTCTACAAGATAGGCCTGACGCGCGCCAGCCGAGAGCGCCGCGTCTTCAACCGCCTTGCGTTCCACTTCGGTAATTTCAAGCGGTACAGTCATAATCACCCGCGGCCTAGGTACCAGGGTGAAACCGTCCTCGTGAACCTTATCAACAAAATATCGCAACATTTTTTCAGCGATTTCAAAATCAGAAATAACTCCCTTCATAAGCGGCTTAGTGGTAACAATGTGCGGCGGAGTTTTACCGAGCATATCTTTAGCGGCAGTCCCGACAGCCAGAATGTGGTTAGCCCGAGTATTTACGGCCACAATCGAGGGTTCATGCATCACAATACCTCGCTCGCGCACAAAAACCCTGGTATTTGAAGTACCGAGGTCAATAGCAATATCCTTAGAGAATTGCCCCAGAAAACGATTAAGCATAGGAGGGGAAGCGCAGGCATTGAATCACACCCCCCTAGCCACCTCAAGACGTGCTATCCACTTCCTGTGTACGCTCACTGCCCAAGAGGAAAAACATTTCAAGGAGTCCGGCCCCAAGGATCACGAAAATTCCAATAAGTCCTGTAAAAAGACCGATTGCCATTAAATACAACGACCCTATAACTATACTTGTAAGAAGCAGGCCCTGACGAAGTGATCGAGTAACGAGAGGGCGAACTTCTGCTTCTGGCTCTCGACTGGCCCGAACAACTGTGCCAAGCATGGTAAAGAGTCCGGCTAAACTAAAAGCTAGGGTCAAATAAAAGGCTGCAAAAACTAGATTACCAGAAGTCACTGGGTTTATGGCTAAAAGCACTACAAACCACGCCGCGATAGCAGCGGCGGTGCCGACAAACAAGGTAACAAGGTATTGACGAAGGGTCATAACCTAATTGTACCACTCATCGCCAGGCTTCACGCTTAGACCATTCGTCTGGTTTTAAATCAAATCGAACCGTATGGATTTGAATGTCCGGAAATACTTGCTCAAGTTTACGCGCTAAATCGTCGCCATGAACACCAAGTGCAAAGCGGGCTGCCGGGTGGCGGCAAGCCACGACAAGTACATGATCGACAAAACTTAAAACCTTTGCGTCCTCTATTTGTTCAGAACCGATGAGCTCAAGTAAAAGCTCGTTAGCGCGCGCCACTACTCGAGCGGCAAGCACCTGAGGCGCTATGCCGTAACGAGCCAACATGCCGCTTAGTAAACTAGCAGCTGAAATCGGAACCGACTGACGTTTAGGCACATCCTCAAACATAATTTGCTACTTGGGTCTTCAGTCTCTTAGAATCTAGCCGCCGGACAAATGTCTTTAAAATCGCAATACTTGCACTTGATTATGTCTGGTTCGGGAGCAAAATCACTCTGCATTATTTTTTCACAAGTTTCAATAATAATTTCACGAAGTTTTTCTTTATCGGTTTCTTTTGGCTCAAAGGAGACAGTCTGATTGTTGTTAAGGTAATAATAGGTCAACTTTTTGACCGCTGGGGCCCCTACAAAACACTGCTCAACAGCAATGGCATACAAAATAAGTTGACGTTTATCTTCCCAATCAAGACGAGTTTTTGGACTTCCAGTCTTGTAATCGATAATTTCAAGACCATCCGCTGTCGAATCGATGCGATCAATGCGTCCTTTGACCACTACCTCACCAAGCTTTAAGGTAAAACCTTTTTCAACCGCATAAATGGTTGGTGTAGCCGCCACAAACTGTTCGCGAAGCGTTTTGAGCGAAGCTCGACCGATAGCCTGATATTCATCTCGTTGCGCCACTGAGGCGTACCATTCATCAATAAAATTCTGTTCAAAAAGTTCAAATAATTCTTTTTCACTTGGGATTGGATTCAAGGATGCTTGGCCGAATAATGAACCTTGAGTAGCCCGCTGGCGTTCCAATATCTGCTCGGTAAAACGTTGTAACGTATGGTGCATGGATTGACCAAAGCTAAATTGATGTCGACCAAAAGTCGGAACTTTTAAAATATGGGCGTACTTGTATTGCTTGGGACAAGTAGAAAAAGCTGCAATTTGTGAAAAACTCACGGTTTTGAGCGCTGGAACGTGCATCTCACGCGGCGGCACAGTGACAGCTGTCTGTTTAAGAACGTGAATTGAGGTTGCTTTTGGTTTCTCAGGTAATACAAAACCGAGTTCGGTCACAAAGCGAGATGGTTTGCGCTCGCGTGTTCCCCCATAATCGTGGGCCGAGACCAAATATAAACCCTCTTTTGCTCGCGTCATAGCCACATAAAACAAGCGACGCTCTTCGGCTAAATGATCGTCAAGTTCTGGAATACTAGCTACAAGCTCCCTCGGGAGCGGCAGCGCTTCACTGCGATTAACCGAAGGAAATCTTTGTTCAACGAGATTTACTACAAAAACATACCTGAATTCTAATCCTTTAGCTGCGTGTACGGTCATTATCTGAACTACGTCAGGACCTTCTTCGTCGGTATGAGACAAGGCGCCAGCCTCTCCGGCCTCTCGTTCAGCATCGAATTCTTCAAGAAAAGCCTGAAGACTCTTATCATCACGAGTAGCTACGAACTTTCTAAGTCGCGATAGAAAAGCATCTAAATGCTGAAAGGCTGTCTGTTGTTCAGCTTCGGGGAGGACCGTAATGTCACCCAGAATACCCGTATCTTTTAACGTTTTTACAAACAACTCAGTGACCGGTAGTCTTTTGGCTGCGGTCCGCAGTTCAGAAATAATTTTTAACAGTTCAAGTAACCGCCCCCGTCCTTCCATAGAAACTCCAATCGCTTGAGTCACGCTCTCCATGGCCTCGAGAATTGAAATTCCCTTGCGACGAACGTACATCATTAGTTCAGCCAAGTCACGCTCATTAAGACCAAGACGCGGATGGCTCACTAAGCGATAAGCCGAGACACTATTAAAGGGCAGGTCAACTACTCTAAGGTAAGCTAGGGCGTCAAGAATTATTGGTTCCGTGTAAAGTCCAGCCAGGGCTACAAAGCGATACGGTATACCTGAGCGCTCAAGCGATTCGATGAAGGGGTCGGCAGCATCGTTAGCGCGAACCAAGACACACATCTCACTCCACGGAACGCTTTCTTTTTCTGCCAGGCGAAGAATTTCCTGCGACACAGATTCGACTTCGTCATCGAGCGTGGCACAGTGCACGTGATGCACAAACCCGTCATGTGTTTGATTGGACAACAAGGCTTTCGTTAATCCTTCGGTGGCTTCTAATCGATGTGGATTATTAAATTGAATAAGCTTATAAGCAGCCTCGAGGATATTTTTTCCACTTCGGTAGTTGTTAGTCAATACGATCTTCTTAGTCTCGGGGAAATCCGAACGAAAAGACAATATGTTAGCGAGGGCCGCACCTCGAAATTTATAAATCGCTTGATCGTCATCACCAACTACAGTGATGTTACGTTTAGGTTCAGCTAGTTGTTTAACTATTTTGTACTGAATACTGTTAGTATCCTGAAATTCATCAACGACAAGGTAAGTAAAAAGATCACGATACTCCTTAAGTATATTAGGTCGATCCTGGAACAAACGATGCACCTCCATGAGTAGCCCACCAAAGTCGAGAGCTCCATTTTCTTTTAGCAGCTGTTCGTAGGTAGCGTACGCTTTAGCTAGCTCTTGCCATCTTTGCAGTTCTAATTTGTCTTCATCTTTCATGGCCAGAAAAGTTTCTGGCGCTCCACCGCTTTTTTTTGAAATGAGTTCCTCGACACAATTCAGATAACGCTCAGGCGTAATACCTTCGTCCTTGGCTCGCGAAAAATGCTGGAGCATGGCCCGAAAGAATTTTGAGGGATTGCCTTGCGGGCGAAAATATTCAAGAGCAAAACGATCAAGGCTCTTACGCATCATGAGCCAGGCGTCAACCTCAGTGTAAATAGAAAAATCAGGAGGTAGTCCAATGTCAAGACCATGACGACGTAGTATGCGCTCGGCAAAACCATGAAAAGTGGCGATCTCCATGTCGATGTAACCGATTGGTAGCAGTCGATCCACCCGCTCTTCCATTTCGTTAGCCGCCTTTTCAGTGAAGGTTAACGCCAAAATATTTTCGGGCTTGGCCTTTTTCTGATCAATTAGCCAGGCAATCCGTCGCGTAATAACTGTGGTCTTCCCGGTCCCGGCACCAGCCACAATCATCAAAGGCCCCTCGCCGTGCGTTACGGCCGCTTTTTGCTCCTCATTCAAGTCAATGAGCAATTCCTCGTGCGTATCTTTGAGGTCCTTTATGTCTAGAGTCTTGGGTCTAGAGTCTGGAGTTTTTTCAGGCTCGGCCATAGTGGTAGCATTTTACTCGGTCTAGTTTTTTTCGTATACCCCAGCTGCTTGCGTCGTGAAATGCTAATGATCGATTGAATAATTAAAGCATTAACGAAAAATCATTGACGAAAAATAAAAAAACGACTATTCTTTTACCCGCTTACATCTCCGGTCTGAGCAAGGAGGGCCAATGAAAACCCTTACCGAAGGCGAGCAGCGGTTCTACGTCAGTGTGAGTAACGTTCGATTCGGTGAAAGTAAAACGCTTAGTGGCACGGATATTTACGACGAAGTAAAAAACGTGATGCGAGCCCACAACGCCAATCGAATTATCATTCTTTACGTGAAGTCGACACAAGGGCGGCCTGAGGTACGGATCCTGAGGGCGTACGTCCCATCACGCCACGGACCAAATCCGGAAGACAAGGCTCGTATCTACCACCCGAGTTTCCAACTGCGTATGCCGTTCGTTGTCTCGGCTGGTTACAATCCGCACATCGCGAGGATGGCCAACGTGCTTGGCATCTCGGACATGGAACTCGTCTCCTACATCGTAAGAACTATCGATCGCGCGTTCGCAACACCCCTCAGTCACGCGAGTGTGATTGGCTAACGCACCCCCTCTAATTCTAATCGAGGGGGTTTATTTATCTTTGGCCACAAACACCCCATTCCATTCCTCGCCCGGTGGATTTTTTAGATATTCATCACAACGCTCCACAAAAAGTGCAGCAGCTACGTCACCAGTTCGTGACAAGACAACAAATATTTTCTTCGCCTTAGTGAAATTTTTCTCAGAGTAAAATTGCATGGCCTCTGAAAATTTTGCCACATTATGCTTAGTTGCTTGATCTATATCTTGGTCATACCCCACAACTTCAAAAATTCTAACTGGCTCTTTTTTTCCTTTCACAGCCACAAAATCAATTGGTCGCGTCACAATGTTTTCCGGCAGGTGTTGACGAGTCGCCTGAGTGATAAGCAAGGTGAGTTCGTATAGCTTGGTTAACCCCTCAAGTCGCGAGGCCAGATTAACGTTATCGCCAATAACCGTGTAATCGAACCGTTTAGTTGAACCAATATTCCCCACTACCACGAGGCCACTATTTATCCCAATACCGATATTAATCTTTGGCTTGCCGGCCAAAGCCCATCGTCTTTGCAGTTCAGCCAGTGCGTGTTTCATTCGCAATGCTGCTCGCACTGCTTTTTCATGATGATTTTTTACCGGGATCGGTGCACCCCAAAAGGCCATGATTGCGTCACCGATGTATTTATCAACTGTGCCCTCTTCCTCAAGAATAACTTGAGTCATGGTGTCCAGATATTCATTAAGCAACGAGACAAGTTCTTCGGGAGAAAGTTTCTCAGACAGCGAGGTAAAGCCACGAATATCAGAAAACAATATCGACAACTCTTTCTTTACTCCCCCAAGCTCAAGCGGTACGTCACCCTGTACCAATTGCTCAACCATTTTGGGCGAAATGTAGTGTCCAAAAGCTTTTTGCACAAAGGCGCGTCGTGAAAATTCTTCTTTGTAACGCGCAATAATATCAACCCCGGTAAGACCAATAAGAAGGGTTACGGGCATGAGACCGGGCAGCAAAATATCTTCGCTTGTGAGGGCAAAAGCGACTATAAAATAGGCCAAGAGCATGGCTGAATTAATCGCAATCGACAAACGTAAACGCAGAACAGCACTTAAGCCAATCACCAAAAGTCCAAGCAAGAAAATTAAACTAGATCGCTCTGTTGTTGATAAACTCATGATCTCTCTCGCCTGCCTTAGCCCTTGGATAATATTGGCCTGAATTTCGACGCCCGGAGTCGCCCCATTCCCACGAAACGGTGTCAGATACTCATCATGAAGATCAGGCGCCGTAGCGCCAACTAGTACTAATTTGTGTGCGAGTACATTTTGCTCGACACGACCTTTAAGAACATCAACAAAACTCACCGTAGAGTAACTGCCAGCGTCACCTACAAATGGAATCTGATAAATCTGAGAGACAACCTCCTGCTCAGTGATCACAGGAGCAAAAAAGGCAACAAGTTCACCGTTTTTTTGAACAGCTAAAGGAGCAGCGCGGACCACACCGTCAGCATCCGGTAGTAGTGTGGTCGGCCCAAAACCATCAACCAGATCGGCAAATTGAGCGAGCGGCAAAAGCAACGAAGTAGCCTGAAAACCAGTTTCTTCATTAAGCTCAATGACCGCTTCCCCAGCTAGTACAATGTGCGTTTTCTCTTTGGCTCTAGCGAGTGAATCCGCTAAGGCTTGGTCGCTTACGGTGTTGCTGGTTTCCGAGAAGGTCACGTCATAACCGATGGCCTCAACCTGAGCTATTAAAAGCTTATCTATAAGCTCGGCATGAAATTCTCTTGGCCATGGCCAAACGCCAAGTTCCTGAATACTTTTATTATCAATGGCTACAATGACAATGTCTGAATTCGCTCTTTGTTTTGTAAGGAAAGCGTCTTGTAAACGCAAATCAAGACCTCGGGCAAAGCCTAAAATTTCCCCGAGCACGATTAGTCCGGTAAACAATAGGGCTCCAAGAATGAATGGCCAGCGATTTTGCAAACGATCGCAAGTAATTAGTAATCTAGGTACAAGGGGAAAGTTGTAGTTGACCATTGACTGATAGTGACATTACCTAGCGCGGTCCAACGAGTGTTGTCTGGATCAGTATAATATGCGGTTATTGTGGCGTCGCCAGCGTACTCAGCAGTAAAGACATTATCTTTTATATAACCATACGGTTTACCAATTTGCTGATCAGTGCTCACAGACCAGTCAACGGATTCAGTTACGTCGGTTTGCATGCCATTAGACCAATGTTGATAAACTCTGAGGGTTGTCGTCTCTCCTACGTACAAGGCGTTGTCGTCAATAATGAGCGACAGCGAAGTTGGTGTAGGCACGACGACAGCCGTAGGTTGATCTGGAACCGGCTGTGGCTCAACCACAGGTTCGACAACTGGTTCTTCGATAACGGGTTGTGTTGGCTCTGCAACCTCTGGCTCTTCTTGAACTGGCTCAGGTGTGGGTTTAGGGTCTGGTTGTAAAACCGGTGCCGTAGTTGACGGTTTTGGCGCTACCTCAAGCGTCGCCTCAGTTTCGACTTCAATTACCCCGTTTTGAGCAGCCGCTTCAATGGTCTCGTTTGGCACATCACGCAAAATCTCTTCGCCCCAGTCTTTGTCTGGTCCAAGATTCAACCGACCAAAGTACAAAATAACTCGACGAACATCAGGATTCTGTCCAATTTCTGGACCAGCCAACTGACGGGCTTCCTTAACTAAATCTCTAGCTTGGCCGGAATTATCATGCTCATTAAGCGCGATATAAGCATCAAGAAGTCTCTTAATTACCATGTGAGAACGCAATTCATTTTCCTTGGTCTCATTAGCTAACCAAAGCCGCAAGTTTTCTGCCAAGCGTTCAAGGTCTGACATAAAACTACCCGGCTCATAGGGTCGGGCATCTTTGGCTAAGGCCAATTTACGAGCCATGACTTCTGCTTCGTACTCGGTGTCCCATTTTTTATATATTTCAATGAGTGTTTGGTCACCCGTGGTGGGGTTTACGAAACCGATTTTTGCTTCATTATTGACATAATGCAATCTAGCCATTTTGCCATTTGTGACATCAAGCGTTTCATTGTTTGAAAGCGACTTCATGTTAACCCGGTGATCGTCTACGTAAACGCGAGTCAAATCTTGCTCTTCGGCGGTAACCCAAAAAGTTGTTCCCCTAACCGTGGCGACGGTTGAGCTCGTACGTACTTCAAACGAAGAATTTGCTGAAACAAAATCAAAAATTCGCGACCACAACCCGCCGGCCTCAAGAAAAACATTTCCCTGAAGTACGTCGGGTTCTGCCTCGTCCCATAATATTTCTTCAAGCACGATTACCGAGTTAGGCGCAATGTGCAAAACGCCTTCATCAAATAGATTAACGCTGGCCTCGCCATCTGGTCCGGTTTGCACGGTATCACCCGGTAAAACTTGAACCGTGCCGACGACATCCTCAAAATTATTTGTGTCAGCTTTTTCAACTAACACCTGACCCTTTCGTGCCGTAAGCTCCAAGGGTTGTGATGGTAGGTCAACCGGGCCGGTCAAAGCCGCCATCGCAAGCGATAAGCTACTTAGAAGACCAATAAGTGCCAAAACGGCTACGACAAAAATTTTAACTCCCTTCATATAAGAACTATCTTAGCAAAATTTATCAATATTATGAAGCTGTTGCTTTAGCTATTAGTTTTTAGGATATTTAAGAGCTAAAAGACAGCCTAGAGATCGGTTCCAGAATAACTTAAGTTTAGTGACTTATTGCACAGGGGAAAATCTGGCACGATATTGCCTGGTCCGATTTCAGCAAACAATGGCCAGTTGCAAAACGAAGGATCACGCGCTACCTGACGAGCAATGACTCCACCCTTCATTATGACAACATGCAATGTTTCGCCGCGGGAGCCTTCGCTGACGCCAATGCCAAGCCCAGTTTGAGGCGAGCAGGGCACCATAGCCCGACCCTCGCCTGGCGTTTTACAAATCTCGCAAATCAAGCGACGCGTTTCCTGAAGCTCATCAAGCCGTGCCATGACGCGAGCGAAAACATCGCCTGTGCTCTTTTTTATAACCATCGGTGCAAATCTGACGTAAGCGGCGTAGGGGTGATCACGACGCATATCCCGATCAATTCCCGAAGCCCGAGCTGGTACGCCAACCGCGCCGTAAGCCCGAGCAGCCTCGCTCGTTAAAATACCGGTTGTCTCTAAACGATCGCGCAAACCATCAGAACGTAAAAATGTGCGTACAAGCTTGACCATTTCATCAATCACTGCACAAGCAACCTCTTGAGTATGTTTAAGTTCATTGGCGGTTAAGTCTTTTGCTACTCCCCCAGGCACCACCAAACCTCGCCAAAAACGATTGCCGACAAGTTTATCTGATAGACGCATAAGCCTTTCCTTAAGGCGGAAGCCTTGAGCTGCAGCCACCGTGTAACCGGTTCCCATGCCAATAATATTGGCCAAATCATGGAGATGCATGGTAGCTCGCTCGAGCTCGTTAAACAATGTACGGAGTCCCTTGGCTCGGTCTGAAATCTCAACCTCCGCCACAGCCTCAACTGCCTGAACAAAAGCCAAAGCGTGAGACACCGCTGCATCACCAGAGATTCTTTCAACAAACGGCAGGGCGTCACTTATAGTCTTGCCTTCCAAAAGTTTCTCGACACCCTTATGGGTAAAAAATAATTTACCCTCAAGCGTAATAATCCGCTCGCCTGCCACATTAAACCGGAAGTGACCGGGTTCAATAATCCCGGCATGAATCGGTCCTACAGGAATTTCGAACACCCCCTCCCCCTCTACCGCCTGCATGGGATACGGCACCTGAGCTTGTTCCATCTTGGCGTTCCAAGCAAAATCTTTTCTGAGCGGAAAATGATTTTCGGGAACGTTCTCATGATGGACGAGACGCCGAAGATCAGGGTGTCCAACTGGCGTTATACCGAACATGTCGTGGAGGTAACGCTCATACCAGTGAGCTGCCATAACGAGCTTGGTGACCGCCGGATAAGTAGGATCCAGTTCAGGCAACTCTGTGGAAACCATAAGCCAAGCATGCTGAGCGTCATCATGTAAAAGTGCGTGAACCTTAAAAGTGCCGCTCTCTGCCCGCTCGTCGGTCGCAAACATCAAGGCCAGGGCTAATCCAGAGCCATTAAGATTATCCGGAGACTCAATAGTCTCGACTTTGGCGGTTAAACCGCGGCAATTTACGAGTTCGTCAACTACCTCAGCTAAACGTTCTCGTGGCACGATTGTACGAAGAACTCCCCGCTCCTCCTTCACGGTTAAGCCAAGTACGTTGGTTAAAATATCATGGGTACTCATAAAGAAGCAGGATTGGTTGAAGAAACTAGTCCGACAACAAATTCAAGACCCGGTGGCGTAAGGGACCAGACACCAAGTGCAGCAAGCAGCACGAGGTGAATAGCAATCATTAGATAGGTAATGTTAAAAGGTTCTTTTTCACTCGGTGCAGAGGTTTCTCCCCAAAGCATGTTTATGACGTGACGCATCATGGCCGCCATGACAATGACCAAACCAAGTAGCATGAGGAGTGTTGGCCAGGTGAACTCCTGAAGACCGTAACCGATCATAATTAACTCACTTGCAAACAAGCCAGATGGCGGTATGGCCAATAAACCAAGGAGGCTTAAAATAAATAAACAGGCGAGGGTTGGATAACGAGCACCGATATCATGAATATTGTTTGATTCTGTGGTTTTGTACTTAGCTAAAATTTCACCAGCCCCGTAGAACATGCTGCTTTTTGCAAGGGCGTGAGCCGGCATATGCATGAACGCTGGAATCAATCCGGCTGGGCCAAGTCCTGAGGCAAAAGCCAATAGGCCCATGTGTTCAATTGAGGAATAAGCTAGGAGTCGTTTGTAGTTATTCGATCTAAGCATGATAAGGCCGGGCACAAAAATGGAAAGTAGCCCAAAAATCATAAGTAACATCCCCGTCCAGGCACCATTATCGGCAAGCGCGGCATCAGTAATAAACTTAAAGCGTAATAATGAGACAAAGGCTACGTTCAATAACACGCCCGAGAGGAGCGCCGAAATAGGCGATGGGGTTTTACTGTGTGCATCAGGTAACCAAGTGTGCATGGGCACAAAGCCAATCTTGGTACCGATACCGATGAGTAAAAATACGAAAGCAAATTTAAGGAGAGTGGTTTGCGCTATACCGGTTTCGGCGGCGCTCCTCAAATTTGACAGGACAAACGACACTTCACTCCCTTCCACGCTGACCGCAGCCGCGGTCAAAATCACACCCACGAGACCTAATGATATGCCGAGTGAACACAAAATTACATATTTCCAAGCCGCTTCGATCGCCGAACGTTTGCGATAAAAAGATACGAGTAGCGTGGTGGCAAGAGTGGTTGACTCAAGGGCAATCCACATAATGCCGGCGTTATTGGCCATGACTGCAGCGTACATGGCGCCCACAAAAATAGGTAAACAAAAATAATACAAACGAATGTCTTGTAACGAGACTATCCCCGCCTGGTGTTCGTAAGATAAATAACGGTGACTCACGAAAGTTGCTGTTAAAGACACAACAGCAATCATTAAAACGACGAGCGCCGCTAAACCATCAATGTACCAAGTTTCACTTGGACCAAAGAACCGCGTAGAAGCAAATCCTGGAATAGCTATGAGGGCGGCAATTAGGCTTGCAGCCGACATGAAAACGATGCCGAGTTCGCGTATCCGCCTTTCAGGTAGCGGCGCGTAGGCGGCGACCGCCCCTAAGACCAGGACTGAGAGTAAGAGAATCGGGGAAACCATACATTTATTCAACAAGTTCAATAAGCTCAAAGGTGTCTTCAACCGCGTACAACTCCTTTAAGCGACGCGACAGCAGACTCATAAGCACAGCGCCAATTGTAATGACAAAAAAGATACCGGCCTCAATAAGAAATGGTATGGCCCCCAAAATGGCTGCACCAAGCATCGAGATGCCGTTTTCGAGCGTTAGGAAACCAATAATTTGCGAGTACAAGTCGCGACGCATCATAAGAAACGCCACCCCAAGAAGCATAACCGCAAGAGCGCTCACCATAACTATGACGAGGGTGGAATCAAGGTTAGCCACCTGTGGCCCCAAGGCTCGACCGGCCAAAACCGCAAGGAGCAGCATGAAACCTGCCATAAAGTAAGACGGCGCGGGGCGTACTAGCGAAATCAAGCGACCACTTGCTCCTGAGTGAGAGGCTGTCCACAGAATTATCAAAGGAATTGCTACCACTTTGAGTACCAAAACACCGACCACGCTCACGTATAGATGCGGGTCCCCGGTCATGGCCAGAGCCGCGAATAACAGAGCCAGGAAGGCTGATTGAAATGAAAAATAACGAACAATTTGACCTAAGCGAAACTTGCCACTCATAAGAAAGGCAAGAGCCGTGATGGCCACACAAGCGGCCACGATGACGACGTTTGGAGTAATCATACGATGTGCGAAATAATAGCCAGTGACAAACCGGCCAAAGCAATAAAGAAGGAGGCCGTAAGATACTCTTGCACTCGGTAAAAACGCATCTTAACAATGGTTGACTCAAAAAGCGCCACGAGCAACATGATTAGCGCAAGTTTAAGCAAAGTCACGAGCGACACTGCCAAGATATCAATCATCGCTCCGCCAAAATTAAGGGCCACGTTAAGGAGTGGAAACGGAAAAATGAAATTAGCAATGAGGAGACCGAAGATGGTTAATTTGAGAGCTGAAGCGTACTCGAGCATAGCTAGATACGGCCCCGAGTAATTCAAAACCATAGCTTCGTGAACCATGGTGAGCTCCAAATGAGTGGCTGGATTATCAACCGGGTATCGAGCGTTTTCAGCTAAGGCAATAAGGAAGAGCGCACCAAGCGGCAAGAGGAGTGTGGGCACGGCCACAAAAGGAAACCAGGGGTTATTTACAGCAAAGAAGCCCATCATTTCGCCTACGTTAGAGCTACCCGTAATCACGAATAGAGTGGCGAGGGTTAAAATAATTGTTGGCTCAAGAAGTGCGGTAATGGTCATTTCGCGGCTCGCGCCCATACCGCCAAAAGCGCTCGCACTCTCGAGGCCTCCCATAACAAGAAACGCTGCTCCCAAAACTAGCACCGAGGCCACCACAAAAAGGTTACCTAGTTCAGAGGTGAACTGACCAAGGCTTACTAGCGGTAAAACTAGGGCCAAAAAGATTGCTGATCCAAGAACCATATAAGGCGTCACTGTAAACATCCACGAGGCCTGACTTAAAACTACATTTTCCTTTTTTAGCATGGTGGCGAAGGAAATGTATGGAAGCCATGGTGCCGCTCCTTGCCTACCCTGAAGCCGAGCTTTAAAAAAACGGGTTAAGCCAATGGCAAGAGGCGCCAAACCAAGCACGAGTAAAAGCTGAATGAGTGCGATTAGTAGTGGGTTCATACGGCAAAAACCAAAGTCACAAGTAGGGCGGCCATAATGAGTCCGACATAAAGCTGAATGCGTCCGCTTTGAATGCGTCGCGTCAGACCTGAGAGCAACATAAGGCCCTGCCCAACAGGCACGTACAACAGGTCGTACCAAATGGAATTAATAGTCAGATTAAAACGTTTGGTTGCGATCCAGGGATTAGTTGCGACGACAGGTGTTGAAATAAGCTCCTTACGGGTCCGCAAAATAAAACGGAAGAAAAAGCGAATGGGGCCAGAAAAAGCAGTGGCCGTGTACTCCATGCGAGGGGTCAGTGGTTGGCCGCAATCCCAGGTTGGGTACTCACGTTTTTTAGACGAATCAGTAACGAGATAACGGATGAGCGTGATGACCGCCATGATGGCTATAAAAACCAGGGTCAAAGAAAGTGGTATGAGCGACCCCCCTTGAACGGTGATGACTTGGGGTGAAGCCACAAGTGACTGCGCGCCAAGCTCAAACAAAACTCGGGGCGCCAAGAGCCCCAAAAGAAGCGCCACGGCTGCCGCCAAAAAACTAGGCAGCATTAGACCGATTTCTGGTTCTATAGCTTCCCTAGCCTGGGGTGTGCGTGGCCATGCCAAAAAGGCAATGGCGTAAAGTTTGACCATGGCAAAGAGCGCCAAACCCGCAACGAGTCCAATAATGGCTAAGGTAAAAACCAAGGCCACAGTTAAAGCAATTGACGAGCCAGTGAGGGAGCCGAGGAGCGCTTGTAAAAATGTCCACTCAGCCACAAACGGTCCAAATGGCGGGAGCGCGGCGGCGGCGAGAGCCAAAGCACAAGCCACGAGCGAAAACTGCGGCATACGGCGAGCCAAGCCGCCCATGTCCTCAAGACTACGAGTGTGTAGTGATGTAATAATTGTCCCCGCCATCATAAAGAGTCCAGATTTTACAAAGGCGTGAGCGATGGCTAAAAACATGGCCGCAAAAAGACAGGCCTCCATGAAAACTGTGTTTCCTTCTTGGGCGGCAAACAAAGCAACGGCCAAAAAAGAAAAAATTAAACCCATGTTTTCAATTGATGAGTAGGCCAAAAGACGTTTAATATCACGCTCCACGACGGCGTAAAGCACACCCAAAACAGCTGACAGTAAACCGAGGGTCAAAATAACTACCGGTAGCCAGCCAGGGATTCCCGGCACCATAAATAAGGTGACGCGCAAGAAACCATACAGCGCAACTTTAAGCATCACTCCTGACATGAGGGCCGAAACATGGCTTGGCGCCATAGAATGAGCCTCGGGGAGCCAGACATGAAACGGGACCAAACCAGCCTTAGCAATAAAACCAAAAGTTAGAAGAGCCAAAGCACCAGATAAAACATTTGGCGAAAGTTCAGCCGCTGCAAGCGTAATAAGCGAGAACGGACTAAGTAGCGCACCAGCAGAGAGGAGAAAGAATCCAGCGGTCAAAGCCAATGCTCCCACATGCGTCATGATCAAATAAAGCATGGCGGCCTGTCTCGAGGTGGCAGTTCGCTCAGCCATGACGAGGAAAAAAGAACTCAAAGACATGATCTCCCAAAAGAACATGAAACCAATGATGTTTGTAGCCACGATTACCCCGAGCATGCCAAGAACAAAGAGTCCGGTGAGAGCGTTCACGATTTTTACGTGGTACACGGTTTGGTAGTGCGGCAAGTAAAAAATGGCGTAAAGTGCGGTTAAAGCCGCCACGCCATTAACTAAACCGTAAAAAATTGCGGCAAAGCGGTCAAGTGTAAAGCTCATGTTAAAAAATAACGAGGCAAGTACGTTTACGACATTTTCAGGCAATTGACTGGCTAAATCTTGCGGTAAGATTACTGGCGTAACGCCGGTGCCTCCGGTTGCTATTTGTAAACCAACGAGAGTGCCAAAGCTGGCGCCTAGGCCCAAAATAGTGTTGCTTACGCGATGCGCCTGAGCGAACGGAAGATAAGCAATAGCGGCCGCAAGAAGTGGCGTCAAGAGTGAAAGTGCAAAGAGTACTGGTATAAGTTCAGCTGACATAGGGCTAGACGCGAGTTTGCTTTAATGCCTCAAGCAGACCACGCAGAATATTTGTCGGGGTCGGCGGATCACCGGGTATCCGAACATGCACGGGAATGACAGATTCCACGGGCCCGACCACCGCATAAGAATCTTTCCAGATACCACCCGTGCAGGCACCGTCGCCAATAGCCACGACTAAACACGGTTGCGGAGCCGCTTCATAAGTGGTGCGAACAGCACGTTCCAAGTTGCGGGTAATGGGTCCAGTAACAAAAAGAATATATGCATGGCGCGGTGAGGCGACAAACGACAAACCAAATCGATCAATGTCGTAATAAGCATTGTTTAAAGCGGTAAGCTCTATTTCTTCTGCGTTCGTTGAGCCACCGTCAACGGCTCTAATCCTAAGTGATCGCCCAGCGTATAAATTTTTGACAATGGTTTTTATCTCCTCCCCTACCTGTTCAAACTCCTCATCTCTTGTAGTCACAAAACTTTGAGCGGGTTCGGTAACTCTCTCTCCGAAAAACAGCAATTTCAACAATCGAAGTAAGGCCATAAGGCTTTTAGCATCCTTATTTTTAACCGCGAAAGTTTACGCCGTTTGGCCTTTAAGGTCAATCATTTAACAGATTTAGGGGGGATAAGTGAGAGAACGAAAATAATTATAAAAAATACCCTCCTTGCTCTAGATATTTAAGCTGAGAGCTAGAAGGGCTTTACATCGCCGGCGTGAAGGCGTTTCCCGCCGGGGTCACGACAAGCGGCCGCGGCAGGGTCAGGTCGCAAAGGTCGAGATCATAGCGATCGCTGATCGTGGCTGCCTGGACCTCAAGATGCGGTACAAGTTCCGGGAACCTGTCACGGAAGATGCGCTCGAGTCGCGCGGCCTGAGCCAGAGCGCCAACAGCGGCGCATTTCCGGTTCTTGCGGTTGAGTTCAGGGTCGTCGTCAATATCCCAGGGAACCTGCGTCATAACGAGGAGCCTGTCAGCGCTACCGAGAACGATGCGCCCTTCGGCGAGCGATTCTTTGATGATGCTAACCGCAATCAGCATCTGGTTGGCGGCACCGCCGCACTTTTCATCGATGACGAAAATCTGTTTGCAGCGCCCAACACAGGCGAACCGCTCCCCCACCATGATGGTGTCTTCGACGTGCCAGTTAAGGACCGCCGACTCCATGAGGGGAGAACGCGTTGACGCGTAATGGCGATGTCGGTTGAAGATCTCCGTGAGATCACTTGCCACGAGCCTTGGAAACTGCGGGAAGATTCTGGCCACAGCCTGCGCCATGTTGCCAAAAAGTACTGGCAAGGCGCAGATCCTGTGGAGCTTGCCACTCGCTTCTTCGTACACGGCAAAGGTGTCATCATCGGTGTGATGGCACATGATCACCGTGTAGAGCTCGCCCTCGTGGGCGAGCTCGTTCTGAACCGCCAAGGATCGCGAATGAGTAATGGCGGCCGCAAGACCGCCGTTCTCTCGCCAGGCGCCACAGGCGTGCGGCGAGTGTTGTGAGCTATGCACGACCTGAAAGAAAATATCCGGACGATGGCGGTCCCTGCGGACCATGGAACGCAGCCTTTCCCGGAATCCAGAAGAAGCGTGGTCCACCATCGCGCCGCCACGGCGAAACTCTTGTACCACTCCCATAGGCAAGCCCATGAGGAGCGGAAAGTTTCCCCGAGCGTCCATGCAGGAGCAAGCAATGAGTCCAGAGTTGATCTGGCTCAAGAAAGCTTCGCGCGCGGGAGTTTGACGCGCATACTGTCGCCGGCCATCGTCCGTGAGATCGATGACCCGCTTTAACTGCGACGAATGGGTCATTGGCATCCTCCGAGGCTGGGGGATAGGGTTGAGAAAGGAACGTCTCGTATTAGCCGATTAGTCGATTAGTAGTCATTGACTGATCGCGTAAAGCAAAACGAGGCCAAGATAGTACTCCGATAAGCGGTCAGGTTCAAGATTGCGGTGGAAAACTTTGACGGCGTTTTACACCCTTCAAAGCCACTTTGTAACGAGCAAGTTCGCGCTCGAGATGAGCTGCCGCGTCAGCTAACGAAATGTCTTCACGTTGCCTGGCTAGCGTTACCGCCTCTTCGGCTCGTTTTTTGGCTACTTCAATTGCTGCGAGCTCAAGCTCTTCCGATCGCTCAGCAGTTTGGGCCAAAATCACCACCTCGTTTCCAGTTTTGACCTCAAAAAGACCGGTTGAGACCGCAAGTAGTGTTTCTTTACCTTGAGCGTCACGCACCCGCATTTCACCGGCCTTAAGAAGCGTAGCAAGAGGAATATGACCCGAGAGAACAGTTATTTCTCCGTTTTCAGTCATGACCGAAATCGATACTGCCTCGCCTTCCATGACGAGTCGTTCAGGGGTCAGTAATTTATAGGTTAGTGTTGTCATATAGGGTAAACTAGCTACTAGGGACTAGCCACTGGCCACTGGCCAGCCACTGGCCACTGGCCACTTGCGAGCTACTAGCCACTACGAACTAGCCTCTAGCTTTTTGGTAGCATACTAGTTTCTAGTGGCTAGTGGCTTTACTTAGGTGATTTCGTCAATGCCACCCTTCATGTAAAAAGCTTGCTCTGGCTTGTCATCATGCTTGCCTTCAAGAATTTCTTTAAAGCCACGAACAGTCTCTTTTAACGGTACGTATTTACCCTGAGCACCAGTGAATTGCTCAGCCACACTGAACGGTTGCGAAAGAAATTTTTGAATCTTGCGAGCTCGAGCCACCGTGCGCTTATCGTCGTCTGAGAGTTCGTCCATGCCGAGAATTGCAATAATATCCTGGAGATCCTTATAACGTTGCAAAACCTTCTGCACGCCACGGGCTACTTCGTAGTGCTCATAACCCACGATGTTGGGATCGAGAATGGTAGAAGTAGAATCAAGGGGATCAACGGCCGGATAAATGGCGAGCTCAGCCAAAGCACGTGACAAAACCACGGTTGAGTCCAAATGACCGAAAGTCGTAGCTGGAGCGGGGTCTGTAAGGTCGTCAGCCGGAACGTAAACGGCTTGAATAGAAGTAATCGAACCTTTATTCGTCGAGGTGATACGTTCTTGAAGGGCACCCATTTCGGTGGCTAAGTTTGGCTGATAACCCACAGCAGAGGGAATTCGACCAAGTAGGGACGACACCTCCGAACCGGCTTGGGTGAAACGAAAAATATTATCGATAAACATGAGTACATCCCGTCCCTCGTCGTCACGGAAATATTCAGCCATGGTGAGTCCGGTCAAAGCAACGCGAGCTCGAGCTCCCGGTGGTTCGTTCATTTGACCAAAAACAAGCGCGGTTTTGCTAAGCACCCCTGATTCTTTCATTTCCATGTACAAATCGTTACCCTCACGGGTGCGCTCCCCCACCCCGGCAAAAACCGAATAGCCGCCATGTTCCTTGGCAATGTTGTGAATCAATTCCTGAATAAGCACGGTTTTCCCGACGCCAGCACCACCGAAAAGACCGGTTTTGCCACCCTTAAGAATCGGGCAGATAAGATCAACAACTTTGATTCCTGTTTCAAAAACCTGAGCCTCGGTTGATTGTTGTGTAAATTCCGGCGCAGCTTTGTGAATAGGATCAAATCGCTTAATTTTAACCTCCCCAAGGCCATCAATCGCCTCACCGGTTACGGCAAACATTCGACCAAGCGTTCCTGGACCAACTGGAACACTAATTGGCTTGGCTTCGGTATTAACCAAGAGTCCACGAGTCAGACCATCGGTTGAACCCATGGCCACGGTCCGCACCAAACCCCCCTCGAGGTGCTGAGAAACCTCAAGGACTAGTTTAGTCTGACCATGTTCAACTACCAGGGCTGAGAGAACTGGTGGTAATTGACTTTCAAAACGGACGTCGACGACTGGACCAATCACTTGAGCTATTTTTCCTTGCATATATTATTTCGAGCGAATGCGAGAAATCTCTAAGATTTACTCTAATGCTGCCTTGCCGCTACTTATTTCGGCGATTTCTTGAGTAATACTGGCTTGGCGGACTTGATTGTAAGTGAAGGTCAGAGCCTCGAGCATGTCACGGGCTGAGTCTGAAGCGTTTTTCATAGCTAGCATTCTAGCCGCGTGCTCTGACGCTGCGGTCTCCAGGAGCGCCTGGAAGAGCATGGTTTCGGTCAGTGACGGCAAGACCCGATCTAGAACCAGTACAGGCGAAGGCTCGAAGGTGAACACCTCACCTTGTTTGCCTCCACTAGGTGGCGGGGGGGTTAAGGGGAGGACATCGATTACGCGCGGTATCTGCGAAATACCAGAGACGAAATCGGTGAAAGCTAACTTTACCGTTTTACTCTTCCCGGCCAAGAAGTGCTCTAGAGTAACTCGAGCAGCCGGCAAAAGGTCCTGAAAGGTCGGATTATTAGTCAGGGATGGAAAGCGAGCAATAATTTTGACTCCGGCACGTTCGAGTGCGTCAGCCCCCCGTTTACCTAAGGCGATCACTTCAACCTGGTCTTTGCCAATGAGCGCGATCTCCTTAAGCGTGGAACGGATCATGTTGACATTGAAGCCCCCGGCCAGCCCACGATCACTAGTCATTAGCACAAGCAGCGTTTTGCTTGCCTCTGGTTTTGCTTTTAAAAGCTGGTGATCAAGATCAATGGTAGTTGACAGTAAGGCCCGTACAGTGGCCCAAGCCTCTTTAGCATAAGGGCGTGTCCTCCCCACCGCTGTCATGGCGCGACGCATTTTGGAAGCAGCCACAAGCTCCATCGCCTTCGTAATTTTACGAGTATTACGAATCGATTTGATACGTGCTTTGATAATTTTGCGTGATTGGGACACAAGAAGATTAAGCCGGTTAGTTGGTTAGCCGGTTAGTGTCGAAAGTACCTAAAAAATTCGTGAGATGGGTTTCGAGTTCTTGCTTTGTTTCCTCATTGATTTCTTTAGAACTTCTAATTTTTTCAAGTGTCAGAGCGCCGACGGTGCGCATATAACTCGCAAATTCTTCTTCAAACCGTTCGATTATGGCAACCGGTATGGTGTCTAAACGACCAGAGTTTAAAGCGTAGATAACGAGCGACTGTTCGGCGAAGGACATGGGAGCGTACTGCTTTTGCTTCATGAGCTCCATGGCCCGGCGACCGCGCTCAATTTGCTTTTTCGTTGTCTCGTCAAGATCGGTTGCAAATTGCGCGAAGGCTTCGAGCTCTCTGAACTGAGCCAGGTCAACTTTAAGGGTCTTAGACACAGATTTAATAGCCTTTGTTTGAGCCGCTGAACCAACACGGGAAACCGACAAGCCGACGTTCAAAGCCGGTCGCTGACCGCGGTAGAACAATTCTGATTCAAGATAAATTTGACCGTCGGTGATAGAAATCACGTTAGTTGGAATGTAAGCCGAAACGTCACCACCCTGCGTTTCAATTATTGGCAAAGCAGTAATTGAACCACCGCCGTTATCTTTATTTAAACGAGCGGCTCGCTCCAAAAGTCGTGAATGCAGATAAAACACATCCCCTGGATAAGCTTCGCGTCCCGGAGGTCGACGCAAAAGCAGCGAAACCTCGCGATAGGCCCAGGCATGCTTGGACAAATCGTCGTAAATAATTAATACGTCTTCGCCCTTGGCCATGAAATATTCGGCGATGGCGCAGCCCGTATAAGGCGCAATGTACAACATGGCCGCTGGGTCAGAAGCACCGGCTAAAACGATAGTTGTATAGTCCATGGCCCCTGCCTTTTCAAGACGTGCCTTGATTTGCGCCACCTTGGACTCTTTTTGACCGATGGCTACATAAACACATTTTACGTTCTCACCTTTTTGGTTAAGAATCGTATCGATAGCAATCGCCGTTTTTCCGGTTTGTCGGTCACCAATAATAAGCTCCCGCTGTCCGCGACCGATCGGAATCAAGGAGTCAATAGCCTTTAGACCTGTGTGGAGCGGCACGCCTACCGACTGTCGAGTCATTACGCCAGGAGCGATTTTTTCAACCGGCACAAATTCCGAGTGAGACATTTCTCCCTTGCCATCGACTGGGTTTCCGAGAGCATCAACTACCCGGCCAATAATCTTGTCGCTTACTGGCACTGACAAGATGCGACCCGTGGAACGAACGGTATCCCCGGCCTTAACGTCACTCACTTGACCAAGCAGAATAGCGCCCGTGGTTTCTTCTTCTAGGTTCAAAGCGATACCTAAGACTCCCCCGCCAAAATCGAGCATTTCTTGAGACTTAACTTGTGACAGCCCACTCATCCGAGCCACGCCGTCGGCCACTGAAAGAACGGTGCCCACGGATTCTTCGTGAGCTTCGGCCTTAAAGGCTGCGATTTCTGCGCGTAGCGCATCGATGATATCCATTTTTTTTGCCATAACTTAGGCGCCAAGTTTTTGTTTTAGTCGGGTGAGCGTTCCGAGAATCGAGCCGTCAATTCGTTGTTCATCGGCTCTGACCACGGCTCCGCCAAGCAGTCGTGGATTTATGAGAGTAATGAGTTCTGCTCCGCCAGTAAACGTTTTCAAGTGTTCTTTGGCTTCCTTAGTCAACTCATGAGCAGAAACAACGGTTACCTTAGAAACCCCATATTTTTCCTTCCAGGCAGCATGAACTTCCTGCTCAAACTCACGCCAACGAACTAAGAGTCCCTCGTCATGGAGGAGATCAACTACCTGGCGCAGGAATAATTTTAGCTCGCCACCATCCTTAGAAGCAGCTTCGGTGACCATGCGCCGCGCCAGATTGCGAAGAGATCGTTTGGCCATATTTAAGTCAATTTTCGCACCACCTCTTCAGCCAGCGATTTAGATTTTTGTTCGCTCACGCCGTCACTAATAATTTTGGTTGCAGCTCTAACAGCCAAATCAACCACGTCCTTTCGGAGCTTAATCATCATGACATCGCGCTCTTCTTCAAGCTTGATTTTACCTTGAGCCACTACTCGATCAACCTCAAGTTTAGCCGCCTCAATCATCTCTGCCTTGCGCAGCTCGGTGTCGGCTAAAGCCTTTTCGACCAATTGTCTTGCCTCAGTCCGCGCTTGATTTAAAGCCAGTTCTTTTTCTTTAGTAATTTCTTTTAGACGAGCGTCAATAGACTGGGCATCTTCCACGCTCTTTTTAATCAATTTTTCGCGTTCCTCAAGTTTGCGCATGATCGGCCTAAAAGCAAACCAATAAAGTACGGCGAGAACAATTAAGAAGTTAATCAGCTGCCCGGCAAACAAATCGCCACGCAAACCAAAAGTAGTGGCAATGCCAGCCACGCCTGTTGGTTCTTCGACTAGTTCATTTGTCGTGATTGGCTCCGACATACAACACTTTCAGCTATTAGCTTTTTGCTGTTAGAGAGTGAAGGCGATAATCAAAGCGTAAATTGCAATCGCTTCAGCAAAAGCCATACCTAGAAGCATCGGCACGAAAATTTTCCCAGCAGCTTCTGGATTGCGACCAATGCCGCTCATCGCCGCATTACCAATCAAACCAATACCAATTGCTGGACCGATACTACCAATGCCAATGGCGAGCGCCTTGGCCAAAAGTTGCATTGCTTCTTCTGACATATACTCTAAATAATTGATGAATTAGTGTGATTCGGCATCATGCGTAGCATGATTTCCCTCGTCGTGTCCATGACCGCTCGTGGCCACAACGAGAAAAACCAGAACCAACATGGCAAAAACTGTAGCTTGAATTGCGCCGACTAAAACCTCAAGAAACATGAAAGGTATGGGCAGAACAAAAGCGAACAAGCTCATCATGACACCAAGCAAAACTTCGCCAGCAAAAACGTTTCCGAATAAACGAAGAGACAGCGAAGCGATTTTGGCAAATTCGCTAACGATCTCGAGGAGACCTACGAAAAACTCAATGACCGCGACACCAATAGCCATGGGTCCTTTACTGATCGCCTGAAAAATACCTCGGATATTTACAAATTTACTAAAATAATTGGCTAGACCTGAGGCTTTGATACCGGCTATCTGGACTACCAAGAGTGAGAACAAAGCCAGAGCCAAGGTGAAGTTCAGATCGGCGGTAGCGGGACGCAAAAGCGGTACGAGCTCTTCCCCATGAAAAAATCCGATGGTGCCAGTACCCGGTACAAGACCGAGCCAGTTGTTAGCCAGCACGTATAAAAAAATAGTGGCTACCAAAGGAAAAAATACTTTGCTTTTAGTTCGATCATTGGTTACCTTATCCGTTTCGTTAAGCAAAAACTCAACCGTCGCCTCAAAAACATTATGAATACCTTGCGGCACGAGTGTGGTTCGTCTTGAAGCAATAAAAGCCACGAGTATAAAAAAAATCACGACAAGCCAGGAATTAATTAGGGCGTTCGTGATGGGAAAATTACCAACCTGAAAAAGTGGTTCAGCCGCCAGGGCGGCCAGACTCCAGATCGGAGTCTGAGGACGATGCAATGAGTTCTTGGTACAACCTTCCATAACGCTGAACTTTGCGAATTACCAACAGCAATGAAATGACTAGGGCCAAGGCCAGGCTTGTGTAAAAAAGTGGCTTAGCAAAGGAACTGCCGTCATAAAGCTCTTTAAGGAGCAAGGCGGCGAGAGCCGGCGTAAGCAACGTGCCTGTAATGTCGGCCATTGCTCTGAACGCAAAAGTGACATAAGAACCGTTCGACTTCGCCATAAAAGGCGCGAAAATTATACGATTGAAGCTTCTACACGTCAAGCCGGAAAAGTGACGCCGCGTTAGCTGTAGTCACCTGCGCCACCTCGTCAGTTGATACTTGGTGTAATTCTGCGATCTTTTTAGCTACGAATTCAACATTAATAGGCTCATTTCGCCTACCACGGTACGGGGCCGGGGTCAGATAGGGAGAGTCTGTTTCAATAAGCAGATGATCAAGCGGTACTCTTCGAGCACTTTCCATGACGTTCTTACCAAAAGTCACAATGCCAGAAAAAGAAACAAAAAAACCAAGATCAACATAACGCATTGCTTCAGCCGACGTGCCAGTAAAGCAATGAATTACACCGCGTCGTAAGAGTCCACCCCGAGCAATCTCTTCTTCAAGAAGTTTTGCCTGATCGTCATGGGCGTCGCGACAATGGATGACCACCGGTTTTTCGACTTCTGAGGCAAAAGCAAGCTGTGCACGGACCTGCTCCTGTTGGTCACTTTTCAAAGTTTCGAGGTTAATATTTGGAGGCAGTCGATAGTAATCGAGTCCTAGTTCGCCAATACCGACGACTTTAGGATGCTTAGCAAGTTGACGATAATAAGCAACATCAAAGCGTTCAGAACGAGTTTTTATGTGAGCCGGACCATCACCCTCTTTGAGATCGTTGTTGGCGCCCGACGGCAATTCATTCTCATCAAAAAAATCTTGTGTGTGGAGGTGATTAGGGTGCAACCCGATCGTGCACCACACACCATCATACTTTTCGGCCAAGGCGATACCGTTTTTACTCGTGGTCGACTGCGTGCCAACAGTTATCATCCCTACCCCGCTATTCAAAGCTCGGTTTACTACCTCATCGACGTCCTGCTTGTAAGCTTCAAAATGCACGTGACAATGGGTGTCGATGAGTCTGAATTTCATAATTTTTATTTCAGAATACCGACAATACTTTCAATTTCTACGGCCGTATTAATGAGTTCACTTTCAAGAAAAGTCGTACGAACGGCTCCTCGTGGAACAAAATTGACCATCAAAAAAGCAATAGCGCCAATGAGCACCAGAGCTTGCGCCGCACCGACGACTACTCCGAGAATACGGTTAACTAGACCAACGAAAGGTATTACCGAAAGAAGCCTGCGCACCATGTCGAGCGCGGATACAACGAGGCCGATCAACTGACTAACAATGACTGATAGTGTAAGAAACGAAAAAATAAAAATTACGGGGTTACCGGTCAAATTTATACCGGTTATTTGCTCCAAAAAATTGACTCCCCAAATACCCACGGCGAGTGAAATTATTAAGCCCAAAAGACTTCCAACGGCTCTAATAAATCCTTGTCGCCAACCGCCAACGATCAGGAGTATCGAGATGATGATGAGGATGACATCGATAAACAAGGGGTTCATATGAGCTCGTCATGGCGAGGGAGATACAGTCATTCCGACCGAAGCAACCCTTGGTCAAGAGATTACTTCGCCCTCTCGTATCCACGCGAGGGCTCGTAATAACGAAATTATTGTTTTTGATCACGTCGCGGAAAAAGTGGTTCACCGTGAATAAGTTTGTTTGCAGTATAACGCTTTAGAATTTCTTCGGCAGTGTTTGGAATTACGGGCTCTAAAGCCTGACCAATCCAACGAATCATTGCGGCAAGTTCTGACAATGATTGCTTGGCCTTAGCGGGGTCTATTTTGGCAACTTTAAACGGTTCTTCGTTTTGAATTTTCAGGTTAGCTGCGTTAACCACTGTCCAGACGGTATCAATATAAGTGCGGAAGTCGTAACGAGCGAGCGCATCAGCCATCCGTAAATCATACGAACTATGATCAAAGACCGCCGTGTCGACTTCGCCGGCAAAATACTTGTTACTCATAGCTGCCACCCGACCCATCAAGTTCCCAAGATCGTTGGCCAACTCGGCATAACGTTCTTCCATTCGCGCTACAGAATAATCACCGTCTGTGCCATTTGGCATCTCCCGGAGCAAATAATATCGAACCGCGTCCACACCATAGGTCGCAACCAGAGCTTTGGGATCAATTACGTTACCAAGCGATTTACTCATCTTCTGTCCGTTCACGGTAATAAAGCTGTGAATAAAAATCTGCTTAGACATTGGTAGCCCAGCTGACAAGAGCATGGCTTGCCACATAGCCGATTGCTGACGGAGATTGTCGATACCAGCCACTTGAACGCCTGGCCAGAATTTTTCGAAATTTCCTTTTTTTGGCCAATCAAGCGTGGAAATATAATTAACCAGAGCATCAAACCAGACGTACATAACATGAGTTTCGTCGCCCGGCACGGTAATACCCCAAGGCATCTTATGTTTAAGACGCGAAATACTGAAGTCATTTAAGCCAGCTTTAACGAAATTTTTGATTTCGTTCATGCGCTCTTGAGGCATGACAAAATCAGGGTGAGCTTGGTAATAATCAAGGAGGGGCTGCTGATATTTTGACCAACGGAAAAAATAGTTTTCTTCATCGCGAAGTTCGATCTCCATCTTTGGGTGTATTGGACAGTGATTATCAACAAGCTCAGATTCGGTTTTTTCGAGCTCACAACCCACGCAGTACTTAGTTTGATATTGCTTTTTATAAATGTCGCCGTTCTTTTCACAACGTTTCCAAAATTCTTGAGCAGCTGACACGTGCTTGTCGTCAGTCGTACGAATAAAATTGGTGTAACTAAGATTCAACAAGTCACGCAATTCGTGAAATTTAGCTACGTATTCATCACAATACGCTTTTGGTTCCTTGCCAACATCGAGTGCTTTCTTATAAATTTTCTGTCCGTGCTCGTCGGTACCGGTGTTAAAAATCACCTCGTTACCGCGCAAACGTTCGCAACGTGCCAACATATCGGCCTGAACAATTTCAAGCGCAAAACCAATGTGTGGCTCGGCATTTACGTAAGGCAGGGTGGTAGTGATGTAATAGCGGGCCATATTATTTAGGGGCAATGACAATAACAAACTCACCCTTTGTACTTGTTTTGGCTAATTGTACAAGTATTTCTTCCGCAGTTCCTCGGTAAATGGTCTCGTGTATTTTGGTTAGCTCGCGGCAGACAACAAGTTTTCGATTTAGGATTTTTAACGCTTCCAGGGTTTTTATTATGCGGTGGGTGGCTTCATGCATTACGATAACATGATCAATTGCTCCGAGTTCCTGAAAAAAGGTTTGTCGACCTTTTTTGTGAGGAGGAAAACCAACAAACGTAAACTGATCGCTCGACCAACCACAAATAGACAGAGCTGCTGTAAGCGCGCTCGGGCCTGGGATCGGTACTATTACAATTCCTCTAGACACTGCCTCGGCTACAAGCTTACCGCCAGGATCAGAGATGGCTGGGGTGCCGGCGTCAGTGACCAAGGCCATCGAGGTACCGAGGGCGAGTTGTTCGACAAGTTTTTGCAGCTTACGAGGATCAGTATGCTCGTGAAATGATTCAGTTTTGGTTTTGATTTCAAAATGAGCTAAAAGTTTAGAAGTAACACGAGTGTCCTCACAAAGAACGAGATCGACCGATTTTAGAGTATCGAGCGCTCGCCTTGAAATATCACCCAAATGGCCAATGGGCGTCGCCACGATAAATAATGAGCCAAGATTTTCTTTCATTACTCAGTAAGTTGTAGTGGTTCTTCGTTCACCGCCTTTTTGGTTGGACCTTCGTCTCGGCCTTCTTGTATGCCATCACCGTCCCAATCGAAAATCTCGTCCCCTGAAACCCAAGCATCAGGGTACATGGCCGAATAGCAGAAGGCGTAGGCAGGAGGCGCAATAAGCTGCGTAAGTTGTGTGCCGCGTAATTTGCCACGAACAGCTTGGCCCTCTTGGTTCCAAATGGAGCCTGTTTCGTGATCCTTAAATTGGTCAGGATTTTCGCTGTCACGAATAAAAGACAGCACCTGACCGTCTAGAGATCGGTTAAATACTCGGGTAACTTTAGTCTCAATGTCCATAAAAGCGACCACGTTCAGTGCCGTCTTACCTTCGCCAAGAGTAATGTTTGGTTCAGTTTGGAAACCAAGATTCTTGATGGAATAAGCTATATGGTCCTCACCGTTAGTCACGTCAAAAACAATTTCCTTTGGTTGTTGACGATCATTCAGGTGGTTAACCGGAAAGTAAATAAAAGGCGCTGTTTCGTACCCCCCATACGGGTGACGTCCATATTCACGGTCATAACCTGTGATATTTGAGAGCACCAACCCGTTTTCAAATTCGTCCTTAAACACTCTCCACGGCATAACCACGGAGGGATAACGTGTCAGCATTTGTCCCACCTCAAGACCGACGATTGCTTCACCGGTCGCCTGATTCCACAGGGTTTCAGAACTCCCATCTGTAAGAAGCGAAGCGCTGTTATAAATTTTTCCGGAAACGCTAAAATTAACTTCTGCTCCTGCAACCGTTCGTTCGTACACAATTGGTGTCCCACAGAGCGTTGAATAAGTTATAGCCAGGGGCACATCATTCAATGTATCGTTTACAACCTCGTGCCAATTCATGATCTGAAAAGGGTAAAAGTAGTGCACTCCCCCGGCCTCTACGTCAAGGCCAAAAATTTCGTCAGCTAAAAATTCATCAGCTGCGTAGACATCAATATACTCTGGATCGTTTAGTGCGGGAACTCCATTTGCTCCAAGGCCGCTATCGTACACTTGAGATGGCGGCACGAGGTATGACAACCCATCTTTACTCAATGACTGATCGTAAGTACCGCCGTCAAGTTCTGGATATTGCGTACTAAAAAATTCTTTAAGTTTGAGGTTTCGCCAGGCGGCCAGAGCGGCGACAACTAGTACCGCTACAACCACTGGAATAATCCAAATTCGCTTCATAGATATGAGATCTTTACGCTATACAAGGACTAGCGTCAATACGGCAAAATGGTACCATGCCGATGTTCATTCTTGATAATTACAATATGATTGCTATCGGACAGCCAGCGCCAGATTTTAAAAACATAACCGCTTACGAGCGAGGTGAATTTGCCAAAATCAGCCTTGGCGACTACCGCGGATCATGGCTAGTATTTTTCTTTTACCCCCGAGATTTCACGTTTATTTGCCCTACTGAACTCAAAGGTTTTAGCAAGCACAAACAGGAGCTTGATAAACTTGGTGCCAAAGTCCTGGCTGCTTCGACCGACTCTGAATGGAGCCACAAGGCCTGGTTTGAACGCGATCTCCCAGATATCACCTACCCTGTTATAGCCGATACCACACACCGGGTCTCGCGCGATTATGGCGTACTTGAAGAAAGCACGGGCGAGGCTCAGCGTGGTCTGTTTATAATTGATCCCGAAGGCATTGTAAAATACGTCGTTATCTCGGCCGGTTCTGTGGGTCGCTCGGTTAAGGAAGTGATTCGCGTTCTCGAAGCGCTCCAATCTGGTGAACTCTGCCCTGTAGAGTGGGAACCGGGCGAAGAGACTCTTGGCAAAGCGTGATATTACCTAGCAGATTAGCCGGTTAGACGGTTAGTGGTTAAAGTTGTTTGTCAACTAAAATTTTTCGATAAATTCAACAAGTGTCCGGATGCCGTATCCCGTTCCTCCTTTGGCGAGGTATGAAGTAATGGGTTTTTCGGCGTAGGCGGGACCAGCAATATCAAGATGAGCCCAGGGCAGATCAGCAACGAATTCTTGAAGAAAAAGACCGGCCGTTAACGATCCACCGTAGCGAGTACCGGTAATATTTTTGTAATCTGCGACGTCGGACAATATAAGATCGCGGTAATGCGGTTCAAGCGGCAACTCCCATAGCTTCTCCCCCGCGTCTTTAGCTGACTCGAGCAAATTCTTGCCAAGCGCTTTGTTATTAGTCATGAGACCAGAAATTTCTTCGCCAAGAGCTACGATGACTGCTCCGGTTAAGGTGGCGAAATCAATAATGGCTGTGGGTTCAAGTTTAACGGCGTAGGTCAAGGCATCGGCCAAGGTTAAGCGACCTTCGGCATCAGTATTCAGAATCTCGACCGTGGCTCCGTTACTTACTTTCACTATATCGCCAGGACGAATGGCTTTGCCTGATGGCATGTTCTCTGTGGCGGCCACAAGACCGTGAATGTTAACTCGTGGCTGCAATGAGTTTAAGAGCGAAAAAAAGCCAATGACCGTGGCAGCACCTGCCATGTCACACTTCATGCTCATCATGGCGTCCGCTGGTTTAAGCGACAAACCACCTGAATCAAAAGTAACACCTTTACCTACTAGCACCAGGGTCTTTTTTGTTGGCCGCGGCGAGATATATGACAGATGAATAAATTTTGGCTCGTGTTCGGCTCCCTGAGCCACAGCCAAAAAAGCGCCCATATTTTTCTTGGCACAAGCTTCACGGTTTAGCACCTTCACCTTGACCTTTCCCTCAGATGATTTAGCTATTTCAAGCGCCGCTTTAGCCAAATGTTCTGGCGTCATGTCCTTGGCTGGAGTATTAACGAGCGTACGGGCCAAATTTACCGCTTCATTAATAACCCGCGTTCGCTCAAGAGCTTTGGTAAAAGATCGCGCAATTAGCCCATCCTGAGCAGTAATCATTACCTCTTGAAGCTTGGCCTCCTTCTTTTCTTTTTTAAAATCATGAAAACGATAAGCCCCGAGCTCGAGACCCGTAACAAAAGCTTGGACACTTTCTGGAGTAAAAACACGATCTCTAAAATCGATAACTGCCGACTTAGCCATTAAACGTTCAGCTATCTGCACCAGCTGTCCGGCTGACTCGCGTAATACTTCGGCAAAGACCGGACCGCGCTTCTCACTACCGAGCCCGAGTACCAAAAGATTAGAAATTCCAGCTCCTGGCAAAACTAAGTTTTGTCCTTTTTTGCCGGTGAACTCGTGGGCCTTGATCATTTCCTTGGCGCGTGGAGCTAAACTAGGCGCCTCTCTTTCAAGGAGGTGAATTAAGTTGCCACCTTCAAAGAAGGGCAAAACAAGTATATCAGCGGTTTCTTCCCAAAGTAGGGATTTACGGGCGGAAATATCCATAAGAAGTTGACGTTAGCGGTTTTACCATGCATACTACTCACGACTTGTAACTCGTCAATATGCCTACCCGTCATCACCTTGGTCGTAAACTGCAACGCGCTGCCAAAGCCGTAGAACGCAAGGAGGCTGCCTTCCGACGTCGTAAGAACAAGGCAAAACGTCTTGCCAAGCTCGAGAAAAAAAACGACTAAAAGACACTTAAAAATTCATTGAATAAGTGTCTAATGTTACAATCGCTGCCCATCTTTCCTCCAGGCAGCATGCCTCTTAAAGTGACCTCAGAACTAGAGATCGCTATTTTGAATTTTCTTAGTCAGTCCTTAAACACCGTTCAGCCAATCATGAACTGTGCTGATCTTGAAAAAAATGTTGATCGTGGAGGCAATCGTCTACTCACCCTTGGCGATCTTATCTCAGCCGACCATCTCCTTACTTTCCTCCAGACTGAAAAAAGAAGCGCTCGTAAACTATGAGGAAGCAATATACCCCGAGTCAGTAACTGAATTTAAACTTCTCATAGATAATGTAGCGTCAATGTCGACACAAGATCAGCTAGCGGCATACGGATTAATCAACAACTTTTACCTTACCCCTACAGCCATTGTGACATACTATAATACGTACGAAATCGCTCCATTCGCAGCGGGACTAATAACTATTGAGCTACCTTTCTGCGAAATTCAAAATCTACTTTCCGCGAATGGCCCACTCATGCCGTTCATTGAAAAACTCTAAATTTATGACCTTAGCTGAATTGATCGGGTACTCGGTTTCCATGGTTATTTTTTCCGTACTCCTCTTTGCTGTTGGTCGAGTGATGCTAGCTATGCCATCGGTTAAAAAATCCCTGGAGAAATATCAAGCCAACCCAAAGAACGCTACCTGGATAGAAAAATACTTTTTTGGTTTTGCTTTTTGGGGTCAATTGCCGATCATGAAACGCCTAACTCAAGGCTGGGGCAATACCTTCATGACTTATTGGTTTAAGCTTATGGGAACGGCCTTCATTGTGATCTCAATTGCCTTTTTCTTCGGCATCATCAGTCTGCTCGTTCAGTGGTTTAGATTACTTAGCTAAGAGCTGTAGACAGAAGCCGTTCATTTTGCTATCTTCCTGACATTCAAAGTGAATTTTGAATTACATTTTTCTGCAGTGCAAAGGAATTCCTACTAATTTTCGTCAGTTACAGTGAACGTAAAAGATATCAAGTTATGAACGAAAACGTATTAAGTTCGCGGGATACGAGGCGCGGGGAAAGCGAGCCCGAGGCGTACTAAAAGTACGGTGAGGGCGAGCAGGGGCCCCGCAACGAAGTAGCACGCGAACTTGGATAGGTTTTCAGTAAAAAGGCCCTATCGTCTAACGGTTAGGACAGAGGCTTCTCAAGCCTTAAATCCGGGTTCGATTCCCGGTAGGGTCACCAAAA
>CAYJQH010000005.1:0-55124 GCA_964372415.1 uncultured Gammaproteobacteria bacterium | reverse complement strand
AACATTCTCTTGAACTTTATCAATACTCATGACTGTTCCCTTTTCACCACACTTCCCGCTCGATGGCGAAACAGTGAATCCGTAAGTAATAAGCACGTCGCAAGTAGTGTCGGGATCAATAATAACAACTTGCTTGATGAGCGGTACTTTAAGGGCGTCGAACAATACAAGCCGAGGATCAATGAGTCGGGCAATTGTATAGGCTGAAAGAAGTAGCACCATGCCAATGATAGCGTTACTCAGTCTCTCCTTAGCCTTTTCTACCTGCCCACGATTGCCGCCAGCAGTGGCGTACTGAACCCCAGCAATCATCGCTAAGACAACGGCAATGATGGCGGCGGTCGGTAAAGCGTAGGTGTAGAGCAGGTTAATGTAGGTCGCAAAATCACTTACCTGTGTTTGCCCAAGTATTGGCACGTTTAAGGTGACCGGAAAACCTGATGAGTAACAATAACCAGAGCCTGGGGCGCAAACATAATTTTGCTCGCCCCATTCACCCTCTCGTTTAACACCCGTAATTGTTTCCGAACTGTATGCCTCGCACTCCGCTTGCGTCCAACAAAGATCATTTTGATCTGGATAATTTTTCTGACCCAAGAAACAGCCGACATATTGTTTACCTTTCTCTTTACAGGTGGTGCTACACTCGGTACCGTTGGTCTCCACCGAAGCTTCCTTAGCTCCCTCCTTATTGTCACCACAAAAACACAAACAGTTCGTGTTAGCGGCAAAAACCAAGCTCGGAATAAACCCAGCTATCAACAAAAGAAAAATGATTAAATTATGTTTCAAGGAAAGCATGCACCAGTTCGTTAAATACACTAAAAGGGATTGAGCCTTCGACTTTTTGTCCGTTAAAGAAGAAAGTTGGTGTGCCAACTACGCCAGCGGCGACACCATCGGCAACATCGGCCTGTACTTCATCGGCGTAACGTCCGCTTTCCAGACATTTAGTAAAGTCAGGCAAATCTAACCCGGCGTCATCGGCAAAAGTGACTAGATTTTGAGCAGTATATTCACCTGAATTTGCGTAAAGCACATCGTGCATTTGCCAAAACCTCCCCTGTTCCTCGGCACACTCACCAGCTTGCGCGGCCAAATCGGCCCCAGGATGAAGTTCGGTTAAAGGGAAATCTCGATAGATGAATCGTACTTGATTGGTAAATTGCTTACTTACGGCATCGACCACATAACTGACTTCTTCCGAATACGGACAACCGAAGTCAGCGAAGTAAACAATTGTCAACTTGGGATCATCAGAGCCAATTGATGGATCATCTTGAGTGGCGAGTGTGCCACTACCGGGTGCTTGACTGGCAAAACTTGCAAGATACGAGCCAGAGGCACGCGTTTTTTGGAAGGTGTAAGTGGCAGGATCAATGATGCCAAGTTGAATTTGTCGATAAAAGGCAAAAACCCGCCAAGCGAAAAGCAAAAATAGCAGGAAAATAATCCCGACAACTATCCAAAGCATTATGCTTCGCTTACCGACCGGGACGGCGAGAGGCGCATCCATAGACAGGGGTAGAATACCATAGCTCGCCTTTTCCAAGACCAACCCCGACGTCCCTTTGGGAGTCTGGGTCCCGACTTCCACAACGTCATTTCATGGTTTTGTTGGGGAGCGTCGGGATTGACCTAAGCGAAACTGTTTGCTAGACTTTTCGGTGATATGATTTTAGACATCATCCTCTTGGCACTTGCGGTTCTCCTTTGTATGGCAGTTTTGCTCCAGGCGCGGGGCGCAAGTCTTGGCATAGCCTTTGGCGGTGACGGCAACGTGTATCGTACGCGTCGCGGCATTGAAAAGAAACTTCATGTTTTCACAGTAATTCTAGCTGTACTTTTCCTGGTTACAGCCATTGTGAATGCTCTGTTCTCGTTCTAAAAAGTAGGCTCCTTTGGGGGATTATAAGTCGCTCCTCGGAGTGTTCATTATCCTATACCTCGTTCACGCGATAGCTCTGCAGGCAATAATTTTCTCTCTCGGATGCGCTCCGGTTGGCCTTTTGGCAAACAAAGAACGGTAAAAAGCAAGGGCAGTGAATTAGCCATGCAGCAAGTACTGAACGTCAAACGAACTCGCCGTTTGCCATCACTCGGTCAGCTCATTCATTTACCCCGATTCCTGTCGCCGCGAGAACGAAAAATTGCTTTTGGCGCGATCACTGTAACCCTACTCACAGCTCTTGCCTTGGGCGGACAGTTTGTCGCGAGACGCGTGCAACAATCACCGGCCACAGGCGGCGAATACGTTGAAGGCATCATTGGGTATCCGCACTTTATTAATCCTCTCTATGCTTACGCAAACGAGGTCGATGCCGCGCTCACGCGTTTAGCTTTTGCTGGGCTCATGCGCCAAGATCCTAATGAGGGTTTAGTGCCAGATCTAGCCGAGTCATACACTATTTCTAGCGATGAACGAACGTACACCTTTGTTCTTCGCGAAGGCGTGTTGTGGCAAGATGGACAGCCTGTCACGAGCGAAGACGTACTTTTTACCATTACCGCAATGCAAAATCCTGATTATGGTAGCCCTCTTCAGAGCACACTTGCCGGCATCGTCGTGGAAGCTCCAGATGCCAAAACAGTGGTCTTTACGATACCCGAACCGTTTGCACCGTTTCTTTCAACCCTTACGATCGGTATCTTGCCGTCACATGTTTGGAAAAATGTCCCAGCTTCTAACGCGCAACTAACACAGCTCAATCTAAAACCGATCGGTAACGGTCCTTATCTTTTTGATAAACTGATTAAAGATAGCAAGGGCAATTTACGAAGCATGACCTTCGTTCGGAATCCCGAATATTATCGTGGCGCGCCGCACCTGAGTAAACTTACCTTCAAATTCTTCGCGAGTAGTGTTGAACTTATTGACGGCTTGCGTAATCACACGGTTGGCGGAACTGCCATGTTAACCGCCGAGGAGCTCAAAAATCTAAGCAATGACAAAGCCTTCACCGTGCACCAAGCAATGACACGCCAGTACGTTGGCGCCTTCTTTAACCTGAAAAGCACAAGTCCAATTGCCAGTGCTGAAGTGCGAAATGCCTTAGTTACTGCAACTGATCGAGAGTTGATTCTTGGAGCACTTTCCCCGCATACGGGAAAAATCATGTCAGGGGCTTTTTTTGAAGGCATTCCTGGCTTTGATGCCCTACGAACCCAGGCGCCCGTTGATTTAGCGGCCGCGGCAACAACCTTAGAAAAGGCTGGTTGGCTTGTGCCCGATGAGGGCGGTGTTAGAACCAAGGATGGCAAGTCTCTTGCCTTTACCATTACCACACTTGATATTCCTGAATTTATAACAGTGGCTAGGACGCTTTCTCTTGAGTGGCAAGCACTTGGCGTGCAAGCGACAGTAGTTGAGGTTGATAGTACAGCCTTTGAAAATACGGTTCTTAAAAATCGAACTTACGACATACTTATTGCCGGAGAACAGTATGGTATCTTTCCTGACCCTTACCCTTTCTGGCATTCTTCGCAAGGTAATTATCCAGGCCTTAATGTAAGTCAACTTGTAAGCAAAACTGCTGACGCTGCGATTAGCACCATCCGCAGCACCGCTGACGCCAACGCTCGAGCCGAGGCTTTCACTGAACTCGCTTCAGTACTAGAAAGCACACCAACTACGATTTTTCTGTACCAATCTATTTTGCCGATTGTGCTTTCAAGCGATCTTAAAGCGGTAAATTTGCCGCTCACCACTACTCCCGGCGATCGCTTTGCTGATGTTCACGAGTGGTACTTAAAAACAAAACCGGTCTTCAAAAAACCAGAGCAACCCCCAAACCAAAATTGATTCGGACATAACGTAGGAATTGACGAATCAAGCTGGACGTGGTAGCGTATCCCCTTAATTTCGTGGGTTTAGTCTCCCAACTCAGTCATATTGCGGGAGATGCCAAAGCGCGTAAAATTTTCAAAGGCAAGGCGCGGGGAAGATTTTTTAGAGGCGTAGTGATAACTACGGTGAGAAAAAATCTGGGCCCCGCAACGCAGCAGTTGGAAATTTTACGCGGTTTGGCGAGTGTGGCGGAATTGGTATACGCGTGGGTCTCAGAAGCCCATGGTGGCAACACCTTGAGAGTTCGAGTCTCTCCACTCGCACCAAAAATTCATTTAAATAAATTTTTGTGGTGATACTTGCAATCGACTTACGTTGAAACTTCGACGTCAGCCGACTGTCAGAATCACTTTAAAACTTAAGCAGAGCTTTTGCTTTGCGCTCATGACAGATAATTATGGGAAATTTTAAACCCACATCTTTCCGCGGTAGCGGACGCCCCGAGCGTCGTCGCCCCCGTGGACCGTTCCGTGGACAAGGACGTCCACCGCGCCATGAAGGAGCGCGGACCAGTAACGAAAATCAACCGGTCATTATTCCTTCGCATAATGACGACAAAGTGCGCGTCATGGTACTTGGCGGACTTGAAGAAGTTGGTCGCAACTGTACCCTCATAGAATATAAGGATGACATTATCCTTATTGACATGGGCCTTCAATTCCCTGACGAAGACATGCCGGGTGTTGACTACATCATTCCTAACACGACCTATCTTCGTGGTAAGGAAAAAAATGTCCGTGGTGTAATTATCACTCACGGTCACTACGACCATATCGGGGCAATTCCGCATGTAGTGCCGCATATTGGTAACCCAACGGTGTACGCGCTTCCTGTAGCTGCTGGTATTATCAAAAAACGCCAAACTGATTTTCCAGAGTCCAAGGTCAACGTGAAACAAATTGCTATTGATACCACGCTCCAGCTTGGTGTCTTTAAGGTGCATTTCTTCCACATCAATCACAATATTCCTGATTCGGCTGGCATTGTTGTCGAAACCCCGGCCGGAGTTATTTGTCACACAGGTGACTGGAAATTCGACTATCACCCGGTCGGCACGGTACCAGCTGACTTCCACAAAATTGCCAAAATCGGTATGGACGGCGTTACCCTGCTTATGGGTGACTCCACGAATGCTGACCGTCATGGCCATCAAAAATCTGAAAAACTTATCGGCGAAGAGCTGGAAAACATAATTGCTAAAGCCAAAGGCCGAGTTATCGTTGGCACCTTTGCTTCGCTCCTGTCGCGCGTTAAACAAATCATGGAAATATCTGAGGCCTGTGGTCGCAAAATCGCCCTCGATGGCTACTCCATGAAAACTAACGTGGAGATCGCCAAAGAACTCGGCTACATTAAGGTTAGTCAAAAATCAATTATCACGATTGAGCAAGTTAACGATTACCCACCAGATAAAATCACCATCATTTGTACCGGCGCTCAGGGCGAAAAGCGGGCTGCTATGGCTCGTATTGCTAATGATGAGCACCGCTTTGTAAAAATCGAGAAATCAGACACTGTCATCTTCTCAAGCTCGGTTATTCCGGGGAATGAAGCCACGGTGCAACGTCTTAAAGATACCCTGTACCGCAAACGCGCTCGGGTCATTCACAAAGACATCATGGATGTACACGCTGGCGGGCATGCTATGAAGGAAGATATCAAGCTCATGCTCTCGCTCTTCAAGCCCAAGTACTACATGCCAATTGAAGGCAACCACTTCTTGCTCCGCGAAAACGCCGAGGTTGCTTACTCCATGGAAATGCCCGAGGAAAAAGTCTTCGTGGCCGATAACGGACAAATTATTGAGATCTGGAAAGATGCTCGCGGTGAAAATCAAGCTAAACTCACAAATGAAAAAATTCCCACCGATTACGTCTTTGTCGATGGGCTCGGGGTGGGTGATGTGTCACAGGTAGTACTACGTGATCGTCAAGCCCTAGCCGAGGACGGCATGGTTGTGATCATTGCCCAGTTTGAGAAAAAAACTGGCAAGCTCGTGGCGCCGCCAGATATTGTCTCGCGTGGCTTCTTACACATGAAAGATAACAAGGAATTCATTGGGCAAACACGACAATACCTGGAAAAGGTCTTGCGCGACACAACGCCCCAAACGCCACTTGATCCGGACGAAATAAAAGGACGTATTCGCGACGAACTAGGCAAGTTCTTATTCACCAAAACCGAACGCCGTCCAATGATTCTACCGGTCTTGATAGAGGTATAAATGTACAATGTAGGGACGGGTCTATGACCCGTCCCTACTGCGTTAAAAACAATGTTACGATATCTGTATATGCGTGTTTTAACAGGAATTCAACCAACGAACATCCTTCACCTTGGTAACTACTTCGGCGCCTTGAAACCAGCCGTTGAGCTCCAAAAAAATGACGACCTCTTTATTATGGTCGTCGATTTGCATGCCATTACCGTACCGCAAAAACCAACTGAACTTTCAAACAATATACGATTTGCGGTGGCTTCTTACCTGGCCGCTGGCATAGACCCTAAAAAGAGCGTGGTGTTTCAGCAATCACATGTTCCAGCCCACGCTGAACTCGCCTGGATTCTGCAAACCGTGGCTCGCATGGGTGAACTTGAACGGATGACTCAATTTAAGGATAAGTCAAAAAAAGAGAAAAACTTCTCGGTTGGCCTCTTTACCTATCCGGTTTTGATGGCAGCGGATATTCTGCTTTATGACACGCAAGCTGTGCCGGTCGGTGAAGATCAAAAACAACACGTGGAACTCACGCGTGATCTTGCCGAACGCTTTAACCGAGATTTCGGACCAACTTTCGTGGTACCTGACCCAGTTATCAACATTGCGAGCGGTCGTATTCTTGGGCTCGACGATCCGTCTAAAAAAATGAGTAAGAGCGCGGCCTCACCCAAAAACTATATTTCCCTCATGGATGACGATGAGGTCATACGAAAAAAAATTCGCTCGGCAGTGACCGATTCCGAACCGGGAATTACCGTTGATGATAATCGACCGGGACTAAAAAACCTCCTAGCTATCTATCACCTGGTAACCCGAGAGTCGATGGTTGATATTGCCAAACGTTACGACGGCCAAGGAATGAAATCACTTAAGGAGGATCTCGCAGAAGTACTTGTCACCTATCTAAAACCGCTCCAAGCCGAAATTCACGGCTACTTAAAACATCCGGCGGAACTTGAACGCATCATTGCCGAGGGCAGCGCTAGAGCTAATAAAGTAGCGCAAAATAAAATCCTAGAGGTAAAAAATAAACTGGGACTAAAACTGTAGATTTTTGCTAATAACAGTCTATTTTTGCTTGACTATTTGGTTAATTTTTGTTATCCTGGGTGGCGTTCTCGCTCTCCGGAGGTCGCGTGGGCAAAACCAGTCTTACCGGCCATAGCCTTGAGGAACTTGTCCGCTTGCAAATTGAAATCGGGGAAGCCACCCACATGTGGGTTACCCTTTACAATATTGGCGAAAAAATCGCTCTAGCCAAAACTGAGCGGCGACTTCGAGAATTACGGGCGAATTTCGATCTCCTCAAGGAGTCGATTGTCACTAGCCGATTCTCCTGGCTTGACCGGAACAGTGATATCCTGGTTGTGGAATGATTGCCGTAATTCTGGCCGAATCACTCGGCCGTCTCTCATTATTCATGATGACTCGTGAATAGCGAGGGACTAATCCCAAGCTGGAGGACCGATGGATCCGCTGCAGGAGATCGACAAGAAGATTCGCGAGGCCAAGCAGGCGATCAAATGGTTCAAGCACCATCCAAACCCGGGCAAAGCCCAGGAGGCACTGCAATACCTCATGGAGCTCGAACTGACCCGCGAACATGTCATCGGTTGGCTCGCGACTGCGGCCACTACGCCGGCGGCCGAGGTCGAGTCTCTCCCCAACTGAGGTGAACCTTGGAAACTGAACCCGAGGAGTACATGTCGCTCATCGGACAGCGCGCCTCAATTGAGAGGCGCCTGGCAGAGCCGGAGACAGACGAAACTCAGGCTCGCCAACTCTGGGAAGCACACGCTGCTCTCGAGGAGACACTGTACCTCCTCGAGTTCCGCCATCAAACAAACGTGATATCGGAGAACTCGTGAGAAATGACAGTTTGATTCTCCGCGGTCTATCGCCTGAGCTTGATATCCTTCTACGACAGAGGGAGGAGTTCAGGGACATGATCCTGCATTTCTCGGCCTATCGTACCTTTCTTCCCGAAGACGAACAGGCCGAGGTCGACGAGGCGCAGGAAGAAATCAGAAAGCTCGATAGGCAGATCGAAGATTTGCTCATTGAGCTTGATGAGTGACCGATCTGAACAGGGTTAGATATTTTCCCTAACGTTTTCGCAGCCTTCGCCACCGCTTACAAACTTCTCGTGAGCTCTCGGTCCAACAAGCGGTGGTCGAGGGCTGTTTTATTTGCAATTATTTTACCCTTCTGGCAGACTATTCGCGGCTCGTGCAGGTTGTATGAGCCGTTCTCTCCAACTCGTCGAGGTTATCGATGCCCATCGGTCGCTCTCGTCCGCGTCCTCGTCAGAGCCGCAAGTCGGGCCTTCCCCGCCCGTCCCCCGTCAAGCGCCAGGCCAAGGATCGTCGCCCCAAGCGGCGGCGTGACAAGCGCTCCGAGCCCCCGTCCTACATGATGGCTTTCGACCACCTCCACCCCTTGCTTTCGAGCAAGTAGCCCGTTCAGTAACGGGTTGAACTGGATCTGACCCCCATCCTTCCTACCACTCTCATCGGGTAGGCAAGATGGGGGTCTTAATTTAGATTGACAAAATCACCCAAAACGATTATTCTTCCGCCGCGTTTCTCCCCGAAACGTGATCGTTAACCCCTAAACCAGGTTCTCTATCCCCGAGAACATGAGTGAGGCAAGCATGCAGCAGCGTGACCCCTTCGGCTTCCAGCCCAACGACCTCTTCAAGAGTGGTCGTCAGCGGCGCCGGACGCCGTCCCGTCCCTCCCGTCCCCCTACCGCCCCGCTTGAGCCTGAGACCGACGAGCAGGCGCTCCGTGCCGGAGTCCGCCTCCAGGCAGACGGCCGAGCGCGCAAGCTGCTCCTCGATCAACTCCTCAAGCCGCTCGGAAATCTGATCGATCGCTCGGTCAAGGAACACAGCCAGGCGCGGGAGGTGACGCGTGCGAGCGCCGCCGCCCTGAGCCTCATCTACGGACTCACGCCGTACGTCGAGGCCAAGCAGGTGACCGAACTCGACCACCTCTACCGTCAGGGTTACGTCATCCAGCGTGTGTCGAACGTCCGGCTCGTGACGTTCCAGGAGCTCATGCCTCAGAGCCTCCGCGGGATCTCCCCGGAGACCTCGCGGCGTATGCTCCTGCGGATCGCTGACCTGTGGGAAGGCAACCGGCAGAAGTCCGGGGCCAAGACGCTGAAGTTCAAGGCCGAGGAGTGGGGTCGCCGCAAGGACCAGATCCCGCTCGGTGACATCCTGGAACTCCTCTACGACGCGGTCGTCGCGAACCAGGTGCTCGTCAAGCTCTAGATCGAACTCCACCCAGAATCGTGCCCCGCATCTTTTAAGGCGAGTAATCGCTTTAAAGGTGCGGGGTTGCTTTTTTTCAAAAAATTTGCTACCCTATGGCCACTCAAGGGTGGCAAGACGATGGCTCCGACCTCGACCTCAAATCCCGACGTTACGTCGGGATAAAGGAAGTGGGAGGAGAGGAAAGTCCGAACACCCTTCCGACGGCAACGTCGGAATGAGACAAGGCGTCGCTAACAGCGACCAGGTATAACGGCGGAGATCAGGAACTGGACTGGTGTGCATCATGCACTGTTCCTGAGCTCCGACAGAAACCTAGGGAAAGTCTTGGGCAGTACGCAAGGACGCTCAAGCTCTGAGCACATCGAAAGGTGTGTGAGGGGGCAACAGAGACATGCTACCCGCCTACGGCCACTTGTTGGCTACGGAGGGAAAAGGTGAAACGTGGTGTGGTGTTTCTAGCTTTAGCTAGAGACTACGCACCTCACCCGATCGGTGACGACCGGGTGCGGCAAACCCGCCTTGGTGCAAGAGCAAATTTGGTTGCTTGCATGACCCCGAGCGCAAGCGAGGGGCTAGAGAGATCATCGTCAGCCACACGAGTCACGTGATGCGTCTCGTGCGGCGACAGAATTCGGCTTATTAGCCTTCCCTTGAGTCATAAACCCCGACGAAAGTCGGGGTTTATGTTAGAATTCTGGTTATTATGAAACGGGTAAATCTGGCTTTTACGGCCGCTCTCGTGCCTCTTGATTACCTTGCCCTTATCGGGGCAGCTATAACCGCTTACTCGCTTCGTTTTGCCGATGTTTTTACCCGCATTAAACCAGTGAATTTCGATTTAAGTTTTGATGAATTCCTCTCGCTTGTAGTACCTATATCTTTTGTCTTCCTGGGCGTTTATGCAGTTGCCGGACTTTATACGATACGTCCGCGCAGTATCGCCGAAGAATGTTCACGCATTCTGCTTGCTTCCTCAGCAGCTATAGCTGTAGTTCTAGCCATAGCCTTTTTTTCTCGCGAGCTTTTTGATTCACGGTTCATTATTCTAGCTACTTGGCTGTTAGCTGTGGTTTTTGTCTTTCTTGAAAGAATGTTGGTGCGAGGATTACAACGCTCACTGCGCACCTTGGGGATTGGTGTAGTGAAACTTGGTGTAATTGGTAAAACAAAAACCGGAAACGCGCTCGCCACGTGGTTTAATAATCATCAGAGTTTCGGCTATTCACTAACCTTTCATACCGCTCATTTTTCCGAAGATACTGAGAATAAAATTCTTCATTTAAAAAGAAACCATCAAATCGATGCTCTCATGTTAGCCAATACCGAGGCCGTCAAGGAAGAGATTATTCGTTTGAAAACTTTCGCTGACAACAATCACCTAACTTTTTTTTACGCCGCGGACCTGTTCCCCGGAAGCACCCTAAAACCGCGCGTTCATACTTTTGCCGGACAACCAGTTATTGAGGTGCCTACTACCCCACTTGATGGTTGGGGGGCAATTTATAAACGAGTTAGCGATATTGTTCTGTCACTAATTTTCATCATCTTAACCTTGCCGTTACAGATCCTTGTAGCCTCGCTTCTCTTTTTTGAACAACCCGGTCCCATCCTTTTTAGAAGACTTCCTGACGGCAAACCAACAAAACGTGTTGGTCAAAGCGGACGACTGTTCAATTTTGTAAAATTTCGTTCCATGATTCTGGATGCACATAAGTACCGTTTTGATCCAGACTTTCTAAGGGAGCACGGCAATTTGCGTCAAGGAACACCTCTTTTTAAACTCGAAAGCGATCCCCGGGTTACTCGTATTGGCAGATTTATTCGCAAATATAGCCTGGATGAAATTCCCCAATTTTATTTGGTTCTCTTTGGGCGCATGAGTTTAGTTGGCCCGAGACCACATTTACCGGAGGAGGTGGCTTTATACAAACCAGAGGAACGAAAGGTGCTAACTATAAAACCAGGCCTTACCGGACTGGCTCAAATAAGTGGGAGGGCGGAGCTTGACTTTGCTGATGAAGTCCGTCTAGATATGCACTATATTGAAAACTGGAGTCCCTGGCTTGATCTTCTGATTCTTCTTAAAACGCCTCTCGTGGTCCTGACACGAAAAGGAGCTTATTAGCCGGTTAGACGATTAGCCGGTTGGTAAAAAAAATCCTAACCGGAATGTGAAAATTGCTTTTGTTCACGATCATCTTATTCAATACGGTGGAGCCGAAAGAGTGCTTTCGGCTATGCAGGATATTTGGCCCGAGGCTCCAACCTACACTCTTCATTACGACCCCAAAACCATTGGTTGGGCCTTTGGCCACAAAGATATCCGAACCTCGTTTCTCTCTAGGCTACCGTTTGTTAATCGCGCTTTTCGTTGGTTTCTGCCGGTAATGCCGCTCGCCACCGAACGGTATGATTTGTCTCAGTTTGATGTCGTTATTTCTAATTCAAGCGGTTTTGCCAAAGGCGTTATCACCTCGCCACAAACACTTCATATTTGCTACTGCCATACGCCAACCCGTTATCTGTGGTCGGATAAAGAAAGTTATATTGAAGAATTACGCGTGCCACGACCTATAAAATGGCTTCTGCCAACACTCCTCCATCATCTACGTACTTGGGATCAACTGGCAGCTGAACGGGTTGATCATTTCATTGCCAACTCCTCAACTGTTCAAGGGCGTATACAAAAATATTACCGTCGTGATAGCACACTCATCTATCCGCCCGTAGACACCCATCTTTTTAAGGTTAACGATAGTCCTAAAACATACTATTTAGCCGGTGGACGGTTAGTGGCTTACAAGCGCTTTGATTTAATAGTAGAAGCCTTCACCAAACTTGGTAAACCGCTCGTGATTTTTGGCACTGGCCCGATTGAAGATGATCTCAAGCGTCGGGCCGGCAAAAACATTTCTTTCGTTGGCCGAATTAACGACGAAGAACGAACCAAACTCTTTGAAAACGCTATTGCTTTTATTAACCCTCAAGAGGAAGATTTTGGTATCACGGTAATTGAAGCGATGTCTGCTGGTCGCCCAGTTATTGCTTTTCGTAAGGGAGGCGTTACGGAAACTGTGATCGATGGCGTGACTGGCCAATTCTTTGATCGACAGACATGGCAAGATCTGGCCGACGTAGTACTTAATTTTGATGAAAAAAAATTTAACCCATTAAATATTCGGGCACAGGCTGAAAAATACTCCCTACAACACTTTCGTCAGGAACTTCTTAAAGAAGTTGAACAGCGTTTCCGAAAGCATGCCCAAACAACTCTTGGAGCTACCTAATCATCATGCATCTCGCGATTGATATCCGGTCGCTCACCGATGAAGCCCCAACCGGCGTTGCGACCTACACTAAAAAACTTGTCACCGCTCTAGCAACCGCTGCGCCTGAGTGGCAATTTTCATTGTTTGCAAGTGGCAGCACCCACGCGAGATCACGCCTGCCCCACTTCCCTTTTAGGAATGTAACCATGCGTGCAGTGTCCATGCCCAATAAACTCTTGGCCGCTAGACTGCTCTCACCTTTTGGGCCAGCGCTTGAAGATTATCTTGAAGAGCGTCCCCAGGCTTGGTTGTTCCCTAAATTCGACGTCATTGCCACTCGGCTTCCCTACCTCCTAACCATCCATGACGTGGCCTTTAGAATGTTTCCGGAATTTATCACTCGAAAAGAACGGTGGTACCAAAAAATCGTTCACGTAGAACGATTGTTACGTCAGGCTAATAGATTATTAGCTGTGTCGCAAACAACCGCTCAAGACATAACCCGTTATTTTGGTGTTAATGAGGAAAAAATTTCGGTTACTCCTTTGGGCCTGGATCACGATCAATACAGATCACGAGAGCAACCATCAGACAAAGCCTTCAGAGCAACCTACGATCTAAACCGTCCATATATTTTGTCTTTAGCCACTCAAGAACCAAGAAAAAATCTTGAGTCTGTACTTGAAGCTTATGCAATCTATAGACAAGATGGTGGGCTACCGCTCCCCTTGGTTTTGGTAGGCGCACCCGGCTGGAAAACGCGGATTCTCAAAGGCTTACTCGCGAAACACCCATATAAACAAGATGTTTGGCGCTTGGGCTATCTGCCAGAAAAACACAAACCAGCTGTAATAAGAGGTGCTAGTTTGTTACTTTTTCCCTCATTTTATGAAGGCTTTGGCTTGCCTGCCCTTGAGGCAGCTGCCTGCGAAACGACCGTCATTACAAGCCTTACAGGATCCCTTCCAGAAGTCATGGCTGATTGTGCTATATACGTTGACCCGTTTAACGTTAATGACTTGGCCCAAGCGTTGAGTCAGGTAATTCAAGAGAATGATTCTCTAGCATTTAAAAATATGCGGCATCGAGCTATTGAGCGAGCTCGTTTGTTTTCGTGGGAAAAAACAGCCATAACCACACTTGCCGCCGTGAAATCAGTTATTCGATAACCAGACCTTTACCATTTGCTGTGGTGTCCGTGCTGAGCTCGCTTGTTAATTCGGCTGCCTCTGCCTTTACTGACATGTTGGTCGCTGCGTCCTCAGCCACAAAGGCACTCGCTGAAAGAAGTTTGATAAAAGTATCGACATCTTCCGAACCGGGAGTGGCGGTTAAAGAAAATTCAGCCTCGCCGCCTTGGCCAGCTTCTAGAAAATCAATAACCCAACGCACCACATGGGTCGCTTCATCATATGATAAAGTTCCATGACTTGAAGTTATACGGTCAGACCAGGTGATATCAGGTGGCAAGGTGGCACTCACCTCGAGGTTTTCAAAATCGTGAATGGTGGCCGTAAACGACCAAAAAACTTTGTATGTTGTCGCTGCCCCAACTTTTGGGGGCAGTGGCCCTTCGCCAAGCGGAGCTCCGCTTGCTGAATAATATCGAGCCTCGGCATTTAAGGTAGTTTGCGCATTCAACTTAACAGTTAGCGGTGTAGTTTGTACGGTAGTGACGCCCTGAGAGGCAAAGGCGGTAATCGTCCAGGTATCAATATCATCGTTCGTTAAAGATTCTTTGATGGGAAACGACAAGCTAAAACTTTTTTTGTCGCCAGGCATGAGCTTACCCACACTTTCTTCAGAAAAGACAATTCCTTCTTTTGTAATCGTGCCACCGGCTAGACTGGCTTTATCCCACAAAATTGGGATTCCTGAGCCCGGTACAAAATCAAGAAGCAAAGTGCCATCAGTAATTTCTTCGGAACCGGTATTTTCATAACGAATGGTGACTCGGAGCACCTCGCCAGCACTTGTGGTCGCAACGGTAGAGTCGCCGTTTCCGACAACACTAACACGAGCGCCACTCGTTGCTATATTAACAAACCAGTTGCTACTCACCTGCAAAAGCTCAAGCCCGTCCTCGGTTATAAATACTTTTCCTGTAAATTGCGTAACGTCCTGTTCTATATCACCGGCAAAAGAACCTTGCCAGGTAATGGTAGTGCTGGCTCCTCGAGCAAGATCTGTAAGTTCCCACTTAGGTTCGCTACCTGCTTCAAGGGCCGGGGTACTCCCTGATAAAATAAAACCTGGGGGTAAATCCAGTCTAAATCCGGGGCTTGGCACAGTTTCGTTTCCGGTATTAGAAATAGTTGCGGTAAATGACAGCTGTTCACCTGGAATTGCCGTTTCTGGTCCTTCGACTAAAGCCACGAGGGTGCTGCCTAAGGTTGTGACCTCAAAATTAGCAATGTCACTAAAATCAGCATTAAAATTCGCTGGGCGGTAGTGTGCCAACACCTGGATATTGGTAGTAGATGGCACAGCTGCCTGCCAGATACCTTCAAGCACAATCTTGCCATCCGATTGAGCGCCAAAGCTACCGATAGTCCAAATCATGTCTTGACTATCAGTTGGTGCTGGATCTGCCGCAACGAGGTCAAAAGCTGTTGGCATATTGACATCGAGTTCCAAAGCAGCGAGCGGTACCTGTCTAGGATTTTGATAAGTAATGATCACCGTTGTCCGCTCGCCACTTTTAATATCCTGCGGCGCTTCAATACTCATTATGAGCGGCTTGTTTTCACGAGGCACGCTCAAAAATGTGCTAAAGATAAAAAAACCAGTATAAGACGCTATGGCGACAACGGCCAAAAAAAGTACTAATTTGGTAAGAATTTTGGTTAACGACCGACTAGCCCGTTCAACCTTTTGAATATCGCTACGATCATCGCCGTATATAGCTTGAAGACCTTCGTCAATAAGTGCTGTTTCAGAATTTTTTGCTGAGGCGTCGTGTTTTCTTTTAATTTCTCGGCGCTCTTTTTGAGGAGCATGACCCGGGATATGTTGGTGATTTAGCCCTTCCATATCTTAAGGTCGTTCAAATAACCAACCCCAAAAGGCATCCTGTTCATTGGTTGTCTCAACCCTGAGTTCCTCGCCTCCCTCGGACGAACTCCAAATAAGCTCAGGGGAACCAGGCAACGACAGTTGAACTTGGGTTAAACGCGCAGCCACGCCGGGTTGTTTTTGAATAAACAGGGAGTAAGGCTGTAAATCACTTGCCCCTAAATATCTTTTACTCACCGTGGACCCCTCGTGTTTATTGTTTTCTAAAGCTTTGGTTCGGTACTTAACAACAACCGTTTGCGTTTCGCCAGGCGCGGTTTGCATCCAATTAGCAAAAACGGTTTTACCAGCTTCCTCCCAAATGTCGGTGCCGCTAATATTATCTTTGCGCACGTTTCTCATTTCAAGAGCGATATCCTCGTCAAGCGCTAAAGGGACCAAAGATTTTTCAAAAAGTTCGTCGGGAGGAATTTCAAAACCACTGGCTGACAAAAACTCGCTGCCCTCGGGAACATAAAAACGAAGATAATCAACGTTATTAACGCCAGTGAAAATAGCATTCTTCATGCCACGGTGAATTTTGGTAAAACTTAACGTGTGCTCAGCACTGCCGTCGGCTGCGAGTGTCACCTGAACATTAAGCTGCTGGTCAATGATGGCGTCGGTTTTGCCGCCCCCTAAGTTGGTGCTCGTGACCATGAGGTAATCGCCAGAAGTGGCTTTGATTTCGCCAGTCCAGCCAAGTTTTTGAGCTGTGGCTTGCAATTCGTTATCGTTAAAATATACAAGAATATCCTTAGCATAGAGACCATCACCGATCTCCTGAAGTAGCTCAAGAAGCAAGTGGCTATCAGCCGAGGTCATGCGTTCAAGAAGTATTGGAGCTAATGCGCCAATGATCGCCTTGGGAGCATTTTTAGTTTTGTCGTATTCAAATTCAACGATTTTCTGGAGCTCAAACAAAAAATTTTCAGCGCTAAATGTTCGGCCATACTCAGGAACTTCGATGGGACCTAATACTGCTAAAAGTTTGGCCACAAAAGCGGCATTAACGGCAATTACGCCGTCAGTTGTTGGCCCCCCTGCCTGACCGTAAAACCATTGAAATTTTCGGGCTGACGTTGGAAAATCCGGAAACCAATTAGCATCTTGAAACTCCCAACGCGCTCTAAGGAGTTGAAGTGGCCCGGGAGCTGCCACGTAGGTAGTAAGTTGCCCTTGTACGTCATACGTACCGCCTCCTGGGATATCCAGTCGGGTGATTTCGCCACCAGATAAATCCATTTGCGCAAAGCTACCCACAAACCCACCGGTCGGACGAAGTTCAGTATTATTTTGAAACAAAACCAAGTAGCGCATTTTTTGTTCATGACCAAGAATAGTAGTTAGCACCTTGGCAAAATCAGCGAACTCCTGAAGAGCCGAAACAATATTTGGCGCGGTTTGTATTAAGAGCTTAGCCTTGGCGGAGACGTCATCTGGAGTTAGCTCAAGATCAATATTTGGTAAAACGCCAGCCGCTACTTGGGCATGCGGCAGAGCCTGCGCTGCGTAAGTCGCTAAAATATCAATTTTGGTGGCCAGGTCAGCTGAACTCAGACTATCGACTTCATCCACTCCTTGGCTTAAGAGGGCGGCGGTTTCGGAAAATTCTTTGCCAGCTGTGACTAAAGCTTTAGCCGTGGCATAGGCGTTATCGGTTTGAGGAATCACCTTAAGAAGCCCGACAACCGTGCCCTGAAGCTCGCCAAGTCGGTTTTCAGCCTCAGTAAAACCACGGGCCGCCTCCAAAAAATCAGCCTGAGCGTTTCCGTAGGAAGCGCCTTCAAGCGAAGATGCGCCACGCATAAATTGACTTAGAGCCACTTTACTTGCGGCTTCAGCTTCGCCGCCGGTTACCTCGGTTGAGGCAATAACTCGCAAAGTATGGAGCGGTAAAATGACTAAAGCACAGCTAGCGGCAAAAGCCAGAGTAGCGCGGAGCCAGGTTTGACCTTTATTCACACCTCCACCCGCTTTTCTCTCCCCACTCGCTGAGGGGGGAAGATTGAAAACCTTGGGAGGAACAGTTAACACCCCTATGAATTCAATTTCCTCAAGTGGCAAGATATCTTCAAGCTCAAGTGGTGGTTCAGGTGGCCGCAAGCGTTGTAAACGACCCCTCGAAGTAATATTTGAAACAGTTGGTATAGATTCAGATTCGCGAAGCTGAGCCTGAACGTCGTCTTGAGCCACAGTTAAACCGTGAGCCGTATTTTCAACAAGACACAATGGCGCTTCATCAGAAGTGTCGTCGAATTCAATAACTAAACTGTCGGCTAAGGCCTGGAGATTGTCGTCCCCCAGTCTTTTTCCCCCATCTGATAGAGCGAGTGGAGAGTGGAGTCTGTCCACCCGGCTCATACGCACCACGTACGGCGAAACCGGAACGTCGGAGCGACGAATGGGAATTTTTTTCTCACTTGGCTCGTTAACGTTTTTCACAAGCGACGAAGGCCGAACGTTAAGTATGTATCAAGCGTTTGCTTAGCCGTATCTCTCCAATTATACTGAGCTGCTTGCAAGTGACCGCGGGCGGCAAGTGCACTAAGCTCCCCGGGATTATTTAGGGCTTTCATCATAATGGCCTGCATGTCTTCTTCAGCGTCTGGATCAACAAAACTAGCGGCACTACCAAGCATCTCCCGATGAGCCGGGATGTCACTCGCCATAACCGGAGTCCCGACCGACATTGCCTCAAGTGGGGGCAGACCAAATCCCTCGATACGAGAGGGATAAGCCAAGAGCGCAGCGTGACGGTAGAGCGCTCCAATTTCTTCGTCAGTTGGACAATCCAAAAAACGAACCGCGGTCGTAAGCCCAAGCTCATGAGCCAAAGCTTGAAGGGCTTTTGTAAAGACATCATGGCGGCCAGCAAAAACCAGTAAGACCTCCGGGCGGGCCTGATGCACAAGAGCAAAAGCACGCAGCAAGGTGTCCAGATTTTTATGCGGGTAATGATTGCCGATGGCTAAGATATAGGGCTCAACAACACCTAAATTGCGGAGCACCACACTCCGACCTTGAGCGGGTGGGGTAAGACCATTTTTTATCACCGAGATTTTTTGAGGTCTAATACGAAAATGCCTAAGAACCGCTCGCTTGGTGGTTTCGCTTACGGCAATTATATGACGGCTGCGATGAATAGCATTTTCGAGCACTAGTCGAAAACCTAAATATTTAGCAGCATGCGTTAGAACACCGTGTGTTGTAGCGCGAGCTGAGGCGGGATCTTCAAGCAGAATGAGATCGTGGATGGTTACAATAAATGGAGTTCGGTTCATAATTGGCACGTTCCAATGAGGAAAGTGCATTAAGTCAACCTTAGCCGCCTTAATTTCAACTGGCAGTTGTCGTTGTTCGGCCCAGGAATACCAAGGAATATCCACTAAACGTTTAGAAAAATTCCCCCGTTTAAGAACACAGTCATGAAAATTATCTTGGCGCAGAAAAATGACGTACTCATTCATCTGATCTAACTCCTCTAGATGGGTCACTAATTCAGCGACATAACGGCCAAGGCCGCCTCCGCCTGTGCGAGGACCATAAAAACGCGCATCAATACCAATCCGCATAGGTATATTTTACCACATTACTGAACACGCTTGGTGTTCGGTTATAACCAAGTACTTGCTAACTAAAGGCTTGACTTTTAGCCTAAAAAACGTTAGGCTACGTTGTCTCTCATGAGACCCTCGGCTCTTCCCCGGCTGAGGCAGACCCCACCCCACGGAGGTCGCAATGTTGAGGACGTGTGTCATGAACCAGCACGGCCGCTGCGAGGAGCACGGCGGCAGAATGACGCCCCGCGGCGACGAGCAGAATCTCTGCTGCGAGACGTGGTACAAGGCGTCGAAAAACGCCAAGGCGTGCCTGCGCACGGAATGCAGTGAGAACAAGGCCCTCGTGATTAGTTCGGAGCAGTGGCAGGTCAACCCCGAATTCAGCGCGGCTTCGGACGCGGGCGAACTCGAGAAGCTGTACCTCTCGCCTGGGCTCGTCAAGCGCTTCAAGCGACTGCCCGGCCCGAATGACGTCCTGTGCCCCGACTGCGCCAAGTTCGCGGCGGGCCAGATCAACGCCCACACGGACCACGTCGGTCGGGCCAAGTTCAAGGACATCAACCGGTACCTGCCGGTCTTCGTGAACTTGAGCCAGCGGGCGGCTGTCGAAGCTGCCGACCGGGCTTCGCGGATCGTCCGGCTCGTCGATAAGATCGTGGCCGGCGAGCGCGTCCAGTTCTCTGGGAGGCGCGGCTACGGCGAGACCTTGGAACTGCAGTGCCTGACCCACGGGCATTTTGGTAGCGCATCCTGCCCCACGGGTGGCCTCCCGGCTCCCGAGATGAAGGCGATGGTGCGCGGCGAAGGAGCCAAGCTCCAAATCTTCAGCTTCTGCCAGGACTGTGCCAAGGTGATTCTGGACAAGCGCCCGAACATCACCCTCAAGAACGCCCGGGACGCCTGGAGCGAGCTCGAGGTCGAACGTCTGGCGGCGCAAACGCCCGACGACGAGGACATGGACTTGGGCGGCCAGAACGTCGTCCCGGTCAACGAGGCGCCGAAGCGCAAGGTCAAGAAGCTCGGGAGCGCCGCCCGTCGCCACAAGCGATCGGACAGCGACGAGGCGCCAGACGGCGCCGCGAGCGAACAGCCGAAGAAGCTGTCCAAGGCCGAGCGCAAGGCCGCAGCCCAGGCCACGGGCAACTGACCCGCACCCCTCCCCCGCCTGTGAAAAGGTGGATCGGAGGGGATTTTATTATGTTAAAGTAGCCACGCGTTACATCTTCCCGGAGGCTCCTTGCGAGAACCTGCCCGGCGACACCTCGCCTTCCTGAGCAACAACGAAGCTATGACTCTGGAGGAGCTGAATCACGTCCTCGTCAACTGGGGTGCTCATCTAGCGCTCACCCTAACCCGCTTCGAGTTCATCAGCGACGGCGAAAAACTTCTCAGGGATTACGATGTAGCACTGCTTCTCATTGACGCCGACGTCGGTCTTGGATACGTCAACGCCTTCCTAAAGCATGCCAAGTTATCCGGTCCCGTTATCTGCGTCTGTGCTAACGCCCTCGAACGCGACAAGCTGAGTAAGCTCACCATTACGGGAGAAACTTCACCGCCTCCTACGAAACGCGGAAAAATGTTAACGCGGGCGATGGCCGTACCAGAACGAGCTGTGTCGTTTTCAGTACTCAAAGACCAGCTCAACGATCCCTCTGAATTCGTGAGAATGCTTGAGGCAGCACTCGAATTGACTCTCACTAAGCATGGTTCTATCCGTACCGTTGCCTAACACTTAGCCGCTACCGCGGCTGTTTTTATTTCACGCCGCCTGTTCGTAACTTCTGAGCTAGGTTATACAAACCGTAAGCAAAAATATTTTTAGCGATATCAAAAGTTCCTGGCATAATGGTAATCGAGCCACCGAAACCTAATTTAAAACGTGAAATTCCAGCCCAGGGATGATTTTCACTAGCCTCAGGCGGGGCGATACCCCAAAAGTCGTAACTCGTGAAACCCTTTTCTTGCGCATCACGAATAAGAAAAGCGTGCAGAGCGTAAGGAGCCATGACGTTGCGGTACAAATTGCTCGAGGCGCCGTGCAGGTAGGTTCGGCTACCAAAAGCATCGATCATGAGAGTGGCGGCAAGTGGTCGGTCTTCGTAAAAAGCCATGGCCAGGAAAGCGCGGCAGCCGTCAGTCGTAAGTACTTCAAGCATTTTTTTGTAGCGCTGCAAATCATGGAGAGAAAAAGCATCGCGCTCGGCAGTTTGTTCCATGAGACGTGTAAAGTCGTCAAAGGCCTCAAGCTCGACTACCCGTGAAGTAACCCCTTTTTTCTCAGCCAGACGAATGTTATACCGAGTTTTTGATTTCATTTCTTCAACTAACTTATCGTAAGGTTTAGTAAGGTCCAATATCGTAGTGACCGAGGGTTGGCGATCGACACTTCTTGTGAGTTCTGTAGGCGTAGCAGACGGTTCAATTTTAAAAAAAGCAGCCGGCGGTAGTTTTGCTTGCAAAAATTCAATCACCTTAGATACCGGCATCGTACCAAGCGGTCCTTTGGGCACGTACCAATAAGAAATCCTGAGGGGAAGAACGATCCGTATTGCTTGAGACAGCACAAAGCCATCTGGGGTGTCCTCGGACAAACGAACCACGTCAAAACCAAGTGAGCGTTGAAACTCACCCCATTCCCATGACTGTAAAAAAGCCCCAAATGGGGGCTTGTGCTCTTGAACCAATCCGTTCCACGCCTTAGCCTCCACAATTATTTACGTTTACCAATCAATTGTAAGGCAGATTTTACTCTTTCTTCGGGTGTTGCACCAATCACGTGGGGTAAAACTTCCTTTATGTCAAAATAACTATAGCCCAAACTCTGAAGAGCGTCGGTCACATCATCGCTCAGTTCATGCTTTAAGCCTTCGGTAACAATAATGCCTTTCAAGTCGAGAATAATTTTCTGTGCCGTTTTCTTACCCACTCCAGAGATTGAGGTAAAGAAGGCGAGATCGCCCTTTTCTATGTGTCCTCGCAAAGCCTCCGGGCTCGCGGCTGAAAGAATTTTTTGGGCCATCCTGGGGCCGACACCTTGAACGTCGATCAAAAGACCAAATAAGGCTTTTTCATCTTTGGTGGGAAAACCGTACAGGTCGAATTTGTCTTCACGGATTACCTCAGTAATAAAAAATTTTACCCTATCCCCCACTTCAACGGTCGGTCGGGTAACGTGAACACCGTAACCGATGCCACCCGCGGCAACCGTAATTACGTCCCCCTCGTGATCAACAACCGTGCCTTCAAGATAGTTGATCATAGCTCAAGTCCGCGCTCTATCAAGAGTCGTTTAGCCAGGGTAGCACGCTTCTTCAGATCATTGGTATGAGGGCCAAAATCATAATCACCATCAGGATGAGTTATTAGCTCATAAATTTGTTCCATCACTTGCCCACGTATGGGTCCAATAGGCGTAACAAGGAGGGCAAATACCGTTTCAGGGTCGAGCTTAGCTTCCGATAGAATGTATTTGACTGCTTGTTTGCGTCCACGAAGCGCCTGCCGAAGACGTTCCTCGTGATGCAGTGGTTGAACGCTTCGTTCTGCTTTAAAAAAATTAGTAAGCGACGTTATTTGAGAAGCGAATTTTTGATCAGTTGTATATACCAGGCTGCCGGCGATGTCGTCTAGAAACAGAGCAGACGGCACCAATTCCAAAAATAAATTGGCATTTAAGCCCTGTTTGTCAGGCAGCCTCTCTAAGACTCTATATTGTGCCTGATCTGCTCCCTTTTGGAAGCTATGAATGACGTCTAAATGACAACGAACGAGCTCGTTAAGCAGTTTTGCGTGACTTAAGGGGAGATTAAAAAATGTCAGCACCTGTTGACGCGCTTCAGCATAACTATCGCTTGCGGCAAGCCGCTCATGCCCTTCATAATGAGCGCGGATTCCGAACTGCTTAAAGAACTGAGTTACCAAAATTTTGCCCGTGAGCGCCCCATGAGCGGCGGCAAAAGCCCGAAATCTTTTGTCAAAGACCTCTATTGTTCCCACGGGACTTACCTCCCCCACCGTGGTTGAGGAAAAAGTTATAACTTTTGGTTTAGCAATATCGTGCAGCACGGCATAGGCTGACAAAAAGGCGCTGTTAGCCCGAATAGTCTCCTCAATTTTTTGAAACTCCAAGAGCCAATCTTTTTCACGCGCAAACTCTTCGACTTGAGCCAAGCTCGCTCCCATGTCAATCGCCGAAATCGTTGCCAGTATTCGCTTTATGTGATCGCTCAAGTAAGGCCCCTCGGCGTGATGCGGTGGGGTTTGAGGAGTAGTAAAAAATTTTCCGACTACTGCCACCTTCGCCGTGAGCCCGCGCAGTATCTTTTCGGCGTGATCCAAGCGTTCCTCAGTCAATACAACCTCATCAAGCCAGTTGAGGAGGTATTTAGTAGCCGGATACTGGCGAGCCTCATGAAACATGTGTCTTCATTCTAGCAAAACTGTAAGAATCTGATCTATAGACGGGGTCTTTTTATCGGACCTTGGTTGAAACCCCCAACACAAATTTTTGCCAAATAAATACCCCCCGAATTGCTTAAAAAGCTTGGTCGCTTTAACCGTATCCTGCACACTAATCTGCCCGTCGCCTTCAACAATTATGCTCGTCGGTGGCTCATCGTAAACATCGGCAACAAGAAACGAGATAGCTTCTCGAATATGAACTTTTTCGTTTGTTGAACGATAAATGCTGATGCCGTTTTTGATCTCCTTTTTCTGCCACGCTTCCCTAACAACTACCTCGGAAGATTGCACATCACCGCCGAGCTCTTCGCTTAAGCGTCGATAGTAGTCGCGTGCCTTTCTGGCTTCCTCAAACGAATAACCCTCACGTTTAAGCTCCCACAAAAATCCGCGGTCAATGATTCCTACGCCGCGTACGAGACTCGGTTCAAACCCTAACTCACAAAGCTGAGCGTCATCAAGACCAAAAGTTTGTAAAAATTGTTCAAGTGAACTCTCGTTTTTCATCCGGTCGAGCCCTTCATACTGGTGATGGTCGATGACAATAACCTGATAGCCGGCGGCGGATAGCTTGCCCTCAACCTCAGGCCCGGGAATTTCGATTATGACCACATACTTGGCGTGCGGATTCGCCGCCCGTAGCCGCTCAAGAAGTTTTTCTTCGTTGGCGAGCCGCGCGCCATGTGGTTGATTCGAAATCACCGTAGGAATCTCCATCGCTTTAGCTAATTTCAAAATTTGGAGCGACTCTTCGTCGTTCCGAGGGGAAAGAAGTACTGTATCGATTGGAGAAATAACGAACACAACAGGAATATGTTACCTCAAAATATAATTATTGTACTCAGTTAAAGTAAGACACAAAAAATTATTATTTATAAAAAGGTAAATAAACACATTCAAATTTGGAAATGGTTAACAGCCCATATTGGCACTCACCATGCTAACACTTATAACAAAAACCCACGAGCGCTTGGCTCGTGGGAGCAGAGGAGTGACTGAGTTGGACTACTTTACGAGGACGGCCAGGCCGTCGCGGAGGCGCTCGGCGGCCCGATGCGTGTACCCCGGGTCGTTAGCAAGAGACACCCTGACCCAGTGGTCCTTGTCTCCATGCCCTGGCATGAAAGCGCTACCTGGAACCACGGCTACCCCGAAGTTGGCGATCAGGTGGCTCGCGATCGCCTCCACGCTATCAAGCGACTGCGCTTGATTATCAACCAAGAAGCGGCAGCCCAGATAACGGCTCACGTTGAGCCAAGCGTAGTAACCGTTCTCAGCCCAAAACTCCAATCCGGCGGCCCCCATGACCGAGAGGAGGCTTGACCGCGACTCGTTAACCGCCCGCACGATTCGTTGCACCCAGGGGTGACGATCAGGAGGCAGATACGAGCCATCACGATGACGACTGCCGAATACCTCGAGAGCCACAGCCTGCCCATCATTCGGGAGCCCGAGGTGGCTCGCTTGGTTCGCGAGTGCTTGCACGAACTCTTGGTCACTACACATAAGATAAGCCGAACCCACTGAACTCGCCCCGATGCACTTTGTAATGCCGCCCATCACGATAAGAGCCTGTCGAGAAGCGGGGCTCAACTTGAGGTACAAGCTAGGCATATCGAGCCGCTTGTTTCCTTCTCCCATGACGAGGTCGTACATGAGGTCAAGAAACACGTGTTTAAGGCCAAGCTCAACCGCCGTCTCGATGAGCTTTTCAAGCTCTTCTTCGGTATAGCTCTGAGACGTCGGGTTGTCGGGAGTGGTAAGGATGAGAGCCACGAGCGGACGCTCATTGTTCCGCGCGTATTCCGCGCAAGCCCTGAGAGCCGACGGAGTAACCTTGTAGCGAGCGACCTTGTCACCTGGCGCGTAGATGACGTTCAAACCGGCAGCCTGAAGGATCGGACCGTAAGAAATCCAGGCCACCGCAGGCAACACGGTGTAGGCCCCAAAGAGGCCAGTGCGCTGGCGCACGAGATTCATGCACGAAGAGATGGCATGACGCCCGCCGGCCTTCATGATCACGTGGTTTGAGGTAAGACCAGCCGGTGAGCCGTGAAGGTTCTCGACGATGGCCCGCCGCACCATGGAATGCCCGAACGGATTGCCGTACGCCGTGGCGTTAGTAATCGGGTAATATCGAGTATTGGCGTAGTTGATCTCCTCAACGGATAGACCACCAAGAGTCGCGGCGCCATCACCCTGAGCAGTTCCGAGAAAAGTTTCTTCTCCGGGATGCTGCGCCCGGTAGGCGAACAGTTTCTGCTCCGTCTCGAACATGCGGGAACCAGCCGGCAAACTTGAGACATGTTCGATGAAGGGCAGCTCGTAGTTACCGCTCCTACAAGAAACTACTTTACTCATGAAGCGCCTCCTTGGCGGCCACAGGCTAACAGATTAACTAACAAAGATCCAGCTCTAGAACCCCACCCAAATATCTTGCTCCGCTACACGGAATTGGACCTGATGTTTTACCTCGGATTTGCCGAATTCAAGAGATGACGACAACGTATCTAGCTTGAGGTCGTCGTGATGTTCTTTGAGCATGGTTGCGACCTCTTGGGAGTCCGAGAACAACTTGAGGTGAATACGATTGGCGATGGTGAGGCCAGCATCTTTGCGCAGTTGATTGACGCGGCGCGTGACTTCGCGAGCGATACCTTCGCGGATGAGTTCCGGAGTGAGGGCGAGATCAACTTCAACCGAGAGATCACCTTTTTTGACCTCTGCCTTCTTAATATTCACTTCATCAAGAATGACCACAAGGTGTGCCTTATCAATTTTGCCACTCGGGGTCGAAATAACGACCTTGCCGAGCACTTGTTTAACTGGCTTCCCAGCCTGTTCTCGAACCTCCATAATGCGAGAAACGATAGCTCTAACTTGACCCATCTTGGTGAGCACGGCAGCAGAAACTTTTCCGGCCTCAGGCCACTTTTCGAGGTGCACGGAAGCGCCTACCTTGCGGCCACTAGCCACTGGCGACTGGCTACTAGCGAGCTCCAGATGGATTACTTCTGCAAGGAACGGCATAAACGGGGCCAACATTTTGGAGAAGGTGTCGAGAACGGTTCGCAGGGTCGCAAGAGCAGCCAAGGCATCTGCTCGACCCCCCTCATCTCCCCCCTTCGTAAGGGGGGAAGCGAGTATTCGGAAACGATCACGTGAACGACGCACATACCAGGTTGAAAGGTCAGTTACGAAGCTTTGGAGGACGCGAGCGGCCTCTGACAGCTCATACGCTTCCATGGCCTTGGTTTCCGCCACCAACGTTTCGTTCAGGCGAGCCAAAATCCAGCTGTCGAGGACATGTTTTGAGACAATCTTCTTTCCATTATCGTGTTCGGCGTATAGCTTGTAGAACGATAAGACATTTCGAAGAATGGTGATGAATTTTTTGCTCACTTCGTCAACGCCGGCTTCAGAAAAGCGAAGATTTTCTGCTCGGACAACTGGAGTCGACATTAAGTAGTACCGCACGGCGTCGGCGCCATACTTTTCCATGACCTCAACCGGGTCAGGATAATTGTTCAAACGCTTACTCATCTTCTTGCCGTCCTCGGCAAGCACGATACCGTTGACGATCACGTTCTTGAAGGCTGGCTTGCCAAACAAAATGTTAGCCAAAACGTGAAGTGTGTAGAACCAGCCACGAGTTTGGTCCTGACCCTCCGCAATAAACTCCGCCGGGAATTCAGGCGGCAGTGTACGGACGGGTCGGCGACCCGTCCCTACTGCCTGGGCAAACGGGTAATGGAGCTGCGAGTACGGCATCGAACCCGACTCAAACCAGCAGTCGAGTACTTCAGGAATACGTCGGTACTCTTTGCCACCTTTAGTGATAACGAGATTATCAATAACGTGCTTGTGGAGGTCCTTTACCTCATGACCGACGAGTTTTTCGAGCTCTTCTTTGGAGCCAAGTACCAGAACATCGCCATCTTCTGACTTCCAAACCGGGAGTGGCGTGCCCCAATAACGAGAACGAGAGATCGCCCAGTCGCGAGCCCCTTCAAGCCACTTGCCAAAGCGACCCTCCTTCATGTTTTCTGGCACCCAGTTGATCTTTTCATTGCTCTTAACAAGGTCATCGCGAATATCTGACACGCGCACAAACCATGATGAAGCGGCATAGTTCAAAAGTGGGGTGTCACATCGCCAACAATGTGGGTAGCTGTGCGTTACCTTTTCTTTGGCGAACAATTTTCCGTGGTGAGCTAGCCATTTAATGATTTGAATGTCGATCTCGCTGTAAACGCCCTTGGCTTTCACGGGCACTCCCTTCACTTTGTAGCCGTCGGCCTCTAGCCCGTCGGCGACTTCGGGCACAAATTGACCGTTCATCATGACGTGGAAGAGCGGCTTCACCTTCTCGGCCTCGCCCAAGCGCATATCATCCTCACCAAAAGCGGGAGCGATGTGGACGATGCCAGTCCCCTCTTCTTCGCTCACGAAGTCCGCGGCCACGATGCGAAAGGCGTTCGCGTGTTTGTTGAAGTACGGGAAAATCGGATCGTAATTGGTTTCGCTGAGTTTGTTGCCAACAAATGTTTCAAGCACTTTGTACTCTTTTTTTGCCAAAACTTTGTCCGCTAGCTTCTTGGCCACGATGTACTTTTGTCCTTCGCTCTCCACGACCACATATTCCATGTCGGCGCCCACTGCAAGAAGAACGTTGCCCGGGAGCGTCCAGGGTGTTGTGGTCCAAACAAGCGCCTTGGCATCAGCATAGGGACCACTCGTCAGCTCGACGGCGACGGTTGCCGTGAGATCAGTAGCGTCGGTATACCCCTGAGCCACTTCAAAGTTCGAAAGTGTTGTCTCACAACGTGGACACATATGCATTGGCTTATGTCCTTCGTAAATCATTTTCTTCTCCCAGAGAGACTTAAACACCCACCAGATACTTTCCATGAACGGCGTGTCCATGGTGCGGTAGGCGTTGTCCATGTCGGCCCAGCGACCTAGGCGACGGATAATTGTCTTCCAGGCTTCCGCGTACTCTAGAACGACAGTCTCGCAAGTCTCGTTGAACTTACCGACGCCAAAGTCCTCAATATCTTTTTTCGACTTCAAGTCGAGTTTCTTCTCGACGATGTTTTCAATGGGAAGCCCATGACAATCCCAGCCCCAACGCCGCTCCACCCGATAACCACGCATCGTCCAAAAACGAGGCACTACATCTTTAATAACGCTCGCCACGATGTGTCCGTAATGTGGGAGCCCGGTAGCAAACGGCGGGCCATCATAAAAGGTGTACGGTTTGCTGGCCGGACGGGCGTCGATCGATTTTTGAAACGTCTGATGCTTATCCCAATAGGCCAAAACTTCATGTTCTTGGCTCACGTGGGCGGATTTTGGGGAGTCGGACATAGACTAGAGACTGTACTGCTCAAAAAATGACCAATAAAGATCTGCGACAATTAGTCGATTATTTTTGCCGTTCGGATAAATATGACCCATGTCATCAACAATGTTTAATTGGTAATTAGTATCGTGTTCAGGGCCATAGAAAAACATCGATACCTTTCCTCTTTTTTCGTACTTGTAGGTATCACTCAAATCTAAAGCGTCAAGTAGGGGAGCAATGATTGAATCGTGCACAGGGTCCCCTGCTTGTGCCGCCCTTTCGGTGAGTGAAAATTCTTCAATGCCCACTCGATAAGTTAGCTTCGGATCAGTCGAGCCGATTGTTTGGATAACCGATCGTGGAATAAAGTCGTTTGGCGTGGTCTCGATCATTACCTCAAGCGCCTCGGGTGAAAGAATGCCCGAGGACGAAGGCGCGAAAGAGGCAAAAATATCAGTCGCTTCTTTAATTAGGCGAATAGTCATCCCTCCGCCGCTTGAGAAACCCGTCGCGTAGAAGCGTGAGGCATCAACGGCGTAACTAAGCTTAATAAATTCAACCGCTTCGCGAACGAAGATGACATCGTCATGAACAACTTGATCAGGATAAGCCGGATCAAAACTTTGTTCGAAGTTATATCCGCTCCACCGCGTTTCGTATTCAGCTAGATTTTGTACTACTTGTCCATTTTCTACCTTTTCTTCAGCAAAAGTGTGATACTTAAGAGCCAGCGGATAAACGACCATGAAACCCTCATCTTCTGACTTTTGACTCCAGCCAGAATTTTTGTACATATATTCAGCCGTTTGCCCGCCACCGTGAAACATAAAAACAACCGGGATTTTCTGATCCAGTTCAATATTTTCTGGACGGTAAACAATAAATTCTCGTTGCACCCCATCAACCTCTAAACGATAAATTTGCTTGCCTGATGATGGTTCAGGATTATTAAGTGGCGTGCCGACCTCGCTTGGGATACGTTTCTCTTCCCCTACCCACTCACCGATCTCGCCCTTTCCCAAATAAATAAGTGAGCCGATTATCACAAGCCCCAAAATCACAAACAGAGCACCGGCAAAAATTTTTGTAGTAGATGACATATTAATTTTCTGTATCGTAACACTCCCGGTATACTCTAATGGCTATGCAACCAACTGTCTATCTGGGCGCCGACCATGCGGGCTTTGATTTAAAAGAAAGCCTAAAGAGCCACCTTGAACGTAAAGGATTTGTGATTGAAGATCTTGGTGCTCAAAAATTTGTGGCAAGCGACGATTATCCTGAATACGCCGCGGCCGTAGCCAAGGCCGTCCGCGCTCACCCTGGATCGTTCGGCATTTTGAGTTGCGGTAATGCCGAGGGCGTGTGCATTGCGGCCAACAAGTTCGACGGCATTAGGGCCGGGATTGGCTTTTCGCGTGAAGCCGCTAAAACTATGCGTTACGACGATAACGCTAACGTACTTTGCCTACCGGGTCGCCTGCCCACCATTCATGATCCACTGTCGATAGCCGAAACTTTTCTGGCTGTACCTTTTTCCGCAGCCGAACGCCACGAGCGACGTTTAAAACAGGTCGAGCAAATAGAAAGGCAGGAATAGTATGACTAAAGTCGAACTCATCCCGGCCGTATTAGCTTACGACGAACAAGATTTTAAAGCCCGGTTACTACACCCAGAACTCAACAAGCGAGCTAAACTTTTTCACCTTGATGTTTTAGACGGAACTTTGTTTGGGGCAAAAGCCTGGGCCGAGGCGCAAATTATTGGCTCATGGCCAAACCTTCCCGAGATCGAACTTCACCTAATGGTTCAAAGCCCGCTGCCGATCGTTGTCAATTGGCATAAGAATGTACCGAGCCTGCGGCGGGTCATCGTGCATCTTGAGCTCGGCCACAACATCACTCTACTCCTTGCCTCACTTAAAGAGCTCAATCTTCAAGTAGTTGTTGCTGTAAACCCTCAAACTCTGATTGACGACGTAGCTCAGGTTGCAAATATCGTAGACGGCATTCAAATCATGGGGGTTGAGCCTGGAAAAAGCGGCCAACCATTTCTTGGCGAACCCATTATAGCTAAGATCCGTCGGGCCAAGGCCTTGTTTCCGAACTTACCCGTGGCTCTCGACGGCGGCCTTAGAGTTGATCTTGTCTTGCCTCTTATGGCGGCTGGCGTTGACCGTTTGGTGGCCGCTTCGGCGCTATGGCAAGCCCCGGATCCAGGTGAGGCTTATGATTTACTTGAAGCCAGGTTGTCCTAAGAAAAAAGGCTGTGATATGATAGATCTAACGCTATGAAAAATATTATGACTCTTTCTTCAGTCAGTCGTTTAGCTTTAGTTCGGACACGTTTTACTCTTTCCTGTGCGGCTATTTTATCAATTATCGCAGCAGCCATCTTGGCTTTTGCGGTGCCGTCAACTCAGGCTTCAACCACTGTTGAGTCTGGCGATTTGATTCGTGGTGAAAGTTTTTCGGCCGTGTATTACATGGGCGAAGATGGTTTCCGCTATGTTTTCACCAACGATAAAAATTACTTCACTTGGTACGCCAACTTTGACAGCGTCAAAAATATCTCAGACGACGAACTGGCCAAAATTCAGATTGGCGGCAACGTCACCTACAAACCGGGCGTTAAAATGGTAAAAATAAATACCGACCCAAAAACCTACGCTGTAGATCAGGGCGGCGTCATTCGACACGTAACGAGTGAAGCAGTAGCTATTGCTCTTTACGGGAGCGATTGGAATACAAAAATTGATGACATCGCCGACGGCTTCTTTAGTAACTACACAATCGGCGACCCCATTAACAGCGCCAGTGAATTCGTCCCTTCCAACGTCATGGCTAGTGTCGCCAATATCAATGACGACAAATCGCTCATGGCCCCTGAGTACATCGGCATCACCGATGGCGGATACGAACCGATCGATGTCACAATTGAAGCTGGTCGCGGAGTTCGCTTCACGAACAATGGGGCACAAAAGCACACTGCCACCGCGGATGATCTTTCCTGGGGCACCGGCACCCTAAATAACGGCGACAGCTTCATCAGGGTCTTTGAAGAAGCTGGCACCTACACCTTCTTCGACAGCTATAACAGCGCCAACACGGGTGCCATCTACGTTGAATAAATACGTTCTGCACTAAACAAAAGACGCCTCACGGGGCGTCTTTTGCTATACTAACGAGCAGTATGAAACTCTTGCACTGGATTGTCTTTGTCCTTGCCTTCTGGATCATTCTTGTTCCCTTTATTGGCGATGATATTGTTCAGCTTTTCCTTAATGATTCAGCGAGTGCCGAACTTGACCTAGTGGCCCTCTTTCGCTGGGACGATCTATTTTTAGGTCTCGGCATCGCGGTTATTTCACTCATCGTTGTAACCCTTGAACAACCCTCAAAGAAAACTGCGGCTCTGCGTGTCCTGCACTGGCTCCAATTCGGCTTAGGAACCTGGATCGCTACCGCTCCTTTTGCACTTGTCTTCACACTTGAAGAATTTGCTTGGTCGCATTTTGTGACCGGTTTCTTTGTTGGTATTTTTGCATTAACGCAAATAAATCTTGAGGACGCGCAACACTAACCGCTCCCCTTTTAGGCTATTACAGACAATCTTAAGCGTCGTCTGCAACCTACTCCACTATGCCCCATGTCCGGCAAACCATAGCGCCAATTACTGAAGCTAAGCTCCAAAAACTTGAACTCAAAGCCAATGAGATTCGGCAAGATATCCTAACCATGCTGGTTCAGGCTGGAAGTGGTCACTCGGCTGGTCCACTCGGCATGGCAGATATTTTTACCGCGCTCTACTTTCACGTTTTGAATCACGATCCTAAACATCCAAATAGCGATGACCGAGATCGCTTATTTTTGAGTAATGGCCACATCGTGCCTGTCCGTTATGTAACCATGGCTCACGCTGGATATTTAAAAAAAGATGAGCTCAAAACACTTCGTAAATTCGGTTCCCGGCTCCAGGGTCATCCTGAGCGCCGCCTGTTCCCGGCGCTTGAAAACACCTCTGGCCCCTTAGGAGATGGCTCAAGTCAGGCGGCAGGTATGGCCTATGTTGGAAAGATGGAAGCCAAACCATGGCACGTCTATTGTGTAATGAGTGATGGCGAGCTTGAAGCTGGCATTACCTGGGAAGCGGCGCTTTTTGCAAGTAGAAACAAATTGCATAATCTTACTTGGATCATTGATCGCAACAACATTCAAATAGATGGCTACACTGAAGATATTATGCCGCTTGAGCCAGTACATGAAAAATTCGCTGCCTTTGGTTTTCAGGTTCTCGAGATAGATGGCCACAATATTAGGGAGTTCATTGACGCTTGCGACCGTGCCAAGGCTACTTGGGAACAACCAACCGTCATTATTGCTCATACTATCCCTGGAAAAGGGGTTAGTTACATGGAGTTTGAACCAAGTTGGCACGGCAAACCACCAAAGCCCGGCGACGAAGTCAAACGAGCACTTAAGGAACTCCGAACGCTCGGCGGAAAGATTCAATCAGAGATGGAATAACCCTTAGCTTATAGCTGTTAGCAGGATAGTATATTAGGATAATAAAACACTTGATATGAAAAATAATTATTCGTTTGCAATCTGGCTCGTGGGTGGCGTGGCGGCTATCGTAGCGCTTCTTATAGTCATCTCAACGCCAATGTTCGGCCCACGTCGCAGCCTGCCAGAAAAAACGGCGGGTTATTTGAGTGATGAGGCAGTGGTCGATTCAATCGGCCGAAAGGAGGTTGCTCCGTCATCCTTTCCCGTGCCACCCATTGTTGGTGGCGAAACCGCAGCCGAGGCAGAACAGCGGATTATCAAAACCGCAGATTTGGCAGTTACCGTCGATGGCGTAGATAAGAAAGTCCAGGAAGTTATTACTTTAGCGACTGGTCGCGGCGGTTTTGTGCAGTCCTCAACAGTCGTCGAAGACGAGACCGGACAAAAATCAGGCTATGTTACCGTACGCGTTCCAGTTAGCCTTTTCGAAGATACAATTCAAGCAATAAAAGAGCTAGCTATTCGTATAGAACGCGAATCAATTAATGGTTACGATGTTACCGAACAATATACCGATCTCGAAGCTCGCCTCCGCTCAGCCAAGGCCCAGGAAGAGCAATACCTAGCTATTCTAGAAAAAGCTGAGACAGTCCAAGACATTCTGGCCGTGCAACAATACTTACAAAGTATTCGTTACGAGATTGAGTCGCTTGAAGGACAGCTAAAATCACTCGGCAATCAGACCGAATATTCAACGATCAGTGTGACCATGGAAGAAGAGACCAGGGTGGAGCTACCAACAGCTAAATTCGATCTTGTACTTACCACTAAGGAAGCCTTGCGCTACGTTGTACTCCTAGCTCAGGCGGTCGTGACCTTGGCAATCTGGCTCGTGATCGTTGGTAGCGCCATCGGCCTGCCGCTCGCTCTAGTGACTTGGGGAGCAGTGATAATTGTCCGGAAAATCTTGCGCCGCTAGCCTTAACTGACCCTCACCGTAACCCTCTCCCGTTTGTGGGAGAGGGAGCACACTATGCCCATAGCCAAACTCGCCAAACTCTCAAGTAAAATTTTTAGCTCGTCAGTGCCCCAGGTGCCAACCCGGGACGGTTTTGGCGAAGGTGTAGTCTTAGCTGGAGAAAAAAATAATAAAGTCATGATGCTATGCGCGGACCTTACCGAATCAACACGTGCTGAGGCTTTTAAAAAGCGTTTTCCAGAACGATTTGTGCAGCTCGGGGTATCTGAACAATCACTTGCGGCACTCGCCGCGGGCATGGCACTCGCCGGGAAAGTGCCCTTTATTGCAAGTTACGCTTGTTTTTCGCCGGGAAGAAATTGGGAGCAGATCAGAACAACGATCGCGCTTCAAGAATTAGATGTCAAAATCATGGGGGCCCATGCCGGGGTGTCCGTTGGACCTGATGGAGCCACGCACCAAATGGTCGAAGACATCGCTCTCATGCGTGTCCTGCCCCACCTAACCGTGCTCGTGCCCTGCGACATGATTGAAACCAAAAAGGCAGTCATGGCCGCCGCCGCATATCCAGGCCCGGTGTATGTCCGGTTTGCTCGAGAAAAAACACCTGTTTTTACCACCGATAAGACACCATTCGCAATTGGCAAAGCGCAAGTTTTCTTCTCGGGCGAAGACGTAGCAATTATCGCCTGCGGCCCCTTGGTTCACGAGGCTTTGCTCGCAGCAAAAGAGCTCGAAAAACACGGTATTAGCGCCAAGGTCATCAATAACGTGAGCGTAAAACCAATGGACGAAGTGACAATTCTTGCCGCCGCCAAACAGTGTGGGGCCGTGGTAACGGTTGAAGAAGCCCAGGCTGCGGCGGGCATGGGGAGCGCAGTTTGTGAACTACTCGCAGCCCAGTATCCTGTTCCTGTAATCCGAGTAGGTCTGGAGGACGTTTTTGGCCAGTCCGGCGAACCTCGCGAACTTTTGGAACACTATCGTCTAACGAGTCCTTGGATAGTTAAAGCAGCCAAAAGAGTGGTCAAAATGAAATCGAATCGCCATAAAAAATAAAGGCCTATGCCTGAGCTTGTCCTAACCGTCATTGGCCTTGTGATTGTTTTCTCCGCTGCGGCAGCGGGAATTTCGGCGGCGCCATGGTTGCCGACCAGGAAGCGAGAGCGGCATCACCTTGCCAAAAATCTCGAATTTAAAAAAAATGATGTCGTCATCGATCTCGGCTGTGGTACAGGAACCATGCTTTTTGAACTCGCCAAGCATCACCCCGAAACGATACTTATCGGCTATGACATTTCGCTTCTGCCTCTCGGCATAGGATTACTCAAAAAACTTTTTTCTCCCAAGAAATATAGGAACGTTTATCTTCGTTTTGGCAACCTATTCAAACAAGATATCTCCTCAGCCACTCACATTTTTATTTTTTTGCTTGCAAAGAGCTACCCTCGCCTAAAAGAAAAATTCGCTAAAGAGTTAGCAGACAAAACTTTGGTTATTATCGAAGCCTGGCCGATGCCAAACATGGAACCTTTAAGAATCCTTAAAGAAGAAGGTTCTCTTCCCGTTTATATTTATTCAGGCCAGGACTTTCGGACCCGATCGTAAAACTGTAGACTGGTCAACAAGGTTTATGTTAACCGTCTATGCTTGATCTTATTTCAATTGGCGCAGTTAAATTAGATACCTTCATTGTGCTGCCTGAAGCGAATATCATGTGTGAACTCAGGAATGCTGACTGTAAACTGTGTATTGATTACGGAAAAAAAATTCCAGTCGAATCTTTCGTAACACAAATTGCTGGTAGCGCACCAAACGTGGCGGTTGGTTTGGCTAAAATGAAGTTCAAAACTGCCGTACGTAGTTTTATGGGCGATGACCCTATTTATTATCAAGCCATGGCTTTTTTGAAAGCACATAAAGTAGAAACTCGTTATATAGCTAAACAAAAGGGCTTCCGTACGAGCGCGGCAGTTGTCCTGAACTTCAAAGGTGAATCAACGCAGCTAGTTGATCACATCTCTCACAACTATCATCTCCCAAAAAATTCTCCGCCTTGCCGATATATTCATATTTCTGAACTTGGCGGCAAATATGAACAACTGTATAAAGACATCATTAGGCTAGCCAAAGACAAAGGAGCAAAAATTAGTTTGAATCCCGGATCTGTTCAGCTCAAAGAAAGAAAAAAAGTCTTATTTGATTTAATTGCGGAGTCAGAAGTTCTGTTCTTGAATATTTTCGAAGCTCGACAGCTGCTTGATATCAATAACGGCGCGGAAATCAGAACCGTAGCAACCCGACTCAAAGCGCTTGGGCCGCGTTTTGTTGTAATTACAGATGGTAAGAACGGCGCTTATGCCTTTGATGGCACACAATTAGATCAAGTTCCAGCATTTCCTGGTAAATTCAAAGAAGCGACGGGGGCTGGGGATGCTTTTGCTACCGGATTTTTGAGCGCTATTCTTAAGGGTAAACCACACCGTGAAGCGCTTCGTTATGGAGCGGTCAACGCCACTGCGGTAGTCGGAGATGTTGGACCAACGGCTGGTTTGTTGTCCTTAACCGATATCCAGAAGCGACTTAAAAAACATCCTTCCTTCAAATCGCACGAGGTCTAGTATGCAAACTCCGCTATTTATCTTGCCCTTTGATCACCGTACAGGCTTTGCCAAGGAGCTCCTGAATGCCCCCTACCCTCTTTCTCCATCCAAAGCCCGTTCGGCGCGAGCCTTGAAGGGCGTAATTTTTGAGGCTTTCCTCAAGGCTCGAAGCGAACTCAAAGAAAAACACTTAGTTGTCTTGGTCGACGAGGATCTGGGGCGAGAAATAATCCCTAAGGCCAAAAAACAAAAGATTTCGCTCGTCATTCCAGTTGAAAAAAGCGGTGGCATTTTCAGTTTTGAACACGGTGAAAAGTTCGCCGAACACCTTAAAAAACTTTCGCCAGCCTTCGCCAAAGCACTCGTTCGTTACACACCGGGCGATGAAGGAGTCAATCGTTTACAGCGAAATCGTTTAAAAGAACTTGCCGATGCCTGTCATAAACTCAAGCTTCCCCTTATGCTTGAGGTGCTTATTACGGGACGCGAAGGCAACAGTGAAGAAGCAGTAAAAATGATGTTTACGGAACTCCAAAACGAAGGTATTCAACCAGACCTCTGGAAATTAGAAGGCCTGCCAAGTAAGGCTGCTTGGAAGCGTCTTGCACCGCTCGCCAAAGCTCCTATCGTGCTTCTTGGGCGAGGTGAAACACGAAAACAAGTTGAGTCATGGGTTAAGGCCGGTGCCCAAAGCGGGGTGTTATCTGGTTTTGCTATTGGCCGAACAATTTTTCTAAAACCACTTCAAGACTTGGTGGCAAAAAAAATTGATCGTCCGGCAGCGGTTGAAGCCATCGTTAAAAATTTTATTTTCTTTATTAAACTGTGGGAACGCTATGCGTCATAACATCGTGACTATTGGCGCGGCTACCCGCGATATTTTTCTTATTTCAAACGCCTTCCAACTAATTGCCTCAGCCAAGTTTTCAACTGGCATGGGCGAATGCGTGGCGCTTGGTACAAAAATCGATGTCGACAAAATTGTCTTTGCGACAGGTGGTGGCGCCACCAATAGCGCCGCGACCTTTGCCTTACTTGGCTTTAATACCGCGACAATCGTTCGCCTGGGAGATGACGAGCCAGGTTCTGCTGTACTTAAAGATCTACGCTTACATAAAATCAAAACTTCTTTTGTCCGTTCAATCAAAGGTGAGCAAACAGGCTACAGCACTCTTCTCACGGCCAAAAATGGCGAACGTTCAATCCTGGTATTCCGCGGCGTGTCCTCAAACTTTGAGCTACGCGATATCCCAAAGTCAGCACTCCAAGCTCAAGCGCTTTACCTAACCTCGCTCGGCGGCAAACTTGATGTTCTAAAACACATCCTCACGATAGGCAAGGCAAAAAAAACAACTATTGCCTTAAATCCTGGTCGCGGTGAACTAACCAGGGCTAACGCTTTGCGCGAATTACTACCACTTGTTGATGTGCTAATAGTCAATTTGGAAGAAGCACAGATGCTTTTAGAAACTAATGAGGCTTCGCCCGTAAAACTCGTCCGTGTTTTGGGCCGCTTGTGCCCTAAGGCAATTCTTACTAATGGTCCTAAGGGGGCCTACGCCGTAAGTCAGGCACAAACCTGGTTTATACGACCAGGTAATGTTAAATCAATCTCCAGAACCGGCGCTGGTGATGCCTTTGGTTCTGGTACTTTTGCCGGCCTGCAAAAAGGACTGCCAATTAACGAGGCTCTAAAAGTAGGTATGCTGAATGCCGAAAGCGTCATTCAAGAATATGGTGCTAAGGCTGGTATACTGCGCTCATGGCCAACGAATGCTGAACTCAAAACAGTGAGCGTCCGCTTGGTAAAATAAGTGATCCGAGACTCAAGATCCAAGACTCTAGACTATAGACGTCCAAGAAAAAATCAGAACTGTCTTCTGAGCCACTAGAGTCTAGAGTCTTGGTAAATGGAAAACTGTGTACCGTCATGGATTTATTCTTTCGTTATTTATTGGGGCCGCGGCGCTGTTTGTTGTCCTCGGCAGTTTTTTATTAATTGAACTTAGAAGTATTGTTGCGCCTTATTTCGGGTACAGCAAAACGGAGGTAAAAACTGTCAGTCAACGTCCGCCACGGCTAGAAACCATCATTCGCGACACCGACATAATCATTGCCGAACTAAGTTCAAATGGTGAAATCGTTAAAACCGTTTACACCTCTTCCTTGGTCGACGCGGTTTCTGATTTTATTCTTTTCGCTGTGCCTCAAGAAAATTACGCTGGAGTAGCTTATGTGCGTTCGCTTCAAGATGCCAAGCAAGGTGACTACATTATCTACCCCTTAGAAATTGCCACCAAAAAACTTGGAGCCTGGGTCATAAATACCGAGGGCGACGCGGCAACGCTATCTCCAAATCAAGAAATGGTGGCCATTGTCAAGGCTCAAAACGCGAGTCAAATAATCACTCTTTACGACCTTACTCTTGGCTCGGCGATTACCTCCTGGACACTTGGCGCGAATGAGTGGCTAACCCCAGATCCGTATGCCACTAAAGACGGTTATGATAGCGATGGCGTAAAGTGGGTTAGTGACAACTGTTTTGAACACGTGTTATGGATAGGAGAGGCCCGCCGCGGCACTCCTCTCACCCAAACCACGGTGCGCACCTTTTGCGCCGAAGCCTTATGAAAAACTTTCACCCTTGGATAATCATGCTCCTGGTTTGGAACCTTGGCCTCCTAATTGCAGGCGGAGTCATGCTCTATAATTTTTGGCAACAAACGCCAGTTCAGAACGTGGTGGCTGCAACTTGTGCAGCTGAGGTTAAAACAGCTATTGGAGCGATTAAAATTGAATAGTATGCAAGGCCAAAACTCCACTCCCCTTCATGGCGCCATATTAAGCCTTCTATTTTTAACTTTGGCGGCTAGCCTGGGTGTAGTTGGTTTGCTGTTTCTTTTAAATAAAACCCAACCTTCAAACGAACAAATAGTTTCGCTTTGTGCTAATCAAGCTTCGGCGAGTGCCGCCACGGCCGCCCAAATGATCGCGAACGCTTGTAATGACGAGGGCGAACTTGTAGTTGTTGAACAATTCGTCCCAGCCATTAATCGTCGGCCAGGCTTCGCCTATCCAAGTACTTGGTCGGTCTTGAGTCAGGATTTTATTCTCGATAAAAAGTTCGGCAACATAGTCTATTTGAATGAAAATTTCATTCATTTCTGCACTGAGTGTGACGGTGGTCAAACACCAATCATGATTAGAACCTCGCAGTTTGACTTGGCTAAGGATATTCCTAGTCAAACATTCAAATCATTTGAAGAAATGCTAAACTACGAGTTTTCCCAGCCGTGGTACAGCGAGATAAAAATCACCAAAGAGGCGCTTGATAATGGTACTCTGTACATCGTTTCTGGACATATCGACGGCCTATATTCTGGTGATTTTGAGTCATACATCTACCAAGGTCCGTCAGTCTGGCAAAGCCGAGCCACCTTCACCGATACCGATCCAGACAACAGAATAACTAACGATGCCTGGGAGATTGTTAAAAGGTCATTAGATTTTTCACTTATCCAGTAACCGAGACTCAAGATGCCTTGAGTCTTATTTATGGCAAAAATATTCGTCACTCGTGACATTCCGGATCATGGAATTAAACTCTTAAAGGCCCGGCGAGGTAATCAGATCAGCATCTTTAATAAAAACTTTGCAATTCCTAAAAACGAACTAAAAAAACGTGTTAAGGGCGTGGATATTTTACTTTCACTTCTGACCGACAAGATCGATGCCGAAATCATGGACGCTGCCGGACCGAAATTAAAAATGATCGCCAACTACGCCGTAGGCTTCGATAATATAGATCTTAAAGAAGCTGCCAAGCGTGGCATTGTAGTAACTAATACCCCATCGCCGGTCGTGTCTGAAGCCGTTGCTGAACACGCTATCGCCCTCATCTTTGCCCTTGCTCACCGAATAGTCGAAACCGACACCTTTGCCCGAGCCGGAAAATACAAGGGCTGGGGGCCGAAGATGTTCCTCGGCACTGACGTGAGTGGCAAAACGCTCGGCATCGTGGGCGGCGGAGCTATTGGAAGCGCTATTGCCCGTCGTCTGCACGACGGCTTTGACGTAAAAATCGTTTATTCCGACATTAAGCATAACCAGGAACTAGAAAAAAAGTTTGGTGCTAAATTCCTAAGCAAAGAACAACTTCTAAAAACAGCTGATTTTGTCAGTTTGCATATCCCGCTCCTCGCCTCGACCCACCACTACATTTCAACCAAGGAGCTGAAGATCATGAAAAAGACTTCCTTCCTCATTAACACCGCTCGCGGGCCAATTGTTGACGAGAAAGCACTCGTCAAAGCACTAGCAAGCGGCGAAATAGCCGGCGCAGGGCTCGACGTTTTTGAATGTGAGCCTTTGATTGATTGCGATCCAAACGATACGTACGAGCTACGTAAGATGCCGAATGTAATTTTGACACCCCACACGGCAAGTGCCACCATTGAGGCACGACAGGCCATGAGTGAAGTGGCCGCCAAAAATATTCTGGCGTTTTTGGACGGGAAAAATCCGCCGAACGCTATAAAAATGTAAGGTATGAACAAGAATGTTTGGTTAATTTTGGGGGTGGCCGCAGTGGCCATCGCCCTCATTGTTGTTCTTAAGCCAGACCTACCATATTCAGAAGATGCAGCAGATGGCGGGGATAACGGAACCTCGGACGAAACCCCTTTTAACGGAGCTCCGCCAACTAATTTTAGCTTTCTCATGCCTGAGGAGTGGGACTATCTGAATAACGCCGAGAAAGATATCCAGACACTCACTCTCGGCCAGGATATTCGTTTTGGAATTGTGCAGGATCCTATCGAGCCGAGAGTGTTTTACTTTGGCTCTGTAGCCACGGATCCCAAAGATAGTAGCCAGCAACTCATGAGCATTTACCGTTACGACACCACAAATTATAACTTTGAACGTTTGTACAAAAAAACATACGCTGCCGGCGACATTGAAGGTATTCGCGAAGGCGCTGATTACGACTTTCATGTCATCGCCTTTGACCAGATGAAACTCGTGGTGCTCCTTCAGGACGGGAGTGATTCGCCTGGGCCGTGTACTGAGGTGTATCGACTGGGTCGCGAAGAGGACGACATTGCTCGCGAGCTCTATAGTCTTGACCTCGCTGACCCTTATGCCAAGGGCCTTGAGCCTTACCGCTTCCCAGATGAGGTGTATGAGGAGGCGGCAGAGAAAGAAGAAGCCTGCCTGGACAAAATTTTCTAAAGAAAAGACCCCCGACCGATCGTCGGGGGTTTACGTTGCCCGCGAGGTCCCGCTCATCATCTGGGCGTACTTCTCGGGAGACCAGCTTGAGGGCTGGCCATGGAGCGCCACGAACTCGGCGCCGTGACCGATCGTGACGTCGATGTCGATCCGCTCCTTGCACAAGGCGCAGATCTCGCCGTAGGGCACGTTGTAACTCGTGGCATTCACTGAGGCCAAGTAGCCGTACTGTGGCACGCCAAGCTCCTCGGCAGTTCTGCCTTCACGGTCGATGACCACGAAGATCCCGAGCACCTCGGCCCCGGCTTCGCGGCAGATCTTGACCGTATTCCGAGCAGCAAGGCCGGTCGTCATGACGTCGTCTATCACCAGCACGCGCTTTCCTACCATGTTTACCTGAAAATTATGAAAGCAGAACTCTTTACTCTGCGGTATCTTTTTGGTCAGAACAACCTGCAACCCACCGCGTTCATTCGCCGTTTCGGCCAGACGATCTGCCAAGCGCTGCGCCAGGATGTTACCGCCCTCTGCCGGACCGACCAACGTCGTGGGATGAAAACCGTGGTTGACCACTGCCGTCCCCAGGGCCCGAATGATCCAAGCCAACCGCCAGGCGTTCTGAAAGTCGAACATCCGCTCGAAGTCGAAGAATTCCTGAAGATGCTTGTCGGAATTGCCAACGAAGTGCCACTTGGGATCAGCCAAGCGAGCTCCCCCGTTCGTAAGAAGCTCCATGAGCTCCTCGAGGGTGATATCACTTTTGCAGGTGAACCAATCTTCTTCCACGTCGTCCTCCAGTCGGAAGCCAGATTATCCTAACAAACGTTGACCCTGGGGGCAAAAACAGCTATAATCGCCGAGCCTTTGGGCCTGTAGCTCAGCTGGCTAGAGCGCCTGCTTTGCAAGCAGGAGGTCACCGGTTCGAACCCGGTCAGGTCCACCAAATTTAGCTAACTTTAGACACTTGGCTATTTTTAGCCATTTTTTGTTTTCCGTATGGTAACAACCAACGGCCAAGATTAACCGATTTTTATGAGGTTAACAGCTTTCGGCTAATATTTAATAACTTTTAAGGTTAAACAGTTTTTTGGCTAACTTTAAAGGATTATGTAAAGCCCTGAAAATCAGGGGTATTTATTCGATCTTGGCTAAAATTAGGCTAATAATAGCTAAATTACTTGACAATTTCCTGAATTTATGGTATGATGGTTTTATGATGAAGTTCTGGAAATTCGATAACTTCCAAATCCGACAAGAGAGCCCTAGCCCAGGGTGAACGGGCAGCGAAGCTAGTCTTCGCATGGCAGGTTTGCCGATCTCTCTTATGACAGATCCGTAAACCTGCCTTTTTCTTTCACAACTTCTCTCATTATGGACCTCAGCCGAGGCCCCTAGTGAGAGCAACATGAGGAGAGAGTACTCGTGTTGTGACATATACAGATCAGAGGAGGGCCGGTCATAACGGGCTAAGCAACTTTGGTTGCATGCCCCTTAAAGCACTCGTGAGGGTGCACGGCTCAAGTTTGATCTCGATTCTCCGGTGGTTGGCGGCAATTTGTCCGCTGGCCTGCAAACCCATATCGGGACCGGTGATCACGTTCCCTTCGGGGACGTCGATTACAAGACGTAAAATTGTAATTCGGAGGCCACCATGGCCATCGACACCACCCCGACCGTACGCAACCTCCGCCAGGCGGAGGCGACCGTCCTGGCCCGCCGGGCCGAGTTCGACAGCGCCGAGGCCAGGGCCGCCGAGCTGTCGGCGACCTGGTACAAGGCCGCCGTGGAGGCGACCCGCCTCCAGGCCCTCTTCGAGGGCCGGCTCAACCGCATGGTCGAGCCGCAGCTCGTCCACTGCGCCGCCGAGGCGGCCGTGGAGTCAAAGAAGGCCGCCGAGGCCTCGTGGATGGCGCTCCGCGCCGCCGAGGCCAAGGCCGAGGAGCGGTTCAAGCCGCTCGCGGCCGCCAAGGCCTGGCTCCGGGCGATCCGCGCCCAGGGCCAGCTCGAGCAGGCGGCCCACGAGGCCGAGCAGGTCCGCGCCGCGGGCCGGCGGAACCTCGAGCGCTCGCTCGAGGGGGCCGGTTTCAGCCAGGCACAGGCCGCCCGGATGGCGGCGGTGCCCCCGAAGCCGGCGCCGAAGCCCACGCCCGTCGTCGCCCCCGCGCCGACCCCGGTGCGCCAGGAGGCCCCCGCCTCCCGCCGCGCCAGCGAGCGCCGCGTGCAGGGCTTCGCCGCCCTCGCCGAGGCGTTCGCGGCCAAGTAGCCGCAACGCCACCCCCGGCCAGTAGACCCGGGTGATCCGTCTACTACTATCCCTGACGTACTGTCGGGGATTCCACAGGGACGCATGAGTTCGCCCTCGTGCATCCTGTGGAGTTCGTGACATCGGCGCGAAGGGACCTCGCTGCGGCAATTTTGCTCGCAGGCGATGGCCGCCCATGCCCGATGCGCTTGCTCCATCAACCAGATTTCTTGCACCACATCGATAAAAAGCCTGCGGGCGTTTAATCGGTGCAAGAGATCACAACCACGGGTTTTTACCCGAAGAGGAGGTCGACCCATGATGGGCGACAATCGAGATTCTTAGAACGCGTTTCCCGGTGCACGTGCCTCAAGTAAAGCACCGGGTAGACTCGCGCAGTCGAAAAATGCGCCGTAAGAAACCGACGGGTTTGGCAGGAGTGAGTCCTGCAAACCAACTGGTATCCGCGAAGCCGGTAACGCGTGAAGGCCGGTGCAACATCAACCTACGTGCCACACTGCCCGTCGACGGGGCAAGATGAGCTGGTTCGAAAACAGTCGATAACGGAGGTCCGCGAAACAATGCTTTAGCGACGCACCAACGGTTCCGCTGACGGGAACGGTTGGACTGAAATACACAGTCAGCGGGGATACTGATCATCGTCCTCGACAGGGTCGCGCCGAAAGATCACCGTGGCTCTGGGTTTCGCAAGAAACTCAGGGCCGCTCCACAGGATCCGTCTCGTCAACGAGATGGCGCCTGCAGAGTTCTGGGTCCCCGCCCAGCCCGCTAGAGGGCGTTGAACGCGGGAGCGGTTCGGCATCGACGTGCCGATCCCGCAGAAGGCCCCGGTCGTCGCCCTCAAGAAGGGCGACCGCCTGCTCGTCATGGGGGTCTCCGGACTCCCCCGGCTCGAGGGCCGGCACGAGTACACGGCCGAGGAGGTCGCGGCGGCGAAGTTCCGCTTCGGCCTCTACACCGTCGAGTAGCCAAACTGCTCGCCCGGAGCTTGACCGGGTGACCAACAAGCACGTGTCCTGACTTCATGTCGGGACCTCAGCAGGGATTACGAGCTTCCAAGCTCGTGGGTCCTGTGGAGTGCTCACGTTCACCGAATAGGTAAAGACTGGCTATTAACCCGGTCTTTTTCCGAAAGCCATCCGGCTATTCGACCGAACCCGAGCAAAGGAGATAAAGATGCAGATCGAGACCACGAAGCGGGGATTCCCCGCGATGTGGGAATCCGGAGGGGGTATGACCTCCGGGGGGTCGGCGACCCTTGTCGCCGGACCGAATGGCGAAAAGCGCCGTCCGGTCTACGTGCCGCGCGGGGGTCACCTCGCCTGCGGCAACCACGCCTTGATCGGCGTGGGCAAGGGGTTTCTCATCGTGACCGCCTCGGTGCGGCGCGGTGAGAGGGAGTCCGCGAAGATCTCGCGGATCCTGTCGACGTCCGTGAAGGACGTCGACGGCGAGCGCTTCGAGGCCACCGCCGAGGTGGAGGTGCTCAACACCTTCAGCCACGGCGAGTGGGACAAGCCGCTCGACCCGAAGCACGATCCGGTGGTGGAGGCCGCCTTCCGCAAGGCCTGCGACTACCATTGCCGGAGCGCGTACTGGATCGATTCCAGCCCGCGCCAGGAGCCGAGCGGCGACGAGCTGCGCCGGCGCGCGGCTGACGCGAACCGCCAGGAGGCGGAGCGCAAGAAGATGCGCGACGCCAAGGCCGAACGCGAAGCGCGCGAGAAGGCTGAGGCCGAGAACGCGAGCCGCGCCGCCAAGGCGGCCGGGCTCGGCGCCCGGCTCGAGGCCGTGAACGCGCGACTCTCCGCCATCGGCGAGAAGCCGGCGGAGCTCGGTGACGTCTCCTTCAAGTGGGGGTGGGATACCCACCTCTACACCGAGGAGCACGTCGCGCGTGTCGAGCAGGCGACGACCTACGCCGAGGGAAAGGCCGCGGAGAAGCTGCGCAAGCAGCTCGCCCGCGAGGCCTTCCAGCCGAAGTTCGAGGCCCTCAAGCCCCGGACGGACGCGCTCGGCCTCACGGTCGAGTTCGGCGAGGAGTCCGTGCGGCTCCCCGGCGACTACTACGGCGACGCCTACTCCGAGGACGGCGTGGCCAAGTTCGAGGCCAGAGTCGCGGAGAAGGAGAAGGCCGTGGCCGAGGCCAAGGCCAAGGCGGAAGCCGACGCCCGCCAGGCGGCACTCGAGGCTGACGCGGTCGCCCTGGGTCTCCCCGGAAACGTGGAGATCTGGAAGCGGCGCGGCGGCGCGACCGGTGCCGGTGACGGCTGGGTGATCCGCCCGGACGGCACCTGCCGCGGCCACGACGAGATCAACTGCCCGCGCCCGCGGTACTCCGACGAGGGGACGCAGCGCTGGCGGCAGATCTGCCGCGGTGAGCTCGTGCTCAAGTGGAGCAAGGCCTACACGGCCGCTCCGCACGAGTTCACGGTCGTCCACCGGCCGGAGGAGCTGACCATCGAGCAGCTGCGCACCGTGCAGCTGATCGAGGAGGAGCTCGCCCTCGAGTGGGACGGCCGGACCGGAATGTCCGGCAACACCACCTCGCCGCCCGTCGGCCAGGGCTGGGGTCTCAACACCCCCAAGCCCACGCCGAAGCCCGCCGCACCCGCGGCACCAGTCGACCCGGGCAAGGTCGACCTGTCCGGCCTCTTCGGAGGCGCGGCCAGGGTCACCAAGCGCCGGTGACCAAAAACGGGACGAGGCACCTGACGCCTCACGTGCCCCGACAACTTCGCGTCGGGGACTCCACAGAAACCATGAGTTATAACTCGTGACTTATGTGGAGGTAAAAATGCACGTGTTCGTGCTCCTCGGTCGGCCCCGCGGCGACCTGAAGGCCGCGTACTCCCTCCTCAGGGAGACGTTCGCCTTCGAGAGTCGGGGCCTTTTCATGGGCGACCTTGTCGTCGCCCTGAACCGTGCCCCGACCGCCGACGAGGCGGAGGTAATCGGGCTCATCGAGCTCCGCTGATCGCCCATCGTCCCGTGCTCGCAGTCCCCGCTGCGGCAACGCACGGGGACTCATCCGACCGCTTACGTGTTCGCCCACGTGAGCTGTCAGATGAGGACCGATCTTGGTTCTCGACAAAAAAATCCGCCTCATGCGAGGCGGTCCGGTTCCATGCCGGCCTCAGGCGCTGAAACATTGCGCACTGGAGGAAACATGCTACATGCGAACGGGCTCGAGGCAGCGTTTGCGGAGGGACACATGTCCCTCCGCGTCGAGTCGGACCTCCAGGGGTTCGACGCTGAATACCACGAGGCCTGGGAAAAAACCCCGGGCACCGTCGCCGAAGTCTTCGACGACGCGACGGGGGAGCAGATGTTGCTCCCCATCCGGCTCGAGACCCGGGTCTGCAGCTGTACCTGCTGCTGGCCCGGGTTCCAGACCCCCGTGGCGGTGAACCCTGCCCGCCTCGAAGAGTTCGAGGCGAGGGAGGTCCTCAGGTTGGCCGAATATCGGGCCAACGCAGAGGACCTCTCGACCCGCGAGGGTAGCGAGGCATGGCTGGCCAAGCGGAAAGGCTAGCACCCCCACCAGCTCGGCTTCTTTCTCACTTTCTGAGCCAGATCAGCAAAGTGACGCGGGCGACCGGGCGCACAACTCGCGCCCATCGCAACTCCCCCCGACGGACTAAAACGTCGGGGACTCATCAGGACCCACCTCGCCTATGAGATGGTTCCTGAAGAGTTAGGAAATATCCCTGTACACATCTTTACGGTGTGCCAGACGTACTAGTACGAGTGTAGTTGGAGTATAAGAAAAAATAAGCCTCCAGGAACCCAGTCGGACACGCCACAACTTGTGACGCGTGCCAACCAGTTTCTTTGGAGCAAGTGTTGGGTCAAGAGGATTTTTCTGAAGGCGCGTAACCGTCAAACGCACTGAGCGGCGCATGTCATCAGACAGAGCTTTCCAGTCTCGTGCAAAGGCCGGCGCGACAACAAGTGTCCGCATACTTGCCTACCGCAGCTCGTTCAAGGAACGCACGCGGCGGGCACGACCAGCCTGGACATCGGACATCGCGCGATCGAGTGAGGCAAGAAATTTCGGTGAATACGCTCCGGAATCTTCAAGCACGTTCTCGAGTGCTTCGAGAGCTCGGACAAGTTCTTTTACCTGCGCCTTAGGTAATGCTTTAGAACGAGTGGCCATATAGGAAAAACATACCACAAGCTCGCTTTACAGTTCAACCACTCCAGATTGTGCATCACGAACGCTGTCGTTCGGGAGCTCATCCGACTACTCAAGGATCTCTCTTTTCCTTGAGTGGTCAGATGAGTTTTTTGTTTGTTAGAGTGAGAGTACAATAGAATCATGCAAATATGCGTCGCGTTTTGAACCTCATGTTCCTAGCACTTATCGTGCTTTTACCTCAAATTACGCAAGCAGCAACCGGTGAACTAAAACTTCTCTCAAACGAAGGCATAGTCATCCGGACGCTGACTCCTTTTGCCGACCTCGGAGGTCGAGCTAACAGTGTGGCGGCAGGCGATCTAGGGTCCGATGGCGTATCAGAGATAATCGTTGGCGCTGGCAATGGCCTTAAGCCACTTGTCCGAATCTTTCGCCAAGACGGTTCACAACTCATAGAATTTCTAGCTTACGGCGAAGGCTTTCGTGGCGGGGTTAATGTGGCCACCTGCGACCTTAACAGTGACGGCACCAATGAAATCATTACCGGAGCCGGTTATTCTGGTGGGCCACAAATTCGCGTATTTAATAACGTGGGCTCTTTCATTGGCCCGCAATTCTTTGCCTACAGCGAAGCTTTTCGCGGCGGCGTGCACGTGGCCTGCGGAGATGTTGATGGTGATGGCGAGGTTGAAGTTGTAACCGGTGCCGGTCCAGGTGGCGGGCCGCATATCAAAGTTTTTTCAGCCGCCGGAATGCTTGAAACAGAAATCTTTAACGGTAGCGCTTTTGAATCAGTCGGTGCCAACATCGCCGTTGGTGATATGACAGGTGACGGTGTAACAGACATCATCGCCTCGCCAGCTGCCTACGCCGTACCACAAGTGACTGTTTTTGCTATCAAAAATAATACGCTTCGTTTTGTGAGTTCCATTCCCTCGTCAACAACAGCTACTCATGGGAGTAGCCTGGCCTCAACAGATATAGATAGCGATGGCGTAGCTGAACTTCTGGTTACGAGTGGTGCCTACACAACAGGTAGTGTTACGCCGTTTGAAGCTATCGGCACGGCCCATGACTCTATAGCCCTCGGCGACGATATGACTGGAGGCTGGGCTGTAACCTCGCTACCTGAGGATCCAGAGACCCTGGTCGTTGCAGCTACGACAAGCGCTTTGGCTACTACTGCAAATGACAAATACATCAAAGTCGACATCTCGGAACAACGTTTAACCGCTTACGCAAATGGCGTGCCAGTAAACACTTTTCTCGTCTCGACAGGAGTTTATGGTTGGGATACTCCGCTTGGAAAAACAACCATCACTAACAAAATTCCTCTCATGGATTACGGTTGGAATTACGGAGTGAATAATCCAAATAACTACTTCTTGCCAGACGTTCAATACAATCTTCGTTTCCGACCCCACTACTATATTCACTCCGCCTACTGGCACAACAACTTTGGTCATCGCATGAGTCACGGTTGCGTAAATACGAGTCTCAAAGATGCCGAGTGGACCTACAACTGGGCTGATGTCGGGACGACAGTTGAGATTGTTCCGTGATCGTGAGACGACTTATCAACAATTGCTACGAAAAACGAAACACGAATAACGAAAAACGCTATACTGAATATAACGTCACGCTTTTGGTGGCGATAAGATAATTATTATGGCAAAGAAGAAGAGCAAGAAGGCCAAGAAGCCAGCTCGTCGCAAAGCTGCCAAACGTCGCCCGGCTCGTAAGGCCGCTAAACGTAAGAGCAGCAAGCGTCGCCGCTAACACAAAACCCCGTTCGCTGAGGACCGTACTCCAAAGTTTGGAGGGGATGGTTCTCAAGAACGGGATTTTTGTTTTGCTCGTCATTGCGAGGAGTCCGTAGGACGACGAAGCAATCTGTAGACCAAAGATTGCTTCGCCCCTTCGGGGCTCGCAATGACGAAAACTATAAAAGGATAGCCTGAATATTGCCCCTTTTCTGCTCATTGTCTCCAAAAATCTTCACTTTTCCGTAGATTCCATCATATCCAGGGGTAATCGACATCTCACCAGCCCTGACTCGTCGAACGGCCTCAGCTACGTCGTCTCCAGCCATTGTTTTAAGATCGTTAACCGGTACATCGAGAAGAATGTGAAACTCGTTACCAAATTCTTTGATCATCTTTTCATAAAGTGCGGTGACCTTCTTGCTGTTTGGTGAGCTGAGACGCATCGCTTCAGCGATGATTTCTGAGAGTGGCACAATAGAACGTTGCGGCACAAATTGTTCGGGCACCTCTTTCAGACTTCGATCGGCTAATTCTTCAACGCGTGACAAAACACCAATCGTAAGCGGTCGTCCGCACATGGGACATTTACCACCGTGCTGGCGCGTTTCAGCAGGATACCAAGCAAGCTTACAATCAGCATGACCATCAAGGTGATATTTTCCTTCTTCAGGATAAAATTCAATAGTGTAAAGAAATTTTGTGGTATCTCGTTCTTTTAAAATTCGAATGAATTCGTTGTAGGAAAAATCTTTTTCTGCAATTTCAAAAACGTTCGCTTCACGACCAAACTTTTGTGGGCTATGAGCATCGGAATTAGAAATGATTGACACGGTGTCGAGTGCCGAGAGCGAGCGGTTCATAAGAATATCGCTCGATAGTCCAGTTTCAATGGCGTGAATGTGTGGTGTCATACTGCCGTAACACTCCTCGAGAGAGTTGAAACCAGACTTTGATCCAAAAACCGAAAACCACGGCGTCCAGACATGGGCGGGGATCATCGTCACCCGCTCGTCGAGATCACGAAGACGCTTAAAAAGCTCTTCTGAGTCGATACCGAGTATCGGGCGGCCGTCGGCTTTGAGATTAAAGCCTTGATCAGTGAGCCATTGATTGATTTTGCGTACAGACTCAATCGAAGGAGCGAGGATCAGGTTATGAATGCGACGTGTTTTGTCGTTCTTTTTGTAAATCTGTGAGACCTCAGTGGTCAGCATGTAACGCACCTTCGGGTACTCACCACTTTTGAGTCGATAAAGTCCCGGCTCAGCTTCGATAAGCTTACTTTCAATTTCAGAAAACCACTCCGGATGCGTAAAATCAGCTGTCCCAAGAACATTCACCCCTTTCTTTTCACACCACAACGCATTGTTCTCAAGCGTTAGATCCTTTGAACAGGCTCGGGAGAAGCGTGAATGGACGTGCCAATCAGTTATGCAGCGCATACCCCGGCGAAGAACGGATAAAACGTAGTTTTAAAAGTCCCAAACTCCAAATAACTAAGGTGATGACAGTAATGCCTTCACCAATCGTGAGCGATCGACTGATCGTAAAATGAACAATGGTGTTAGTTTCTAAAACCGCGGCGATGATTGCTAGGGCAAGAATTCCGATCGCGATTATTTTTCGTTCACGATACATGGAAAGAAGAAGGTGAAGCAGCAAAAAAACAAATAATGCAGAGAGTCGTCCGTGCAATGCGAGTCCAATACTCACCAAAAACAGAGCCAACGTGATCTCGAGCACACGACCGGCTAGAGCGGCTCGACCCGAGAACTTCAAAGTAAAAATATAGGCTAGAAAAACTATGAGGACTGCTCCACCAGAGTACCAGAGGAGTGTCGATAACTCTTTGGTCATGGTGCCGATGCCGCGGGCCCCAATGAGTGCATTTACCGTATCGCCCAAAAGCCAGCTACTAACATATGGCGTCGCAGCAATTACCGCATGAGCTGAAACAAAAAGTAGGGACCACACACTAAGTGCCTTTAGGGTCTCCCGAACGTCTCGCGAAGACGCTTCCCAGGTTCTCTTTGCCGTCACGAGTCCATCTCTTAGTACTGCGTCGACGGTAATCGACATAATTAAACTTTAGCGTGAATCTGCTCGGCAATTTTGAGTTCCTCTGGAGTGTTCACACCAACGACATCTAGTGGATTAACGGTAGCGGTGAGGATTGGCTTACCTTCGTCCATGGCCATAGCGATGAGGTCGACAAGGTAATACTCACCACTCGCGTTTTCGTTCTTAAGCTCTTTAAGACGAGCAAAGGCCCAGTCAGTTGGAAAGGCATAGATACCGGGATTCACATCGCGAATCTGAAGTTGTTCAGTTGAGCAATCCTTGGCTTCACATATCCCCTTAACCTGGCCTTTGGTGTCACGAATAATTCTGCCCCATTTAGTAAAAACCGCGTATTGACCTTCAAAATTAGGCACCTCGGCAATAAGCATGGCTAATGCAGCTTCATGTTTATCAAGAAGTTTAACCACGTTTTTGAGAGCCGACGGACCAATAAAAGGGTGGTCACCGTATAGGACAATCACGTGTCGAGCTTCCTTGCATGCTTGTTCTGCAAAACGTAAAGCATCGCCCGTGCCTTTTGGTTCTAGCTGAACAACATATTCCACAGTGTCGCCGAGAACCTCCTTAAACAGGTCGTGATTGTCTGGAGCCACAACGACAATTGGCTTGGGGTCCAATTTTGATTTTTTAATGTGCTCTAGGAGGTGAACGATCATCGGTTTCCCGGCAACCTCGACAAGTGGCTTCGGGATCGGTGCACCCATGCGCTTACCTTTTCCGGCCGCCAAAATAACCACTTTGATCTCAGACATAGCCCCAATATGGTACGCGGCTTAGCTAAAAATTCAAGTTTTTTATAAACAAAAAGCCGAGACTGAGCTCGGGTTTTTGAGTTAAAGATGACAGTGTCCTGGCGGCGACCTACTCTCGCCACACTTGACTACCATCGGCTCACATAGGCTTAACGACCGTGTTCGGGATGGGAACGGGTGTGACCCTATGGAAAGTGCCACCAAGACACTATCATCTTTCGGACCGACCCAAGTTCGCAAACTTCTTTGTTGCGGGGCCCCTGCTCGCCCTCGCCGTAGGATTTACCTACGCCTCGGGCTCGCATCCCCGCGTCTCGAATTTTGCGAACTTAGTCGGTCCTTATAGAACAAACATTGTTGAGAAAAACACATCTGACGTTTGTCGCCGTAAAATTTTCGGATACGAGGCGCGGGGAAGATTTTTCCGAGGCGTAGTTAATACTACGGTGAGGAAAAATCGGGGTCCCGCTACAAAGTAGCCGGAAATTTTACGGCGACAAACGCACTCAGTGAGTAGAGAGCTGGACCTATTAGTACGGCTTGGCTTAACCTCTTACGAGGCTTCCACCTACCGCCTATCAACCTAGTAGTCTCCTAGGGGTCTCAATGAAAATTCATCTTAGGGTCGGCTTCGCGCTTAGATGCTTTCAGCGCTTATCCGAACCGAACTTCGCTACTCGGCAATGCCACTGACGTGACAACCGATACACAAGAGGTTCGTCCATCCCGGTCCTCTCGTACTAAGGATGGGTCCCTGCAATTTTCGACGTGTGTAGTAGATAGGAGACCGACAACTATGTTACTCACCCGATATATATCAGGTTGCCTCAAACATTTCTGTTGAGGTCTGCATGTCGCCATGCAGTTCGGACTATATCTTCTCTGATTTGATCAGAGTTCGACGTATAGTCTCTGAGGGTTTTACATCACCTTACTGATTGGGCGTCTTCGATAACGCCCATAGCCATTCATGGTATACGCGAGTTTTATGATTCGTTCGCAACCTGCTCGAATCCGATGCTCACCCTTCGCCATTAATCTTACGATTTTGGTGAATATCGCGGCATCATTCTGCTTCTCGGTTTTAAGCGGATACCGCTCAAAGAAGGGAATGATTTTTCCTAGCAGATCACTTCGATCTCGAACTACGTAAACATACGTTTTGTCCATTGGATTCCTGGCGTGATTAGCCTTCACATATCCGCACTGGAAAAACCCAACGAGTTCATCCAAGACTTTGCGACTCGACAAGCGTTGCGAGACATGAAACTCTGGAATAATTTTCCAGCCTGTTTGCATTCTCGAATCTTGATAAATCGCGACGTGAAAACTTCCTTCACCATCGACGAATCCTGTGACAAACCATGGATGGGGCTTGAGATGTAATCTTCCCTGCTGATTGTCTGCACTCAACACTTTGTTACTGGCCATACTTATCATAAGTATAGCACGTAGTGTGAGATTCATTAAACTCCTACTCCTTAGGAGTTAACTCAGATTTTCCAGCATTTAGTCGAATTTATAGACAGCATGATCTACTGTCTCACGACGTTCTGAACCCAGCTCGCGTACCGCTTTAATTGGCGAACAGCCAAACCCTTGGGGCCTTCTTCAGTCCCAGGATGCGATGAGCCGACATCGAGGTGCCGAACCTGGTCGTCGCTGTGGACGCTTGGACCAGACTAGCCTGTTATCCCCGGAGTAGCTTTTATCCGATGAGCTTCCGCCGTCCTATTTCGTACGGTC
>CAYJQH010000004.1:27386-84206 GCA_964372415.1 uncultured Gammaproteobacteria bacterium | reverse complement strand
CACCAAAAAAGACTTCTCAATACGAGAAGTCTTTTTTGTTAACAAAAAACAAGATTTTGTATACTATGGTTCTAGGGGTGTTCATGAGACGAATTCGTACCTTCTTCCGGACCAACGTCTGGCCGTCTGATGAGGCTGTGCGGCGGGGTGATTGGCAGCTGTACGAGCTCGAAACGTACCGCAATATTGCCATGGTCCTCGTGGCTCTGGTCCTACTCATCGGGCTTCTAATTGGTAGCTTGATCTGCACACTGTCACAGAATGGCGTACTCATTACGCTCTGGGCGATTCCGGTTCTCTGCATGGCGAGTTTCGGCTTCGTCTGTGAGCGTCGCGTGAAAGGTATTATCGATGACATCGATCTACGCATCGCGCCGCTTCTTAGACTGCTCAGGCGACTCGGTCCGCAGGCGACGGATATCATTCTGTCGCGTCTTGAACATGGTGTGACGACAACTGATGATGCCATGCTGGAGATGGCGTCGCCTGAGCTCGGAAAAGACAAGTCGAACCCGGCGCCCCTTAAGTGAAAGTTTTGAACATCACGTCAATCTTGACAGGCTCTTCCCCGAGCCTGTTAAATTTTAATTATTAGTTTCGTTACGAAGCGCAAACGAAAAAATACAGACTCCGAGGAGTCTGTATTTTTTTATAGGCGGTGCTTATCTGACGTACGTTTTTGCCGTTAATGGCATGGTGGCCGGTGCTCCCGAACAGCTATTTCCGGTAACCACAGCAATATTTAGGTGTGTTGGATCAGTAAGTTCAACAAGAATGATCTTTCCAAGATTTAGTACGGGAATAGAGACTGAGTTTTTGTTGCCTCCCAGGTTTTCAAAGCAATAAAGAGTTCCAGGAGTAATCGAACTGAATGCTTGGTTCACGGTTGACCCCGGCGCTCCCGGCAAAAATGAATAAGCGCCCTTGGCTAGGCCGGGAAGTGAGTTACCGACTGAAAACACCATAACTGCTGGATCTAAGTTGTTCGGTGCGAGTGCCAGATGAGGATCTTCGGGGAAAGTATTCGAGCCTGGATTGAGCCAACGCCCCTGAGCGGTTCCAGCTACGTCAACATCAATTTGACCACAAATCGGTGGGGTGGTGCGTTTAAAGAGGCCGTCACCGCTACCCAGGAAAGATTCAAGCGACTGACGCACGGGGTCAACAAAGGCATCGATTGGACACACTGTATGAACAATACCACCTAGATTGGTAGGGTTGATAAAGTTTAAGGTAACTCGCGAGTCAGTCATGCCAAGATCAAAACCGGTTGGTGTTGGCGCTCCGCCAGCGCTACCAAGAACAGTTCCGGCTTCTACAGGTAGGTACAGATTTTTGCTGCAGCGTTGAATTTGCGTGTTTCCGGTAGTATAACTTTGGCATTGATCGGTTATTGATCCGACAAGAGAAGAGAAATTAGGATCAAGCGATCGTACGTGATGAAGATAGGCACTGACCTCAAAACAGGGACGGAAATATATTGAATAGTCTGTGTCTGTGAGCAGTCCATTTTTGTAATAGCTAGTCTGATCCACTTTCGTTATATGAAATTGTCCAGGAGCTATTACCGGGGCAACCACTCGTGGCGAGTTGGGGTCGTTCATCGGTCCGTTTGTCTTTAAAGTGAAGTACACATGGTCAGTGGGAAATACATGACCGCTCTGAGGATTTAGACTGCCAAGTGGCACAATGCCGCTTAACTGATTGGTATCGGTTATGGTCTCTGTCAAAAACGGCGCTTGATTTGGTGGGCAGGCCGGTGTAGGAGGAATTTGCGATGAAGTTTTAACGGCCGAGTAAGAGTATGAAGCGATTACGTATTTCAACTTTTCCAAGGACGCAAGATTGAGAATTCCGGCGTTGTTCAGATCCGTCCAAAGTGAAGGAGCAGTGCCAGAAGTCAATTGTTGTTTAAGATCTAGACCGAATTCCTCGCAGCCTAGAGGGTCGTTTGTTGGCACTAGTTCAAAGCGTTGGCCAAATTTAAAGGTTGCGTTGTTTGAATCGGTAAAGGTGAGTTTAAGCGAGGTTTTTTTAAGCAGTGAACAATCGTAGCCAGATATTGGTTCGCTTTGATCATCAAGCCAAGCCTCTCCTGATTGTGCGGAATTAAGAAAAACTGAAGTTATTTGACTCCCATCAACAACAAAGGCAATGGCTGGATTACTTTGGTATTCAATAACCTGATTTGCAGAAATTACTAAGGCGTCCGTAAAATTTGCGAGCGTAATATTACCCATGCCGCCAACTGAATTATTTGGATTCTGAACTGAAAAGGCAAAAGCAGTAGCGGGAGCAGTTAATGACCATTGACCCTGCGGATTGAATACAGCGGCCTGGCTACGAGGAATATTGAGAGCCGCCGAAACGATAAAAATTAATGAGAAAAGTGTAGCAAAAAACCTCCTCATAAAATTTGCATAAAAAAAAATAATAAATAGCACAAACCAAGGATACCATGAATTTTTTTAAAAAATAATCCTGGGCTAGTACGCTGCCCAGGACAACGCTTACCATAAATGCAGTACGAGAAACATGAACGGCCACTGCACAATGGTATTGACAACTACGCCGATCACACCCAGAACTGCGACGAACAAAAGAAATTTCCTGCCCGTGCGTCGCAGCTGGATCCGGTTTGGAAAGGCCCGAACAAGATCCCAGCTTCCGAAGCTATAAGGTGTTTGCGGTTGCATTATTCTCCTAATTCCTGAAGCGTTGATCAACTACTGACCAATTCAGATTTTTGAAGAAAGCCTCGATGTAATTATTTTTTTGAGCCGGAACATAATCTACCATAAAAGCGTGCTCCCACATATCCATAGCTAAAATAATAGGGAGGTTGGCCAGATGACCTTGCTCGTGATCACTCACCCAGACATTGTGGAAAGCTTTTCCTTTAGAGTCATAGGTGAGGAGTACCCAACCTATGCCACGCATTAATCCCATAGCCTTAAATTCCGCCTGCCAAGCGTCAACCGAACCCCATTGGACCGCTAGTGCCTCAGCCAGTTTGCCGGAAATTTTTCCGTCGCCGCCCAGGGCCTCAAAGTAAAGCTCATGAAGTCGCATACCGTCGAACTCAAAACCAAAGCGCCGCTTGAGTTCCGAAAGCGCGAGCGCGTTTTTTTCGGAGTCGGACTTCAATTCTTCGATTTTGGCCATTATACCGTTTACATTTTTAACGTAACCGGCGTAAAGTTTAAGATGGACATCGATTTGTTTTTCCGAAAGCCCCTCCATTTTAGGAAGATTAAATGACTGTTCGCTGTATTGCATAAGACAAAATGTTTAGTTATTGTCTACCACGTTATGCGGGTTCTAGCAATTGAAACAAGCTGCGATGAAACAGCAGTGGCCGTGCTCTTAGGTAACGGCGACCGGCTTAGGCTTGAAGCCTCGTATGTGCGATCGCAGATTGACGTTCACCAAGCTTACGGTGGAGTAGTTCCTGAGGTTGCGGCTAGAGAACATCTGGAGCACATCTTGTCGATGCTCCACCAAACCGTTAAACCGAATGGTGAAGGGATCGACGTGGTAGCGGTGACGTCCGGACCTGGTCTTGCACCAGCGCTTCGCGTGGGCGTAGAGACTGCCAAGGCCTTAGCTTGGGCGTGGCAGAAACCTCTTGTCCCAGTCTGTCACCTTGAGGGGCATATTTACGCAGTGTGGCTCCGTGAATCGTACGTCGTAAGTCGTACGTCGTCCGCCCCTGACAAACGACGCCCGACAAACGACAAACGATTGCCAAGCTTCCAAGCGCTTGCCCTCATTGTCTCAGGCGGCCATACCGAGCTCGTACTTATGACCGACCATGGGGTTTATGAGCGTTTGGGCGAAACACTCGATGACGCAGCTGGCGAGGCTTTCGACAAGGTCGCCAAGATGCTCGACCTGGGCTACCCGGGAGGGCCGAAAGTTGCTCAGTTGGCCGAAAAAGGAAACCCTAAAACTTTCGATTTTCCTCGGGCTATGCTGGATCAAGACAACTTTGAGTTCAGTTTTGCAGGTGTAAAAACATCGGTTCTTTACAAGCTTCGCGAGCACGAAGTAAGACTTGCCGACGAGCAATTCAAAGCTGATATCGCCGCTTCGTTTCAGGAAGCAGTAGTTGACGTGCTCACTCAGAAGACTATGAAGGCAGTTCGTGTCCATAATCCAGCTTCCGTCATCCTGGCCGGAGGCGTGGCGGCCAATGTGGCGTTACGGGAGCGTCTCGCGGCTGCTTGTGCGCAGGCAAACGTAAAGCTTTACGTACCGGAGTTTCAGTTTGCCATGGATAACGCCGCGATGATCGCGGCTGCCGGGTATTTTAGAGCGCAGAAAGGCGCGGTAGTTAATCCCTTAAACTTAGTTGCTGATCCAAATTTGGATATCGTGTAATATGCGCCACCAAGCACATGAAATTCATAGATTAGTCGTGCGATAGAAAAGATAACACCGGAGTTTGGCTTGGACGGTTCTTAAGTGGCGTCTTGCGCTAAAAAATATATGGTCGAAAAAGTAATCACCACAAAATCTGTTACTCAAACCATGCATCTAGCCAAGGACTTCGCCCAAGAGCTCAAAGGCGGCGAGGTTATTTCGCTCATCGGTGACATTGGAGCTGGTAAGACTACTTTTGTCCGCGGCCTCGTCGAAGCCATGGGTGGTAAGGTTAAGGTGAAATCGCCTACGTTTACGGTAATGAACGAATACCCGGTGGATTTTGGACCCATCAAGCGGGTGGTTCATCTTGATTTTTATCGCTTCAAAAACCCCTCCGAAATCAAAGCACTTTCTCTTGAGGATGAGCGTCGAGCGGACACGGTTGTGGTAGCTGAATGGCCAAATGTGCTTCCGGCACAAGTTTGGAGAGCTAACAAGGTCATTACATTTTCCTCGGGAAAACTACCAGATGACCGAACGTTGAGCATTGAAACGCAGAATATGTTACCCTTTGACAGAAGTTAAAAAATATTGTAATCTCATCCGTTCGTATGTCTCTTGAACGAGGACGATACATGCCCATTCACAACGCACTTGAAGCCTCGCCGCACGCCAGGCAGGAGCTTATGCTGGCCCCTGAAAAGGTAGGCGGTCGTGATGAGCTCGCTGATCTTCTGTACGTCATGCATGACCTCATAGTGGAGTCCGAGCTCGAAACTCGGGAGCTGTCTGCTTTAGAGAAGCTCCGTGAGGGCCTTGAACAGGCTGCGATGCGATACCTGGAGGCTGTTATCGAACACTTTGTTGCCTGCGAGCCGGGGCGACCAACTGACGTGCGAGTCGAAAAAGATGCTGCTCGACGCAGCGCACACAACGCCTTTGTAGATTCGGTACGTATCTATGTACGTAATGCTGAAGAGTTTGGTGTCGAAGGCGCGGAACGTTTTCAATCTTTCAAGGTTGCCCCAGATGACGATACTCGTCGTCGGTGGCTTGGTCGTTTAGCGCTTGTCTACGGGTTTAACACCCTTGGACAACTGATGACCTGAAAGGAGCAACTTATGACCATCACTCTAGAGCAAGCCCGTAGTTTGCCGCGAGAGCAGTATCAGATTCTCCGTGCTGCCGCCTTTGAGTTCACGCGGATCCAAATTCGTAGGCAACGTCAGGCTCCTGGAACCGACCAGGAACTTGTCGAGCTTCTGGCAGGCGTTCACGCGGAAGAGAAGTTGTCGAGTTCGGTGAGAGAACTCGACGATCAGACCCTTAGCGGACTTCTGCTGAACCTTGCTGCGCAAGAAGTGCTTGACGGGTACTAAAAATAAGACCCTCATTGATGTTAAATCAGATGAGGGCCTTTTATTTTGCAAAACGCAAAAGTGCTGTGCCTACTACGGCTGCAGTTTCGGCTCTAAAAACGAGTGAGCCAAGGGTTACCACATGAGCGTTGGCGTCTCTCGCGATGGCGAGTTCGGTTTCGGTAAAACCACCCTCGGGGCCAACGAAGAGAGCAACTTTGCTTGTTTTATGCAGGGCCGGCAGTTTTGACTCGCCACCGGCTTCGTGGAACAAGAGACGTACATGATTGTCGGTTTTGCCGATCGCCTGACCAAGACTTATAGGGTCATGAATAGTCGGCAGGGTAACGCGTCCACTTTGTTCGGCGGCTTCTTTAACTATTTCATGCCAGCGGCGGGGGATGTCTTTCGGTTTCTTGACCACTCGGTCAGTGAGCAGGGGAAAAAATCTGACTACTCCGAGCTCTGTGCATTTTTGAAGCATCCACTCGCAGGTATCGCGCTTGGTTATTGCAGCGCAAACTGTAATCTCTGGGGTAAGGGGAGCAGGTACACGTGAGCCGGCGATGAGCCCCATGATGGCAGTGCGATTCATTTGGGTAATTCGGCAATCAATCTCTGAGCCATCATTAGTCATGAGACTCATTTGGTCGCCAACCTTGAGTCGTAAGACAAGGGTAATCTGTTTATGTAGGGGTCCGACCGGAATACAAAAAGCCTCGGCACTTTTAGCCACCCATTCGGCTGGTACAAAAAATCTTGCTGTACGCATATCACTAACTACTAGAAACTAGCCACTAACTACAAGGGGTGAATATAGCTCACCAAATATTACGCTCGACATCTTTTTGTGGCTAGAGGCTAGTTTCTAGTGGCTGGCTAGTAGCTAGTCCCTAGTAACTTAGTTAAATGCCGACTATCCGCTTCACCTCTTCAACAGAAGTGAGACCATCGACGGCCTTGAGTAAGCCATCCTGGGCCATGGTAACCATGCCCTGTGTTTTTGCAATGTCGCGCATTTCGTATTCGGACACGCTACCTTTCAAAATGGCTTGTTCAAGAGTGGGATCTTTGATTAGGACTTCGTAAACTCCCACCCGGCCCTTGTAACCAGAATTATTGCATTTGTCGCATCCTTTTGGATTAAAAAATTTAACACTACTGACATCGACTTTGGCTTCGCCAGAAACTTCCGGAATGCTATCGAGCTGCTTTTTTACGAGTTCCATCGTCTCGGTATCTAAGTCTGCTGCCTGTTTGCAGTTGTCGCAAAGTTTGCGCAGCAAACGTTGTCCCATGATGGCGTTAATGGCTGGGGCTAAAAGATGAGGGGCTACACCCATGGACAAGAAGCGAGGAATGGCGCCAGCTGCGTCGTTTGTGTGGATGGTTGAAAGCAGAAGATGTCCGGTTAAGGCGGCCTGGATAGCTATTTCGGCGGTTTCGAGATCGCGAATTTCACCTACCATCACAATATCCGGATCTTGACGAAGAATGGAACGTAAACCTTTGGCAAAAGTATAGTCTTTGGAGTAGTCGATTTGGCTTTGGTTCAGGCCCTTAACTTTGTACTCAACCGGATCTTCAAGGGTGATGATTTTCACGTCCGACGAATTCAAGCGCTTTAAAATGGCGTAGAGAGTTGTGGTTTTACCGCTACCGGTCGGACCAGTCGTAATAATCATGCCGTTTGGTCGCTCGATTTCACGCGTGATTTTTTTGAGCGCCGCTGGTCGAAAACCGAGAGCATCAAAATCAAGGGAAATTGTGTCCGGATTAAGTAAGCGCATAACCACCGATTCACCGTAAGCGGTGGGAATAGTGCTTATGCGAACATCGATCTGTTTCTTTTGCTGGAAAATGGTAAAACGCCCGTCTTGAGCTTGATCAGTAACATTGATTTTGAGGCTCGCGATGAGTTTGATCCGGCTAATGATTTTTTTCCACTTTTCACGCTCAAGTACCACCACTTCCTGGAGGATGCCATCAACTCGAAAACGGACAACGATACCTTTTTCTTCGGCCTCAATATGGATGTCCGATGAACCAAATTTGAGCGAAGCAGCGATGACGATAGCTAATATGTCAGTTATGTTCGAGTTCTTCAAAAGTTTTCCCACCACGTTCACGTCGGTCATCTGCCCGGCGAATTTTGTAAGTTCATCTTCGGTTATTTCAACCCCTTTAACGATTGGTTTTATTTGTGGCAGGGCAGCGTAAAGCTTAAGAGCGTGTTCTAGGCTCTCTTCTGAGATTAAATAAATTTGAGTATGTGCCTTGTGACGTTCGCCAAGCTCAAAAGCCAGTTCTTCAACCTTAGAATCTTTAGGGTTTACCGAGCCTAAACGAATTTCTGGTCCGGTAAATAGAAAGGAAACTGCTTTGAGCGTTTTGGCTTGTTCCTCAGGGACAAGGCTTAGAGCTTCAGGGCTAATGGGGAAGCCTTTCAAAGCCATGGTAGGGATACCGAGCACAGCCGCTTCTCGACCGGCTTCGGCCTCTTTTTCGCGACGGCTGATAGCCGTCATTTTTTCTGAAAATTCTTCAGCCGCTTCCGTTGAAAATTGAATTTTTGCTGAGGACGAAACAGACGCCTCAGTTGACCCCAGCGCACTTGCTGGGGTTGGTGTGGGGGGAGGGACCACAAGTCGCGTCTTAGTGCGACGAGCGAGTACCTCTTTGACCGACGGCAAAGGCATGATTAGACGCGGGTCAAGTGGCTCATGAGACGGCGGCTATGCGCCAAGACACGGGGTTCAACTTTACGCTTGGCAAGATATTCGGCAAGCGCTGTCCAAGCGGCGTAGGTGAAGGTAGTAGAAAAACCAAAAATCGCAATCGTGATGAATAATACGAGTAACACGACCAAAGTAGTTAAAGCAACAAAGGTGGTAAATGAGCCGCCGCTTAGGACCGCCGTGAAAGCCAGAACAACTGGGGCTCCGAGAAGTACAATGAAGCCATCAAAGGCGAGAGAAATAAGAAAGTTTACCGCAAACAAAAGAGCCGACATCTCAAGACAGATCATAGGGCTAGCTCGATAAGTTTGCCAGGCGTACCGCAGGGCTTGGGGAACTGTAGCATCGGCCCGCGCTATGCCTATAAGCGACAGCATTACGACCACGTTTGCTGTAAGAGCCAAAGAAATTGCAAAGGCCGAGAAAAGCGTGCCAAATATGGCATCGGCAAGAATGTAACTCGTATTGAGTGAGCTCACTAGAAGGGCTGAGGCCAACATAATGTTGCCAACCACTACCCGTAGCAAAACGTCGAGTGTTAGAAAACGCAATATTCTAGGATGAATAAGCTCCCGTTTTAGTTCACCAAAGGAGAATGCTCGCTTTTTGGTTGCCGCTCGATGGCTTATCCGGAGAAGAATTTGCTGACAGGCAACCACTAGAAGAGCGATTGCTATCACGCTGCCAAAAAGTAGGAACGTGCCAATAACTGCCTCGAGGGGGCTTGAGAGAATTATTTGCTGTTCGTATGTTTCAAGTAAATATATTCGTTGTGCATCGAGCCAATTTATGATGGCCGGAATAGTGGTGGCGATTTTGGCTTGACGCAAAAGATCATTAACCACGGAGCCTGTGCCAGCAACGCCAGCAATGGCGGCGATTGGCCAAAGCTCCCGGTGGTGCCAGGCAGTCTTTAAGGCGTGAAGCAAGATGGGACGATAAACGGGGATGTGGCGGGGCATAGTCCTCCAATTGAAGACTAGTATACAACATACAGAAAGTACAAACTAGCGACTAGCCTCTAGCCAGCAACTAAAGACTAGCTACTAAAAGTACTCGTTTTCCTAGTAGCTAATTAATTAGTGGCTGGCTAGTATCTAGTGGTTAATGGCTAGTTGCTGCCTTTAGACCGCGGGTTTTGGTACGAACTTCGGCGCCTTGTTGGCCGGGCCGATAATTGTGGCGAATTCTTCTTTTTCGATGGTTTCTTTTTCCAAGAGAACTTTAACCACTTTATCCATTTTTTCGCGATTCGTTTTTATGAGATTAGTGGCTACATCAAGGGCGCGTTTCAGAAGATTGTTTATTTCGTTGTCGATGGTTTCGGCGATTTTTTCCGAGTAGTCACGGTTTTCGTGAATTTGCTTGCCTAAAAAGATCATTTCTTCGCGTTCACCGTAGGTTCGCGGGCCAAGGGTATCGCTCATGCCGTATTGGGTAACGAGCTCACGAGCTAGTTGGGTTGCTTTCTGTAGATCGCTGCCGGCGCCGGTTGTGAGGTCGCCAAAGATCTCGCGTTCGGCCACGTAACCGCCGAGTGCCATGGCTATCTCATCAAGGAATTCCTGGCGCGAGTGCATCTTGCGATCTTCTTCGGGAACACTCATGGTGTAACCGGCAGCACGGCCGCGCGAGATGATAGAGATTTTGTGCACCTCGTCGCAGTGAGGCAAAAGGTGACCGACTAAAGCGTGACCAGCTTCGTGATAAGCTGTGAGTAATCGTTCGTCGGCGCTTAAGATGTGACTTTTGCGTTCCGGGCCAAGGAGCACCTTTTCAATGGCGTCGAGCATGTCGATTTGCATGATTTCTTTACGATCACGACGAGCGGCAAAGATGGCTGCCTCGTTCATGATATTCATAAGATCGGCGCCCGCGAGGCCCACGGTGCGTTCCGCGATACGTTTCAAGTCAACGTCGCTGCCAAGAGGTTTTTTTTCGGCGTGAATGCGGAGTATTTCTTCACGCGCCTTGAGATCTGGTTTATCAAGTACTACTCGGCGGTCAAAACGTCCAGGGCGGAGAAGCGCCGGGTCCAAAACGTCCGGGCGGTTAGTGGCGGCGACAACAATAACGCCGATGTTGGGGTCAAAGCCGTCCATCTCAACTAGGATTTGGTTCAAAGTTTGTTCGCGCTCATCGTGTCCGCCACCCAGGCCAGCCCCACGCTGTCGGCCAACGGCATCTATTTCGTCAATAAAGACAATGCAAGGAGCGGTTTTTTTGGCTTTTTGGAAGAGGTCCCTGACGCGTGAGGCACCGACACCCACAAACATCTCCACAAATTCGGAGCCAGAAATGTGAAAGAACGGCACGTTGGCTTCACCAGCCACGGCGCGGGCAATAAGCGTTTTACCGGTTCCCGGAGGTCCCATGAGCAGTACTCCCTTGGGAATCTTGGCTCCAAGATCAGAGAATTTTTTGGGGCTTTTCAAGAATTCAACAATTTCTGCCAATTCTTCTTTAGCCTCGGGATTTCCGGCAACATCCTTAAAGGTAAGACGGTTTTTTTTGCCGCTAAATTCTCGAGCATTAGCCTGACCAAAAGTTAAGGCGCGAGTATTAGCGCCCTGCATTTGACGAATAAAGAACCACAAGACAACCGAGAGCCCCAAAATAAAGAGGGCAGTCGGGAAGACGCTCCTAACAAAGGTAACCGAGGCGCTCGGTTCTTTAACCTCTATGTTCACACTGGCAAGTTCTTCCGGGGTCAGGCCGTAATTAGCCAGAAGCTCCGACAGCGACTCGCCAGATTCTTTTTTAGTGGTGTATTCCTGATCTGCGGTGAATGCCGTAATGGTGTCCTCCTGGACCTCGAGGCGGATTATTTCTTGGTTTTTTATCTTCTCCACCAGTGTAGTGACACCGATGGTTTCGATGTTTTTTGGCTCGAGATTGGTCACGGAGAAAATGGCACCGACGGCAAACAGCATCACGAGAAACACAATGATGTGTTTGGACAGTGGTTTCATAATTACTGCCTAATTAAGTTAGGCGTTAGGCGAGGCGGGCTCTGACTTTTTATCCTCAGTTTTAAGGGACAACCCCAAACGATGTTCGTTTGGTTCAATGGACACGATGCGGAATTTTAGAGTATCACCAATTTTGGCTATTTTTGACGGGTCATCAGTTGGCGTTTCAGACAGTTCCGAAACATGAGCCAAGCCCTGAATATCTTTGTCGAGTTCTACAAAGAAGCCGAACGGGTTGGTCTTCACAATTTTGCCTTCAACCCATTCACCTATATTGTAGCGTTTTGCCACATCTGTCCAAGGGTCGGCAGTGAGTTTCTTCATTGAGAGGAAAATTTTGCTGCCTTCTATGCCGATAATTTCGGCGCGAACGTTATCGTCAACTTTCAGAAGATCCTTAGGGTGATCAATGCGTTGCCAGGCAATTTCTGAGATGTGAACAAGACCCTCAAGCGGTACCTCAGAACCGGTCGGGAAGAACTTTACGAAGACCCCGAAGTCGGCCACCGCGCTTATGTCGCCAGCCACGATATCGCCAACTTTGCACTGGGCAATGACATTCTTTTGCTCATCTTCCCAAACGGCTTTTTCAGACACAATAAGCTTGCCGTCGTCTTCAAGGACGTCCAGAATTTTTACCCGAACATCGGTATTAACCAGGCTCTTTAGTTTTTCAAGAATTTTTTGTTTGTCGCCACCTGAGACACGCGGATAATGTTCTGGCGCAAGCTGCGAGACCGGCAAGAAGCCCTGAAGGTGACCAACGCGGACAATTAAGCCACCCTTGTTGGCATCTAACACCTTAACGCTGACTGCTTCACCACTTTGCGAAAGTGTTGACAAATCTTTCCAGGCGCGTTTCTGCCCGGCGTGACGGAACGATAATTCCACTTCGCCGTTTTCGTTTTCCAAATCAACCACCGTAGCTTCAACTTCGGCGCCGGGTTTTAAGTTTTTGTAAATTTCTGACTCGGCGTAGAGTTCACGACCACGCACTACACCGACTTTGAGACCACGAACATCAATTTTGATTTGTCGGCCCTTGGTTGAGAGAACTTTACCCTTAACTAAATCACCAACCTTAGGCATGGCTAAGTAATTGCCACTATCCAAAAGTTTAGCAAGTTCACTGACTGGTGTTTCGGTAACCATAAACGATAATGCCCGACCGCGTCCTGGGCGATGGCCCAAAAGGCTTTCGGGGATTAAGAATAAATGAGTGGGGTTAGTTTACGGGAAGGACCATATTCCGTCAATGATTGAAGGTTGTTGAGACCTTTTGTTTATTGGCTGAAGATTATACTGTAGACTTATTGCAGTATGAATTTCTCTGATCAGCAAGTTAAAACTTTGAAAACCCCACACAAGTACCTGCTCGACGAGTTTAAGATCTCAATCGATCGCTTGGTACCGCTTACGCCACCAGAAGTTATTGCAGAAGCCAATAAATTTTACGCCGAACTTAGCTCAAATCCAGCAGCCAATGAGCGACAAATAATACAGGCCCTTGTTCACGTAGGGAAAAAGGAGTTTCCATACCGGAAAGCGTACATGGAGCTGTGCGCGAGTGATGAAGAACAGCGACTACAAACAGAGGTTTTTGCGCGTCTTGAACCCGCGGTGCTTGAAAAAATTAAAAAAGTTACCGATAGCGGCGTACATATTATCGAATACACAAACAGTAAGCTGTTTGAACGTGATCTTTTGCCGACCGAGCGTTATCAGGTGGAGCAGGGGATCCTTTTGGCGCATGATGTGCTCCACAAGCAGTGTGACGAACGGGCAAAAGAACGAAGGGAGACATTCGAGGGCCTGGTCCAAAAATGGAAACAGGAACAAGACCGACTCCAGGGCCTTATTGATAAACTGCGTAACCTGGCTGAGCGAGATGCTACCTATGCTGACGAAATTCGGGGTAAGGCTGAGCAACTAGAGGAGGGTTGGTCGATTGTGGAACGTGACCCCAAAGAGGAGGAAATTGCTCAAGAAATCGAATATTGGACAACGGTTTTGAAGGAGTCAGAAGACAACAATCAGACCTAGGCGGAAGTCAGGGGTTGTGTTAACATAATTCCAAATTATGCAGATCTCTTGGAATGGCCTTGGGAGCTTTACGGTTACCGCTAAACCGGCAGCTAGTGAGGTAACACTCGTAACAAATCCTTTCAGTCTTGGGGAGAGTAAAATGAAATCAACTGCTGCCTCCATTGTTGTTCAATCGCATGCGGGCAATGACACTGACAACTTGTCGGCTATTTCGCCAGAACACCCAGAAGAAGGCAAAAAGGTGTTTGTGGTGTCGCATGCGGGGGAGTATGAGGTACACGGCATGTTTGCAACCGGGATCGACGCCCCTAAAAAGGACGGCACACCACACGCTATTTTTAGACTTGATGCCGAGGGGATAAAAATCGGGTTTTTAGGTGCTTTAGATCGCGCCCTGACCTCTCAAGAGGTAGAAACATTAGGTCCGATTGATATTTTGATCGTGCCAACCGGGAAGGGTATGTTGACTCCGGCTCATGCCGGCGAGGTAGTTGCTCAGGTTGAGCCTAGAATCGTCATTGTGTCTTACGCTGAACAAGCGGGAGTAGAGGCGGTGAAGCGCGAGATTGGAGCCCAGAGCGAAAGCACTCAAAAGCTCAAAATCACTCGTTCAGGTCTGCCCCAAGAAGATATGAAAATAGTGATTTTTGAAAAATAATATGCAAGGTAAACGACTCTTTTTGCCTCACACTAAAGCTCAAAATCGTTGGCGCATGTTTTCGTTTGTTGGTTTGGGAGTAATGTCGGTCGTTTTGATTGGCGGCCTACAAGCTTGGATGACTTTTTCTAAGGCTCAGCTTGCCGCTAAGCGCGACGATTTTTCGGTCGTTACAAACCAGATACAAGAAGTAAAAAAAGACGCTGAATCTAGCGAGGATCTTACAGAGCTCGTGGCTGGACTCCGCGCTCTCTTGGCTCAAGAACAGGCGGCGCCCGTGGACACGACATTGACCGAAGAAATAAACATTGAACCGACGGATGAAACGGTTACCGGCGAAGTGGCTGGGGTCGTGACCGAAGAGCCAGTTACAGAAGTACAGGCAGAATAGTTTATGGCGAATCCTCCCAAAGAACAAATGGCAGCCGAGCTCATGCCGGTTGGTCTTGTAAAAGATCAAAGTCTAGTAGAAGAAATGCGTCGGGCGTATTTGGATTACGCCATGTCGGTGATTGTTTCGCGCGCCCTGCCTGATGTTCGTGATGGTTTGAAACCGGTGCATCGCCGTATTTTGTATGCCATGTGGTCGATCGGTCTTAGAGCCGGGTCACGTTTTCGTAAATCGGCCAATGTAGTCGGTGAAGTGATGGCTAAATATCATCCGCACGGTGATAGTGCTATTTACGAGTCCATGGTTCGGATGGCACAGGACTTTTCATTCCGATACCCCTTGGTTCATGGTCAAGGAAACTTCGGTTCGATGGACGGCGACGCGGCGGCCGCCATGCGTTATACGGAGGCTAAGCTGTCGCGGATTTGTGAGGAGATGCTTGTTGATATAGAAAAGAACACGGTTAATTTTAGGAAAAATTACGATGGAACGCATGATGAACCGGTTGTCCTTCCGTCAAAACTTCCCAACCTTCTAGTGAACGGCATGTTAGGCATTGCCGTCGGTATGGCGACCAACGTGCCGCCGCACAATGTCAAAGAGGTTCTGAATGCTTTGCTTCGCTTAGTCGACAAACCCGAAACTACAATCGACGAATTACTAGAAATAATTCCGGGCCCTGATTTTCCAACTGGCGGCATTATTTATGGCGCCAGAGATTTAAAAACTGCTTACGCCACCGGACGCGGCGGGGTAGATGTTCGAGCGGCGGCCGAAATAGTTGAAGGAAAAAAGGAGAGCAGCCAAATTGTCGTGACCGAAATTCCTTACATGGTAAATAAGGCTTCGCTTCTTGAGAAGATTGCCGACCTTGTTCGTGAAAAGAAAATTGAAGGCATCCGCGACTTGCGTGACGAGTCGAACAAAGAAGGTGTTCGCATTGTAGTTGAGCTCAAGAAAGATGCGTATCCTCGCAAGGTTTTGAATCAGCTGTATCAGATGACGCCGCTTCAGACGACTTTTCACTATAACGTGCTGGCGCTAGTTGATGGCATTCAGCCACGTATTTTGAACCTTAAGCAAATGCTTGAGGAGCATATTAAGCACCGCGGTGAGGTGGTTCGCCGCCGCACCCAATTCGACCTAGATAAAGTGAAGGACCGGCTGCATATACTTGAAGGTCTACGTATCGCATTAAAGAAGATCGACGAGGTGATTGCGACCATCAAAAAATCAAAAGATCGCGACGAGGCTCGCGATAATTTGATGAAAAAATTCAAGATGACTGAGCGCCAAGCAGTCGCCATTCTTGAGATGCGCCTACAGAGTTTAGCTAATCTTGAGGTCATGAAAATCGAGCAAGAGTTTAAAGAAAAGCTGGCTATCATGGAGGAGCTTGAGAGCATCCTTAAGTCTCAAAAGAAAATGCTGGCTGTTATTCGTAAAGAATACGAGGAGTTAATAAAAAATTACGGTGACGAACGACGCACCAAGATTATCAAAGCTGGCATTAAAGAGTTCTCCATGGAGGATTTAATACCAGACGCGCAGGCGGTGGTCCTTATGACCAAAGACGGCTATATTAAGCGTTTGCCGCCCGATACCTTTGCCCAGCAACACCGTGGCGGAAAAGGTGTCATAGGACTTACTACCAAAGAAGAAGATTCCGTTGAGGCGGTATTTTCTACAACCACGCATCAGGACATGATGTTTTTCACGAGTCGTGGTCGCGTGTTTAGGCTAAAAGCTTACGAAATTCCAGAAGCCTCGCGTACCGCTAAAGGACAAGCGATAGTGAACTTCCTGGAGCTCGGTCCAGGAGAAAAAGTAACGACTGTTCTTTCGGGTGATCTCAAAAAAGAGGCAGCTAAGTTTATTATCATGGTGACGACCCGCGGCACCATTAAAAAGACGGCCATTGAAGACTTTGAGAACGTGCGTCGCTCTGGTCTTATTGCCATAAAGCTCAATGACGGAGATGCTTTAGAGTGGGTCAAGACCTCAACCGGGAACGATGACATTATGCTCGTCACGGCCAATGGCCAGTCGGTTCATTTTAGTGAAAAAGATGTACGCTCCATGGGTCGCGTGGCGGCCGGTGTGCGGGGCATGAAGATGAAAGGGGAAGATTGGATTGTGGGTATGGAAGTCGTGACTAAAGACGACATCAAAGCTGGCAACCAACTACTTACCATTATGGAAAACGGCTACGGCAAGCGCACTGATCTTGAAGAATATAGTCTCCAGAAGCGAGGTGGGAGCGGTATTAAGACAGCCCAGATTACAGGGAAGACCGGCAAGCTCATTGCGGCGCACATGGTATCCAAAAAAGACCCTCGTGATCTTTTGGCCGTGTCTGTAGCTGGTCAGGTCATTAGAACATCCGTGACCTCTATTTCCGAACTCGGCCGGGCCACCCAAGGAGTCCGCGTGATGCGCTTTAAGAATGCCAACGATAAAGTGGCGACAGTGGCTTTGGTAGGTGGAGGAGACGCTCAGCCACAGAAAGCTTGACCTTTTCAGGTCTTTCTCGTAAACTCTGGCACATTAATTCCACTTCTGGAATTCCCAAATAGCTAAGTCCGATACTATGCCATTGCCAGCATTCCGAAATTCAAGGTCCAAAGTACGTCGTCGCCGGTCGCATCATGCACTTAAGGCTACGGCTACGGCCGCATGCGCCAAGTGTGGCGTGGCTATTTTGCCACATCGCGCTTGTGTGGCTTGTGGTGCCTACGCCGAACGCAGTATCAAAAAGACTGGCATGAGTGAAGTAGCTAAGGTTCTGGATAAGAAAACGGTAAGTAAAAAAACCGAAGAGTCATCAAAAGAAGTTAAGTAATCGGAACAGCCGATTAGCCGGTTAGTCGATTAGTAGCTCAACCCTAACGGGCTAATCGGCTAACCGGCTTTGCTTTTGCAGCTGCCGTGATTTCCTGTTACGATGTACATGTATGTCGAACCGTCACTTGGCAAGAACCATGGCCATGCAGTGCTTGTATGAATGGGATTTCCGCGGACGAGCCCCATCTCAAGTAGAAGACATTGTCGGTTTTGTTAAACAGGAATTTTCTAAGGATTTTGATGACGGCGGTTATGTTGAAAAACAAGTAAAGGCTATCGTGGAAAAGCAAAAAGAACTTGATGAACTGTTGAATGCCTTTGCCCCCAACTGGACGGTGGAAACCATGACGATCGTTGATCGAAACATCTTGCGTTTAGGAATTTACGAACTTAAATTCGATGATAGTATTCCTTCGGTTGTCGCCATCAACGAGGCGATCGAACTTGGTAAGACCTTTGGCGGCGACGCCTCCGGAAAATTTGTAAATGGAGTTTTAGGTGCGGTGTACAAAGACATGCTTGAGAAAGGGGAGCGAAAAAACATTGATCTTGAGATGGAAAAGAAAAAGGCGGAAAAAACTAACGTAACGCAAGACGCGAGCCCCAAGAATCAGGTAACAAAAAAAGCCGACGACTCACGACAACCGAGTCCCTCAAATGATTAGATGTAAAGTAATTATGGAAAGAGATATTAAGGCGCTCGCGGAGCAACTGGGCGTTAAGTACAAACCGGAGGGACATTTGGAGCAAGCAGTGGTCCACCGCTCATATCTAAACGAACACCCCGAGTTTCCGCTACAGCATAATGAGCGTTTGGAGTTTCTCGGGGATGCCGTGCTTGAGCTCGTCGTCACCGAGTACCTCTATAACACCTACCCAAATCCCGAAGGGGAGCTTACTACTTGGCGCTCAGCTTTAGTGAATGGTGACAGCTTGTCGGAGATTGCCCAGGGTCTTGGCGTTGAGCCTTATTTGTATCTTTCAAGAGGTGAGGAGAAGGATGCCAATTCCAAGGCTCGTCATTACATTTTGGCTAATGCCATGGAAGCCATCATTGGAGCTGTTTACCTAGACCTCGGCTGGGAAGAGTCCAGGGATTTTATAATGAAACACGTGGTGTCAAAGCTCGATGAAATTATTGAAAAACGTTTGTACATAGATCCTAAGAGTCGTTTCCAAGAATCAGCCCAATCAAAATTGGGTTTGACGCCCAGTTATAAAGTTATCGAAGAATCTGGACCAGACCACGCTAAGACTTTCAAAATTGGTGTTTATCTAGGCAAAGACCTTGTAGCCGAAGGCCAGGGATCAAGTAAACAAGAGGCGCAAATTTCGGCAGCTGAAAATGGTCTTAAGACAAAAAATTGGTAAAAAAATCCCTCTACCCTGAGCATATGTGAAGGGAAGAGGGATTTTTTGGTGCACCGGGCGGGACTCGAACCCGCGACCAATTGATTAAGAGTCAACTGCTCTACCAACTGAGCTACCGATGCGTTTCGAATTCCTACCCAAGTTTAGCCATCTTCGTCGTCGCTCACTCCGTCGGACTCGTACAGCTCCGACGTTTCAGTCGGAGCCCCGACGCCGTAGGCCGTCGGGGTACGACCCGTCCTTACTCGTTCGCTCCTTGAATCTGACCAAACTTAGTAGGAATTCGCTGTTTATCGAAGAGAATTATGCGGTAATTTTTGACGAAAGTCAAATTTTTTGTTAATCTATACATCAGTTTGCGGGCTTAGCTCAGCTGGATTAGAGCGCCTGGCTTCGAACCAGGAGGTCGGGGGTTCGAGCCCCTCAGCTCGCACCATAAAACTCCGACGCAAGGTCGGGGTTTTCTGTTATACTGGAGCCAATATGTCACCACTCTTACTCGTCGGAATCGTACTTTTTGGCGGACCGTTTTTGCTTATGACAGGATTTGCGGCTTATATTTTTTGGGGTTTCGTTAATGACGACAGTGATGCAAGAGCGGTGCTTAACGTGGGGCTTGTTATCATGGGCATTGGAGTATTGCTCATTGTAGGCCACATTGTGGGCACGATGATTCAGATCACGCCTTAGTTAACTAGCTATTAGCTATTGGCAATTAGGGTGAGAGTGAAGGTAAGTCTGATAAAAAATGCGCCCGCTGACTTAGGTTGTCAGCGGGACTAGTGACGATGACTGTTTAGAGCCTACTCGTCGAAGCGGGACAGGAAGACCTCCACTTGCTCTTTGATCGCCTCCACGTGAGGATTTTGTTTGCCGAAGATGGCACAGAGGCGATACGCCCAGTAGACGAAGGCGTTGGTTTTCCGGGAGAGCACGTACCACGAAGCCTTCTCGGCATGACGGATGAGCATCTCTTCGGTGTACTGGCGCATCTGATTCTTGAGGAAGGACTGTTGCGTCAGCCCTTCGAGCTCGAGTTGCTGTACCCACAGTTCGTAGGTGATTGCCCAGCCAAGCAGAGTCGTTTCGTCTGAGACGCCGGCGAACATGGAGTTCGCAATCATCTTGTGCATCCGGCTCTGGCGACGCTTGTCGCCCTCCTCCAGGCCTCCTTGCGCGAACACTTCGCACTCGAATTCGAGCCAGGGCGAGAACTCAGGCGACTCTGTGATCTCGAGCGGCGTTATGTAAGGAACCAGCATTCGTTCATCCCCCTTCATCACTCTACAATTCAGGAGTACCGTGAAAATGGTTTAGTGTCAATTTTTTAGTCACATTTGTCTAATATTAAAGATAATTTTAACGTTTTTTTTTGCATTCTTTGCCTTCATGGTTTACGCTAGGGCGCGTATGCGCTATTCGAAGCTTTTTGCCAAAACCTCCAAAACTTATCCCGCCGAAGCTGAGTCGGTGAACGCTAAGTATCTAATTCAGGGTGGTTTTGTTCATCAAGAAATGGCTGGAGTGTATTCGTGGCTGCCGCTTGGACTTCGAGTTCTTAGAAAAGTAGAAAATGTTATTCGTGAAGAAATGAACGCTGTCGGTGGACAGGAAATTTTAATGTCAGCTCTCCAGCCAAAAGAAAATTGGGTCAAAACTGGACGCTGGAATACAGTTGATATTTTATTCAAGATAGATAGCCAAACGCACAAGGAGTACGCATTAGGCGCTTCGCACGAAGAGCTCATAACACCACTTGTTCAAGATTACGTGGCCTCGTACAAAGACCTGCCGTTTGCCGCCTACCAAATTCAAACCAAGTTCCGTGACGAGCTACGAGCCAAAAGCGGTGTGCTTCGTGGCCGTGAATTTGGTATGAAGGACATGTATTCATTCCATGCTACACAGGAAGATCTAGATCAATACTACGAGAAAGTAAAGTTAGCGTATCTTAATGTGTACAAGCGTTGTGGCGTGGACGTAAAAGTAGCCGAAGCTTCGGGTGGCATCTTCTCCAAGAAACCTTCCCATGAATTCCAAATTATTACGCCAGCTGGAGAGGACGTGCTAATCGCTTGTCAGAAGTGCACTTTTGCCCAAAATATCGAGGTAGCGAGGCTCAAAGTTGGTGATAAATGTCCGGAATGTCATGACGAATTAATGGAAATCAAGGGCGTAGAAGCAGGTAACATTTTTGATATCGGTACTCGTTATTCCGAGGCCTTTGGCCTCATGTTTACTGACGAAAATGGGGAGCGCAAACCAATGATCATGGGCTGTTACGGAATTGGCACCACGCGTCTCGTTGGCGCTATTGTCGAGGCGTCGCATGACGATAAGGGAATTATTTGGCCCGCCTCGGTGGCTCCTTTTGACATTCATTTGATAACAATTCTTCCAAAAGACGAAGCAACTCGGGTGAGTTTCCTCGCCACCGCTCAAAAACTGGTGACTGAGCTCGAAGCTCAGGGCAAGTCGGTGCTCTGGGACGATCGAGAGACTTCTGCGGGTGCCAAGTTTGCTGACGCCGATCTCCTTGGCTTGCCAGCGCGCCTTGTACTGTCCGAAAAAACTTTGGCTAGCCAATCGGTCGAGATCAAGGAGCGAAGTTCGAGCGAAGTACAACTTGTTAAGTTTGAAGAACTGGCTTCAAAAAATTAGAGACTTTTCGTCCACTCCAAGTGAATACGAGGAGTTAGGTTGGTTCAGCTGTCGTGGAAACTAACCCCTCACCTTTGTTCGGGGTGGTAGAAGAAATCATCTAAAACAAAACGCCCTCGACACTGTCGAAGGCGTTTTTAGTTACGTCACGTTTGGTTGTGCTTGTGGTGGCTGTTGAACGGGAGCCGGAACTGGAGCGAGTGCAGCGGCTGGCTGAGGAGCAGTAGCGCCACGTGGTTTCTTCAAAGAGTCCTTGAGCGCCTTACCGGCCTTGAATTTCGGTACACGGACCTCCGGAACTTGGATGCGTTCTGAAGGGTTACGTGGGTTCACGCCCATCCGGGCTGAGCGAACACGAGTTGAAAAAGTGCCAAAACCAGCAATGGTAACTTCGTCGTTTTGAACGAGGGTCTGAGTGATAATTTCCTCAAACTGAGCTACTGTGTCTTCGGCTTGTTTTTTGGGAATTTGTAGGCGCTCGGCAAGTTTGAGCGCGAGTTCAGCTTTGTTCATAGGGTTGAAAACTGAAGACTGAGGTGATGCCTTGACTGTAGCTGTACTTTGAAATTTTAGCAAGTCTTAGCGAGCGTATTCAATAACACGAGTTTCGCGAATGATGGTTACTTTTACTTCACCTGGGTAGGTAAGTTCACTTTCTATTTTTTTGGCCACATCACGGGCTAGTTCGTAGGCTTGCATATCGTTTACCGCGTGTGGTTCCACGAATACTCGGACCTCACGACCCGCTTGAATCGCGTAGGCCTTCTCAACACCAGGAAAACTCACGGCCGCGGCTTCAAGATTTTGTAGGCGCTGAATATATTCCTCAACTGAGTTTCGCCGAGCGCCAGGACGTGCGCCTGAGATAGCATCGGCAGCTTTGACGATCGTTCCTTCGATAGTTCGTGGACGATCTTCATGGTGGGCAATTGACTGGTAGCAGAGTTCTTCAGGAAAACCAAATTTTTTCATGATGTTATAGCCAATCTGAGGATGAGCGCCCTGCATGTCATGATCAACCGCTTTACCGATGTCGTGAAATAGACCACCTTTTTTGAGTGGGAATGGGTCGAGTCCAAGTTCCTCACCAATCATGCCAGCGATACGAGCTACTTCGAGTGAGTGTTGAAGAACGTTTTGGCCGTAGCTTGTGCGGTACTTTAAACGACCGAGAATCGACACCAATTTGGGGTCGATCGAAGAAACCGGAATGCCGAGTTCGTAAAGGGCATCTTCGCCGGCTTTTTTCATCTCTTTGGCTAGATCATTTTTAGACTCCTTCACGGCATCTTCAATTTTGGCTGGTTGAATACGGCCGTCCTTGATAAGAATTTCCAGGGCTCGTTTGGCGACCTGGCGACGAACCGGGGAAAAGCCGCTAATCGTAATAAGTCCAGGCGTGTCATCGACGATGAGTTCGCAGCCTGTCTGGTGCTCGATAGCTTTAATGTTACGTCCCTCACGACCAATAATCCGGCCCTTCATGTCTTCACTTGGAATTTCGACGTAAGTTATTGTGGCATCAACCACCTGGCTCGAGGCAAAGCGCTGAATAACAAGCGAAAGAATTTTACGTGAACGGATTTCGAGCTCTTCTTCACTCATCTGATCGAGCTTACGAATTCGTCCCATGAGGGCATCCTGGTTGTCTTCCTCAACTCGATTGAGGATCGTTTCAAGAGCTTGGTCTTTTGTCATGCCGGCTACTTGCTCAAGTTTTTTATCGAGCTCAAGGCGCATGCCTTGTGCGACTTCACGATCTTTTTCTAATTTTTCTTTAATCTCTTCGAGCTTAGTTTTTTTGTTTTCGAAATCTAAAAGAGTCTTATCGAACGTTTGTTCACGTTCTTGCAAGCGATGCAGTGAGGTTTTTAGTTCAGCCTCTTGCTTTTGCAGATCGCGGTGACCGTCCTCGACTATCTTGATGACCTTTTCTTTGGCTTCGACTAAAAGTTTTTGTTCAGTTACTTTAGCTTCTTCACGGGCTTTTTGTTCAAGTTCTTTGGCATCGCTCATGATTTTGGCGGCCCGGGCTTCAGCTGAACCGACATTCGATTTGCTGATTAAGGCTCGGATGAGCCAACCCAGAGCTCCGCCCGCAACGAGACCCGTTGCTAAGAGCAGGAGTGCAGTGACCATAGAGTTTTTAACGTACGGCTACGGCAAAAGGGGAGTCAATTGACTCGCCCCACGAGAGTTCTCTAAAATTTCGAGATAATTTACCACAAGGGAGAACAGCAACAGCCGCAACCGCACCATCATGATTTAATGGGCTCACGGTAGCATGTCGTTTTGTGAACGGTCAATCCAAGAATCTTTATTAAGCTTTTCTAAAGAATTCGCTTGGTCAAGCGAAAAGTTACCAATTTTTGTCCGGCGGAGGGCCTGAAGATATCCACCTGTGTTAAGTTTTTGACCCAGATCTCGAGCCAGAGCGCGAATATAGGTGCCAGAGGAACATTGAATACAAAAAGGGATCAGCACGTGGAGCACGTACGTTTCTTTAAGTTCGACGAGTGATTTAAAGAGGTTCACCTTCACCTGTCGGGGTTGGCGCTCGATCTCCTTGCCTTGGCGGGCAAGTTCGTAAAGTTTTTTGCCCTTTATTTTGATCGCTGAATGCATGGGCGGGATCTGCTCAATATCGCCGGTGAGTTCAGCCACTGCTTGTAGAATTTGCTTTTTTGAAAGGGTGATCGGTTGGCCATCTTTAGAACCCATGGCTATAACAGGGCTCTCGGGGTCGAGGGTATCGGTAGTTGCGCCAAGTACGATCTTTGCTTCATACTCTTTGTCGAGACCGACGTATTTGGCCAAATTTTTCGTCGAATCTCGCCCAACGGCCACAATCAAAAGTCCCGTAGCAAACGGATCAAGTGTCCCTGCGTGACCAACCGTGCGTTGTCCGGTAATCTTACGAATACGATCAACCACGTCGTGAGACGTGATGCCGGCGGGTTTGTCGATTAACAGAAATGGCATATGCCCGAACTTCCCGAAGTTGAAACAATACGTCAGCAACTAGATAAGCATCTCCGTGGCAAGATACTCTCTACAGTGACTGTTTTCAAGTCAGGCCGCGAACGCCCTCACGGACAGAAATTCGCAGAAGCAGTCACTGGAAGCCGCATTGCTAAAGTCGCTCGACGAGCAAAGCTCCTTATTTTTCATCTCGACGACGGTCGGGCGATGCTCGGGCACCTCAAGATGACTGGTAAGTTTTTGTTTCTGCCGAGCGTCTCACCCTTAAGTAAGGGGGAGTCAGAGGGGGTCTACACTCCTACCAAGCACGACCGTATGTTATTCGTTTTAGACAGCGGCGACCGCCTTGTTTGGTCTGACGTGCGAATGTTTGGCTACTTGCGCCTCGTTGACGCAGACGGTTTGCGTCAGGCTACGGAAATTTACGGCCCCGAACCCCTTGATACCTCAGCCGAAGAGCTCGCGGCTTGTCTTGTAACGCCGAAAACGCGAAAAGTGAAAGCGGCTCTACTCGACCAGGAAGCGATCGCGGGCGTCGGGAACATCTACGCCGACGAAGCTTGTCATCGAGCGGGTATTCGACCGACCCGTCGACTCGGCACTCTCACCGCGAACGATCGCTTGCGTCTCGTCACCGAGGTTAAGAAGGTGCTGGCCGAATCACTCGCCCAAAAAGGGACAAGTGCCAACGATTATGTTGATACCGATGGTGAGAAAGGTAGTTTCTTAAGCTTTCTTAAAGTCTACGGTCGCGACGGTCAGCTTTGTCAGACGTGTGAGGCACCAATTAAGAAAATCGTGCTCGGTGGTCGGGGAACACACTACTGTCCGATTTGCCAAAGATAAACTCTTCGATTAGGCTCTAACCCTCAAAGGAGGGTACATGGGTAGTGGATCGATTTTGATTGTAAGAAAGGAAGACTTGTCAAAGACGCCAGAAGGATTCCAAAAGTACGTTACCGATCACTTCAAAGAGAGTGTTCTTGTCGGGGTGCCTGTTTTCATGGCTTCGATCAGAATCAACTGGGATGCGGAGGACTACGAAGCCTGGAAGCGTGGTCAAACGAGAGGCATTGCCCCTTTGGCCAACCGTGTGTCGAGGAGGGACTATCTCGAGGGCTTCCCCGATGGACAGGATCTCTACGACTGGATTAGAGACAATCCCCAATTGGTCGAAAAGCTAATCGCTGTTGGCGAACGAGAAGTGTACGGCTGGGATGACGACTAATCCGTGACGACGCCGCAAGCGCCGTTTTTTTGTTACAATGTTGTCATGTCGCACAGTCAGTACATGGGTGTCACGAAGCTCGACGTGCTTACAGCACTCGCTGTAGCGCTCTTTGTAGGTTTTGTCATTGTCATGATTTTGGGACCCATGCGGGTCATCGCTAAGGAACGCGATATTGAGCGAGCCGAACATGTAAGGATTCTCATGTCGTCTGTTCTTCAGCTTGAAAATGAGGATCCACAAAAGTTTGCTGGACTAGTCGAACAACTTAAAGGTACGGGGGACGGCAAGGTGCTCATTGGTTCAGGTAATTGTGCTGGCGCACACGGTGAACAATGCGCTGATCCGGTGACCTCTAACGCCTGCCTAAATCTTCGTGAATACGTAGGCGAAGAGTTGCTACCGGCTATTCCGGTTGATCCAAACGATCAGTTTTCGTCAGCCCTTCCGGGGTACTACCTCGCCGTTTTTCAAAACCAACTCGAAGTTGGGTCGTGTGGTGCCACCACGCGGCAGGTGCAGCTGCGGCACGCGTTAGACTGACCTCCCTCTAACTCCTTCCACCTGGTGGAGGGAGAGCTTTATGCTTAACTGGTTATATCTATGGAGGCGACAAATACTGCGCAAGAAAGAAACGTTTGCCGAGGCCCTTCTTTGGCGCTATCTCAGGAACCGACAGGTTGAAAATGCTAAGTTTCGACGACAGCACAACATTGGTCCTTTTATTGCCGACTTTTATTGTTCTGAGGATCGATTAGTTATCGAAGTTGATGGTCCACCTCACTACACTCCTGAGAAGAAAATTTATGATGCAAACAGAACAGCTTATATTAATGATCAGAATATCGAGGTAATTCGTTTCTCAAACGGTGACGTTCTTGGTGGCCTCGAGAGCGTGCTTGAAGAAATTCGACACGTATTGCGTCGGAAGAGAGCCGAGCGGAGCGCTCGAGTTCTCCCTACACAAAGTGGAGGGGGTTAGGGGGAGGTCCTTTACGGCGAGCGCTTTTTGCGCTACGCTCTTCGGCATGAATATTTCCGAACTTGCCCGGCGTTTGCGGGTACCGACCGAAGAATTGCGCGCCAAGCTCCCAGAGCTTGGATTTGATATTGGGAACAAAGCTATCAAGCTTCCCGATCGTGACGTGGGTAAGATCATGAACGCTTGGCAGGAGCACAAGAAGCGCCAGTACCTCCAGAAGAAAATGGAGGAACAAAAAGCTCGGGCTGACCGCAAGGCTCAGGTGCTTGCCGGTGATGCGCCGCGGGTGCAGATTCCACCAACCGTTACGGTTCGTGACTTTGCGAATAGTCTCAATCTGCCGGTTGCTAAGGTTATGCAAGAGCTCATGAGGAGCGGCATTTTGGCTTCTTTGAACGAGCGGATCGATTTTGAAACAGCAAGCATCGTGGCTGAAGATCTTGGTTTTATCGCCGAACCGGCAAGCGAGAAGAAAGACGATGGCGCAACCGGTGGCGAAGATCGTTTAGCAAAAGCTAAAGAAGAAGAGAAAGCAGAAGGTAAAGTTCAGCCGCGGGCCCCGGTGATTGTGGTCATGGGTCACGTTGACCATGGTAAGACATCACTCCTCGACGCGATTCGTAAGGCTAATGTAGTGGCTGGCGAAGCTGGGGGAATTACGCAGCACATCGGTGCCTATCAAGTTGAGTGGCAGTCGAAGACTGCCACGAAATCCCGAGGAGTAGAAGGCGATCGAGGGATCTCGCGCAAGCTCACATTTATCGATACTCCAGGTCACGAGGCATTTACGGTCATGCGTTCACGTGGCGCCAAGGTAGCCGATATTGCAATTCTCGTCGTGGCCGCCGATGACGGTGTGCAGCCGCAAACTAGGGAAGCTATCGACATTATTAAAGCTGCTAAGCTGCCTTTTGTCGTGGCCATAAACAAAATCGATAAACCAGACGCCAATCTCGAGCTCGTGAAGAGCAAACTTGCTGAGCTTGGGCTCGTGCCTGAGGATTGGGGTGGCAAAACAATCTGTGTTCCGATTTCGGCCAAGAAGAACATGAATATCGACGGTCTATTAGACGTGCTTTTATTCGTCGCTGACCTTGAGAAAGACAGTATCGTAGCCGATCCCACTCGTCGCGCTGTTGGAACGATTATTGAATCTCGCGTCGATAAGGGTGCCGGTCCTGTAGCTACTGTTCTTGTGCAAACTGGAACCCTCAAACTGCAGGACACCATGGCTGTACGTGGCATGAATTATGGTCGCGTTCGGGCTATGAAAGCGCATGACGGTTCAAACATAAAAGAAGCAACGCCTTCGACCCCAGTTAAAATTCTCGGTCTTAAAGCAGCCCCATCGATTGGCGACATTCTGGAAGTCCCAGAAGATGTCTCAAGCCTTGAAGTACTTCGTGAACAGGCTGGTCGAGCGGCTGGCGGCGTTGGCGAGATTGCCATGAAGACTGCTGCCCCGAAGACCGATGAGGAAAAGAAAGAAGAGGGCAAGGTGTATTTGAATATCGTTGTTAAAGCCGATGTTCTGGGCTCTCTTGAAGCCTTAATTGGCATGATTGAGAAGGTCGAAAACCCTTATGTTGGCGTTAAAATAGTCGGCAAAGGTCTAGGTAATATTACGGATGCAGACGTGCTTCGTGCCGAAGGCGCGCAAGCGGTTGTTTATGCCTTTAACGTTAAGGCAGCCGGCGCCGAACAGCTGGCGCGTGACAAGAATGTAATTATTGAAAGTTCGTCTGTAATTTATAAATTATTCGAAAACGTGGTCGAGCGTCTAAAAAAACTTATTCCTTCGGAAAAGGTGTACACCGAGCTTGGTTCCGGTGAAGTTTTGGCCTTATTTAAAAAGACCGACAAGGGGGTGATTATTGGCGCCAAGGTTAAGAAAGGAAAACTCATTCCCGGAGCTACGCTACGTATTTTTCGTGGTGGCCAAGTGGTAGGTGAAGGTAAAATCGAGGCACTCCAATCGGGCAAAACCTCGGTTAAAGATGTGGTAGCCGGTCAGGATTGCGGTATTGCCTTCCAAGGTAAGACGAAAGTAGAGATTGGTGATACGCTCGAAGCCTACCAAGAAGAAGAACAAGCACGTATTCTCAAAGTGTAAGACTATGGATTTAACCACAGGAACTTTCGATGCGTTCGTTACTAAGTCAAATAAACCAGTATTTATTGATTTTTGGGCGCCATGGTGCGGACCGTGCAAAGTTATGGGACCGATCATCGACGAGCTTAGCCATGACATGCCTGATCTTGAGGTCGCCAAGGTGAACGTTGACGAAAACGGTGAGCTCACGATGCGTTTTAACATTCTATCTATTCCCACCTACATTATAATGAAGGGCGGCAGCGAGGTCGGTCGATTTTCGGGATCCATGACCAAGGAGTCACTTAAGGAGAGGTTACAGGCACTCATTTCGTAGATAGTAGATCCCGACGTACCGTCGGGTAGATCGACACTAAAGTTTATGATCAATGACGTTATTATCATTGGCTCCGGTCCAGCTGGGTACACGGCTGCCATTTATGCTGCACGTGCGCAGATGGCACCTCTCATGTTTGCAGGTCTTGAGCCTGGCGGGCAGCTGATGCTAACGTCGGATGTTGAAAACTGGCCCGGTGAAGCTGATGGTGTGCTCGGGCCAGACCTCATGGAGAAGCTGCGCAAGCAGGCTTTGCGTTTTGGTACTGAGATAAAGAGCGAAATGATCACTAATGTCGATTTTTCTAATCGACCATTTAAGGTTACAACTTCGGCTGGCGTCACATATGAAGCCAAGACTATCATCATTGCAACCGGTGCTTCAGCCAAATGGCTAGGCATTCCCGGCGAAAAAGAGTTCCAAGGTAAAGGTGTTTCGGCATGCGCTACTTGCGACGGTTTCTTTTTCCGTGGCAAAGAGGTGGTCGTCGTCGGCGGGGGAGACTCAGCCATGGAAGAGGCGATGTTCCTGACGCGATTTGCCACCAAAGTGACTGTCATTCATCGCAGCGAGACTTTCCGCGCTTCAAAAATCATGTTAGAGCGAGCTAGAAAAAATCCGAAAATAGAATTTTTGACAAACGTCGTTGTCGAAGAAGTTCACGGTACCGATAAAGTGACCGGTATTCGAGTAAAAAATACTGACACCGGGCATGTTTACGAAATAAAGACTGACGGCTTTTTTGTGGCCATCGGTCACGCCCCGAACACCGCCTTGTTCAAGGGTCAACTCACGCTCGACGAAAAGGGATACCTCGTGACCGAGCCTCGTTCCACTAAAACAAACGTTGAGGGTGTCTTTGCCGCCGGCGATGTGGGAGACCACTACTATAGGCAAGCCGTGACCGCTGCCGGGACTGGTTGCATGGCCGCGCTCGATGCTGAGCGATGGTTAGCGAGTCAGGAATGATTGTTTTAATAAAATCGGCGCAACTGAGGGATGCGCCGTGCCTCGTGAGATTCTTTAGAAGAAAAGGATCATTGGGGGTTAACTCGCGTAGTCGAATATCTTAATAGCCATGTCTTGTAGGGTGACTAGTTTGCCAAGGCGTTTATGAAGGTGTTCCACGGTTTCTTCTCCGAAGATCTCGACCCTTTTGCGTTGTTCGCCGATCCACTTACGTCCACTTAGTTCGAGATTTACTTCACCTACTGGGGTGATAATGAGTGTCGCCCGTTGCAACTCCAAGTCTTTTTTACCTGTGACCTCCAAGGCCCGACTCTCGAATAACACGGTCCCGTGTTCGAAGAACCCGTAGTAGACCTGCTTAGCTTCGCTGATTTTTAGATCAGCTTTGTTATCCTGGCACTTGTAGGTGATAAGAACGCTCTTTCTGACCTCAAGTGTGGTCAGAATTAGTCGAGTAATCTCCGCCAGTTCCATGACCCCCCCGTTCTAATGCACGTTCCTTATTCAATTTGAATAGAATTTAGCTTAAAAGTCAAACTTTTTTAAGTTTCGCCACAAAAAAACCTTCTGCCTCATCGGTTGGGAGGACGGTGAACGTCTTGAATGCAGTTTTTCGGGAGCCTTTGAGGGGAACAGAGATTTCGACCGGCTTCATTTGGGGAAACTCGGCCACTAGCCACTCGATCATTTTTTCGTTTTCTTCGGGAGCAAGGGTGCAGGTCGAGTAGACAAGCGTGCCGCCAGGTTTGAGACAAGCTACGGCCGATCGGAGCAAGCGGCGTTGGAGCTTGGCGTGGGCCACGATGTTTTTTTCCGACCAATACTTGTACGATCGCGGATCGTTGAGGTCAATGCGACCCTCAGCCGAGCAGGGGACATCGGCTAAGACTTTGTCGAAGCTCTCGGGAAACTCCTTATGAAGTTGTGTTGAGTCACCGTGGCGAGTTTCGACATTTGAGGCGCCTTGCGTCTCGAGGCTGTTTACGAGTTTTTGGTATCGAATAGCGTTTTCTTCTACAGCCAGGATGTGACATGAACTGACCCCCTCTTGATCTCCCCCTTCAACCCTTCGATTTCTCTCAGGGCAGGCAAGGGGGAAACGCCTTGTGCTACGTTGTCGCATAGCGTCACCTCCTTGGTTAAGGAGGGGGTAGGGGGAGGTTAGACATAAAGCCGCGAGTTGTGTCGTCTTACTCCCCGGAGCGGCACACAGGTCGAGAATTGCCTCGCGAGGTTGTGGTTCGATGAATAGAGGAGGGAGCATCGAAGTAATGCCTTGGAGATAGATAAGCCCTTGCTGAGTAATTGGGAGCTCGAGGAGCTCGTGGTTGCTTTTGTTTTTTACTTTGAAGGCGTGGGGCACGTTTTTCACCCGTTCGAAAGCTATATTTTGCTCTCGCATGAGCTCCATGATCTGCTCGTCAGTTGCCTTGAGGGTATTGACGCGAAATATTGGTAATCGACGAACCGAAAAAGCGCGTTCTATCTCGCGGAAGGTGGTTGGACCAAACTGTTGGGTGAGGCGTTCGACAAGTTTTTGCGGCAGTTGACCACGCATAAGGCGATTAGCCTAACACGGTACGTAACAAACTGAAAGAACCCCCGTTTGGTGCGGGTGAGGGGTTCTTTCGTCCCGTCTAATTATTTAGTGGTCAATGAGCAGCCTCGTCACATAAAATTGTACCCCGCAGTCATTTAGGTGTTACCCTATTTCTATATGGTAAAAGCATACGAGAATTTTTTGCACCAACTAGAACGGGCGATGTCAGTCAAACCCTTTGAGCTTGAGCTCTACGGTAAATTGCAAACACCGATGCGGCAAATTGAGCATAAACTTGAAATCACAAGTGACCAAGGTGAAAAGCGAGTTTTTGACGCCTACCGTATTCAACACAACAATTGGCGAGGTCCATTTAAGGGCGGCATTCGCTTTCATCCTCAAGTAGACATTGATGAAGTCCGAACGCTGGCTGCGCTCATGACTTTTAAAACGGCGGTTGTCGGCATTCCCATGGGTGGTGGTAAAGGTGGAATAGCGGTTGATTCCAAAAAATTGTCAGCCCCAGAACGTGAGCAACTTGATCGCGCTTGGGCCAGGGCCTTTCGAGATGTTATTGGACCAGAGATCGACGTGCCGGCGCCTGATGTGAATACCGGACCATCAGATATGGACGCCATTGCCGACGAATTTGGTCACCCGGCGGTCGTCACCGGCAAGAGCATTGAGCATGGAGGGAGTCTTGGTCGCGATACGGCGACGGCGATGGGTGGTTGGTATGTTCTCCTACACCTCGCCAAAAATCTGAACCTCGACGTAAACAAGATGACCGTTGTTGTACAGGGTTTTGGTAATGCAGGAGCCACCTTTGCCGATATTTGCTTGAAGCACGGGGTCAAGGTAATAGCCGTTTCTGATTCGTCGGGAGGTATTTTTAACGAACATGGTCTCGACATTAACAAAGTGCACGCCCACAAAAAAGCCACCGGCTCAGTGCGGAATTTTGAGGGGACGAAAAATATTTCCAACGAAGAATTATTGGGGCTGGTGTGCGATGTTTTGGTGCCGGCTGCCCTCGAAAATCAAATTACCAAAGATAACGCCGAAGACATTAAGGCAAAGGTTGTTCTCGAGCTCGCTAACGGTCCAACGACGGTTGAGGCTGATGATGTTCTTTTTGCTAAGAAGATCGAGGTGATTCCCGACATTCTCGCTAACGCGGGTGGCGTTACGGTTAGTTGCTTTGAATGGGAGCAGAACATGAGAGGAGAGAAGTGGTCGGCTGAAAAAGTGGACGCCAGGCTTAAGGAATACATGGAAAAAGCTGCGGGTGCAGTGTGGGAGCGTAAGACCAAATACCAGGTCGACCTTCGACGGGCTGCTTTTGTTTTGGCTCTGGAGCGGCTTGAAGAAGCCAGTAAACGGTGATCTAGGGTAAAGTCTTTACTCTTTCCTTTTTCCTCTTTACTCTGTAGGACAATATGTCCTACGACCACGCGTCGCTTGAAAAGAAATGGCAAGGCAATTGGGAAGCGTCCCAGATATTTGCGGCTAAAGACAATAGCAAGCAAAAGAAAACCTACCTGCTCGTTGAATTTCCATACCCGTCAGGTACCGGTCTTCATGTAGGACACCCACGCAGTTATACCGCGCTTGACGTAATTGCTCGCAAGCATCGCATGCAGGGTGAGAACGTGTTATTCCCGATGGGCTGGGACGCCTTCGGTTTACCCGCCGAGAATTTCGCCATCAAAACTGGCATCCATCCCTCGGTTTCGACTAAGCAAAACATCGACACTTTCCGCCGACAGTTAAAGTCTCTCGGTTTTAGTTTTGATTGGTCGCGCGAATTTTCAACTACAGATCCTGAATATTACAAATGGACGCAATGGATGTTTCTTCTGTTTTTTAAGGCTGGTTTAGCCTACAAAGCTAAGGCAATGGTTAACTGGTGTCCTAAGGACAAAGTGGGACTCGCCAACGAAGAGGTGGTTGGCGGTTGCTGCGAGCGCTGCGGTACCCCAATCGAAAAAAGAGAAAAAGAGCAATGGATGATTGCTATTACCAAGTACGCCGATCGTTTGCTCGAGGACCTTAAAACGGTCGATTATCCTCCGAAAATCAAAAAGCAACAAGAAGATTGGATTGGCAAGAGTGAGGGTGCCGAGATTGATTTTGGGCTTAACTTTAGCTTTAAGCCGGAGGCAAACAAGAACCGTGGACCAAATGGTGAGAAGGCAAAACTGACCGTGTTTACTACTCGACCTGACACAATTTTTGGTGCGACTTACCTCGTTCTCGCCCCCGAGCATCTTTGGGTTACGTTGGCGACCGACTCGGACCACGATGTGCTCGAGAATAAGAAAGAGGTGAAAAAATACGTTGACGGTGTAAAAAAGAAAACTGATATTGAGCGAACTAATGAGGACAAGCAGAAAACCGGCGTCGAACTTAAGGGTGTGAAGGCGATCAATCCAGCGACCGGTGAAGAAATCCCTATTTGGGTAGCTGACTACGTGCTTCCGGGCTATGGCACCGGAGCCATCATGGCTGTACCAGCCCATGACGAGCGCGATTATGCCTTTGCTCAAGCTTTTGATCTGCCGGTAAAAACGGTCATCGAACCAATCACCGGTGAGCCGCGACCGAACGAAGAACATCGTCAGAGCATTGTGGCCGTTGTCCGCAACCCGAAGACCAAAAAGTTCTTGTCTCTTAACTGGGGCAAAGAGCTCGGTGGAAATTTATTCGTGGGCGGCGGGCTTGAAGCAGGGGAAGATCCGATTGAATGTGCCAAACGTGAAATTGCCGAAGAAACGGGATACAACAATCTTAAGTTTATTTCTAAAACAGAAACCATTCACCATCATTACTTTGCCTACTCCAAGAACAAGGCTCGGATCATTGATGCTATAGGTTTGTACTTTGAACTCGTAAATGACGAACGAGTTGATCAAAAACTTGAAGAGAATGAAAAGAATAAGTTTAACGTGGAATGGCTGAGCGAGAAGGATGCGGACGGTAAAGTTATTGAGTTACTGCACGAATATGTGTTCGATAAACTCGTGAAAGGGAAGTGCTATAGCGGTGAGGGTTTGGCGACAAATTCAGATTTCCTCGACGGACTAACGACGGCAGAAGCAAAAAAGAAGGTTATTGCCTGGCTTGAGACAAAAAAAATCGGACAAAAGAAAGTCACCTATAAACTACGTGACTGGGTTTTTTCTCGCCAGCGTTATTGGGGTGAGCCAATACCGCTCGTCCATTGTGCTAAAGATGGTTGGGTTGCTGTTCCCGAAAAAGATCTTCCAATTGAGCTTCCTAAGATCGAAAAGTATGAACCAACCGAGACCGGTGAATCACCGCTCGCCAATGTTAAGGAGTGGGTGAACACCACCTGTCCTAAGTGTGATGGTCAAGCGACACGTGAGACTGACACCATGCCCAACTGGGCTGGTTCAAGCTGGTATTTCCTCCGTTACGTCGACTCGAGTAACGCTAAAGCATTCGCCGACAAAAAGAAACTCAAATACTGGATGCCAGTCGACCTATACAACGGCGGCATGGAACACACTACGCTCCACCTCTTGTACTCACGTTTCTGGAACAAATTTTTGTTCGACCAAGGTTTTGTGCCAACGAGCGAACCCTATGCCCGCCGCCATAGTCACGGCCTAATTTTAGCTGAGGATGGGACAAAGATGAGTAAGTCTAAGGGAAACGTAGTGAACCCGGACGATATCGTCAAAGAATTCGGGGCCGATGCCTTGCGAACCTATTTGTTATTCATGGGACCTTTCGAAGAGCCGGTGCCGTGGTCAACAAACGGCCTAATTGGTGTTCGTCGCTTCCTTGAGAAGGTCACCCGCCTGGCTGAGCGAGTGGGGAAGAATGAGACTCATGAGGTTACCAAGGCGCTTCATAAAACTATTGCTAAAGTTTCGGAAGACATCGACGCTTTCCGTTTCAACACCGCGGTGTCTGAACTCATGAAGTTTGTGAATGCCGTTGGCGACTCGACCATTACCAAGAAGAGCCTCGGACAGTTTTTGGCTGTCCTCGTCGCCTTTGCGCCACATATCGGTAATGAGCTGTGGCAAAAACTTGGTGGTGAGGGTTTCCTCGAAGAACAGAGCTGGCCCACGGCTGACAAAAAGTTCCTTGTTGATAATGAACAGACCATAGTGATTCAGGTGAATGGAAAAGTTCGGGCTAAGGTGGTTGTTTCGGCCGATATTTCTGACACAGAACTTGTCGCAGTAGCCAAGAAAGATACCAACGTAGCAAAATATCTGACCACTCCAGCCAAAAAAGAGATTGTAGTAAAAGGTAAACTGGTAAATTTCGTGGTTTAATGTGCGGTTTCTTCCTGGACTTGCCGTGGCGAGTGCCATGACCGGCATCATTGCCGGTATCGCTTTAGCATCCTCGCAATTTCATTGGGCAATCGTCACCGTGGTTATTGCCTGCGCGCTGTTTCTCCTTAAACAGCTCCCTCTCCGCGCTATAGGAGAGGGCTCGGGTGGGGTTCTTGAAAGGCGAGCGGTATATGTCATGCTTCTGACCCTCGGTCTTGGTCTCGGTTGCCTTCGTTACAACGCAGTTGGTCCGGGCGAGCAATCGATCGCTCTTTTAAACGGCGGTCATCACCCTGTTGAGGCCATAGTTGTTAAACGTGAGTTGGACGATCGACAACGGCTCACGCTAAACGAGATCACCGCAAACGGCGAAAGTTTCGACGACCAACTCTTAGCGACGGTTCCACGCTATCCTGAGATACCTGTTGGATCTCGCATTGCCCTTACTTGTGCTTTTGAAGCCCCCGAGCCATTCGACGGCTTTGCTTACGATAAATATTTAGCGCTTAAAGACATTTATAGCCAGTGTCTAATTTATGACGCACCGATAATCCTCGACCCGTATGCCACGACGGGTTTTAGAATCAAATTAGCCCATCTTCATAACAGCCTAGTGACCGTGATCGAGCGTACGTTTGGTGAGCCTCAGGCGACGCTCCTTGTTGGTCTTCTCCTTGGCGACAATACGTTTTCCGACGAATGGCAGGAAAGATTTATTTCAACCGGAACCTCGCATATCGTCGCTGCTTCAGGGACCAACGTGGCGATTGTCGTAAGTGTGCTCTTTGTGCTCGCGCTTCACTTAGGTTTTAGACGCCAAGAGGCTTTTCCACTTTTACTTTTAGGCATTATTGCCTTTGTCATCATAGCTGGGGCTCAAGCAGCGGTAACTCGAGCCGGCATTATGGCGGCGCTTGTCCTTACGGCCAAGCAAACCGGCCGCAAAACATCGCCACGAAACATTTTGTTGACCACGGTGGCTGTTATGCTTCTCGTTGAGCCTCGATTGTTGCGCGACGACATCGGTTTTCAGTTGTCGGTGCTCTCGACGGCTGGACTTTTGTGGTGGTCACGGCCAATGAGCGAACGATTGTGGTGGATACCGCAAGCTTTCGGCCTGCGCGAAGCTTTATCGACCACCCTTGCCGCGACCATTGCGACGTTACCGATTGTGCTTCTTAACTTTGGCCGCTTTGCTGCTATAGGCCCGATTGCCAACCTCCTGGTTTTGCCGTTTGTGCCATACGCTATGGGCTTTGGAGCTTTAGCGACAGTCGTCGGTGCCCTTAACCAAGGACTCGGCGCCATGCTGGCCTTTCCAGCCTGGGTTTTTTTGTCGGCAATCCTCGAAATCATCCGTTCGCTCAGTAATATCCCCACACTCGTCGCAGGTGTGGCTCTTATTGTCGTTTCTATATTGCTCTTGTTCCCCGTCCACAATGTGAGGGTGGCTAGGCGGGGGTTGGCCATTTCGCCAGCTCCTAAACGCTGGTTGGTGCCCACGCTTTTCGCCGCTGTGACCTTTGGTCTTTTAATGCGCTATGCCTGGATCACAGGAGGGAACCTTGGAACTACAGTTTGGGTATTCGATGTTGGTCAGGGCGACGCCATTTTTATCGACGGACCAGAGAAAGATGTACTCATTGACGGCGGACCCGATTTTACGGTGCTCGAAAAGCTTTCAGCAGTTCTTCCGTGGTGGGATCGAAATGTGGACATTGTGGTTAATACCCATCCGCATGCCGACCATGTGGCGGGTCTTGTGCCACTTCTCGAGCGCTATCAGGTATCTGAAGTTATTGATGCTGATCAGGGCTACGACACATCGGAATTTGCTGAATATTCTCGCCTGGCAGAATCCAAGCGTCGCGTTATCAAAGCTGGGGAAGTACTTGAGCTTGGCGGGGGAGTCACTTTGACGACGCTGTGGCCCAAGGAGTCATTTGACGGCGCGATGCTTGAAGATCCAAACGACGGCTCGCTGATTTTTCTTCTAGAAGCCAATGAGGGGAAAATGTTGCTCATGGGCGATGCTGGTGTTCAGGAAGAGCAGCCGATATTAAAGTACGCTCCTTCCTTGCAGAAAGAGGGGCTAGGGGAGGTTGGAGTGCTCAAAGTCGGTCATCATGGAAGCGAAACTTCCACTGGACCGGAGTTTCTTGACACAGTGAAGCCAAAGATAGCCATTATTTCGGTTGGTGAAAACAATAATTACGGACACCCCGACCCGTTTGTTATAGACAGACTGCAAATGAGTAAAGTCCAGATTTACAGAACAGATCTGGACGGCACTATACGAATAAAAATAATCGATGAAGAGCCGAGGGTGAAGGTTTTAGATTTTTAAAAAGAAACCCCGCTTAGTTGCGGGGAGAGTTCAGAAGTTCATTTTCCAACATGTCGTTGTAGAACTTCGGCACAATCTGGAACAGCACCTTGTCGGCAGCCTCTAGAAAATCGTGATAGGTATGAGCGTTTGGCTCACGCAGCTGTTCCGGCAGCACGGCGCTTACGTAGGCGTGTCTGATGCCGCTGATCTCAGAGAGCGTCGGACGCCCAAGTTCTGCGGTGACCTGCCTTCTTGACCAGCTCACGGCCTCACGATTATGCAGTTCGAGCACCCGGCGGGCCACATGAAGCGGTTTGTCGAGCAGCTTGGCTCGTGCTCGGTGGCGAGACTGTTCATTGAGCTCGTTCCAGGTAAGCCTGGCCCGACGCGCCTTTTCAAGTGCATGAATGACGTAGTTTCGAGCTTCTTTTTGGCGCGAACCGCGATGAAGCACTAAAGGGCAGGGGTTTTGGCTGACCGCACCGCCGTTTTCGGCGGCCCACCTCAGATGATCGATGAGACCGTGCCGCAGGGTGTGTTGGCCGGAGGTGAGCTCCTCTTTGGTGTGGAGCACCCAGCTTACCGGCACGTAAACATCATGCGCCGTGTTCGACAGTTCGCTCAGTTTATCCATCGCTCCAGTAAGCAAGCAGGCACGCGGCACATCGAGGGCGATGAAGACATCGATGTCGCTCGTCAGGTTGGTTTTGCCACTCAGGGCTGAGCCAAAAATGACGGCGCCATGCAGGTGCGGGACTTTCGGCAGTTCGCTTCGCAGATACCCGAGAACATCTCGGAAGTCGTTCTCGTCCGGAACTTGTCCGGCCACGAGAGCGCTATGGATGAAGACTCGCATCGTGCCTCCATTAGAAAGATCGAGACATGGATAATTAACAAAATTGACGGTTTTCGTCAACACAGCTATTCTTGGGCCAAGAAATTGACCCCCGATGTATGGCAGATGCCGCGCTCAACCTTCAGAAAACCCTCGTTCTCTTGAAGCCCGATGCCGTGCAACGCGGTGTTATTGGTGAAATTATCACCCGTTTTGAAAAAGCCGGTCTCAAGCTTTTGGCCATCAAGATGGTTCATGCCTCACCCGACGACGTCGATAAGCACTACGCCCTGACAGAGGAATGGATGAAAGGTGTTTTTACCAAAGCTAAAGCCAAGTACGAAGCCGAAGGTCAACCGTTTCCGTACCCTGATCACGTTGCCTACGGCACTGAGATCAAGAACGGTCTCGTCACCTTCCTTAAGTCAGCCCCTATCATCGCCCTTGTACTCGAAGGCGAGATGGCAGTGAGTGCCGTTCGCAAACTCGTTGGTGCCACCGAACCAGCCTCATCAGCTCCGGGCACGATTCGTGGCGACTTCTCGCTCGATACCTATGCTTTAGCCAACGCGCAGAATCGACCACTTCGCAACCTCATTCACGCTTCTGGCGCTCCTCAAGAGGCAGAGCACGAAATTAAAGTTTGGTTCTCTGACAATGAGCTGTACAAGTACGAACACGTCAACGATCGAGTGCAGTACGATCCAGAATGGTTTCTTGAATAAGCTAAAAACCCCGACGTCCACCGTCGGGGATTGTTTTTTTATTAAATTTTGTTAGCCTGTGCTCGCGTTCTTTCTTAGGGAGGGACAGTGGCTGAGATCCCCATCTTCTTCACTCACAAACCCCCGTACATCAGAACCTTCAACGAGGTTTACCCAACCATTCCCAAGCTTCTTGAATTGTTCCGCAAGCAACGCTATGTGGAACGTCGCGATCGGGCATTTATTGCCTGGAAGAATTGGCAAAGCGATGGCGCCGGTGACCGTCTTGCTCGACTTGGCGTAGCTGGTTTTTACGAACGCTTCATGCGTAACCTCGAAGACGCTCAGGCTGGCATCGAGTGGGTGGTGGCCGATCACTCTGGTCACCCGAAGGAGATTGAACCCATCGACGAGATCGGCTCCTGCAATGATCCATGGCACCTCATGGATATGTATGAGGACGCAAGCTTGTTCGCTCAGTTTGAGATCGAACGTAAACTCACGATCGCCACCCAAATAATGTGTATCGCGGCCGCCGATCCGTACGAGGACGTTACGGCGCAGCTGACGCAAATCAACATCCGGGCAGGTAAGGAGCTGTTTGAGACCGGTCAGGGGGCGGCGCTCTTCGTGCATTTTGCGCTCGACTCGGGTCGCCATTCGCGCGTCCACAGCGACTTTCCAGTCAGAGTTGCTCACGCCAGACTGGAGATTCCGGCTTTCGATCAGCCGGTTAGGGTCATCAAATATGTGTGTCGAGCTGTCGTTGATAGCTCAATCAAGTACTACATCTACACCAACAGTCGGCCTAAAGATCGATTGTCTGGAGTCATTAAGCTTGAGCGTGGTGGATCACTTACGGACAGGCGAGGCCTAAAGCACGTAATTGTGGGGGTTGAAGAGAACGGAATCCTGCGTCCGCCAGATTGGAGCGACGTATTACGTTTTGTAATCATCGCTAAACGTCGTCTGTGGCGACCGCCGCTTCATGAAAGGACGGATTCGGGACCCCCGAATCCCAAGTCACACCCTGACTACCGGGTAGAAAAGATCGTCGGCGAAGTCCACGATCTGCGTCATGACGACGAGCGGCGGCCCTACATTGTGGCGGCACCAGTTGAGCACCAGATTATGGCCCTCGTCGACCACCTGAACGCCGAGCACGCAACTGACGAGCTCGGTCACAAGGGTTACCGTCATCGCGTCATTCGCGATTGTATCCTCGAGCGATGGTTCGCCTACGAGTGGTACGGAATCGATTGGAAAGCCGAAAACGGTAATATGCAAAAGTCGTAGCCCGTCGCTTAGCTAAGCGACGGGTGTTTTGTCTCTACCGTAAATTTACGGTATAACTGAGCGGAATATGCCAAATCTTTTGGTTACAGGTGGGCAACACCTTAAGGGAGAAGTGCTTATTACTGGCGCCAAGAATGCAGCTTCTAAAATGATTATCGCTTCGCTCTTAACAGCTGAGGAAGTTGTCCTTGAGAATGTTCCATTACAGCAAGAAACCGCCATTGCGCGCGAACTCGTAACCATGCTCGGGGCACAAAGTGACCTCGTTGAACACACGCTTAGGCTGCAAACTTCAACTATTGCCTCAACTTCGGCCATGCAACTGTCACGCAAGAACCGATTAGCTATTCTCGCGCTCGCTCCGCTATTACATCGGGCGGGGGAGGCGTATGTGCCAACCTTGGGTGGCGACAAGATTGGCCCGCGTCCAGTGAATTTTCACCTTGACGCCTTGGAAACAATGGGCGCAAAGATAGAAACTGACCACGATGGATATCGCGCTACAATCAAAGGGAAGCTCAAGGGCTCGGTCATAGATTTGCCATATCCTTCAGTCGGCGCTACCGAAACGACACTCCTCGCGGCTGTGCTGGCCGAAGGACGAACCGTTATTCGGAACGCGGCTATCGAACCTGAGATTGTTGAGCTTATTATGATGCTCCAGAAGATGGGAGCGATTATCGAAATGGGAACAGGTAGAAACATTGAAGTCATTGGCGTTGAAAGCCTAAGTGGTTGTGTTCATCGGATATTACCTGACGGCATAGAGGTGGCCTCGTGGGGTTCTTTAGCGCTCGCAACCCGCGGCGAAATTTTTTGTCAGGGTGCGGAGCATCGCGATCTGGTAACTTTCTTGAATGCCGTTCGTCGCTTGGGTGGAAGCTTTGAGGTTCAGAAAGACGGCATTCTCTTCAGGGGGAGTGCTCGTTATCGCGGTTTACAACTTGAGACTGATACTTTTCCAGGTTTTAGAACAGATTGGCAGCAGCCGTTTGTTGTGGCGCTTACCCAAGCTGAAGGGACCTCGGTGGTGCATGAAACTGTTTATCAAGAACGCTTTGCTTACGCCGATGCTTTAGTAAACATGGGGGCCGATATTACGTTGTTTACCAATTGTTTAGGCGAAATAAGTTGTCGTTTTCGGGATCATAACTATAAACATTCGGCGGTTATTAAAGGACCGGTTCAATTACGCGCTACCACACTTGAGGTGCCTGATATTCGAGCCGGCTTAGCCTACGTTATCGCTGCCCTGGTGGCTCAGGGTCAGTCCACTATAACTGGTATCGAACACCTGGAACGAGGGTATGAAAATTTGTATGGTAAATTGCGTGCTGTTGGAGCACTTATTACGCTCACCTAATGACTGTAAAGACGACTCTCAGGGTCGGTTTCTAGCCTATGCTGCTTAATCTTCTTACCACCTCGCCCCTCGTGGCGCTTGCCTGGATTGCAGCCATCCTCTTATCTTTAACCGTGCACGAATTTGCGCACGCCCTCGTTGGTAGTTGGAAAGGGGACACCACCGCAGAACAAATGGGCCGACTGACTTTAAATCCTTTGGCTCATCTTGATCCTGTTGGCACTCTCATGCTTCTCTTTGTGGGTTTTGGTTGGGCTAAGCCCGTGCCTTTTGATCCGCGTAACTTAAAAAACCCGATTATTGACGGCATGAGTATTGCGTTCGCTGGTCCGGCAGCTAATCTTATTTTGGCTCTTCTTGCCACACTAGCTTTTCAGGCGCTTCTAGCTACTCAGGTCATTAACTTTCAAAGCCTGCTGCCAACCTTCCTAGCCCTGCTTGTCTTTGTGAATCTCCTCCTGCTCTTTTTTAACCTAATTCCCATTCCGCCGCTTGATGGCTCTAAAGTTCTCGACGCAGTATTTTATAGCGCTAGACTTGATCGGGCTAGAATATTTTTAGCCGTATACGGACCCAGAATTCTTTTAGCGCTCGTCATAATTTCTTTATTCACCAATCTCAACATTTTCTTTTTTATTAGTACTCCGGCTATTTTTGCCTGCGAACAGATGCTTGCTGGTCAATGTCTTCAGATACTTGCCGGGATGTAAGTAAAAACTCTAGACCCTAGACCCAAGTATCCAGACATCAAAGACGTAATATTTGTCACCTGAATCTAGAGTCTTGAGTCTCGGGCATGTCTCGGATATGTTGTTGACCGTATTTTTTGGCTATGTTAGGATCTTGCCACTATATTTATGCCCACGATCAACCAATTGATCCGCAAAGGTCGGACTAGCCAAAAGGCCAAATCAAAGTCCCCGGCCATGCAATTCACTCAGGACACCCTGCATCGTAAATTTACTACTTTGCCACACGGTGCTCCTTTTAAGCGTGGTGTGTGCGTTAAGGTAACCACGATGACGCCTAAAAAGCCGAACTCGGCTCTTCGAAAGATTGCTCGTATTCGTCTTTCAAACGGTACTGAAGTAACTGCCTACATTCCTGGCGAAGGTCATAACCTCCAGGAGCACTCTATTGTCATGATTCGTGGCGGTCGAGTAAAAGATTTGCCTGGTGTCCGTTATCATATTGTTCGTGGTCGTTACGACGCCACCGGCGTTGAAGGTCGCAACCGCGGTCGCTCGCTCTACGGTGCAAAACGTCCGAAAGTGAAGAAGTAAATAACTTGTACGAGTTCTCGAGTACTGCGTCCGCCGCAGGAAGTTTACGAGAATGAATACAAATCTCTAAAACATAATAACAACGAGGGTTCGATCTTTGAGGGCAGTTCTAGGCGCGGGGAAGTCGAGACCGAGGCGTACTGAAAAGTACGGTGAGGTCGAGACGGGGCCCCGCAACGACGAAATGCCCCAAAGAGCGAAGCCGAAGAAAATATAATCTTATGCGCGGCAAACAGGCCCACAAGCGAGAGGTAGCTCCTGACAACAAGTACGGGAGCGTTTTGGTTGCGAAACTCATTAATCACGTCATGCGTTCGGGTAAAAAGTCGATTGCTCAGAAGATCGTTTATCAAGCCATGGACGCCATAGGCAAAGAAACCAAGCAAAGCCCAATCGATGTTTTTGATTTGGCTATGAAGAACGTTATCCCGGCCGTTGAAGTTAAGTCCAAACGCGTTGGTGGCGCCAACTATCAAGTACCTATGCCGGTTCGTGGCGAACGCCGTTATGCTTTAGCTTATCGCTGGATTTTGACTGCCGCACGTTCCAAGAAGGGAAAACCGATGAGCACCAAGCTTGCTGACGAAATAGTGCTAGCTTCTAAAAACGAAGGCGAGGCCGTTAAAAAGCGTGCCGATGTGCAGCGCATGGCTGATGCTAACCGCGCCTTTGCTCACCTGGCTCGATAATTTGTACGGACGGGTCGGCGACCCGTCCCTACGCCATATATATGCAACGCGATTATCCGCTAGATCGGGTACGAAACATCGGCATCATTGCTCACATCGACGCTGGAAAAACCACCACCACCGAACGAGTGCTCTTTTATACCGGTAAAAAACATAAGATTGGCGAAGTCCATGAAGGTGAGGCGACGATGGATTGGATGGAGCAAGAACGTGAACGAGGTATTACCATTACTGCTGCCGCGACCACCTGTTTTTGGAAGGATCACCGTATAAATATTATTGATACCCCTGGTCACGTTGACTTTACCGTTGAGGTTGAGCGTTCGCTGCGCGTACTTGATGGTGGCGTCACCGTTTTTGATGGTGTGGCTGGCGTTGAGCCGCAGTCAGAAACCGTTTGGCACCAGGCCGACAAGTACCGTGTGCCCCGTGTTTGTTTTATTAACAAACTAGACCGCACTGGCGCTGATTTTTATAAGGACGTGGCTTCAATTCATGCCCGTCTTGCTAAAAACGCCTATCCCATTCAACTCCCGATCGGCACTGAGTCTAATTTTGTAGGTATCATCGATCTTTTTGATCGTAAGGCTTACATTTTTAAGGATGACCTAGGAAAAGACATTGATGTTGTTGAAATACCTGAAGAACATAAAGCTAAAGCTGAAGAGTACCGTGCTCGCCTAGTTGAGGCTTGCGTAGAAATGGACGACGCGCTTACTGAGCGTTATCTCTCGGGTGAAGAAATATCAGTCGCTGACCTTAAGAAGGCTTTGCGTAAAGGTGTTGTGGCCATGAAGATTTTCCCAATTATTTGTGGTTCAGCATTGAAGAATAAAGGTGTACAGCTCATGCTAGATGCGGTTGTTGAATATCTGCCCTCACCACTTGATCGACCGCCAGTTGAGGGTTTTGATCCGGAAGAACCAGAAAAGAAAATTGTTTGTGAACCAAAAGACGACGCGCCATTTGCGGCCATTGCCTTTAAGATCGCAGCTGACCCGTTTGTGGGCAAGTTGGCGTTTTTCCGTGTGTATTCGGGTAGTCTCAAATCAGGTACGTACGTTTTGAACACCTCAACAGGTGAGAAAGAACGCATTTCGCGCATTGTACGTTTACACGCCAATTCCCGTGAAGAAGTCGACCAAGTTTTTGCGGGTGAAATTGCGGCTGCGGTCGGCTTGAAGGGGACGATTACTGGTAACACTTTGTGTGATCCTGAGCATCCCGTGGTGTTGGAATCCATCAACTTTGCGGAACCTGTAATTTCTCAAGCAATTGAGCCTAAGACTAAGGCAGACCAGGAAAAGATGGGTGTAGCCCTTCAGAAACTCATGGAAGAGGATCCCACGTTCCACGTTCGGACCGATACCGACACCCTACAGACGATTATTTCCGGTATGGGGGAACTCCACCTCGAAATCATGGTGGACCGAATGAAACGTGAGTACAGTGTCGAGGTTAACGTTGGCAAACCGCAAGTTAGCTATCGAGAGGCTATTCGCGATACTGCTGAAGGGGAAGGCAGGTACATTAAGCAGTCTGGTGGTCGTGGACAGTATGGTCACTGTTGGCTTAGGGTTGAACCGAATACGGACGCCGAAAATCCTGGCTTTCAGTTCTTTGACGAAATCAAAGGCGGCGCGATTCCGCGTGAATACATTACCCCGGTTGAAAAGGGCGCCAAGGAAGCTTCGGAACGGGGTGTGCTAGCTGGTTTCCCGCTCATCAACACTAAAGTTACGGTCTTTGATGGCTCGTACCACGAAGTCGACTCTAATGAAGCTGCTTTTAAAATGGCTGGCTCACTCGCTTTCCAGGAAGCAGTTAAAAAAGCCAAACCGATTCTGCTTGAACCGATGATGAAAGTCGAAGTCGTCACTCCAGAAGAATTCATGGGTGCAGTAGTTGGTGACTTGAACGCCAAGCGTGGGCAAATTCAGGAAATGGGCGACCGCGGAACGGTCAAAACCGTACGCGCCGTGGTGCCGCTCGCTGAAATGTTTGGCTACGCCACCAACGTACGCTCCATGAGTCAAGGTCGGGCCAGCTACTCCATGGAATTCGCTGACTACCAAGAAGTTCCTCGCAACGTCGCGGAAGCGATTATCAAGGAACGCACCGGTGCCGGTAGTATTCGAAAGTAAACAAACAAAAAAATCACGGCCTTCACGGGTCGTGACTTTTTTAACTGTCCACGTTGACGTAGTAGCAAGCCAGCTCTAAGATGCCATCACTATGCAAACGCACCAGCTAGAGCGACTTCTCCGTTTAGCCCAACGTACGGGGGGTAAACTCGTCATTACGGATGCCGAAGGCAATCAGCCGGTGGTAATTCTCGGCATTGATGAGTATGAAGCGCTGTTGGATAAACAGCTAACGACATCTCGACCAAAAACTGTGGTTGAGCGGCCAGCCGTCGCTCAGCCTGTTCCGGTACAAGATGACGAAGCTGATGTTTCGATTATGGAAGAGGCGCTCATGGCTGTTGAAGAAGAAACGACCGAAGAACCTCGGATGATTCCGGTAAAAAGTCTTGAACCAGAAGTAGAAGCCACGCCTGTTCCGGTAACCCAAAAACGAGAACCTGTATCCAAGGTCACTGAAAGTGCCGGTGGAGAAGAACAGTTTTACCTGGAACCCCTGTGATCAAAAAATCTCGCTCTCTGGCTCAGGAGCGGGATTTTTTGTTAGTTTTGTTGGATTTTTTCATTTGTTTTCTCTGTGGGCATCGGAAGGCATCAGGACTTGCAGGATTTTTAAGGTTTTGCTACACTCTTGCCACCTTTGGGAAACCAAATTTATTATCTTGCGGACTGTTCCTTGGCTTTATGGAACAGCGCGTCATATTCATCATGTATGGCAGAGCAGTTTAATCGTGAGAAACCGCACGTGAACGTTGGCACTATTGGCCACGTCGATCACGGCAAAACCACTCTCACGGCCGCTCTTACCGCCGTTTCCGCTGCTCGCGGAATGGGTAAGGCAAAGGCTTACGCCGATATCGCTAAAGGCGGTACGGTTCGTGACGCGTCGAAAATCGTAACGATTGCGACGGCGCACGTTGAATATTCTTCAGACAAGCGTCACTACGCGCACGTCGACTGTCCAGGTCACGCTGACTACGTGAAGAACATGATCACTGGAGCAGCGCAAATGGACGGTGCAATTCTTGTAGTTTCGGCTGCTGACGGCCCCATGCCGCAGACCCGCGAACACATTCTTTTGGCCCGTCAGGTAGGTGTTCCGTACATCGTTGTCTTCTTGAACAAAGTTGATCTGGTTGATGACCCGGAACTTTTGGATCTGGTCGAGACAGAGGTTCGTGATTTGCTCAGCAAGTATGGTTACCCGGGAGATAAGACCCCAGTCATCCGTGGTTCCGCTTCGGCTGCTTTGGCTAGCCCGGCTGACGACACAGCTGCTAAACCGATCGTCGATCTCCTTAAAACTTTGGACGATTACATTCCAGAGCCAACACGCGAAATCGATAAGCCTTTCCTCATGTCAGTTGAGGACGTCTTCTCAATTGAAGGACGCGGTACTGTAGTCACTGGTCGTATTGAACGTGGCCAGGTGAAAATTAACGACGAAGTAGCCATTGTAGGTCTTCGTGACACCGCAAAGACAGTGGTCACCGGTATTGAAATGTTCAACAAGTCACTTGATTCCGGTATGGCTGGTGACAACGCCGGTATTCTTCTTCGCGGTGTAAAGAAAGAAGATGTTGAGCGCGGTCAGGTTTTGGCTAAGCCAGGCACCGTTACTCCGCACACCAAGTTTGAAGCCGAAATCCTTGCTCTGACCAAAGAAGAAGGTGGTCGTCATAAGCCGTTCTTCAAGGGTTACAAGCCGCAGTTCTATATCCGAACGACCGACGTCACCGGTGAAATTGAACTCCCAGCTGGTACCGAGATGGTTATGCCAGGTGACACCGTGAACTGCATCGTGACGCTTCTCTCGCCGGTTGCTCTTGAAGAGAAGCAGCGCTTCGCTGTTCGTGAAGGTGGTCGCACGGTTGGCGCTGGAGTTGTAGTCAAGATTATTGAGTAATGAATGACGGAGGAAGAGCTAACCCTCTTCCTCCTTGCCGTTTCAACTTGTACCTTTTATGAGCGACGCTAAGCAGAAAAATGGAGAAGCGCCAGCCCAACGCATTCGTATAAAAATACGAGCCTATGACCACAAGGTTATTGACTCGGCAACCGTCACTATCATTAAGACGACGGAACGAAGCGGAGCGCAAGTAATTGGACCGATTCCGCTTCCCACCGAAGTGCGTCGTTATACTGTAAACCGGGCTACGTTTATTGATAAAACCTCGCGCGATCAATACGAGATGCGCATTCATAAGCGAGTGATAGATATCATTAACCCAACGGAACGAACGATTGATGCTCTCATGAGTCTCAACCTGCCAGCCGGAGTCGATGTAGAAATTAAAATGTAAGATCGGTTCGGAACTGCGACATCAGGGTGGAGCACCACCCTGAGCTCGCAGTTCCGTACTGCACAACTTCGTTAACGACGGGGAAGAAAGATCCCTCCGTAGCTCCGACAGGAGCGAAGGGGGAAAACCTTCCTGAGCTCGACAACGGAGACCGTAAAGGAGATCAGTTAACAAAATTACCACCCAAACACGTCACCGTTAGGTTCTTGCTTTGGGCTGGAAGTTTTCTTGCGCAGTTGCGCGAGGCGAAGCTTCTGGTTTTTTGTTCCTCCTTGTCCCGATGTTCCTCTGCCAAAGTGCACGAACGCAATTTTATGAAGTATCTTCTTGGAAAAAAACTTGAAATGACGCAGGTCTACCGAGCTGACGGTTCGGTTGTTCCGGTTACCCTCGTGGCTGTTGAACCCTGTACGGTGGCGGCGGTTCGCCAAGACCCCCAGGGTCGCGCAGTGGCCATTATTGGCACGGGTAAGAATGTTCGGGCCGCAAAGCCACAGAAGTCTGAGTTTGCTGGTCATGGACCATTTCGTAAACTAGCTCAGGTCAGCTTACCTGAAGGTGAAAACGTAGAAGCCGGCCAAGTACTTACGGTTAACACGTTTGCTGTAGGGGACAAGGTCAGTGTGGTTGGTACTAGCAAAGGTCGGGGTTTCCAGGGTGTGGTCAAACGCCATGGTTTTGCCGGTCATCCCACTACTCACGGTCACAAAGATCAAGTTCGCAAATCAGGTTCGATTGGTGCCGGTGGTATTCAACGAGTCTTTAAGGGTATTCGTATGGCTGGCCGCATGGGCTCGGATCGTGTGACCATTAAGCACTTAGAGGTCATGACCATTGATTCCGAAAAGAACATTATTGGCATCAAAGGAGCGCTGCCCGGCGCCCGCGGAAGTTTTGTCACTATTACTAGCTCTGATGGCAACGTATGGCACAAGTAAAACTTTATACCTGGGAGGGTAAGAACGCAGGCACGCTTGATTTGAGCGACGCCTTGTTTGCTGTGCCAGTTAAGTCGTCAGTTATTCACGAGGTTGTGGTGGCGCAGGACGCGAACAGTCGAACTACCTTGGCGCACACCAAGGATCGTGGTGATGTTCGTGGTGGTGGTAAAAAACCTTGGGCACAAAAGCACACCGGTCGTGCCCGGCACGGTTCAATTCGTTCACCCATTTGGGTGGGGGGCGGTGTGGCGCACGGCCCAACCAAGAATCGTAATTTTGCAATCAAAATTAACAAACGCGTAAAGCGTTTGGCCTTGGCCATGGTGTTGTCGGATCGAGTCAAAAATGGTGCTTTTACGGCGGTTGAAAATTTTGATCTTCCAGAGGCTAAAACCAAACTAGTTGCTACTATGCGCCGTGAGCTTCCGGGTAAAGCCGCAAAAACCCTGGTGCTTCTCATGCCCAAAGATACGCTCATGAAGCGTGCCATCCAGAATCTGCCCAAGACGGAATCCATGTACGCTCACAGTTTGAACGTCCGTGATGCCGTCAAATTTCCGAACATCATTGCTTCTAAGGCAGCCATTGAGTTGATGACTACCACTTTTGCTTCCTAATATGAGTCTTCTTGATCGCATAGTAAGAAAAAAGAAGGGTACCTCAGCCGCGGCCACCGCTGGTCAGCTTCCAGTTGAAAAAAATGAGGCGCCAGCAAAGGATAAAAAGCTGACTGTTCCAGCTGTTCTTGGAACGACCAAAAAGACCCTTTCGGATTTGGCGGTAAAAACAATACTTGCTCCAGTAGTTACCGAGAAAAGCGCTCATTTGGCCGATCAAGGAGTTTATGTTTTTTCGGTGCCAATGACAGCTAATCGCGTAGCTGTAAGACAAGCTTTTCGCGAAATTTATGGAGTCCAGCCAAGCAAAGTAAATATTGTAGTGAGCCACGGTAAAGAAACCCGTTTTGGCCAAACCTATAGTCGCCAAGCCGACCGCAAGAAAGCTTTGGTGAGTGTGCCGAAAGGTACTCGAGTTTCTGTATTCGAAAAGTAAAGGTCTCTCCTAAAAGTTGAGACATCAATATGCCAATCAAGCAATACCGCCCAACTTCAAACGGACGTCGCATCTCAAGCGTTCAATCGTTTAAGGACGTCACGACAACCACGCCCCACAAGGCCTTGGTGGTTTCGCGTAAGGAGCAAGCTGGTCGTGGAGCAGGTGGCAAAATAGCCGTTCGTCATCGCGGAGGTGGAGCTAAGCGCCACATTCGATTAATTGACTGGTCGCGTGATAAGTTTGAGGTTCCAGCCAAGGTAGCAACGATTGAATACGATCCAAATCGCGGCGCTCGTATTGCGCTTCTGGACTACAAAGACGGTGAAAAGAGATATATTTTGGCGCCTGACGGTTTGATTGTTGGCACAACTATCGTGTCTTCAAAAGAAAAAGGTGAACCAAATTTAGGCAATCGTTACGCCTTGGATAAGATCCCGGTTGGTATGAGCGTGCATAACGTTGAATTGCAACCAGGTCGCGGTGGTCAGTTGGTTCGTGGCGCTGGCACGGCTGCCATGCTCCTTGCTATTGAAGGGGAGTATGCCACTTTGCGTTTGCCGTCTGGAGAGATGCGTCGAGTGCTTAAGAACTGCATGGCGACTATTGGTACGGTTTCAAATCCTGACTGGCACTTAGTGCGTTGGGGAAAGGCTGGTCGCATGCGTCACAAGAGTGTTCGTCCGACCGTCCGTGGTAAGGCCATGAACCCAGTTGATCACCCACACGGAGGTGGTGAGGGCCGTAATTCAATTGGTCTTAAGTACGCAAAAACACCCCAAGGCAAGCATGCACACGGTGTGCCGACACGACGCAATAGTCGATCGGATAAATTCATTGTGCGCAGTCGTAAGCATAAGATCTTGGCTAAGTAATATGACACGAAGTCTCAAAAAAGGGCCTTTTGTAGCCCCACATCTCATGAAGAAGGTCGGTAAGCTCCGACCTGGAGACAAGACCGTGGTTAAGACCTGGTCACGGGCTTCGATGATTACTCCAGAAATGGTTGGTTTTACTTTTGGCGTTCATAACGGCAGGGACTTTATTCAAGTCAGGGTAGTTGAGAACATGGTGGGCCATCGTTTGGGTGAATTTTCTCCAACGCGCAAATTTGTTCGTCATGGAGGAAAAACCCTGGAAGCGGCAGCTGGCGCCACGGCTTCAGCCACTCCAGGAGCAGCTTCCGCCGCTCCGGCCAAAAAGCTCACTCGCTAAATTCATATGGAAGTGATCTGCAAAGCAAAATTTATTCGTATCGCTCCGAGGAAAACCCGCTTGGTGGCTGGTTTGGTGCGCGGTATGACGGTAGCACAGGCGCGAACGCAGCTTCAGTTTTCTAATAAATTGGCCGCCAAACCTGTTCTTAAGGCTATTAATTCAGCCGTCGCAAACGCTGTTCATAACCATAAGCTTGACGCTGATAGTTTGTACATCAGTCAAATTATGGTGGACGAGGGCCCAAAGATTAAACGGTTTACGCCTAAGGCTCATGGTCGAGCAGCGCCCATTCGTCATCGCATGTCTCACATTACCGTTGCTGTGAGTCCAAAGGTTGGTGATAAGAAAGTTGTTGCTAAGAAGGTCAAGAAAATCCTAGCTAAGTAATATGGGTCACAAAGTACACCCCAAAGTATTCCGCCTCTGGACCATCTATTCTTGGGATTCCAAGTGGTTCAGTCGCCGTGGCAAAACTTTCGTCAGCTCGCTTCGCGAGGACGTTGAGATACGTGATTTTTTACGCCGAGCGCTCAAAGAGGCCGGTTTACATTCAGTTGAAATCGAACGCACGCCTAAACACGTCACCTTAAATCTGCAGGTGGCCAAGCCAGGTGTGGTTATTGGTCGAGCCGGGGCTGGAATCGAAGAACTTAAGAAGAAGCTTTTGAAAACCTTCTATCGTGGCCGACGTGTTACCCTTAACATTAATGTTAAGGAGCTATCACGCCCAGCTTTGGCTGCCGAAATTGTTGGTCAGCAGATCGCCCAGGATATTGAGAAGCGTATGCCGTTCCGTCGTTCCATGAAAATGGGCATTGAGCGAGTTATGAAGGCAGGCGCCAAGGGGGTAAAAATGACACTTTCAGGTCGTTTAAATGGCGCCGAAATTGCTCGTACCGAAACCATTGCTCAGGGCAGTATTCCGCTTCATAATCTGCGCGCTGACATTGATTTTGCTCGGGTCCGTGCGAGCACCGTGTACGGGGTGATTGGTATTAAGATTTGGATCTATCGCGGCGACATCTTTGGCAACGAACAGCCGGAGCAGGTTTCGGCTGAGGCCAGCCCGGAACGTCGTAACACTGACCGCGGTGCCCGTTCGAATCAGACTAGAGCGCCGCGTTCGGTAGCCAGAGCTCAGTAATTCCACGTCTATGTTGATGCCTAAAAAAATGAAGTATCGCAAGTGGCACAAGCGCCATACCCAGGGTGATCGCTTGGCGACTCAAAAAACTGATCTGGCCTTCGGTACTTATGGACTTAAGGCTACGACCGAGTCATGGGTGACGGCTCGTCAAATTGAAGCAGCGCGACGCGCCATGACCCGTGCCATCAAGCGCGGCGGCAAGGTGTGGATCCGTATTTTCCCAGATCATCCGGTAACCAATCACGGCGCTGAGGCTCCGATGGGTAAGGGTAAGGGTGGAGTTGACTACTACATGACTCCTATCCGCCCCGGAACTATCCTCTTTGAAATGGACGGAGTGACTCCCGAAATCGCTAACGAAGCCTTCCGCTTAGCGGCCTATAAACTACCGGTAAAAACTAAGATCATCGTTCGCGCTTAACAATTTTCTATGTTGTACAAAGAACTTGTTAGCAAAAGCGAGAAAGAACTCCAGAACATGCTGTCTGAAGAGAGAACTAGGCTTCATGGGTTGCGTCAGGAACGAAGTATTAATCAGCTTAAAGACGTTCGTGCGATTCGGGAAGTTCGTAAGACTATCGCTCAGCTCCTCACTCAACTCCGTGCCCTTAAGGCTTAAAACTACGTATGGAAAAGACTGAAACTAAAACTCAACGTCGTCGTCTGACCGGCACGGTGGTGTCCCATAAAATGGACAAGACCGTTACGGTTAAGGTTGACCGTACGGTAGTTCATCCCAAATACGGGAAGCGTTATCATGCCAGTACCAAATTTTTGGCTCACTCGGCTGATAACAGTGCCAAGGCTGGAGATATGGTGGTGATTGAGGAAACTCGCCCGCTCTCAGCCCGCAAACGCTGGCGCGTAGTGAGTATTCTTAAGAAAGCTGCCACTCTGGCACAAGAGGAATAATCTATGTTGCAGCATCGAGCCATGATAGCCGTTGCCGATAACACCGGGGCCAAAAAGCTCCAGGTTGTTCGCGTGCACGGTGGCTATAAAAAGCGTTACGCGAGAATTGGCGATATTGTGACCGCCGTCGTTAAAGTGGCTGATCCACACAACCCCGTAAAAAAGAGTGATGTAGTGCACGCGGTGATTGTGCGGACCCGCAAAGAAACACGTCGACCGGATGGCTCTTATATCCGTTTTGATGAGAACGCCGGAGTTATCATTAACCGTGAGTCCAAGGAGCCACGAGGCACGCGTATCTTTGGACCGGTGGCTCGCGAACTTCGTAATCTTGGATTTACTAAGATTATTTCTTTGGCGCCTGAAGTTTTGTAAACCTATGAAAATCAAAGCTGGCGATAAGGTCCGTGTCACAGTTGGCAAGGATCGTGGCAAGGAAGGTAAGGTGGTGCAAGCATTCCCGCGCCTCGGACTTATAGTTGTCGAGGGCGTCAGAAATACTGTCCGACACCTCAAGGCCCGAAGCAATAAACAGCCCGGACAAAAAGTTACCTATCAAGCGCCGATTCGTGTAGAAAATGTGGTCAAAGTATGATGAGTATAAAGGAAAAAATGCAATCTGTTGCCATCCCGGCTCTTAAAAAAGAGGGTGGCTACGAGAACCTCCATGAGCTTCCTAAAATCATGAAGGTCACGGTTAATGCTGGCGTTGGTAAGGGTCGAGACGCCAAATTTGCCGATACCATCGTGGATACTTTGCGCCGTATTACCGGTCAGGCGCCGGTTAAAACTACGGCTCGAAAATCGGTTGCCGGATTTAAGCTCCGTGAAGGTCAGGTGGTTGGCGTTATGGCCACTCTCCGCGGGGCGCGTATGTGGAATTTTTTGGAAAAACTCGTGAATGTGGCTTTTGCTCGTATTCGCGACTTCCGCGGAATACCGGAATCAGCGGTCGACAAAGATGGTAATTTCAACTTTGGTTTTACCGAGCACACTGCCTTCCCGGAAATTCGTCCAGACGAAGTTGAATCGCTCCACGGTCTGCAAGTGACTATTACGACGACCGCCAAGAACCACGCCGAAGGACTCAGCCTATTTAAGAGTCTTGGTTTCCCCTTCGCAGGCAAGCAGAAATAACCTATGGCAACTACTAATCAAATAGCTAAGTCAGCGAAGAAGCCAAAGTTCATGACCCGTAAGGTTCTGCGCTGCTGGCGCTGTGGGCGCAAACGGTTTTTTATGCGGGCATTTGGCCTGTGCCGTATCTGTTTCCGCGAGCTCGCCAACGTAGGTGAGATCCCTGGTATTCGCAAAGCAAGCTGGTAATTATATGATGACTGATCCAATCTCCGACATGCTCACTCGGCTTCGCAACGCCACAATGGCGCATGCGACGACTGTTGAATTGCCAATGTCGAACATGAAATTTGCACTGGCTAAGCTTCTTGAACATGAGGGCTTTGTTGGGGCTGTTGAAACCTTCACTCAGAGTGCCCGTCCCATGCTTAGAATCACCCTTAAATACGATGTTCAAGGCAAGCCGCGCCTTAGCCATATTAAACGGGTTAGTAAGCCGGGCCTTAGGGTTTATCAGAAAACGGATGAACTAAAACAAGTACGTTCCGGTTACGGACTGTCTATTATTTCGACCCCGAATGGCATTATGACTAATCGCGAAGCTCGCAAGCGTCGCTTAGGCGGGGAAGTCATTTGCGAAATCGCCTAACCTTTCATATGTCTCGTATTGGAAAGAAACCAATCACTCTCCCCGCCGGCGTTAGTGCCGAAGTAATAAACGGCGCGGTAAATGTTAAAGGACCAAAAGGTGAGCTTAAACTCGTCTTGCATCCGCATGCTATGGTTACTCGTTCTGACGACGGGGGAGTAGCACAGCTTAATGTTACGGTCCAAGACCCAGAGAGCGAGGATCGGGCTATTTGGGGAACTATGCGTGCTCTCTTGGCGCAAATGGTGAAGGGCGTGACCGAAGGCTACACCAAAACCCTGGAATTGAACGGCGTGGGTTTCCGGATGCAGGTTCAAGGTACAACTTTGATTTGTAGTATCGGTTTTTCTCATGAGGTGCGTTACGCGCTTCCCGCGGGTGTTAGCGCCAAGGTAGAGAATAATCTTTTGACTTTGAATTCGTCTGATGCGCAACTCGTAGGTAAGGTGGCAGCCGAAATCCGCGCTCTTAAGAAACCGGAGCCGTATAAAGGTAAGGGTTTCAAATATACCGACGAAGTTATTCGCCGTAAGGTGGGTAAGGCAGCCGGTAAGACCGAATAATCGAATTGTATGGAACGCAAAGCAATCATCCAAAAACGCGCCCAGGCAGACCGTCGCGCTCGCCGCGTGCGCGCCAAGATTCACGGTACAGCCGATTGTCCTCGGTTGTCGGTTTTTCGTTCACTCAAACATGTGAGCGCTCAGCTTATTGATGACGATGCGGGACGCACTCTTGTAGCAGCTCATGATTTTGAGCTCAAAGGTAAGGCCATGGAACGCGCCAAGGAGGTGGGCGGTAGACTGGCCAAAGAGGCAAAATCAAAAGGTATCACTAAGGTGATTTTTGATCGCGGGCCTTACTTGTATCACGGTCAGGTCAAAATTTTGGCGGAAGCTGCTCGTGAAGGCGGACTAGTTTTTTAACCTATGATTGAACAAGCACAACCCATTGCTAACGAAACAAAAGCGGGCGCCCCGGCCCAGCGTGAACGGCGACCTCGAGGTCGCGGACCAGGTGGTGG
>CAYJQH010000004.1:17742-27286 GCA_964372415.1 uncultured Gammaproteobacteria bacterium | reverse complement strand
GGTCGCGGACCAGGTGGTGGAGGCCGTGGTCGTGGCGATCGCGGTGGACGTGGAGCGCGTGAACCACGTGAATTCGAACAACGTATTCTTGAACTTTCGCGAGTTACCCGTGTGACCAAAGGAGGCAAGCGTATGCGTTTTCGAGCGACCATCGTAATCGGCGACCGTCGAGGACGCGTCGGTTTTGGCGTGGCCAAGGGCGCTGACGTTTCGATGGCTATTGAAAAAGCTTTTCGCCAGGCTAAGAAGCGCGTTATGCGTATTCCTCTTAAGGACGAAACTATTCCGCATGCAGTACGTGCTAAATTTGCTGCAGCGGAAGTCCTGTTGAAACCGGCCCCGCAAGGTACTGGTTTGAAGAGCGGCGGGCCAACCCGGGTTATTCTTGAGCTCGGTGGCGTGCCGAATGCCTCAACCAAATTATTGGGCGCTAAGAACAAAATTAATAACGCGAAGGCTACTTTTAAGGCTTTGGAGGCATTACTTCCAGTGCCTCAGGCTAAAACCGAGGCGGTGACGAGCGCTTAACCTTAGGCTATGACTATTACTTTAAACACCCTGCGCTCAGCGCACGGAGCTAAAAAAGAAAAGAAGCGCGTGGCTCGTGGTTTGGGTTCTAAGGGTACGACAGGTGGCCGTGGTCAGAAGGGTCAAACGTCACGTGCTGGAGCGAGCGGCACCAAACGTTTGGGTATGCGCCATATTATTTTGGCTACCCCGAAACTTCGTGGTTTCACCTCGCTTGAACCAAAAGCGCTGGTTGTCAATTTGACCTCACTTAACAAAAAGTACATTAACGGAGAAGTAGTCACACCCAAGACCTTGGCTCATAAAGGGCTTATTAGTAAAACCGATCGTCCGGTCAAAATCCTGGGTAAGGGCGAGCTTACTGTGGCAGTGACGGTTAAGGGTTGCGGTGTTTCAGAGGGTGCCAAGGCCAGCATCGAAAAAGCTGGCGGTAAGGTTGAAGCTTAATAACCCGCCACAAAAAGTTGTATGGAGATGTTGAAAAGGTTGTTCAGTATCCCAGAGGTACGAAGAGGGCTATTGTTCATCGTGTTTGTCATCAGTATCTTTCGCCTAGCGGCGCATATTCCAGTACCTGGTATTGATCCTGCAAGCCTTGAAAGTCTCCTTACCGGCAACCAGTTTCTGGGACTCCTTAACGTTTTTTCGGGGGGCACTTTAGAAAATTTTTCAGTCGTTGCTTTGGGAGTCGCTCCATACATTACAGCCTCAATCATCTTTCAGCTCTTGGGCATGATTTTCCCGTCAGTTGAAGAGATGCAAAAAGAAAGCCAGGGACGTGAGAAGCTTAGTCGCTACACTCGTTTGGCGACCGTGCCGTTATCGTTCCTCCAGGGCTACGGTCTTATTACGCTCGTTAATCAGCAAACCGGTTTAGCCATTAGTGGCTTCACTCTTCTAGTCACCTTAACCACCATGACCGCGGGGACAATTTTTCTCATGTGGCTAGGTGAGTTGATTTCTGAAAAGAAGCTAGGAAACGGCATGAGCATTCTGATTTTTGCCGGTATTATCTCCGCTCTTCCTGGGTTCATTGGTCAGTTGGCCGCTACTTATACAAAGAGTGACCTCGTCACGATGATTGTTTTTGCAGCCCTCATGTTGCTCACAATTTTTGGAGTCGTGTATGTAAGCGAAGCGCAACGCAACTTGCCGGTGCAGTACGCTAGAGGCGGCATGGGGGGCAGTTCCAAGGTAAGTTCTACCTTGCCGCTTCGCGTGAATATGGGTGGCATGATTCCCATTATTTTCGCCTTATCGTTAATCGTTTTACCACCGCTTGTAGGGCAGTTTTTTGTTGACGCTCGAACACAAATTGTAGCCGATATTGCCACAGGTGTTATTGAGCTCTTTAATAATGGTTTGTTCTACGGCTTGGCTTATTTCGTCCTTGTGGTTGCCTTTACCTTCTTTTACGCCTCAATTATCTTTCGTCCAGATCAGGTAGCCGAAAATCTTCAAAAGCAAGGTGGGTTTATTCCTGGCGTTCGACCAGGGGTCCCCACCGCCGGATATTTACAATGGGTCGTAAACCGCATTCTGCTCGTCGGTGCTGTTTTTTTGGCCACTATCGCCGTTTTGCCAGTTGTTATGCAAGAAGTTACTGGGAACACCAGTCTTGTGGTTGGTGGTTCTTCGATTATCATCGTCGTGTCAGTGGTTATTGACATGGTGAAGCAAATTGACGCACAGCTCACGATGCGTTCCTACGATGTGCGCTAGGTAGTGTGAAAAAACAGCTTGTGAAGGATAGAGGCATGAGGCATCATGCCTCTAATATTTTTATGCATAAAATTTTGATCCTTGGTCCTCAGGGGTGTGGCAAAGGAACGCAAGCCGCGATCCTTGCTAAGAAGTTAGGTATTCCGCAACTTTCCATGGGGCAACTCTTACGCGATACTGCCAAAGGGACTGGACCCTTGGCCGACGAAATTCTGGCTCTCCAGAAGCGAGGGGAGCTTGTGTCAGATGAGATCGCGATTAAGGTTCTTGATGCGCGCCTCAAGCAACCTGACACCGCTCGTGGCTACATTCTTGATGGCTTTCCCCGTAACGAACAGCAATTTTCGGCCTACCAAGAATACGATATACCAACAGTTGTTTTGGTCATCAATGTTCCCTCCGAGGTCTCAGTTCCGCGTCTTATGAAGCGCGCCCAGCTTGAACATCGTCAGGACGATACGTCAGAGATTATTCAAAAGCGTTTAGAGATTTACGAAGAAGATACCAAGCCAATAATTAAACGCTACGAAGATCAAGGCCTGGTGCGGCATATTGATGGGGTAGGAACGGTTGAGGAAGTGGCGGCCCGGGTTGCGTCAGTTTTCGGTTTAACCTAGAGACGACCTTTAGGATCATCTGTACAGATACTGGATGCCATGTTAAATTTATTGATCAATTATGGCCCTCATTAAGACCCAGGACGAAATACGGGCGATGCGCGAGGGGGGAGCGCTGCTTTCGGTTGCCTTGCAAAAGGCCATCGATGCCGTGCGTCCGGGTATTACCATGCGGGAGCTTGATACCATCGCCCGCGAGGCAATTGAGGCGGGTGGCGGAAAGCCGTCGTTTTTGGGCTACAGCTCACATGGCAGCACGCCATTCCCGGCCACACTTTGTATTTCGAAGAACAACGAAATTGTTCATGGCATTGGAACGCGTGACGTGACGCTTGAAGAAGGAGACATCGTCGGTCTTGATATTGGGTGTTGGTACAAAGGTTTGTGTACCGACATGGCGGTGACGGTGCCGGTTGGAAAGATTTCGCCAGAACAAAAGCAGCTTCTTGAAGTGACCCGACAGGCGATGCGTGATGGGGTGGCAGCTGCAATCGTCGGAAATTCGATTAAAGATATTAGTGGCGCCATCGAAAAAGCGATTCCGAAAAAATACGGCATCGTGAAGGCGCTTGTTGGTCACGGTGTTGGCCATGAGGTTCATGAATCACCACACGTACCAAATTACGTCAGCAAAGCATTTAAAGATGTACCGTTGCGGCATGGTATGTGCTTGGCTTTGGAGCCAATGGTGACGTTGGGAACCGACGAAGTTGTCACCGGTGAAGACGGCTGGACGATTGTGACTGCTGATGGTAGTTTGGCAGCTCATTTTGAGGTGACAATTGCTGTCCTTGATAATGGACCCGAAGTTTTGACCCCGGAGCCGAATATCGGACTATAGTATGCGTGACCGAAATGCAGACGAAACGTTTATCAGGAATTCGCTCAAGTCAGGCAATATTGATGCACTTGTCTACATTACCTCAAACCCTTACGATGGCGGGTATGAAGTGAAAATTGATAGTCGGGAAGTTTTTGTTGATTACGACCTGATTGACCGCCAAGACACCACTTGGGTTTATGAAAAGAACTGATCTTCTACCCCTTATCGCCCTCATTTTGTTTATCGGCGGAATTGGTTTTTTTATGTTAGCTCCCAAGAAACCAAAAGTAGATTATGTGCCGGTCGAAGTTCCAGGAAGCTCAGTTACTTTGGCGCCCCAACAGGAGCCTGACAACACGGTCGAAGTCAAAGCAACAGTTATTGAACCGTCGTTTATAACGGTTCACGGGGCGATGGGGGCCGCGCCTACGGCTCCGTTTGGAGAATCGGCGTATTTGGCGCCAGGCACCTATGACGATCTGGTCATCCACCTAGACACGCCAATGTCTGTTTTTGAGACGTATTATGTACTTATGTTCCTCGATGACGGAAATCGTGTTTATGAACGAGGGATTGACCTACCTATTATGGTGAACGGCCAGGTAATCAAAGAAAAACTGACTTTTTAATCTTCTGTGAAGTATCTTGGCGTTGATTTTGGGCTACGGAAGATAGGTTTAGCGGTGGGTGATGATGGCAGTAGAGTAGCAGTTCCTTTTGACACTATTCCTGGAGGTGATGACGCGAGTAGTCGTTTAACCGAACTGGCTAAAAAGGAAGGTGTCGAAGCCTTTGTGGTAGGTTTGCCCATACCCACCGAAGCCCACCAAAGTGAGGAGCAGCTCGAACTTACAGTGGCCTTCATGAACGAACTAGCCGATGTTTCAGAGCTACCCATTAATGTAGTTGACGAACAGTTTTCATCAGCAGAAGCCAGACGCGTACAGCACGAATATGGAGCTACGGCGACTGAAGATGCGCTGGCTGCTATGCTCATTCTGCAAGCGTACTTTGATGAACAGCAAAGAAACTAGCAGCTAGCAATTCACTACTAGCCAGCTAACTTGCCACTAGATACTAGAAACTAGACTGAACCGAAATCGAAAACTTCAACCCCCAAAAAGCTAGTGGCTAATTTCTAGTGGCTTGGCCAGTGGCCAGTCCCTAGTAGCTAGTTTAAATGTATGTGGTCATCCGTTAAGACAGAAGCTATCATTCTGACAAGCGCCCCGTGGCGCGAAGCGGACCGGACTTACCGAGCGTTATCACCGACCCTCGGTAAAATTGAGTTTGTTGGTCGTGGCGCTAGGCGACCCAAGGCCAAGCTCGCTCCGCACCTTGAGTCGCTTGCTATTGTAAACCTTGAGCTCGTACGTGGTGCCCGGCACACCACAGTCATTGGTGTTGAACGCCTTAAAGCCTTTCCTCGTCTAGAGGCTTTATTCGAGTGCCGAGTGATGGCGCTAGCCGCTCTTAGCTTTGTTGATGACGCCCTGCGTCTTGAGGCTGAGGATCCAGAACTTTTTACTGAGTTAATAACGATTTTGTATTTTCTTGAGGAAGGGAACGAGCTTCCACACACTAGAGCGTTGTTTGTTTTTGGCGCTTTTATGCTTCGTTTGCTGTGTCGCTTGGGTTATGACATTGAACTTAATCGATGCGTCTCGTGTAAAGAACAAATTAGACCTCTGGCTTTCCGTTGGCATGAGGGTAGGGGAGGGCTCGTGTGTAGTGACTGCGTGATTAAGGCTAAAGAAGAGTGGTTTTCGGCAAGAAGCATTGGTGAAGAAACTGTAACCATGCTCCGTTTTGCCCGTGAAGCTTCGTATCTCGAATTGCTTAGACCGGCTCTTAAGGCAAGCGAGGTCACTAGTTTTGCCGCTTGCGTGAATGACGCATTCAGAAGCCATGTTCCCGGATATACTGAAGTACCGTACTCGGATCACTTTTCATTTTTAGGAAAAGAAAAATCTCCCCAGCCAATGCCTGTTGGGGAGACGCATTTACCAGTCAACGTAACAAGGTGACGGATGGCGCGTGGCCGTGAGGTAAACCTCGTCGACTGTGAGCCTTAGAAGGCGGCAGTCTCGCGCGTTTAGTTTACTACCTGCAATGACGTTTTGGGCTAGGTTCGTGAGCTCGTCTAGCCGTTCGATTACTACCGTGAGGTCATCAAGTTCTTCAACTGGAGTGATCTTCTCGATCATTGGTTCGAGGAGATTATGGAAGAGGTAATCGTCTTTTTGCAGTTTGCCACCACCACTCGTGGCGATAAAAACAATCACCCGTTTACCAGCTTCGATAAGCTTGATGAAGTCTTTGAGACTGTCTTGTTCTCTTTCCCGCAACAATTCGTCGCGCTCCGTAAGACGCTCAAGACCACTCCTAGCCCGACTTGTCATAAGTCGCACGACCCGGCGAGTTGCTTCATTGATTCGTGGCACATGACCTCCTAAAGATCTGTTTCTAAATAAACACAGTAACTCGGTGAAGTAAAGGAAATAATCAACTTAAAAAAAGAAAAGGACTGTTGGCAGCGACTCGGCCCACCGCTTTTATTCGCAACTCAACTTCCTGGCCCTGGAGGGTGAAAAAACCAAGAAGATGAGCCGAGAGGGAGGATCCGCAAGAGTTGGCGAGATGCCGCAACAGCCCTAAGCGAAATTGCCCAAAGATCTTAATGTGAAAGATTACTTGATTCTGTGGCCTTCGTCAAGTATAGTCAGCGGGGCTAATTTTTATATTTTATGGCGCGAATCATTAATACTGAGACGGTTAAGAAGGTGGGCGAAACCGTGACTGTAGCCGGCTGGATCCATGCCCGTCGGGACATGGGCAAGGTAGCCTTTTTTGACCTTCGCGACCGCACGGGACTTCTCCAAGTAGTTGCTGTTCCAGCCGAACTTGGGCCTTCGGCTGAGATCGCCGGTAAGCTTCGTCCGGAGTGGGTAGTCGAAATTGAGGGTGTGGTTCAAGCACGTTCGGCCAAGCAGGTGAATGAAAAGATTCCAACAGGAACGGTTGAGCTCTTGGCCAAGAAAATTACCGTTTTAAACGAAGCCAAGACGCCGCCCTTTGAACTTGACAAGGACACCCGAGCGATTAACGAAGAGTCGCGTTTGACGCATCGCTACCTGGACCTTCGAACAGAGCGCATGCAGAAGAACCTCCGCTCCCGGAACGCTGTGTTTCAGCACATGCGAGAGTATTTGGGGAACGAAGGCTTTATTGAGGTCGAAACTCCGGTTCTTACCAAGGGCACCCCAGAAGGCGCCCGCGAATACATTGTGCCGTCGCGTCTCCATGCCGGTAACTTCTACGTGCTTCCGCAATCGCCGCAACAGTTTAAGCAGCTGCTCATGGTGTCTGGCGTAGAACGCTACTATCAATTGGCAAAATGCTTCCGTGACGAAGATCAACGTGGCGATCGGCAGCCAGAGTTTACGCAGCTCGACTTAGAGATGAGTTTTGTGGAGCGTGAAGACGTCATGACGCTCATTGAAAAGCTAATGATTGAGCTTGTAAAGAGCCATTGCCCAGATGCTAAAATTCAAACCTTGCCGTTCCCGCGCATGACTTATGCCGATGCCATGAAAAACTATGGCACCGACCGACCAGATATCAGAAAAGACAAAAATGACCCGAACGAATTTGCTTTTTGTTGGGTGATTGATTTTCCATTTTTCGAAAAAACAGAAGACGGTGGTTGGACCTTCACGCATAACCCGTTCTCGGCAGCGCTTCCGGAATGGCGGGAGAAACTCCTGAAAAAAGAGGATATCGGGAGCATTATCACCAGTCAGTACGATATTGTGCTCAACGGTTTTGAAATCGGCGGTGGTTCAATTCGTAACCATCAACCAGAAGCGTTGAAGAAAGTTTTTGAAATCATGGGCTTTGACGAAGCAACCATTGAGGCTCAGTTCGGCCACATGCTCAAAGCTTTCGAGTTTGGCGCCCCGCCCCATGGCGGAATTGCTCTCGGCGTTGACCGAGTGCTCGCCCTCTTCCGTGGCGAAGCCAACATCCGTGAAGTCATGGCTTTCCCTAAAGACGGCAACGCCCGTGACCTCATGATGGGTGCGCCATCACCACTGCCTGCCAAGGCGCTTAAGGAAGCTAACATTAAGCTTGCCTAGTACCGTTTGTCGTTTGTCGTGAGTCGTTTGTCGTAGTATTTATGGCTATTACGAGCTATAGAGACTTGGATGTTTGGAAAAAGGCCATGGATCTTGTTGAAGATATTTATCGAATTACCTCAAATTTTCCACCGGAGGAGCGATTTGGTTTAACCGCTCAGATGCGACGTTGCGCAGTTTCGATACCGAGTAATGTCGCAGAAGGAAGCCGACGGAATTCTCGAAAAGATTATGCTTATTTTGTTTCTATAGCTTTTGGTTCTACCGCAGAACTTGAAACGCAACTTGATGTTGCTTTACGTCTTCAGTTTGGTGCTTCGCAGCAATTCGAAAAATCACGACAGTTGGTTGATGATGTTTCTAAGATGCTGAACAAACTTCGGCAAAGTTTATTGGATGGGTAAGCTACGACAAACGATAAACGACTAACGACAACCGTAAAATGAAAAGCCCGCTGAGTTTTTTCAAACGGGCAGGGGGCAGCTACCGGTGCCGGCATCGTTTAATAACAGAGGCCATGTCGGCAGCTGAAGGGGTCGGTCATCACATGTCCACTCGCCTTGCGGCAAACTTCTAAGCGATGACCGAAGGGTTGGCTCCGACGTTACTTCGGAGCCGAAGGGAGAAGGGAACAGGGACATCCTCGCTCCAAAGAGCAACAACTCAGTTGTTCCCTCATCTCAATACTCGAGGTTGCCTCGAGTATAGGGATGAAGGTGAGGGGAGCTCAGTAACGAGCTCGACCCTCCGAGGGGTGGAAAGGACGGGAACCGGGAACCGGTAACCGTGGGAGAAGGGCAAGCCATCACAGGTACTCACGTCTGTGGAGACAGGGCTGCCTGCGACGGCTTGAAGGCGCAGTTCCGACGTCACGTCGGAGCTGAAGGGTCGGTCATCTGATGCACATACGCGCGTTGTGCTCGGATACTGCCGATGACCTAAGGGAGGCTGTCAGTAATTCCGACATTTACAATGAAATATTCAACTGGTCGACAGCCGAAGGAGGAGGGAACAGTGACGACGGCGTAAAGTAACACCATTCCCTACGTTCCCTCATCTCGTACCTCGAAGCAATTTCGAGAAACGGGATGAAGGGGAGGGGAACTCGTTAGAGCTCAACCCTCCGAGGGGTGGCGGATCACTTGCCGCATCGACACGAGGTCAATCGTCATTTAGATCCGCCAAGGGGTGGTGATGCAGGGGCCAGCTCGTATCGTTTATAGGACTGCTGTCACATCACCAAACTGGGAAGGGACGGGAACCGGGAACCGGTAACCGTGGGAGAAGGGCAAGCCATCACAGGTACTCACGTCTGTGGAGACAGGGCTGCCTGCGACGGCTTGAAGGCGCAGTTCCGACGTCACGTCGGAGCTGAAGGGTCGGTCATCTGATGCACATACGCGCGTTGTGCTCGGATACTGCCGATGACCTAAGGGAGGCTGTCAGTAATTCCGACATTTACAATGAAATATTCAACTGGTCGACAGCCGAAGGAGGAGGGAACAGTGACGACGGCGTAAAGTAACACCATTCCCTACGTTCCCTCATCTCGTACCTCGAAGCAATTTCGAGAAACGGGATGAAGGGGAGGGGAACTCGTTAGAGCTCAACCCTCCGAGGGGTGGCGGATCACTTGCCGCATCGACACGAGGTCAATCGTCATTTAGATCCGCCAAGGGGTGGTGATTTTTGGAAGGAACTTTGGAAGGGTCAGC
>CAYJQH010000004.1:0-17642 GCA_964372415.1 uncultured Gammaproteobacteria bacterium | reverse complement strand
TCGATGACCGAAGGGGTGGCTGTCTGAACCATGCACGTTTGACAAACACGTTAGCCTACGACAGCCAAAGGGTGGATCATCAAACGCGATTTCGCTTAGTGTTTCGCAGAAGTCCTTTTGATGATCCAAGGGGTGGGGAAACGAAGCCCGGAACGCAGAGGGCAGTGGTTGAATCGAATCCCCAATTTCACGGCTCGAGAGTTCGAGCGGTGGAATTGAGGGTCGAGGGCGGCGGTGAAGCCACCCTCGACCGAGCGGAACGGTTTACGGTCTGGGACGAATCGTCGATCCGTCCCTACGCCCCGGCCGGCACCTGCGTGGTGACGACCGGCAGGAGCTTCGGCGCGGGCGCCGTCGGCTCGCCCGGCAAGTCGAGGTCGGCCCCGGGGCCGCCGTCGAGCTTGATGAGCTGGTCAAAGAGCCAGTGGGCGAACTGGGTCAGGGTGCGCCAGATGGCCATCTTGTGGATGTGCCCATCGGTGTAGCGCTGCTTGCCCTCCACCTTGATGGGCTCGGGGTGCTTGGCGCGCAGCGCGACCTTGTTGGCCCGGAGCTTCTGGCCCCAGAGGCTGTCCGGTCGCTTGTTCCACTGATCCCCGAGGAGGTAGAGCCCCTGCCGCGCGTCTGGCGAGTAGTTGGCCACGTCACCGTGGCGGCGCCGCGGGAACTGCTTCTCGGTCGGCCGGTCGCCGTACTTGCCGCCCCGCATGACATGCACCCCGCAGTAGGCGGTGAAGCGCGACCTGCTCTTGCTGTGCGCCTGGCGGTGGAGCTCGGTGATCAGCTTGTAGTTCTCGAGGGCCAGGTTCAGGGCCTCGACCTCGGTCTTGAGGCCGAGTCGTTCGCAGTGGCTCCGCACGATCTGGACCACCTGGTAGTGGTTGTCGCGGTTCCGGACCTTCTCCGGCAGGGCCGCGAGACCTTCCTTGTAGTGGCCGTCGATGAGGTGCTCACGCGCCTCGGCGTGGAGCTTCTTGATGACTTCCGGGTCGGGCTCCTGCCCGGCCGCGTAGGCCTGCTTGCGGGTTTCAGCGGCCTTGCCGTAGAGCAGGCTCGCGTCCAGGATGTGCTCGGCGTAGGTCTTGCGACCGATGGCCGTCCAGTGGGCCTCGACTTGCGCCATGAGCTCCTGTCGAAACTGGCACTCGTTCAGGCGGTCGTCGAGCTCGGGCAGGAACTTGTCGAGCCCGACCAGCTCCTCGTACTCGCGGGCCTCGGCCCGGAGCTTGAGCACCTCGTCCGGACTGGCCACGCCCACGAAGCGGCGGACGTTGGCGATGGCGTAGAGGAGGCGCGCGGCGATCATCGGCCCGAGGCCGGTGACCTGGCTGAACACGTGCTCCCACTCGGGCATGGCCTCGACGGCCTTGACGAGCAACTTCTCGCGCTGCGCTTCCTCGTCTTCGAGGTTCTGGTACACGCGGTCGTTGGCCTTGAGCTTGTCGAACGCGTTTTCGACCGCGAGCTCGGAGAAGTCACCGTTCGGGTCGCAGAAGACCTGCCCGATGAGCTGCTGCCTGAGGCGCTGCTCGCAGCCGATCCGCGCCTTCATGGCGTCGATCCGGGCGCGGTAGCACTCGCGGACCCAGATCAGGGCCCGGTCCTTGGCATCTACCAGGTAGAAGAGCTCGGGCGCGACCTGGAGGGCCTCGACGAGCATCACCGGGTCGTTGTCCTTGCTCGCTTCCTCGCTCCGGAGCTCCTTCAGGTTCTTGGTGCTGATGCGGAACAGGTGGGCCTTCTTGGACTCACCGGCGCGTGAGAGCGCGAAGGCCAGTCGGTCACCGGAGCCGCCCATGCTCATGGCGTAGACATCTCCGGGCTGGAGCCCGTCGTAGCTGGCCGGGATCTGCTTGCGGCGGTAGGAGGTGCCCTTCTTCTTGGACTCCTCCTTCTCGACGAGCTCGGCGGGCAGCTCGGCGGCCTCCTCCGCCGTAATCTTGCGGAGCTTGATGTGCCGCGCCGGCAGCCGCTCCCGGTCCTGGAGGAGCGCAATGTCCTCGGCCGTGGCGTCGCGGTAGGTCATCGGGTAGGTGCCGCGCACCCAGTCGAGCTCGTCGTCGTCCGACTCGAAGGTCAGGATCTTCGGCTTGACCTCGCCCTGGTAGCGGATGGCCACCTGGGTGGGGCGGGCCTCGCCGGCCTTGGTCTTCTTGGTGCGATGACGGATGCCGATCGTTCGGATAGCGGCCTCGATCAGGGACTTGGGGTTCAAGGAACACCTCAGAAACGCGCCCTAGGCGCATAATTGACGGAACTACCTTGATCGCCTGGTCGGGGGACTGGCGAGGTAGGGACGTTGGGTTACCAACGAACCGCGGATATTAGCAGCAAAAACCGCTTCTGTCAACGGGAAAAAAGGCAGTTTATAAGGTTGTTTTTTATGGCGAAGTTTGCTATAATTTTCCTACATTATGGCCTTTGCTGTAGAGCAAGAGACGTTTCAGGGACCTTTAGGGCTTCTTTTAGAACTCATCGAAAAACAAGAGCTTGCCATTACTACCGTGTCGCTCTCCGAAGTCGCCGATAGGTATTTGCAATATCTTGATTCTCATAATGTTCCGGCTGATGAGATGGCGGATTTTTTGCTTGTGGCTACTCGTCTTATTTACCTTAAAAGCCGCGAACTTCTTCCGTACTTACAAACCACCGATGACGACGCGGCGGCTGAGCGGCTTAAAGATCAACTGCGGATTTACCAGGAATACGCTAGTGCAGCAGGGAAGCTCGAGGACATGTACATGAAGACGCCGCTCATTGCTCGGCCGTATATAAGGCTTGACCTCCCCTTACTCCTCCTTATAAAGGAAGGTAAGGTAACGCTTGCTCCGGGAAGTAATTTGTCCATCCAAGTTCTAGTTGAAACTTTTAAGAGCATACTCAAACGACTACAACCATTTTTTGCACTTCAGGAATCAAGGATGGAACGAACCAAGTCCGTTGAAGAACGTTTACGCGAGATGACCGAGGCCTTGCGAGTCAGAGCCAGCATGTCGTTTAAAGAAGTGGTGAGCGGCGCTAAGAATAAAATGGAAGTTGTGGTAAGCTTTTTAGCGCTTTTAGAGCTCCTTCGTAGACGGCTAGTCGTGGCCAGACAGAAGAGTTCGTTTAGTGAAATTGAACTTGAACAAGCTCTGGACTGACCCCCTCTTAATCTCCCCCTTAAACAAGGTGGAGACACAATGCTATGACCAATCTTGTACCGATGTTGGAAGCAATCCTGTTCGCCTCAGCGGCACCGCTCAGTATTAAACGTCTGGCGAAGATTTCGGCGTCATCGGAAGATGAGGTTAAAGAAGCGCTCGATGGTATTGAGAAGGCTCGCAATGTCGCTCACTCAGGAATTCATTTGCTTCGGGTAAATGATGAGGCGCAGTTTGTAACCAATCCCGCGGCTTCTGAAATCGTCAAAAATTTAAGCAAGGAAGATTTCTCGGCAGAACTTACTCGACCTTCACTTGAAACCTTAACGATTATTGCGTACAGAGGTCCTGTTACAAAGCCTGAGATTGAGGCCATTCGTGGTGTGAACTGCGGTTTGATTCTCCGCAACCTGCTCGTGAGAGGTCTGATTGAAGAAAAAGAAGGTGCTGGACTGCAGCCTACTTATATCCTTTCATCCGACGCCCTCCGGTATCTGGGAATTACCAAAATCGAAGAGCTACCAGATTATGCTGAGCTCCACCACAATGCTCATATCGAGACGCTTTTAAAGGCGGTGATGACGGGGGAAGAACAGGAAACAAGAGGGGTGCAAGACAAGGGGGAAGTATGATTATAAAAGGACTACTTCAGTTATTAGCTGCGGCGAGTTTGGTTGGCGTTATGCCGGTTGATGCCGCAGCGCTTGAGCTTCAGGTAGGCAAAGTGGTAGCCCAAGATCCTCTATTCGCAGCGGTGTCCTTTACTTCCGGACCATACTTAAAGATGGCCGGTGACGTGCGGCCAGAGCCACCAATAAAAACCGAAGAGGATTCGTACGGTATTATCACTTCCGCTCAAAGTGTCATTGTTCGTGATGCGGGGAGTGGGGAGGTTTTGTTCGCTAAGCGTCCTGAGGAGGTGCGATCGATTGGCAGTATTTCAAAATTGATGACCGGCCTTGTCTTTTTAGAGTCTGAACCAGACTTGGCAAGTGATTTTGTTTTGCACGAGGCTGATTTTGCCGGTACCGGCCGAGTTTATTTGTACTATAACGACACCGTGGCCTTGCGTGATGTTTTGGGGGCAAGCATCGTGGGCTCAGACAACACGGCGACGCTGGCCTTGGCTCGGGCCGTGGGTTTGAGCACCGAAGATTTTGTGACTCGAATGAACGCTAAGGCGGCTGACTTGGGGCTTACAAATACCCATTTTGAAGACCTGAGCGGACTCTCGCCAAATAATGTTTCGACGGCCGAAGATCTCACGGTTCTTTTAGATACGGCTCGTAAAAACCCAATTCTCGCCAATTTAATGCAGAAAGAAACCTACGCAGTAGGACACGCGAGTGGTCGGGTAGTGCAGGTGCCGTCTACCGATCTTCTACTCTCCTCAGCTTTGAACACCGGAGATTATCGTGTGCTTGGCGGCAAGACGGGGTATATCCCGCAGGCTGGGTACTGTGTAAGCGCAGTTATTCGCGAAGGGGGACATGAGATTATTGTGGTTGTCCTTGGCGCTCCAGAAAAAGACGATAGGTTCATTGATGCCATCGGGCTCGCGTCCTGGTCTTTTAATACCTTCACCTGGCCGGATGAACTAGCGACTAGCCAACTAGCCGACTAGCCACTAGCGTCACCACGCATATGATTGAATTTTTATTAGCAGCGGTCGGGAATGTGCCGGCTTTTCTTAGGGTGATAATTTTAGCTGCGATACCAATTGCTGAGTTTAGGCTATCAGTTCCAGTTGGCATTCTGGATTACAGTCTGTCACCGCTTGAGGCTATTATTTTTACCTTTATTGGGGGCAGTCTTATTTTTTTGCCTCTTTATTTTGGTTTGGCAAGGCTGCGCAATTTTTGTGTTCAACGTCTGCCTGCTTTAGTTAGACCCCTGGATACATTTCTTGAACGGGGGAGGAAAAAATTGCATGGTCATTACACAACCTATGGCCTTATCGGCCTCGCAATTTTTGTGGCCATACCCTTACCTTTAACCGGTGTGTGGACCGCTACTTTCGGAGCAGTAGCTTTAAATATTCCGTTTAAAACAGCCGCCACCGGCATTCTTTCCGGTCTCTTAATAGGCTCTGTTGTAGTGACGATTTTGACGGTCGGTATCGAGTCATTATTCTAAACAAAAATCCTCCGAGTGATCGGAAGATTTTTGGTACCACGGGAGGGAGTCGAACCCTCACTCCATTGCTGGAAGCGGATTTTGAGTCCGCCGCGTATACCATTCCGCCACCGTGGCATGGCTGGACAGTAGGGTAAGGTATTTTTAGAGAAATTGCAAGGTAAACATGCAGATGAATTTATGTGATTCTTCGTTTTACTAAGAACAAAAATATCCGCCGTTTGGCGGATATTTTTGGTTGCGGGGGTCGGATTTGAACCGACGACCTTCGGGTTATGAGCCCGACGAGCTGCCTGGCTGCTCTACCCCGCGGCATATAAAACCTACCCAAGTTTGGCTATCTTTTCGTCGTCGACTCCGTTCGGCTCGTACAGCTCCGACGCCGTAGGCCGTCGGGGTACGCCTTGCCCTGACTCGTCTCCTCCTTGAATCTGACCAAACTTAGTGGGTTTTCAAAGTAACACTGTGCAGTCGCAATACATTATCAGTTTTTAGTTTATCGCGCAAGTAATCCCCAAGCCTCAGTAAAAATTATTATGCAAGGAACGGGATGTTTTGGCCGACACGTATCCGAAGAATAGGGTGAGGACAAAACTGGGACCCATGACGCAGAAGAATGATTTTTAATGAGGCTTTGGTAGCTGGGGACGGGATCGAACCGTCGACCTAGGGCTTATGAGTCCCTCGCTCTAACCAACTGAGCTACCCAGCCGTATCGAATTCCTACCCAAGTTTCGCCATTTGCTGCGTCGTCGACTCCGTCGGACTCACCGTACTTTATAGTACGCCTCGTCCTTACTCGTCTCCTCCTTGCAACTGACGAAACTTAGTACGAATTCGTTATCTCTTCACCTCGCCGAACTTAGTAGGCCAACACTCGATACGGATGAAATAGAGTAGGAATTCGTTATCCCTCAAACTTTGCCAAACTTAGTAGTCTAATAATTCATCCTAAAGTAACTAATCTTAGTGTGTTTTCAGTTTGTGGATTGCCAAAATAATATCAGAATTGTTTAAAGGTCGCAACCCCCAGAAGGGATGTTTGTTCTTGAGCTGCTGTGGTAAAATCTTTGCGATGTATGGCGCATATCGTATCCGTGGTCAATCAGAAAGGAGGGGTAGGGAAGACTACCACGTCAATGAATTTGGCGGCGTATTTGGCCGAGAACGGCAAGTATGTTTTGTTGGTTGATTTGGATCCGCAGGGTAACGCCACGAGCGGTTTGGGGCACGATGCGGGTTCGCTTGAGGGAACCTATGAGGCCCTGGCAGGAATGAAATCGACCAAAGAGCTGGTTATCGACACGGCGCACCAAGGACTTAAGCTTCTTCCGGGTAATGCAAATTTAGCCGGAGCTCAGGTCGAGCTGGTTAATGAATTTAATCGCGAGCGGAAGCTCGAGCAAGCCTTGCTTGGAGTTAGAAATGATTACGATTACATTATTATCGATAACCCGCCATCACTCGGTCTTTTAACCATTAATGGCCTTGTAGCTAGCGATAGCGTACTCGTCCCAGTGCAGGCAGAGTATTATGCCCTGGAGGGCCTCGGACAGCTCATGCAAACCGTCAACTTAGTTCGTGAGCATTTAAAGCCTGAACTCGCCATTATGGGAGCCGTGATTACCATGTTTGATCCGCGGACGAATTTATCCAATCAGGTGCTCCAAGAACTTTATAAGCATTTTCCAGGAAAAATTTTCCGTTCAGTGATTCCGAGAAGCGTTCGTTTAGCCGAAGCCCCAAGTTTTGGAAAAACAATTGTCCATTACGATTCTTCGTCAAAAGCGGCCAAGGCATATGAACGTTTATCGCGGGAATTTTTGGAACGGGAGGTCGCTTAGGCGAGTAACATAACTGCGCAGAACCAGAGATTTCTCCTTCTCATATACATTCGAAGTCGAAATATTATGTCAAAAATAAAGGGAGGATTAGGCAGAGGGCTTGGGTCATTGATTAGTGCACCAGTGGCACCGAGTTTGGTTAATAAAAATTCCATTTCTTCGTTTACCCCAGAGCCTCTAGAGGTGGTGGAGGGCGAACTCCAGATTCGCCAGGTATCGCCGAGTGACATTCATGAAAACACACAACAACCCCGCGAATATTTTGCCGAACAGGAACTTCAAGAATTAGCCGCGAGCATTAAGGAACACGGCATTTTGCAGCCGCTTGTGGTGAGCGACCTTGGAGGCGGTAAATACGAGCTCATTGCCGGCGAACGTCGACTGCGGGCCTCCCGGAGTCTTGGGCTGTTAAAAATTCCCGTGATTGTTAGACCAAAAGAACAAGAACAAAACAAGCTGGAACTGGCGCTTATTGAAAACGTGCAACGAGCTGACCTTAACCCCGTTGAAGAAGCCAAGGCGTACCAAAAACTCATCACGTCTTTTGGCTTGCGCCAGGAAGACGTGGCGAGAAAAGTGGGAAAGTCGCGGCCGGCGGTAGCCAACGCTCTAAGATTACTCGAGCTTGACGAGGATATCTTGTCTGCCCTGGCCGAGGGTGCTCTTAGCCGGAGTCATGCGCGCACATTATTAGCTGAGCCTGACTTGAATCGTCGTCGAATACTCTTCCAAGAGATGCTTAAAGGCGGCATGACGGTCCGTGAGGCGGAGGCTAAGGCCGGGGCGAGCACTAAACGTATTCAGCTAGCCAAAGATCCAAATGTGGCTGCTATTGAGGCGGAACTTAGGGAAAAATTTGGGACAAAAGTCTCGATTGATCTTAAAGGAAATTCCGGCAAGATCATGATTCATTTTTATTCACGAGAAGATCTGAAAGAACTGGTAAAGACCTTGGTCGATAAAATATAAAAATTTACTATTTGAAATGGTTCTAGGCGCGGGAAAAGTAAGTTTTTCTTACTGGACACGTCTCATCAGAGATGACCAAATTCCTTGTTTTGTACCTCGTAGTGCGTCTTTGATTTTTTCTTTTGCGTGACGAGTTTTTACAAATTTCAGCCAATCTTCGTTAGGATATTTTCGATTTTTATCAGTAATAAGTTCGCACATATCACCTGATTTGAGCATGGTATCAAGGCTCGCAATTTCACCGTTAATCCGACTTTGCACTGCCTTGTTGCCGATTTCCGAGTGAATGGCGTAAGCTAAATCGATGGGGGTAGAATTCTCTGGCAGATCGATAACGTCGCCACGTGGCGTAAAAACAAAAATTCGATCAGAAAACATGTCGAGTTTAAGTTCGTTTAAATGTTTGAGGAAATCACTCGTCGACAACTCTTTTTGTATTTGCGCCAGCTCTTCCATCCAACGAACGTGGCGTTCGCTCACCGTGCCCCCCTCTTTGTAGCGCCAATGCGCTGCCACACCGAATTCGCATTCCTCGTGCATTTGAACGGTACGAATTTGAAATTCCAGGATTGAACCTTGATCATCGAAAACAGTCGTATGAAGTGACTGGTAACCATTTGGTTTGGGTTGTGCGATGTAATCTTTAATACGCCCGGGGAGTGGGGTGTATAGGCTATGAAGAATGCCAAGCGCTGAGTAACATTCGGGAATGTCTTTAACGATAATTCTGAGGGCCACGATGTCGTAAACTTTGGACAAATCGTGCTTATAACGTAACAGTTTTTTGTGCAGGCTATAGCAATGTTTTATACGGCCGTGTAGTTGAACGCTGGCAAGACCATTTTTTCTAAGCTCAAAGTCGACTGTTTTAAGCCCGCGTTCTAAGGCCGGACCAAATTTTTTTACTCTTTCTTCAAGCAAATGTTGGGTCCAGCTGTATTCTTTAGGTTGTAAATATTTGAATGAATAATCCTCAAACAAGCCTCGGTATTCGCCCATACCTAAACGGTTGGCGATCGGGGCGTAAATTTCTAAAACTTCGCGAGCAAGTCGTAAGCGTTTATTTTCTTCAACCACATACAAAGTTTCCATGTTATGCATGCGGTCGGCAAATTTAATAAAGATCACTCGCACGTCTTCGGCCATGGCGACGAACATTTTACGAAGATTTTCTACGTATCTTTCCTCGCCACGGTATTGGACCTTGCCAAGCTTGGTGACGCTAGCCACCATTCTTGCGATGTCTTCACCAAAAGTAGCCCTAATTTCTTCAATCGAAGTCGTGGTGTCTTCCGGAACGTCATGTAGTAACCCTGCGGCTATTACATTACTCGGCAACTTTAAAGCAGCCAGTTTCTGGCCAACAATGAGGGCATGTGAAAAATATGGATCACCGGTAATTCGGAACTGTCCTTCATGAGCCTTGGCAGCAAATTTATAGGCAAGTTGAAGGAGGTCGATATCCTCCTTGGTATATCGACCGTCAAGCATTTGCTGCAAGCTGTCAAACGAGAGCAACATAGATCCATTATGAAGATACCGCTCTCCTAACTGGCCGTAAAGTAGATTACCCCCTTCACCCTCACTCACTGAGAAGGCACAGACATCTGTGTTAAAATATCCTCATGGATAACTCTAAATTGAGCGGTGCAAACGGCCTTAGTGGCTTAGCCGTGACAGCTCACGATCACGGTCGGCGGCTTTGGCTCATGCTTGATGCCGCAAACCTAAGCGATGACCAAAAAGCAGCTTGGGCAACCCTTCTGCCAAGCTTGAGTTTGGCTCAACTAGACGCCCTAGAAAAATTTTTGGCCAACAATCTAATAAGTGAAATTTCGGAAGAATTTTCGGACCTTTTGCTTAAAGCTAAAGCAGCAAACAGCAAGCGCGATCTGTCTGCCGCGGCCCTAGCCATTTCAAGCGAGCAAGAACTAGCGAATATAGCCGCAGAGCTGACCGCTCTTGAAGCTCGATAGTATGGTTAAGTATCCCACTAATCGTTCTGAGGATTTGCTTGAAGATGAGTCGACGCAAATTGTTTCTGCGACCGAGAGACCAGTTGTCAAACAGCCTGAGATTGCTTTAACGGAGCCGCAAAAATATAACAAAGAAAATGCCTCACGCATGGCTCAAGACCGTGAATCAGCCGCAGCGCAACTGCCTTGGCACGAGGCGCTTGTTGCCTTGCAAAATCTTGATGAAGCGTTGACTGAGGAAGGTGTAGATTTAGCTAAAACATTCAAAACTTTTCGTCGAGCTCGGCGTTTGGTGCGCGAACTTAGACGATTTGAAGCTACGGCAGCGATCCACGACCCAATCATCGACCAACAATTACGCCGTTATGAAAATCGATTAACGGCAACCCAGAAGGAGTTGTATGAAAAAGCAAACCTTCCTTTTTTTGAAGACTTGGAACAAGTGGCCAGTGAACGGCCAGAAAAAGAAAGTTTAGCCGTGCTTGGTCAGGAAGCGAAAACGCTCAAAGTGGTCTTTCATGAATTAACAACAAACACGATTCGCGAGCGACTAGAGGCGCTTATCGGGGCTGTTCGCTTGATTCCTCTTGGCAGCCTCGAACGAGAACGAATCTTTGGCCAAGCTGAAGATTTGCGACGCCGTTTGGCGCGCCGACTTTATGAAGAGACGGTCAAGGAGCAAGGACTAAACAAAGCGACCCCAGAAACTAAACCATTTGAGACCATTCAGCAACCGCCCGTTCATAATCAGGTGATAGTCGGACTAGAGCAGTTGTGGGCGGCTAAAGCCCACACCACGCCAAAGCCAATTATAAGAGAGCCACGAACGACACCGATAGCTCAAGAAAAAACAACACCTAAAACCCAAGAAGAGTCATGGTTTTCTAAGGGTTTAGAGTCCACAAAAAAGGGGTTAGATTATGTTTTGTCGTTCGGTAAAAACAAGACTTCGGAGTTTTTGGCTACTCAGTTTATGGGTGAACTTTCGCCGGTTGAACGGGGCGAGCGGCAGCTTACAAAAATTGAAGCTGCAACCAGAATGGCGGGCGCTTTAGCTAGTGCTGCGGGCACCATGTACGGGGTAATGCTACCCGTTGATGCGGCTCGTTATTTATCGCAGCGACATTTTACGCGCCAGGAGCGTGAATCTATTCAGAGCGCTCTTGAGGCAGCGGCTAAAGAACGTGTAGCCTCGCCTGATCAAGTGGGTACTCAAGCAACTCTTCTTCAGGAACGAATTTTGAGTTCAAAGTATCTCACACCTGACAAACGAGCTGAATTGCTTAAGAAATGCCAAGCAGTGATCAATAATTATTCGACTGAAAGTAAAAAAATTGACCAGGAGTTCGCCAAAGAAGCGGGGGAGTTGTTGGGCGAAGCAATTCAGACCAGAATTTCCGGTGCAAAAGTTATGAAAGAATCGGTCAACACCGCACTTATGCTGAGCGGGCTTAATGTGCTCCGGGGAGGCGCCTATGGAGCGATCGCTCTAGCCGATCGATGGAGTACGTTTACTAAAGATAATGTCAAGGAGAGAAGTTACGCCCGAGTAAAACAATTTGTGATGGAGGGGTTTAATGAGTGGTCAAGCAAACTTGCAGGTTACAAGGGGCGGACCTGGAGTGAGCGGAGGCTTAATCAAATTGAGGCTTTGGGAACCTTGGCGCGGGCAGCTGGTTTGGTTCAGGTCAGCTTTGCCAATCTACCGGGACCAGCTGTTCACGAACAGCTTGAGAAGATTTTCTTTGCCTTTGAGGCGCAATCAACGCCTGAGGTTACGAACGTGGTGGTGCCGCCGCCTGTGGAGGTCATAACGCCTGAGACGGTGTCCGTACCAGTCGAAATCTCAGAGGTTACTGAGGCTGGGCAAACAGGAGAACCAGAAGTAATTCAAACTCCAGAACTTAGCGACGAATTTCCTCCGGTTGAAACCGTACCCATTCCACCGAGTGCCATCGTACAAAAGGAAGATAGTATTAGTGGCATTATTGCCCGGATGATTGAAAAAAATCCGCAAGCTTTTGGTTATAGCGGCGGTAATGACGAATTATTGGAAAAGAAATTCGCCTTCTTTAAAGCGGCTGATGCGGTAACTAAACTTGGTCTCTTTAAACCCGGCGAACTCGATACTTGGCTTACCCCGGAAGCTATTGGTCACCTGGCCATCATTCCTGAACACCACGGTGATCAGCTCGAAGTGACTTTTGCTGACTCTATTACTGGTGAGCGTTTGAAAGTCGAAGACCTCGCGGCACGAGGGTATACCGTTGAAAAATAATCATCCTTTCGTCATTGCGAGCCCCGAAGGGGCGAAGCAATCTTTGGTCTACAGATTGCTTCGTCGTCCTACGGACTCCTCGCAATGACGATTTTGTGCCGGGCATACCCCCGTCGCCTTCGACGGCGGACTGCGCATTCAGACCCTGAGTGACGACGAAGGGTCTATCGAGTGAGTATTGGAAATGAAGAACCGCACCGCGAAGGCCTGTGTGGCTCTTCGGGGTGCGGGTTAGTAGTCGTCGAGATCTACCTCGTTGTCGTACTGCCAGTCATCGTTGATCACGATTGATGGATGAAGCTCCTCGTCGGCCTCCCCGAAGTCCGCGATCAGTCTCACCTTGAGACTCTCACCGCGAGCCTCGATAACCTCCACATAGAGGATTTTATCGAACCTCCGTACTGAACCAGTGTCGGTTGGGAAGGGCGGATCCCACTCCGTCTGGATCAGGCGGAGCAACTGACCCCGCGGGTATGGCACACGGAGCGCCTCCGCGAGTTTCAGAACGTCCACTTCAGGGAGCTGACCCAGCTCTCCGAACCGCTTGAGTTCTTCGAAGAACCGGCTAGCCTCCTGCTCGGAATACCCCCAGACATTCATGTCGTTCGGGATCCTGAAACCAAGATTTCTCACGTTCTTTGCGATGCGCGCAGTCATGCGTCCCCCAACGAAATTGTGTCGCTTGAGTGCTCACTATAACCTCCAAAGCATAGCAAAAAAATTGCCGATTGTCAAGGTAATCTTGCTTATTTTAGCCTAATTTTAGCCCTCAGCTGGAGTTTCTGCCTTGGCTTTTCGGGGCCAGCGGCGGTTGCCGCGGGCTTTCTTTTTGGTGATGAGTTCGACAGCTTGGTCGAGGGTCACGGACTTAGGATCTTGATCTTTCGGGATAGTCGCATTGATGGCGCCGTCGGTGACGTAGGCGCCATAACGACCAGATTTTACAATAATACTTTTGCCGGTTTCTGGATGTTTACCAAGTTCGGCTAAGGGTTCAAGGCGCTTGCGTTTCTCTTCGGCGCCTTCAACGAAAAGTTTTTTTGCTTCGTCGAAATTAACCGTAGCCGGATCGATAGTTGGTGGGAGGGTGACATTAATTTTGCCAGCCTTAAGATACGGACCAAACGGGCCTTTGTGAACTTCAAGTACTTCGCCATTATCAAAAGGGCCGAGAACACGCGGGAAGGCGAGAAGCTTCAAAGCGTCTTCGAGGGTGAGCGTGTCGATGAGTTGGTTCTTTTCGAGTGAAGCACGCGGTGGCTTGGGATTTTCGTCAGTGGCTTCGCCAACTTGAACGTATGGACCAAAACGGCCAGTGCGGACAATGATGTCCTGGCCAGATTTAGGGTCTTTGCCGAGCACTCGCTGCTTCATGACATCGGCTCGCGAGAGCTCAGTAGTTTTATTTTCGATTGCTTCGTGGAAGGGGCCATAGAACGTGCTCATGACCATTTGCCAGTCATGAGTACCTTCGGCGATTTCGTCGAGTTTTTTTTCCATCTGAGCGGTGAATTCGTAATCGACGATTTGCGGAAAATGTTCGGTCAGCAAATCGGTCACAATCATCGCCGTCTCAGACGGCATAAGTTTTTTGTTGTCATCACGCACAACGTAACCGCGATCAATGACGGTAGAGAGTGTCGGGGCATAGGTCGAGGGGCGGCCAATGCCGTATTCCTCAAGTGCCTTGATGAGCGTGGCATCAGAATAACGAGCAGCTGGCTCTGTGAAATGTTGGCTTTTGCGAACTTCGCGTGGCATACCGACGTCATCTTTGACCATAAGATCGGGCAAGATTTTGTCCTCGGCCGATTGCCAGACTTTCATAAAACCTGGAAAAACAACCGTGCTTCCGTTGGCCCGGAAGATGTGATCATTACCGTTTAGGTCGATCGCGGTTCTACGAATCTTGGCGCTTGGCATTTGGCTTGCGATGGTGCGGCGCCAAATCAAATCGTATAATTTCCATTCGCCAGCTTCGAGCTCGCCTTTTAAGCTATCGGGGGCAGCAGCAGCGTCGGTTGGTCGAATGGCCTCGTGGGCTTCTTGGGCACCTTTTTTATTTGTTCTATAAGCAACTGGACCTTTGGCGTAATCATCACCAAAAGCCTGTCTGATGTAATTTTGAGCGTCGGTTAAAAATTGCTCCGACAAATTCATCGAATCCGTACGCATGTAGGTAATGCGACCAGTCTCGTACAAACGCTGGGCTAAGGTCATGGTTTGTTTGGCGCTCATCCCGAGCTTGTTATAAGACTCCTGTTGCAAAGTTGAAGTAGTGAGCGGAGTTGGCGGTTTTTTGGTGGCATCTTTTGTTTCAATATTTGAAACGACAAAACGAGCATCTTTGACCTTATCGAAAATGCCTTGCGCTTCAGCCTCGGTTTTAATATCGAGTTTATCGAGCTTCTTGTCACCAACCGCAAACAATTTGGCCTCAAAGAGTTTCGTGTCTTTCTCGAAGTCAGCCTCGATGGTCCAATATTCTTCTTGCTTGAATGCTTGCCGTTCGCGTTCACGCTCGACAACTAAGCGCACGGCAACAGATTGCACACGGCCAGCCGAGAGGCCACGGGCAACTTTGCGCCAGAGGAGCGGGGAGAGTTCGTAACCCACCAAGCGGTCCAGGATACGGCGGGTTTGCTGCGCATCGACCAGCTTGTGGTCGATGGTGCGGGCATGCGCCAAAGCCTTTTCAATAGCCGACTTGGTAATTTCGTGAAAAGTAATGCGCTTGGCCGTTGCCTCATCTAAATCGAGCACCTGGGCAATGTGCCAGGCGATGGCCTCACCTTCACGGTCCTCGTCAGTTGCTAGGTAAATTTCGTCGGCCGCTTTGGCAGCGATTTTCAGGTCTTGAACCTTTTTCTTTTTGTCAGCTGGTACCTCGTAGGTTGGAGTAAAGCCGTGTTTTACATCTACCCCCATTTTCTTTTTTGGTAGATCTCTAATATGCCCAAAAGAAGACACAACTTTGTAGTCGCGACCTAGGTATTTATTGATCGTCTTGGCTTTGGTTGGAGACTCAACAATGAGAAGTTTGGCCATATATATCGGCTGGACGATAGCGATCGTTCCATCTTCCGTCAAGAATTGAAGGCTGAGTGACGGTTAAAAATTTGCTCTTCCGTAACCCAATGAGCGCGTAGTTCGCCTGCCAAATAAAGTGATCCCGTGACGAGCAAAATGTCTTTTGAGGTTAGTGTGGCAAGGACATGGCGGAGCGCTTCCTGCGGTTTATCATACGCTATGCCACGCTGCGCCGCGGGAATTTTTTGAATAAGCTCGTGGGGATTTGTCGATTTTCCCGCGCCGAATTCGTAACACGTCGTGTTGATTGTGGCGCCGAGTTCAATTATCGGCAACAAAAGTTCCGAGGGATTTTTTGATGACTTACAACCAAAAAGTACGATGCATCTGCCTGTTTTTTCTTTGGCTATACGATTGACCGTGGCCCGTATCTTGGCTGGGTTGTGAGCGCCATCAATAATTACCCGAGGATTTTTTTGAATGGTTTCGAAACGACATGGCAGGGGACGGCTTGTGCTAATAGCTTCGTCAATAACTGCGGAATTGATACCGAGCGCTCGACCTACGGCACGAGCAATTGCCTTGTTATGCTTTTGATAATCATCGTGCCAGGCCACGAATTCAATAGTCGCCCCAACGTTCTGTGCTTCGTCAATAAAAATTTTTTGTAACTCTGGTCGCCGCTCGCCGCAGATTACGTGACAACCTTTTTTAATGATCCCAGCCTTTTGCCACGCGATCTCCTCTAATGTTTCGCCGAGCGTCACCCGATGGTCATGATCAACATTGGTAATGACAGCAATTTTCGGTGAGGGGATAACATTGGTTGCGTCAAAGCGACCGCCACGACCAACTTCGATGACTGCCCAATCCAGTTGTCTCGCCTTGAAGACTTGAAGAGCAACGGCTATCCCCGTCGATACCGGCTCCTGCAGTGCCTCGGCAGCGTCGAGGACCTTGGTGAGGTTCGCGACAAGTGTTTCTGAATCAATAAGGCCCTGGCCAACTAAAAACGATTCTAGGTAGGTCGTGGTGTAGGGCGTCACGAGCGTACCGACCTTTTTACTGTCCGCTAGCAGAATATCGTGAATAAGTTTGCATACACTCCCCTTGCCGCTTGTTCCGGTGACGTGAACAAAATTAAAAGACCCTAAGTTCAGCTCCAGGCGACGGACAACTTCCAAAACAGCCGCTTGTTTTCGGGTGCCACGTTCGGCGGTGTCGCGTTCGGGTTTGCCATCTGTAGTCAGGAGGTGTGCCCGCCGCGCCAAGGCTCTTTTGTAGGTTGCAAAATCGATCACAAGCTATACATCATGTTCCCAAGGTTCCGTACCTTGCCGTCGAGCTCAAGGTACGTCAAGGCGGCTAGGAGTTCGGTGGTCGGACGACCCGTCTCACGCGAGAGTTCGTCGATGTGAAGGGCGCCACGCGATAGGATTGTGATAAGCGCTTCGCTTTGGCCATCGCCGCACACCTCCCCCCAGCCCCCTCCATAAATGGAGGGGGAGCTAGGCATTTGGGCCGAGGAAAGACCTAACACATCCATTACGTCATCAGCATGACGCGCCACATGTGCCCCGTCTTTAATGAGTTGATTCGTGCCTTCCGAGTTGCTTGAGTCGATAGGGCCAGGCACAGCAAATACTTCTCGATTTTGATCGATTGCCGATTGTGCGGTGATACGCGAACCTGATTTCAAAGTAGCTTCGACGATAACAGTGCCTTTACTGAGCCCGGAAATAATTCGATTACGAATAGGAAAGTTGAACGGTTTCGGCTCAAAATGCGGTGGGTATTCGCTCACGACAGCTCCGCCCTGAGCCACAATACGTTCCGCAAGTTTTCTTTGGCGGCTACTTAATGAGTTGTGACCTTGAGCAATGACCGCCAGCGTGTAGCCACCAGCCTCCAGGCTGGCTTCGTGGGCGGCGCTGTCAATGCCCATAGCAAGACCGCTCACAATGCCAACCCCGCGTTTGGCGAGGTCATAGGCCAAGGTGCTGGCCACTTTTTTGCCGTACGCGGTGCCTCGCCGCGAGCCCACAATGCTAATAAGCGGGAGCTGTGGTGGAGGCAGCGTGCCTTTTACAAAGAAGCCGATTGGTGGGTCGTGAATAGTCGACAGTAGAAGGGGGTAGCGCGGATCGCCCTGACTCACAATTTCGACACCCGCCACCACGGTATTTTGCAAGAGTTTTTCCGGATTCACCGTTAATCGCCAAGCGACAAAGTTGGCGAGGCGCGTAGCTTCGACTTCGGCTACAGC
>CAYJQH010000003.1:93387-108214 GCA_964372415.1 uncultured Gammaproteobacteria bacterium | reverse complement strand
CAGGCGGAGATGCGCTGGCACTCAATCCTGCGGGCAATCTCAATAATACGGGTGACTCAATTACCCTACGCGACCCCACGGGAAAGATAATTGATGAAATATATTACGGTAAAGAAGCAATTCCCTTACCTACACGCGATCAATCGGTCGCAAAAAACAATAACCACATCTGGCTCCTTGCTATACCAACCCCGGGTAGTGCTAATAGCTTCCCTGTTATCGACGAACCGTATCCATTGGACGTCGAAACAACTTCTTATGAAGAAATATCACCAAACATACAATATGATCCGCAAAGCAACCCAACCGATTCCACTCTCGATAATTCTCGAACCACTCAAGGAACAATGGCGACGACTGACGTTGCCAACATTTCCGCCGCAACATCCAGTAACACTCACCAAGTTGTAGCAATTGCGCATGCCGCAACAGAAACCTCCGCCGAAAAGACAGTCCATTCGGTTAAAGCTAAAACTAATACGACAACTGTGCTCGAAGGAGTCATTGTTGCTGCGCCGCAAACCTTTGGCAAGCAAACCGCCTATCTGAATGGCTACGAACTTTATTTCTATCACGCCGACTGGCCAGAACTTCCGATTGGAGCCGCGATTCAGGTTCAAGGTACGGTGTCGATCATTGACGGCCATGAGCGGTTAAAAATCGCTCGCGCCGAAGACATCACTGTGCTTGAATTAACCGATGAGCCTGAGCCTATTGATCTAACCCAAGATAACGAAAAACTCTTGGCTCACGGCACGCTTGTCCGAGTAAGTGGCACTATAAACGCCAGAAACGGCAAAAAACTAACCCTACTTACTGATACTGGCCAAACGTTAACACTTAAGGCACATGAAAATACCGGGATAAGCTGGAGTAGTCTCTCGAGTTCTAGACTTGTCGTGATCGGTATCTTAAAACGTACAACTTCTGGAAGTGAAATTCTCCCCCGCTCGAACGAGGATATTGTAGTCGAGTCAGTAGCCACCGATACAGAAGAGATCACAACATCAATAAAACATAAACCCACCCCGTGGGTGGGCGGCGGGCTTGTCACCGGAAGCCTTGGCGTTCTTGGCACCTGGTTTCTCCGAGCTCGTCGGCTTACTGTCTAAATCACTCAACTAACCAGAGCGTGATAATTACGCTCTGACCATAACCCATATTTATATGTCCACTTACAATGCAAACGAATCCGCTGAAAAGAAAAACTGGTTTGATAGGCTAATGGAGCCATTCGACGCCCTCATGGTTAAGCATGATATGCCAGAAGATATCCACGTTGAGCTCCGCAATTTCGTTGTTGAACTCGCTAAAGAGCAGTACAAATCAGGCAACAAAAGTGGCATTGCCTGGCTGCGCAAGAAAGCAGGTGCCCAGCGTGGACAGATGCTAATAGCCGGACCTGCTCTAACAGAAGTCGCCCCTGCCACTTAAAGTGGCGTGTTATAGTTGCTTAAATGATGGCCGAAGCTACCCTAGAAAGTCTTCAGAATTTACTCGAGCAAATCCATGAGAGGTTTGGATTGATGGACCAGAGATTTGAGTCGATTGATCAGAGATTCGATGTCGTTGAACGCAGAATGGAGTCAGGTTTCATGGCTTTAAATAACCGGCTCGACGACCACGAAGAGCTTCTCCACTTCATTACTCGCATCGCCATGGGTCACGAAGAAGATATCGCCGAAATAAAAAACTTACTTCGAAAATTCGTGCCTCAGACACAAACCTAAAGAAAAAGCCCCCTCGAGGGGGCTTTTCTTTTGCTACTATATCCAGTAGGCGTTTATGAGTGTCACAAGAGTAAGCGCGACGAGTTGGTATGAGGTATTAATCAAAAAGTATTTCCATGACCTTGATTCCCAAAGCACACTGCCTAGCTGTACCGGAGCAATTAAACCAAGCCAAGCCCAGAAAGCAAACTGCCAGCCGGTATTAAAATCAACGATATTTAGCATATCCACAAAGTGAGCAACTACATAACTTGTAATTAGCGCCGAGATGGCCCCGAGGAGCATTGACTTAGTTATCGCCTGCTTTTTTTTCCGCGGTCATTTCGCCCATCGTGATACCGGCTTCTTTCATCCACATTTTTCCAAACACCGATGGCGCATACCACACCATCCCGAGCACAAAGTTCGCTGCGGCGGCAACGATTATCGCTAAATAATTAAGCTCTAGTGTCACTTCTGGCATATAAAACAGGTTAAGAATTGATTCCTTCAAGTATATTACTAATTGACGCCTCTTTGCACCTCATGCTACATTTCTGCCGATCTTTGGAGCATATAAGCTTCGAAAACATACTGATTTTCGTGACTTACAGGCAGGAAAACCTACTAAGTTCGGCGAGGTTCAAGGAGCAACGATGACCGACTGAGGCGTACTTGAAAAGTACGATGAAGGAGGCCCGGAGTTGCGACGAAGAAGATCGTCGAACTTGGGTAGGTCTTCAGCGCGGCGGTAGTTCAGTGGTAGAACATCTCCTTGCCAAGGAGAGGGTCGCCGGTTCGAATCCGGTTCGCCGCTCCAGAGAAAACATCTACGTTTTGTAGGTGTTTTTTCTTTTTTGCCCATGCTATGCTCCTCAGGATTGTGAAACATTCTTCGTTTCTCTTGGGAGTTACCTTTGTCTTTGGCCTGGCAGTCTTTGCTGCCTTGTTTTTTCTGGTCCCAGGCGTAGCCTCAATCAGGGTTCCCTTTATCCAAAAAACCTTCCTGCCTGAAGCTGGCGAGCGAGAGGTGCCGGTAGCAACTGAATCGACAGAAGTCACACTAATTTTTGCCGGCGACATTATGATGGGGCGAAATGTTGAGGCAACGATCGCTCAGAAGGGCGTCGACTGGCCGTTCGCTGAGCTCGGCGACTTACTTAACAACGCCGATCTGGTCATTGGTAACTTTGAAGCCATGGTTCGTGAAGCGCCACGGCTCGAAGTCACCAATGAAATGTCGTTTGACGTGACGCCGACCAATGCTGCCGAGCTGGCTGACGTGGGTTTTACTCACTTATCGCTAGCTAACAACCATAGTGACGATTTCGGAGCGTCGGTAACCGCTTCGACACGTGCCACACTTGAATCTTTCGGCTTTGTGACCTTTGGTGACGGGTATGCGAGCCAAGATTTCATTGCCCGCGAAACCGTCGATGATCTTCGCTTGTCGTTCGTTGGTTACCACGCCTTTGGCGATAGTGTTGAGGCCGTGGCTCAGGCAATTGCCAACGAGGACATGATTGGCCAGTTCGTCATCGTTGTGCCCCACTGGGGGCCGGAGTACGAGTACAAGGCAAGCGCAGACCAGGTGGCGGCCGCCGAAGCCTTCGTTGAAGCTGGAGCTGATCTCATTATTGGGGCTCACCCTCACGTCATTCAAAATATCGAAATCATCGAGGGAGTGCCGGTTGCTTACTCGCTTGGTAACTTCCTTTTCGACCAAAATTGGTCGGTCGCAACAACTCAAGGACTCACTATTCGCGTCATTATTACCGACGAAACTATCACCCTTGAACTCACACCGGTAAACGTCAAAAATCAAAAAACTACAATCATGACTCCAGAAGAAGTGGGACCCATCCTTGAGCGCCTGGGGTATCGCGAGGGGATCGTGACTATCGAACGCATGGAATAAACAAAAAGAATCCCCCGACGCGGTCGGGGGTTCGTGTGGAGCAAGAACGATCAGCGGCGCATCTTACTGTAGACGACTCGCAGTGCTTGACGGCGGGCCTGGGGACTACCATCGGTCTGCATGAGGTAGAACGCGATCTGCACCGCGCCTGCCCGATGGAGATCTTCCTGACGGCTGCCGGGCCTATCGCCAAAAGCAGTTTCGACGAGCATCCGGTATGCTTCAGCAGTCAACTCGAGGAAGCCCTGATGTCTTTCCGGCTTTAGCAGAGAGCTCGTGGAACTCGCTTCGCGTAGCGTCCGCGTGAACCCGCCGTTCGTGTGGTGATCGATAGCCGCGATCTCCACGTCGTAGGCCCTGAGCTCGCCATCCAGCCACTCATTCGAGAACATCTTGGACTTCTTCTCGCGGCCGGTCTGCTGATCATCCCAGTGTACCGCTTCGTGAAGCGCGACGACGCCCAGGAACCATTTGGACCAACGCTCGAGCTGGATGAAGTAGAAACGTTCGTCCTTGTAGCTAAAGGCCGAATGCACCTTCCCTTGCAGGTACTGCTTCTGGTTAGGACCAATAAGCAGTAGCGGGGTCTTGGCGAACAGTTCGGCTGTAGGTTCGGAGTCGAGCGGGAGGTGGGTTGCTCCGCCCGGCCCCAGAGTTGCCGGCTGGGTCTGGCTGGCAAACTTTCGAGCCAGCTCCTCGGCGTAGGCGTCGCCCTTAGCCACTCTGGTCATCTGCAACACGATGGAGTTGTGCATTGCTTCAAGTTCGCCCTGCCGGTCTTGCGACCGAGGAGGCACGAATGGCAATGCGGGTCTTGGAACTGGAGTAGTCGTCTGAGATCCGACTACCGGTTTCGGAGCCAAGAAGAAGTAGATGTTGACCCCAAGCAGGAGGACGATCGTGAGACCGAATACTCCCCAGTAGATTCTGCTAATCATCAAGCCTCCTGTATCTGCAGCGCAGACGTGCAAATATACACAAAAATTAGCCTTTCATCAACAAAACAGCTCTAACGTCATAACATCGCTTTTTTTGGTATTGGTATATGATAGCTATTGATCTCACCTCTTCTATTTGAGAAAATAAATCTATGAGAAAACGGTCATGGACAACCGATCAATTGCAACTGGCTGTCGCCTCCTCCCGTAGTCTTGCTCAAGTCCTAACCAAATTAGGATTAAAGCCTAGGGGAGGAAACTACCAACAGATCGCTAAATATATTCGTGAACTCGGGCTCAGCACCGCTCACCTCTTGGGCCGTGGCTGGAAAAAAGGAAAAACTTTTCCCGGGAGTTACCATATTCCACTCGAAAAGATCTTGGTCAAAAATAGTGACTATCAGTCCTTCAAATTGAAAAATCGTTTGTTTTCTGCTAATCTGAAGCCGCAACAATGTGAATCGTGCGGCTGGGCTCAACGATCAATAGCGGGCTATCTGCCGTTGGAACTTGATCATATCAACGGTGATCATAGAGATAATCGCCTACAAAACCTGCGAGTGCTCTGCCCAAACTGTCACAGTTTACAGCCCACGCATCGCGGGAGAAAACAAAAATAACGGGTCGGTGGCGGAATGGTATACGCACGACACTTAAGATGTCGCTCGCGAAAGCGAATGAGGGTTCGAGTCCCTCCCGACCTACCAAAAAACTCCCCAACGTCAGACTGGGGAGCTTTTTGTTTAAGGGGTAGTTTTGCCGCCCGGCATGCCGAGGCCAGGGGCAATAGTTTTAGGATCGTGATGATGGCCAGCTTTACAGGTCGCGACAAGATGACTAATCGCCACCTTAACATCGTCAGGGTTGTCGATATTTTTAAATTGAAAACGTTCTCGCTCAGCGGCCGTCTGAATAAACACGTCGCCAAAGGTCAGAAAGGTCTCAAGAAAACCTCGCGTTTCGCTCGTGATGTCTTGAATTTGCTCCAGATGGACTTCAGACACTGCACGGTTAAACAAACCGTGTTGTTCGGTATTTATAATGCGTTCGCTGGTCACAATCCACACATCGAGCCAGTAATCAGTAAACTCAGTGATGGTCAGCATGACGACAATTAAGAGATACGAGGCTAAAAACAAGATCGCAACTGGTTGCCAAAAAGGATGGCTCAAAAAACTCGCCTCAAAGTAAATAGCGAGAACCGAGACAGCTACCGGGATAAGTAATAACGCCACAGCAAAGAGAACTATCTTTACTAAATCAATCCAATGCCGACGTAAAAAAAGGACGACGTGCTCCTCTGGCATGCTGTTTGGCAGCTTATTAAGTTCGATCATAAGCCGTAGTCAAAACTATCAGATGAAGTATTGATAAAAGGTAAAATATCAGCGATTAAAAATTGCTCCTGCCAATCGATCGTCATCAAATACCCAAAAGTCGCGAGCAGAACAAATCCGTAGACTGCAAAATAACTAATAATCACCCCTGTCGTGCTCCTCTGCTTAATACCGTAGCGCTTGATGTGAAAAACGTTAAAGAAGAAAAAGAAAAGTGAAAAAAGAAAAATTCCAGCAAAGGGGATTAGTATATAAGCAAGGGGGAACGACTGCATACCATAGCCTAGATTAAAGACTCTAGATCCTAAACTCAAGCTGGCTCTATTGTACCCCATTACAAAAGGTTTGCCGGTTGAAAACCGAGATGTTCGTAGGCACGTCGTGTGGCTACTCGTCCGCGGGGAGTTCGTTCAAGAAAGCCAAGTTGCAAAAGAAACGGCTCGTAAATCTCTTCAATAGTCTCGGTTTCTTCTTGGGTAGCCGCAGCTAAGGTTCCGAGTCCAACCGGGCCGCCGTGAAATTTTTCAATGATGGTCTTCAGAAGCTGACGATCCACACTATCGAGACCGAGAGGATCGATAGCTAACATATCAAGAGCCGCGTGGGCCACTTCGGGCGTTACCTGGCCTTGATTTTTAATCTGGGCGTAATCGCGAACTCGTTTAAGAAGTCGGTTGGCAATGCGCGGCGTGCGGCGGGAACGCTGCGCGATATTTTCGACAGCCTTGTCATCGGCCTCAACTTGTAACAGATCCGCACTTCGACGAACGATTTTAGTCATGTCGTCGTCTGTATAAAAATTAAGGTGAAAAGTAGAGCCGAAACGATCGCGTAAGGGCGCTGAAAGAAGCGAAAGGCGTGTCGTCGCCCCAATAATCGTAAATGGCTCAAGAGTTAAACGAAGAGTTCTAGCTGAAGGACCCTTACCCACCATCAGGTCTAAAGCAAAATCCTCCATGGCTGGGTAAAGCACCTCCTCAATCGTTCGGTTCATGCGGTGAATTTCATCAATAAACAAAATATCACCTCGCCCAAGATTAGAAAGAACCGCCGCCAAATCTCCCACACGCTCCAGGGCCGGTCCGCTCGTTACGATAACCTTAGCTGTCATCTCGGCCCCAATGATATGAGCTAAAGTAGTTTTGCCAAGCCCAGGATTACCATAAAGAAGTACGTGTTCCATGGGTTCGCCTCGGCCTTTTGCGGCATCAACAAAAATCCGTAGGCTCGTTTTGAGCTCAGCCTGACCAATAAACTCCTGAAGCGCCGTCGGGCGCAAACTAACTTCGAGCCGTCGTTCTTCTTCAGGGGCTTGCGGAGCTACTGGACGTTCCTCGGTGATGGCATTTTCCTCGATCATGCAAGCATGGTAACAGACGAACGCTTCATGGCAAACACTTCAATCACCGCCCCGGGATTAGGTTTTGCGATTAACTGAAAACCAAGCTAACCACGTGCCAAAATACCAAATTAGCGCAAATATTCCGATAATTGATAATTGTTTATCGAGTTCAGGGGCTTGAAAAAACTTATCATAGCCGCCCAAACGGGCGATCAGTGCAGCGTTCCCTAGGCTAAGTAAAATTCCCGCCATAACTAGCCAAAACAACTGACGATACTTTTGAACGTTGGTCGAGATAAGTATAAGAAGGGCCGCGTAAGTTACGGCAAAAAGAGCGATGTACCGGTCATGCGTCGGAAGAAAAATTTCGTCATGTTCAAGAATGGGCAAACCAAGGATGTGAATAATGGCTTCAAAAAAATAAAATCCAGCACCAATCCATAATAAAACTTTGAGCATAACCCTCTACTTCCACCAGGCCTGAATATCGATGCCAGTGTAAAAATACTTCAAAATTTGATCCCAAGTTAACCCATCGTTAGCCAAACAAATGGCTCCGCCCGCCGACATGCCAACACCGTGACCCCATAATGTTTTTCCAACTTCACAGGGAACTTTTACCGATTTTGACCAGGGCAAGTCCCCTCCCCAGACTTCACTCCAGTCACGGGTGCGGCCGTCAGAACGAGAGAAATAGGCGGTAATCGCTACTTCGTCTTCATAGGTCACAATTTGCCCACGAGTGGCTTCGACGCCAGCCGTAATATTTGGCGTTCGGGCCTCCTGACCGTAGCCAAAATAGACCTGATCGGCGTAAGCCTCAACGTGAAAGTATTCTGAAGCGTGTTTGGTGGCGCGTTGCCAGTGGTAAAAAGCGTAAGTTCTAGCTGCAGTGAGTAAGGCTTTCTGATATTCCATGGGCGACGAATTGGAAGTTTCGCCTAGTCCTCGAAGATAGAGCTCCATGGGCAGCTCGTTAATAAGCCAGGTACGATTATTTGGGGTGTTGTAGTGAATCTCTAGAATGTTACGGAAAGTATTGTCGGCATTAGCTGCGTTACGCGTAACCCGCCGATCAAAATTGGTAACTGTCATGACAGCATTTTTGGTATCTGGCACGAAACGAAGTGGGAGAGATGAAATTTTTCCTGCACCGTAAGTGTAAACACCCTTCTCGTAAGCCGTGCGCACTTTTGTTCCCTTGGGGTATTCGGCAAGAAGTTTGTTATTTGTGTCGCGGACGTCGAAGTCACTGTCGTATGAGGTGAGGTATAACTCATCGTCGGTCTCTTCGTCGACAATCAAAACGCCTACCCGAATTGTTGGCTCATCAATAAGCGCTCTGGTTGGCGCATCCTCACGAAGCGGCGCGGTTATTGCCTCGGCCGCTCCCCCGGTCACTTCAACGGGAATCTCCACAAAAGCGTCGGGAACGTCGATATCGTTAGCCGTGAGCTGAAATTTGGCTGTGTGGATGCCGTTTGTTTTGGGTGCGGTAAAGAAAAATTGCAAAGTAGCCGTACTCTGCGGCGGCACAGACTGTGTTAGATAGGCCAATTGACTGCCTGACCAAGTGGCGTGCGTAAACGAAGTTCCCGAGGTACTTGCCAGAGCCACGTCGGGCGCTTCGAGGCCTACGGAATTCCAGATTTTGCTGCCGGTATTCTTGAAAACTGTAGCAAAAGAAATAGTTTTTCCGGCCAAAACTTTAACGCGGTCAGCGCTTTTTATAACCAAAGATGCGCTGTAACCAGAAGTGTCGGTCGTCGACGGTGAGGTATTTGTTGGGCTCGAGGTAGTGGTAGCGCTCGGGTTTTGAACATTAATAGTCAGTGTAAATTGACCACCCTGAATCCAGGTGATGTCCTCAGCCGCCAAATAAAACGTTTCGTTATACTTTCCAGGTGTCGTTGGGGCGCGAAGAGCAAAGGTAAAAGTGCCAACACCACCCGCCCCGACAGACGACTCCATCATTCGCTTAACCTGTGAAGGCGAGAGCCAACTGCCAGGGTCAAATACGCTTTTGCGATACTTGGGATCGTAAGTATAAATAGAAATATAACCTGCGCCGTCGTTTTTCCAGGTAGTTGAACCAGTGTTTTGGAAAGTTACGGTGATATTTTTTACCTCCCCCGGAGCCATGGTAATAACCCCGTTCCCGGTGGTTGTAACCCTAAGCGCCGAGTATGAAGAATTGGCCGCTTTAGCCAAATGCGGTACGGTGGTCGCGGCTAAGGCTACAAGAAGCCAAGCCGAGAGGATACGGCGAAAACGTAGAGTCATATTTGTGTGGCATTATATCATCCAGAATTAAATAAAAATCCTGTTTCTTTTGTGTCTACGCGAGCCTTAGCCCAAAATTCGATCCTTCAGGTGGGGAGCAAATTTTTGGGCATGGTTTTTGGCTTGGTCACCTTTTACCTCCTCCTCCACTACTTTGGCACCGAGGGCTACGGCTACTTCACAATTGCCATTACACACGTCACGATTTTTGCCATCCTAGTTGACTTTGGTCTAACCCTGACCACGACCCAGATGATTTCTGAGGCTGGAGTCGATGAAAAGCGCATTTTGGGGAACCTCCTTACGCTTCGCCTCTTAAGCGCTGGCGTCTTCATGTCACTCGCGCCGCTTACCGCGCTTTTTATTCCGCAAAGCGCGCCGGTCATGGGACTAATTATCATCGCCTCGTTTACTTATTTCTTTGGAGCAGTTGCCGTGACGTTTGTCGGCGTTTTTCAAAAACGACTACAAATAGGTTATGCGGTTATCGCCGAGACCGCCGGTCGATTTTTAGCTCTCGTTGGGGTTGTTGTAGCAGGTGTCTTAAACCTCGGCCTCAATGGAGCGGCTATTGCCTTCCTTGTGGCCAACATCGCCCAGCTAGCGCTCATGCTTGGTGCCACTCATCGCTTGGTTAAGTTAACCTTTCTTTGGGAAACTAGCGTTTGGAAAGACATCCTCTTACGCAGCTGGCCAATCGGCTTATCAATCTTCTTTAATCTTCTTTATCTTCGCGGCGACATTTTCTTTTTGTGGATCTTTAACCGAACCGCCGAAGAAATTGGTCATTACGGCTCGGCCTACAAGGTAGTTGATGTCATAACCATCATTCCCTACACGCTCATGGGTCTTGTTTTGCCGCTTTTAACTAATGCTTGGAGCGAGCGTAATACTGGTCTATACAAACGTCGCTTTCAACAGGCTTTCGATAGTCTTCTAGCTATCGCTATTCCCTTTGGCTTTGGGTCGGTAATCCTCGGAGTGCCCCTCATGACGGCTATTAAACCTGACCTAACCCTCGCCGGACAATTCTTGATGATCTTGGGACCAACGGCGAGCATTGTTTTCTTGGGATCGCTCTACGGACACGCCATTGTGGCTGTAAACAAACAGAAAATAATGACCCTGGGCTACATTGCCGTGGCCGTTTTAACCCTGAGCGCTTATATTTTCTTAATTCCCCGATTTGGAGGTTGGGCCGCGGCTTGGGCCTCGCTTGGCTCAGAGTTTTTAATCACTATTTTAACTGTGATCGTCGTTACCAGGGTGACGAACATCTGGCCGAACTTACAACTTTTAGCACGAGTTTTTGTATCTAGCCTTATTATGAGCTTAGCTATTGTGCTTGTTCCTTTGCCGCACGTAGCACTCAGCATTCTTTGGGGTGTTATGGTGTATATCGCGTCGCTCGCAGCGCTTGGTGGTCCAAAACCTCAGGAAATTCTCAAACTATTTAGAGCTGAAGAAACTACAATTAGTCCTTAGCTATGGTCATCACCTTTGTTGTTATAGCCATGGGAGCGGCGTATGCCGTTCTAGCCTGGAAAAATTTTCGCCAAGCGTTAATTCTACTATTTGCCTTACTCCCAACATATTTGATTCGCTTTTCCATAGGCCCCATACCAAGCACGATGCTTGAGGTTTTTGTACTAGTACTGTTTGTGGTCTGGGTTATAAAGGAGCGAAAAAACGCCTTGGTGGCGTTTACGGGTGGTCCACACGGTCGATGGGAGCACTGGCTCGCGCCTTTTGCTTTACTTCTCCTTGCCGCAACGCTGTCTGTACTTTGGGCGCCAGACAAACTGGCGGCGTTAGGTGTATGGAAAGCGTATTTCATTGAACCGGCTTTGGTTCTCTTGATGCTTCGGACAACCTTTAAAACCGTCACCGATTGGGATAGTGGTCTCATTGCTCTCGCCGCGAGCTTGTGTTTTATTTCGCTCTTTGCGATTGTTCAAAAAATAACTGGTTTTGGCATACCCGTACCCTGGGATATTGAAGGAAGGGTAACGAGTATCTTTCCCTACCCTAATGCTTTAGGACTATTTGTAACGCCGATCGTGGCAACACTCATAGTCCGGGGACGCATACCGCTGGCCGTAATTCTAGGTTCGATTGCTATTTTTCTAGCTAAAACCGAGGCAGCGTTTGTGGCTATTCCCGCCGCTATAATCATCGGCTTATTTATAAAAACGCAGGGCGCTTCTCGCCTAGCAATTGGCGGCGTCGCTGTCATAGCATTCCTTGTCGCCCTGGCCGTGCCGGTGGCGCGGGAAAAAATGCTCCTTGAAGACTACTCAGGCCAAGTGCGCAAAGCACAATGGGGCGAAACTTGGGAGTACCTCAAAGATCATCCGCTTACTGGGGCAGGTCTCTCAGGGTATCCGACAGAAATCGCGCCGTATCATGACCCGACGCTGTACGAAATTTTTCAGTATCCGCACAATATTTTCTTAAACATTTGGGTCGAGCTTGGCCTTCTTGGTCTTGTCGCCTTTGGCTGGATCGCTTGGCTCGTGAGCCGTCATGCCTGGCAAAATAGACACGATCCACGGGTACTCGTGGGCTACATTGCGCTTGTCGCGATGGTTATTCACGGCTTGGTTGATGTGCCATTTTTCAAGAATGATTTGGCAATCATGACGGTGTTTTTCTTGGCGAATACGATGTTTTGTCCTGCCTTGCTCGTTGATCCGCGACGCACATCGATACAAACATGAATTTTAGTATTCGTGATGAGTTTCGTTGAACGGGGAAGATTTTTCCGAGGCGTAGTTAATGCTACGGTGAGGAAAAATCGGGGCCCTGTGAGACGAAAATCAGCCGAATAATAAAATTAAAACCGGCCTCCAGGTGCATCCGTGTTGTTGGATGCGACCTGGAAGGCCGGTCGTGACTACTTGTCCGCGAAAGCCAGCTCGGGATGCTCCTTGAGCACCGATGACGGCAGCGCGGCCGAGCAGCTACAGGGGAAAGCTTCCGGATGAAGCTCGCAGGTGCGACCCTGACGGAGTCCATCCTGCTTCTCGATCTCGGCGAGCCTGAGGCGGCGCTCCTGGCAAATTTCAGCCCGGAGCTTGAGACGCTTGGCGTTTTCGTCTTCGAGCGTCCTCGCCTCCTTGCGCTCGTACAGGTAGCCGTAGATGACCGAGAGGCCGACGGTTCCTCCAAAGGTCAGAGCCACGAGGAGGGTCGTGAAGGCGAACCAGCGCTGGCGACCCTTCATGGTCATGAGGTACGGGAACTTGTTCATCATCTCGACGAGCATGATGAGTGCCCACACCCCGACGGCCAGAAACCCGACGGCAACGCTGTGGTACAGACCAAGGGTCAGCCCCCAGAGATTAGCGATCGTGCCAACCACCGAGACGCCGAGACCCATAGTGATGGCTCGCATCCGGATGTTATCCGGGATGTTTTCGACCGTCACCTGCCGCTTGACACTGGCCCGATTGCCCGGGATCAGGTAGTCCAAGGTGACGACAAGGAGCCTACCGCCCCACATCATCATGAGGGCGATGTTGAGCTCCGCCAGATCTCTCATGGTCACCGAGTACGGCTCCATGAAAATCTGGTAGATCTTCACGATGCCCCAGAAGAGACCTCCGAGGATACCAGTTGCCGTCAAGCCGGCGTAGCCCAACGCGAACCCCGCGGCACCGATCACGAGACCGGCGAGTACCACGGTGAACCCGGTGGCCGGGTTCTTGTAGGCGAAGTCCCCGAATCCGGTGAGAAGGAGGACGCTGAGGAGGAGGCCGCTAATTGCAGCGATAGCCACCCACCCCCCAGCGATTCCGATCAGGAAGAACATGAACAGGATGAAGCCGATCACCCAGCCCCAAACGTTCGTGAACGTCGACCAATCGACCTTCTGGTCGCGCGACTGCTTGTGACCCAGGTCGTGTCTCGTGGTCTTGAGCCAGTCCTTGAGACCAACCGGAATCCAGCTCGAGTTCAACAACTGGTCCAGCCAATCTTCGAAGAAGGCCGGAATTGCTCCGGGATGCCTCACCTCGTGACTGAACAAGAGAGCGCTCAGGAACGGCTCGATCTGCTTGACGAACTCGTTCTGCGCCTTGTCGTGCTCGTCTCCGGAGAGCGACGAATCTGGCACCGCCACGCCCTTCACCGTGTCGTTGAGCAGGCGCCCGATTACCTCGGGCTCGCTCATGATGGACTCGGCGATGGCGTCGTGGAGACGGCTGGCCCGCCCCTCGAGGCCGTGACCCGGGTCCCCTCGCATCTCGGCTTCGGCCAGGTGGAAGACATACAGGAGGAGCTTTTGCGTTTCTGCGTCACCCACCTTGGTGAGGTTGGTGAGAGGCTTCGGAACCTCGGGACCAGTCCGCATCACCTTCACCTCGTGCCCCAAACGGAGCTCCGGGATGCAGGCGCTGTGGATCTTGACGTGTCCCTGGGCCAGTGCCTCTTGATGATTCTCGAAAAGAAGCGAGAGGGGCTGCGCGTTCAGATGCTTTGGCATCTTCACGTGACAGTTCTCCCCCGACCGATGAATCAGACCGGAATCGGGATCGAACCAGCCAGCCTTTCTGCCGGCCTTGTCTTCGCCACTGAAGGTATCCTCGAGACGCGACACCTGTTCGTTCAGGTGTTGGTCCTGCAGATGCTTCTTGATGCTCGCCTCGTCGAGAGCGCCGCGCTCCTTGAGGATACGCAAGAGCTCAGGCGAGGCCCGCAGAAAGGGTGGCACCGCGACACGCACGAAGATCGGAATGCTGGCCCGCTCCGTGACTTCCGCGAGCGTATTGACACCGACCGACAGCAAAGGCTCGGGCACCTTGCTAAGCAGGATAGCGAGCGTCGGGATCACCGAGCTGCTATCGAGAAGCTTCGGATCGAGGCTCCGGAAGACACTCTGGTAGAAGTCCTCCAGGGATTCACTCGTCACCGAACCCGCTACTCCGAGTCCGGGATCGGCCTTCCGCAGATCTTCGAACGAAGAGTACTGGAACTTGGTAGCCATTTTTGCCTCCTCTATATTGGGTTTCTTGAACCTTCTAACCTACTTCATGCAAATTATTAGAGAACAATCCCGGCCGTAAAGACGGCTTATCAGGACTGCAAATAATAGCATAAATTGGGTCAAAAGTCAACCTAGCAAGTATCGGGATCCGGGAACCGGGAACCGGTGGTAATTAAGTAATTTTTGGCCTAATTTTGGCCAATTTTATAAATTATACGCTTGACAAAAACCCCAAAAAATGCTACTGTGCGTCGTTACTAAGCATGAAACCGGCTCCGGCCAAAGCATGCGGTAACACCGAAATTTTACAACC
>CAYJQH010000003.1:0-93287 GCA_964372415.1 uncultured Gammaproteobacteria bacterium | reverse complement strand
GGCTCTCAAGCAGCCCCTGCTCGAGCGGACGAATACCCTGACCGAGGGTGAAAGGAACGACCTCACGGACAAAAAGGGACGGACCGTGGTCAACATGCCACGCCGGCACCACGTCTGGTTCTCGGCCTGCGATCGCGCCCTCGAGATCCTCGATCAACCGATGAACGGTAACCATGCCGAGGATCTTCTGGCGCTCGCCAACGAGTGTCTGAAGACCGGAGTCGCCGGGATCGAGGTCAAAAGTCGCGCCGTGCAGGGCGAGACGATGATCGCGGCTTTAGCCGAGGTCGTCAAGGTGCCACTCGTGGCCACCCAGACCGTGACTCAGGACAACAATGTGGTCGCCAGAACCTCGACCCAGGCGACGCCGGCCGTGTACGTGGACACCCGTGAGGGTGTCTACGCCACCGGCCCGGCAGCCACCCAGGCCGCCCGCGGGTTCGGAGGAGGTGGTCTCAACAGCTTCAACGGCTGGGTCGAGGCTCAGTCCTGGGCGAACCAAGTGCTCTCGGGAGGTTCCGTCAGCACGACGGGCTTCGGAGGAATGTCTCCCTTGAACGTGGTCGTCGAAGAAACGACCACGGTCAAGCCGCCGAACGGAGATCTGGCCAAGGCCGAAAGGGCCCTCGAGGAGGTGAACCAGTGATCACCCTGATCCTGACTCTCCTGTCGACGGCCGAGGCAGTGGATCCGGCCGCGCCGCTCGCCCCAAGCACCATCGTGCTCGGGACGCTGCCGCCGGGACTCTCGCCTCTGTGCAGGCAGGGCGCGAATACCCGGCCGTACTTCATCGCCCCGCGCCTGGCCAGCCAGACGCCGGTGCAGGTGTGGGACGGCGACCCGAACCAGGGTGGCCACCTGGTGGTCGCCGAGCTCGGCGGGCAGATGGTGAGTGTAATCCCGCCCGCGCCGGTGACGCAGCGGAGCGGCTCGCGACCCGTCGCCACAGCCCCGGTGCCGTTCTGGTACTGCATGGAGGACGGGTACGAGGAGTACACCGGGCTCGTGCTGGCTGGACCAGAAAACCATTCGGTGGTGGAGGGACGCGTCAAGGCCTATCTCGGCACTTTCGCCCGCGTGGGCACGTGCCTCACGTTCTGGGTAGACATTTCAGACACTCAGAACGACGACCTGACGTTCACCCACAGCCGCTGCCACTAGCAGCCGTCGTGACCGAACGTCGAAGACCGATCCCTCGTGATCGGTCTTCTTCTTTTTGCTCGCGAAGCGACCATGCCGAACGACTGACCACCCCTACCCCCTCCTTATTAAGGAGGGGGCGCCGCCGCAATGCACATAGCGTCTCCCCCTTGTTTAAGGGGGAGATAAAGAGGGGGTCAACGCAAACAAAAAACCCCGCCGTGTGGCGAGGGTCTTTTGTTTGCTTTTGTTCTTAGGTCCCTGTACCAGTTGCGGCAGTAAGCTGATCGATAACGAAACTTGAAATGGCGTAGGCCGAGAGGAGAATAACGAGACCGATAACTGAAGTGACCATGATATTCTTAGCCTTCTCAACTTGTCCCTCGTTACCAGCCGCGGTCATCCAGAGGAAACCAGCGTAAATAATGAGCACAAGAAAGATAATACCGAGCACGCCCAGGAAAACGTTGATCAAGGTACCGATCGTGTTTTCAAGAGGCTGGTCCCCGAAACCAGCTGTGGTGTTTACATCAGCTAGGGTATCTTTAATATCTAAATCTGTCTGTGCCTGTACTCGATGACTGACAAAACCAGACAAAGGGAGCGTTATAAGCGCGGCGCCAACCAGGAGGTGAGAAAGTTTCATAAAAAGTTTTTGTATTTAGGTAAAGTATATCATGTAAGAAGTGTGTCAAAGGAACGTGTGTATAGCTCTATGCTAGCCAGTTCCGGTGGCTGCCGTAAGTTGATTAATAACGAAGTCGGAGATAGCGTAGGCTGAAAGGGTAATCACGAGCCCAATAACAGCTTGAACAACAATGTGTTTAGCCTTCTTAACCTGCTCTTCGTTTCCCGCGGCTGTCATCCAAAGGAAACCGGCGTAAATTGTAAGCACCAAAAAAATAACGCCAAGAACGCCAAGAACAATATTAATGAATAAACCCACAACAGTTCCAGGATCATCAGATATTGGGGAATCAAAACCTAAACGTCCGGCTTCTGCCAGTCCTTCTTCTAAATGAACGGCAAGCTTTTTTAACATACTAGTTAAAGCGAGGTTGTGTAGCCCGAACTGACTGCGTTAATAACAGCGTTGGTGATTACGTAAGCAAGAGCCATAATGGCAGTACCTATTACAGCAGCCAACAAAATGTCTTTAGCTTTTTTGACTCGTGAGGGATCGCCACCGGCTGTCATCCAGAGAAAACCAGCGTAGATAGTGAGTAACAGAAAAAGAAGTCCAGTGATCCCGAGGACTGGCTGAATTATGAATTCTCCAATAAAACTTCCTACTGATTGAACATCTGTAATATTATAAGCGGCATTGCCAGTGCTAGTAAGGCCGCTGGCATCTGAATTCAATTGCGCGCGAACTAAAATTGGGGCTAGTAAGAAAAAAAGAATGGTCGAGCCAAGTAGTTTCCGCATACATCGAATCCCGGAAGTGGTCCTCCGGGATTCTGGGTGGACGAAAACTAACCTTGCGTTGCCTCAACGAGCGAACTAATAACAAAGCTCGCAATAGCGTAGGCTGAAAGGATGATGGCGAGACCTATAATGCCAGCGATAATTAACCGCTTGGCTTCTGCCACTTTCTCATCATTGCCACCGGCGGTCATCCATTTAAAACCTCCGTAGAGAATAATGACTACGGCAACGATACCGAGAAAGCCGAGTGCGACTCGGATAAGCTGGCCGATCGTCTCTTGGAAGTCGGCGTTACCAAGACCTGCCGTATCGGCAAAATCAGGGTTAAGAATATCTTCGCTCCCTAGCGGTTGAGCGTGGGCCACTGAAGACAAACGAACAAACGGCAGGACGAGCGCCAGGCCAAGAGCCACGCTCATACCGAACCGAAGAAGTGACTTCACCATAGGTAAAAAATGTTGAATTAGACTGTGAAAATTGTAGCACGAACCTTATACTGCGGTCGCTGATCCTGTGGTCAACCCCAAAAGTAGAGCATTTACTATAACGTAGGCCGAGGCAATAAGTGCGAGCCCAAGCACCGTCCAGACCAATATCTTCTTACCCTTTTCTACTCTGGCCGGCTCACCAAAAGAAGTGATCCAAAGCACCCCGCCGTAAACAAACATAAGAAGGGCTATTGAACCAACAACTGAAAGGATTGCCTGAATTAGCCTAGCAATAAGAACTCGTGGATCAGTTGCGTCTTCACCTGTTCCCAAAGGATTGATGAGTTGTACCTGGGCTTGCACTAGGTGCGGCACAAGTAAAGCGCCGATTACGTTTAGGCTGGTAAAAGTTTGCCGCCAGTAATTTTTCATAGAAAAGTTTACAGTCTTAGAGCGAAGACTCAGCATCCTGAGCTTTTTGAATAGTCTCTTCAAGCGTGGCACTTGGCCGGTCACCAGCCACGCTAGCGATCACAAAATTCATTAGTGCGTAGGCGCCAAGTACGAGAGCTAAGCCCAAAATAGCGTGGTTCATGGTGTCCTTACCCCGAGTCACCCGCTCTTCCCTGCCAAAAGATGTAATCCACACATAACCACCATAAACAAACATAAGGAGCACGATAGATCCAATAACGCCCAAAATACCAGTGGCGATATTTACAAAAATTTGCATTACCTGATCTAACGTACACTGCCCGAATTCTTTGCAGGCTTCTTGGGGCTCAGGCAGGTTGGCAAAAATTATGCCGTTATTGAGAATTGATCGATAACCAGTCTCAACGTCAGTTTGAGCCAAAGCTGTTTGTGGCGTGATAAACCAAAAAATACCGAGCGTCAGCCCAAAGAAAAGTCTGCCTAAACCAAAAATCCGCACCATACTTGCGGATTATATCATGCACTCTTTAGTCATTGCGAGGAGCCCGAAGGGCGACGAAGCAATCTATGGTTTACAGATTGCTTCCCCCTCGCCTTCGCTCGGGTTCACAATGACGACCAAAATTTACTAATACGTCGCCGCGACGGCATTGGCTGCCTTTTGAATTGCCTCGTCAGCATCGACGCCGGCTAAAATTTCCTCAGCTAAGGCATTTAAGCCAGCCTCTGCTGCCTCGGTATCATTGCCTTTGTACCAACTTTCAGAGGTCAACAACTGTTCCACGAACGGACCGAGTTCCGGATCGTTGAGTTGTGTGTTCATGAGTGCTCTAAGGGCGGTGGGCTTCTGCGCTTCAGAAAGAAACGAATCGACGTTTTCCGCTGAAGCTGCGAACTGCACAAAATCCCAGGCGTAATCTGAATATTTGGAAGTGCGCGACACAGCTTCGACCCAATAATTAGCAAAATTCACTTGTTTGCCACCGGCTATTTGGGGCACCTTTGCGACCGCAATATTTAATTGCGGTGAAGCAGCCTTAAGGAGTGGGAGATGATAGCTGTAGCCAAAGAAAAATGCGGTTTGACCGTTGGCGAAGGCCTCAAATGAACTGGGGAAAGTTTCATTCCAGGTATAAACATCCTTAACCGGGTTGGCAAAATCGGTGTAAAAACGCACGGCATCAATACCGGGAAAAATACCTCGTGGCGTGCCCCGAGGCACTTCGTGGAATGACACTCGACCACGACTATCTGTCATTTGGACCCCGTTTTGCATCATGAGAAGAGAGACGATGTCCGACGATCGCTCCACGTTACCCGTAGTGCCGATCGCTCCTCCGGATTGACTGATAGTGCCGTCATCACCATACACGGTGAGCTTGCGCACGGCTTCTTGAAACTCGTCCCAAGTAGTTGGCACCGTAGATACACCGGCGGCATTCGTCAGATCTTTGTTGTACAACATGACGAGCGTATCAACCGAGAGAGGCAACCCGAAAACACGCAATTGCGGATCAACTTCTGGGTCGGGGCGGTAGCTGCGAAGCACGTCGCTTAAAACAACGTCAACATAACGTTCGCTTAAAGCTTTTTGACTTAGAGTGGCCTGAACACGCTCCACAAGAACCGTCTCTTTGCGAAGCGTGCCTTTGGTTTCAAGATAAGCAACGCGCACCGACGGCGGCAGTGGTAACATCAAAGACTCAAACTCGCCGATTTTGGTGTTGTGAACGGAAAAAATATCCGGCCCCTTTCCTTCAGCAATGGCCCGGATAAGTTCGTCTTCATACTCATCTGATCTCAAACGACGATAATTAATTTTGACATTAGGGTGCAGCGTTTCGTAGGCTTTAATAATTTCCTCGAAGGCTTCTTCATTATCGTAGACCCGCCAGTAGTTAAGCTCGATCTCCTCAACACTGGCCGCGGAGCCACCGCCAAAACAACCTGCCCCGAGAGCCAGGAGTAGTGCAATCGGTAAGAAACGTGAAATCGAACGCAAAGGCAACATAGGCTACTCGCAAAAACCCTTAAGGTAGGCTTTTAAATCTTTTTTTACTTCTGGATGTCTCAGGCCAAGCTCAATTTGAGCCACAATAAACTGAAACTTGTTACCACAATCATACCGGAAACCGTGGAACTTGCAGCCGTACATAGTGTGTCCCCTATCAAGGTGGGTACCGAAGGCGTCCGCTAAACGAATTTCACCATCTTTGCCGGGTTTTTGTTTTTCTAAAATACGCAAAATTTCAGGCGTGATCACATATCTGCCAACCACCGCCAAACTAGATGGCGCTTTGGCTGGCGCGGGCTTTTCAACGAACTCATCAATTTGCCAAGTGTCATCATCGAGCTTTACGCCACCAATCACACCGTAGCTACCAACTTTTGCCTTGGGCACCGCCTGAATAGCCACCACTGGGTCATGGTACTTTTCGTAAGTAGCAATAAGCTGGCCGATAGCTGGCACTTCGCTTGTAATGATGTCGTCGCCAAAAAGCACAGCCACTGGTTCGTCCGTGCCAACAAACGGAGCAGCGGCTAGAATAGCGTGCCCATCACCCATGGGTTTGGCTTGTCTTACAAAGGCAAATTTAGCCAATCGGCCAATGCGTTCAATAGCTTCTAGTTCTTTATCTTTTTTCTTCTGAGCCAAGCGGTACTCGAGCTCAAAATTTCGGTCAAAATGATCTTCAAGCGCACGCTTGCCGATGGCTGTCACGAAAATGACCTCTTCAATACCCGCAGCGACCGCTTCTTCAACAATATATTGAATGACCGGCTTATCAACAATTGGCAGCATTTCTTTGGGCTGCGCTTTAGTAGCAGGCAGAAAACGCGTTCCCATGCCAGCCACCGGAATAATTGCCTTACGAATTTTTGCCTCAGGCATAACCCGAACATTATACACCGATAAAAAATTATCGGCTCACGATCTAAATGCAATAACTTAATTATTAAAAATGAGCTTGATTAACGTAAAAATTCTTTACGTTGCTAGAAAATTTTAATTACAATAATCACTTGTCTTACCGGTCTCAAAATCACCTCCGGGTAAGGCTTTAATTTTTGCCGAATCAGCTGGCGAGAATAGATCCAGCCAACACACCCCATAATGATCAAACTGGTCGCTGTATTTTTCTTCCCATTCAGACCGAATAATAAATCCGTTTGTTTGTCGTAAATCCAATACGCCAAAATCGAAAAAGACGTTGTGAGAAATAGCGTAACCAACCTTTGTGGCAATGATCTCACCGGCAGTGACCGGAACCGGCTCGGTCAATGAAAAAATCTGGGTGGTGTGAAACCCCTCGGCATCATCATTGATGAGCGGCAAACTGTCGGCCAATGCCTGAAACTTCGGTGTTAACTCTAGCAAATGACCAAACGAGTACCAAATTCCGCATGGCGCAATAAATTCAAAGGAGTACTGATTTTCCCCATTGCGATACGCTCGAGATCCGCGTATGACCTCTGCATCCATTGGGATGGTAACGGTAAGCCGATTTTCATCTAATTCGGGAAAACGGAAGCCACCATGGGGTTTATAGGCTCCGCCCCGCACCTGACCGGGATATAAAATAGCTGTTTGTAGCGATACATCAACTGGTGTGACTAGCTGGAGCGGATCTGGACAGGGTGGTGGAGTTTCTTGCGCAACCCAAAACCCGCCTTCACGAAGCTGCCAATTAACTTTTTCTTCAGCGTTTTTTATCGAACTAGACTGCTGGGCTGAATTCGTTGTTGTACTTATAAGCAGCCTAAAAGCGAATATTATAGACAATCCAATGATGACACTTAACAAAATTTTCCACTCCTGAGTTTTTAAAAATTGCACATTTGTTTCAATCATTCATAGCGAAAACATCGTGGACCTTAGCAATTTTTACCACCAAAACTGCTTACGGTCCATGGCCCCAACGGATAAAGTCACTGACTTGCTCACGACGCTAAATCGCCAACCTCTTTTAATTTCGCTGAATGTAAAACTTGGCGGAAAGGGAGGGATTCGAACCCTCGATGCCCTTACAGACATACATGATTTCGAGTCATGCGCATTCGACCACTCTGCCACCTTTCCAAAGCAGCCAAGATGGTAGCTAAAAAAACCACTTGACGCAAGTAGATAAAGACCTTACCGTAAGTCCAAGATCATTCACAAACCGCTCGGCGGAAGGAGGATTAATGCAACCCAAGTTGCAGCCTATTCCGCTTTGCACTGAGGTCTTTGACTTGGTCGAGCGGGAGGTTAGGAATTGGCTCGCCACGAGCGAGCGCACCGTGCTTGTGGGCGTGGACTTCGACAAGACGGTGTACTCGAGTAACGAGCTCAAGCGCAAAAAGGCTGAAGAGCTTTATGGCATCAAGGGCCTTGAAGAGGCACGTCTCCACGAACGCTTGGTGCGCGAAGACATCAAGCGAGGAGTCAAAACCCTGAGGCTGCGCCAGTACCAGGAAGTCAAACGCCAAGTGTATGAGGTTGAGGAGGTCGGGCTCCAAGCCTCTGACTACCGCGATGCCGCGCTCTACCTGCGTCGCCTTCGCCAAACCCTCGGCGTTAAACTCCTCATCGTGAGCAACCGCTCGCCGCTGTCGTCACCTATCGCCGAAAAGTGGCTCAAGTCTAAGGGATTGTTTGTCGAATTTGTCGGGGTCGGCATGAACCACGACAAATCAGAAGTCGCCGCGGACCGGAACATCGACATCTTCATCGACAACGATCACTGGAAGCTGCGTTGCTTGAAAGGCGTTGTACCTCATCTCATCCACCTCCGGTCTGACGAAGACGAGGGGCTCGACGAAACGGACGACTGGTCTTCGGGGGATGAGGAAAGCATCAGTGCTACCGCCTCTTCCTGGAGCGAAATCTACCGCCAGATCGTTTTCTACATCTTCACGCAGCTTATGCAAAAACGTCATTAAGCCTGAGCTGCGTGTTTATTTTTTTGGTGATTTTTGTAAACGTTCCTTAAATTCTTCAACAAAGGGGATGGCTAAAGTATTTTCTTTATTAAGAAGCGCCAGGTACCAACTTACATAACTTCCAAACTGGAAAACTTCTCCCATTTCCTCAAGTGGAGTTTTACCAGCCGCCACGTACTCAATAACTGAAGCCCCTTGGCGCTCAACCATTTCGAGTGTCAAAGAAGAGCGTCGTGTCAGACGAGAGTTGTAGAGTGTAGAGCCAAGAAGCAGCGCTTTTGTTTGGGGAGCAAAAAACTTGGGGTATGTCAGACCCTCAAGCAAGTGATGATTCATTTCGGGAAGCGCAAAAAAGGTAGCAAATTGTTTAGCTGTTTCGTTTAAACTATTAGCCATGACATGGGCTACACCAACTAGATGCTGAGCAGCAAGCACAAGAACCGAGTATCCCACGAGCTCCGCGGCCACAGTTTTGGCTGGATTTTCACTTGTTTTAATGTCTGCCGCACAGACATCAATCACTTCGTGCATGGCGGTCATCATGGCCTTCATTTCTGAGGTTGAAACTTTAAGCAGTCCTGCACGCTCCAAAAGCCCCACCACGCCAGCAAAAGAAAAGCCGACGCCAAAACGTGGCTGTTTAGCTAATTCACCGGGAACAAATTGATAACTAGCAGCGACGTTTTTTGTGGCCGCTAGTTGACCGCCCGCGGCAATCGTAAAAATTGTGGCTCGGCGGCGCTTGGCTTCAAGAGCAATTGCTAAAACTTCTTCAGTATTACCAGAAAAACTTGAGAGTATAACGAGTGATTTATTATCGACCCAACCGGGAAGCTCATAATCACGCACTGCCACAAACGGTACCTTAAGCCGCGAGCCGAACACCGTTTCTAAAAGATGGGCTCCAAGTCCAGAACCCCCCATGCCAACGAGCACGATATTTTTCACTTTGTTGGTTAAACGAGGCACCTCGAGCTCTCGAGTATCGTGCCAAGCCAAACGGATTTGTTCCGGGAGGTTTGCGATACCAAAACCAACGTCGTCTGGGTCGTATTTTTCGTAAATCTTGTCGTCATCAAGGTTCATAGATATGGCCGATCCTAGAAACTAGGGTACCACGTTTGCTTACTTCGCCAATAAGCGCCACGCCAACTAACCTGCCGTCACGAATAAAATGTTCTTCGCTAGCTCCGGGCTCAAGGCGAGCCAAACGTACCTCATGTGCGGCCCGGCGGTTGGTATCGCCAAGGAATACCACATTCAAACCAAGTAAATTGGTGGAGTATTGGGACACCAACCTAAAAGCAGCCGGGTCGCCGGCCATATTTTGACCAGCCACTCGACCCTGTACTTGAGCATTCAACCAATTACCGTAACGTACATGTCGCTTAACCACCGTGTCATTGACCATCGCCACATCCCCTGCCGCCCAGATGCCTTTAACCTTGGTAGATAAGTCCTCCTGAACTTCGATGCCGTGCGCGGCACTCAAACCAGCTGTTGCAGCCAAAAGTTCATCACGCGCTGAGCTAATGCCGACCCCCAGAATTCCCGCCTTGACTTCTCGACCGTCAAAAGCGACACCCGTAAGCTCATTATTACCAATCAGCTCCGGTACCACCTTTGGGACAACCATTACTCCAACTTTTTCGGCGTGCGCTCTGAGCACCTCCTGACTTTCCCAACTTAGAATCTTTGACCAAAAACCGGTTTCACGCATGAGTATGGCGGTTGAAATGTTGTAATGAGCAAAAATATTTGCATATTCGCAAGCCATAAAACCTCCGCCATAAACTACGGCCCGCTGCTCTTCTTTTGGTTTACTTAGTAATTCGCGAATTAATTCTAGAAGATGATCAGCGTCATCGAGGGAGTGCAAATACGATACGCCTCGCAAATCCTGGGTAAATAAATTAGGCTCGCCACCTGAGGCTATGAGCAACCTGTCATAAGGATGCTCGCGACCATCAGTTGCCGCTACAAAAAAATTAAGAGCATCAATATGCAAGCCTCTGACCCCAGTCAAAAGCTCGATACGCTGCGCTTGATACCATTCAGCGGCTCGTAAAAAAACTCTTTCACGAGTTACCTTGCCTTTCAGATAGTGTGGCAAAAGAACTCTAGAGTACAAGCGATGTTCTTCGCCCTCAAGGATTGTGATGCTCGCCTCCGGAAGCCGCTTACGAACCTCTTCCGCCGCAGTGGTACCAGCAATACCTCCCCCGAGGATCAGAATATTCATAGCGGGTAAAGCTTATTCCCTTGCTCATCAAAAATACTAATAGCAAGCGTGGGGCAAGACTTGGCGGCTTCTATTATCTGATCTTTTTCGGCTTCAGTTACAGTTACTACTCGATCATAGCTTGGTCCGCCCTCGGCCTCGCCGTGATCTAAGACCTCGGCCTTGTTTTCTACGTTTAGTACAAAAGACTCTGACGCCACCGTCACACAACTCGCCGCCCCAATGCACAAATCCGGGTCAACCACGATGCGAATTTTCATAGCCTGAAAAGTATAGCCGCTTGACCCTTCAAATTTCAACCCTTCATGGCACGAACTACACGACCAACAATTTTAGCGGCACGCTTAGCCTGAGGTACTGACATGGTGGTTAAAAATGAAAAACGCAAACTTCCCTTGACCTCATCTTCCGTGCGACCGATCGCTCTTAGCACATGACTTGGATGATCCGATGTTTTACAAGCCGAAGCGGCTGAGGCGCAGACACCACGCGCATCTAAACGAAGTAGTAATTCCTCGCCGTCGAGTCCGGGAAAACTCAGGTTAATAATTGACGGCACGGTTTCTGGAGCCTCACCATTTAGGCGAATATTTGGCACAAATTTTTTAAGTGTTTTAAGGAATGCCGATCTTACTCGACCCAAGTGTTCGGCGTTACGCGCTCGATGACGCCAGGCTAAACGAGCCGCCTCACCAAAACCTACAATTCCCGAAACATTTTCTGTACCAGCTCGCAAACTCTGCTCCTGATTACCGCCTACAATTAACGACGTGAGTCTGACTCCCCGACGTACATAAAGAGCGCCCACTCCCTTGGGGCCGTACATTTTACTCGCGGCAAAACTCATAAGATCGAGATGAAGTTTTTCAACATCAACAGATCTCAAGCCAACCGCCTGAGTAGCATCACTGTGAAATAAGGGGAATAAAGTTCGATGATCTTTGCGGTGGCGCGCGAGGCCTTTGCCAATTTCTGAAAGTGGCGCCACCACCCCTAGCTCGTTATTAACGTACATGACAGAAACCAAAATAGTATCCGCGCGAACTCTAGAAAGCACTTGCTCAGCTCTGATCTCGCCTTCTGGCCCGACTGGCACAAAAGTCACGGTAAAACCTTCACGTTTCAAGACTTCGAGGGTAGCCGCGTGTTCCGTGGCAACGGTCACAATGTGGTTCCCCTGCCCTTTCAGGGCTCGAGCGGCCCCAACTAGGGCCAAATTTACTGATTCCGTGGCGCCACTTGTAAAAACAATCTCATCGGGTCGGGCCGCAATTAGCCTGGCCACTTGCCTGCGTGCCTCATTTACAGCCTCACGAGCGACGAGTCCTAGCCGGTGAATACTTGAAGGATTAGCAAAATGCAATGAAAAATAAGGTTCCATTTTTTGGAATACCTTAGCCGCAACCGGGGTTGCGGACGCCGAGTCTAGGTAGTATTTTGTTCTATTCCTCGCAGCCACCAAAGGTAAACGCATACATTCGTAGGTTGCCCGAGGCAGTTTTTAGTTTCAAGGTTCCGCGATGATAAACTTTGGCGTTCACTATTTGATACATTCTGGATTCTTTGACGGTTATCGTAGCTTTGCCGTCTTTGCCAATTCGTACATCGTCCCCGGCTAGGTCCTTCGGAAGCGGCAAACCATCAAGCTCGACTTCGAGAACGGCTGACCGATCGTCCGAGGTAGCCATAACTAAATTAACACTGAAAGCTGAATATTTTAACACCAAGTATTCGGTTGGCGCCGAGAGCTTTCTTGTGTGCTCAATAAATTCGGCCGCCACTTTAAAGTGGCCGTGTAAATACGGCAAATCATCTTCGTGGTGCTGACTATCTTCAAAAGATTCCTCGGTGTCCGGCAAAAATTCTTTGCGATTGCCTAATTTGCCACGAAGGAACCCAAGGTAAAGCTCGGGCGAGGTACGATAACAAACCTTACCTCCGAGTGAGTTATCCGGGCCAATAGCCGGGAGATCTTCCGCCCCCAATTCTTTGAGTGCTTTTTGAATTTCAACTTCCGTTTCCGCATACCCCCCTTCTCCCGCGTGATCATAAACTATATTACCTTGCCGGTTTATTAAATAATGGTGCGGCCAGTATTGATTATTATATAAATGCCAAATCTTATAGTCAGGGTCGAGGACTATAGGATAAGTAATTCCGTTCTCTTTAAGAGCGAGCTCGACGTTAGTCAGTTTTTTTTCGAAGGCAAATTCAGGAGTGTGAACACCAATTATCACGAGTCCTTTAGCGGCATAAATCTTATGCCACCGCAAAAGTTGCGGAAAAGTTCGTTGGCAATTAACACAAGAATAGGTCCAAAAATCAATGAGCACTGCTTTCTTGCCGCGAAGCGCTTTTAAATTAATAGGCTCACTATTAAGCCAGTCAAGATTCTTGGGAAAATCCGGAGCTTGTTTACTTTTAAAGCGATGTAGAAACATAACGTCCGATAATGATACCAAGAAGAGCGGCGACAAGTGACACCACGACCATTTCGGTACCGCTCCGGAGGCGCGAACTGCCCGTAAGATTGGCCTTCCAAATACCAAGTCCAAAGAGAGTCATGATCGCGAGAGTACCGGCCACGGGAAGGGCCTGATTGAGAGGCAACAAAATGTACGGCAGCATGACAAGCGACCCCCCGGCTACATAAGCAACACCCATAACCAACCCTGACATGGCCGGGTATGCGCTTACAGCTGGCGCAAAACGATATTCCTGGCGACGAACCTCAGTAAGCCAAAGCTTGCGTTCCCGAGCGATGGCCTGAAGAGCGGCTTGAGTTTCGTCTTTGGTGAATTTTTTTCGAGCAAAAAAAGCTTTTAAGGTTTCTTCGTCTGATACCCGGGCATGAAGAATACGAGTTGCGTCCTGACGGGCTCTTTCCTCATAAAGTTCGCTACTTGATTTTGACGACAGATAGCTCCCCGCGGCCATTGAAACCGCTTCAACCGCCACGAGCACTGTACCTGCAAGAAGAACTGTAAAAGTGTCGCCGCTCCCGACAGCAATGCCGCTCGCCGCGCCTAAAGTTGAAACTAAACTGTCCTCAAAACCAAAAACGATTTCTCGAATATTCCCCGTGAGTAAATCACGGAGCTTGCCTCCTCGCATAGGACAAAATTATATGAGGGTTTCGCATTTGTGACCAGTGCCGTGAAACCAAAATGGACTAAATGCGAAAGCCACAATAGGCAAATTGTAGCACGCGGGGTACAATGTTCGGCGTATGCGAATATCCGATCACTATCGCCCATTCGCCAAAAAGACGCTCATTGCCGTCACTAACAACGAAAGTGCTCGCCTGCTCTCGGCAATCGAGCGCGAAGTAGAAGAAATCGATGAGATTACTACACCTGCCAACAGCAAGCGAGAACGTGTTACCTCTGCGAGAGCTGTCGGTCAGCCCAGTTTTGATAACATGAAAGACCATCGCTTAATTGAGCTGTATCACAAGCTAGAGGAACGATTACAAGAGCTTTTAAAAAGCGACCGGTTTGAAACCGTTATCGTTTGCGTGCCAGAAGTCAACAAAAATATATTCATCGAACACCTGCACTCTGATTTAGCAAAAAAGATTGACGAGGTTATTCCTAAAAACCTAGCCTCCATGGAGGTAGGGCACATAGTGAGGATTTTACTTGAGGGGTAAGCTTGATGGCATAGTTTTTTCTTGCTAACCTGCGCTCATCGTGGCCACGTGGCGAAGTTGGTTAACGCGGCGGTCTGCAAAACCGCTATACACCAGTTCAATCCTGGTCGTGGCCTCCATGAAAACCTCATTATTCGGCCGATTTTGGTCTTACGGGACCCGAATTTCTCCTCACCGACCTTCATAGGTCGCCTTGGAGAAATTCACCCGTTCGCCCAAACTCGTCACGAATACTGAGGTTTTTGTGTAAACAAAACCGGGCTCAAGGCCCGATTTTTTTACTTCTTACTCAACTTCTATTTCAGCCTGCGGACCGGTGTAAGTGGTCACTTCTTTAGCTGAAGTTATAATATCTTCTGCCTCACTTCGTTTAAGACCGCTCACATCGAATTTGTATTTGGCCTTGGCGGTTTCAAGATAGTAATCGTAATTCAACTGACCACCAATTTGGCATTCATCGCCGTCTTCGCACAGTTTAACCCGAGAAAAACCGTCGCCTATGTCTTCGGCCTCACTTGGGATTACTCGCCGCTCGTCAAGAAGTGTGATTTCAATAATTGGTCCGTTGACTTCAACTTTACCGGCATCAATAAGCTCCGAGATACCGTCGCCCAAGGCACCTGTAGAACCATAGATCGCCTTATTTGTGCCCTGCAAAATAATGGCATTCATTGACTGCGTAACCTCTTGATTGAGCTTAAAGCCAGGATCAGTAATGTCGCCACTATTGTATGGCTCAACCATGATCCAGCCCTCCGGAAGATTAAAGGCTAAGTACCAGGAACCTTCAACATCCTTGCTGCCCAAACCAATATTCGACAAACATCCCGCCCCGAGAAGAAGCGTGGCACCGAGGCCCAAAAAAAGTTTTTTCATAAAATAAAGAAGTGCTGCCTTGGGAGGTTAGCACTTCTTTACTCGTTAGGGAAGATGTAAATCTTTACGGACCTGCGACCGAAGCTCTTGGCCTCAGGAATCTCCTCCATCCAAACATCAATGTTTCGGGTGTAGCGTTTGTTCATACGATCCTCAACAACAAAAATTTGATCGCCATAAATATCTGGGATCATCAACCTGGTACCGATGGGCAAAAAGTTAGCGGCGATAACACCATGGCGCACCGTAGTTCCAGAAGCGGTAATAAATGGCGTTGAGTCAGTCTGCCACGGCACACTGTTGTAAGCCGAGGCGGTTACAGTCATAACCGAATACGGCTCGCGCATCCCCGCGATTGGTAGCTGACCATATGGCTCTGAATTATTGAGCATCGCCTCAACCGTAAGCTTTACGGCTCGGTCTTCACTTGTCTGCGACTCAGCATCCGCTGCCTGCCCGAAAGGCACGAGGACGTAAAAAATCGCCACTAAAAAAGTGGCTAAAATAGCACTATCAAGCGGTGACTTGAGAATAAAGTTTTTGAACCGAATAAAGAGGGTTGGCATACAAAAACCAGGAGTTTCCTCCTGGAATTTATGGCCAACAGCATAGCATTCATAGCCCTTTTCGTCAATCTATAAATACCGTATCATAGGCCAAGTATGCATCGTTATTCCCAGGGGCGTTTTTCGCGCTTTACGTTTAAACTCCCTGATTTTCACGCCTTGTTTCTTAAGCTCAAAAAAACCGGGTTGCTAAAAAACATTATTTTAGCCGTCCTCGCGGCCACACTACTTGGTGCCATTGTGCTTCTTGGACTTTTTGCTTGGTATTCACAAAGCCTGCCAGACCCTGACGAAATTTTGGCCCGTGAGGTATCCCAATCAACCAAAATTTACGATCGCTCTGGCGAGCACCTGCTTTACGAAATCGCCCCTGAACAAAAGCGCACACTGGTAACCATTGAAGAAATTCCTAACGCAGTTGAAAAAGCAGCTATCACCGCCGAAGATCGTTCATTCTATGAGCATAGCGGCATAAGTATCAAAGGTATTTTGCGCGCTCTCCTCTCAAACGTAATTCATCTTGATCCAACTGGCCAAGGCGCCTCGACCATCACCCAACAGTTAGTAAAAAAAGCAATTCTAACTGACGAGCAAACAATTGCTCGTAAGGTTAAGGAAATAATGATAGCTGTAGCCCTAGAGAAAAAATTTGAAAAAGACGAAATTCTTCAGCTTTACTTGAACGAAATTCCTTATGGCGGCACCAACTATGGTGTTGAGGCGGCGGCCCAGGCTTATTTTGATAAATCAGTGCGTGACGTCACGCTCGCCGAGGCCGCAACTCTCGCGGCAATTCCTAACCGGCCAACAACGCTCATCAACAATCCAGATCTTCTCAAGGAACGCCGGGATTGGATTCTGGACGGCATGATCGAAGAAGGTTACGCGACACAGTCCGAGGTCGAAGTGGCAAAAACCGAAGACACCACCCTCGACGTTTCAATAAACAATATTGAAGCGCCCCATTTTGTCCTGTGGGTTAAGGAGCTCCTCGAAGAAAAGTATGACCCGCGCCTGGTAGAAACCGGTGGTCTGCGCGTCATAACTACCCTTGATTATGACCAACAAAAAATTGCCGAAGAGGCAATAACTAATGGGGTAACGGCTTATAGCGAAAGCTACGCGTTTGATGATGCTGGCCTTGTGTCAATCGATCCTAAAACTGGACAAATTCTGGCCATGGTCGGCTCACCCGATTACTGGAATGACGAGATTGCAGGCCAAGTTAACGTTACTCTGCGGCCGCTCCAACCGGGCTCAAGTATTAAGCCGATTGTTTACGCGGCAGCTTTTGAGCGCGGCTACACTCCTAACACTTTGCTTTGGGATACGTTGACCACTTTCCCCACAGCCACAGGCCCTTACACCCCAAATAACTACGATCTTCAGGAACATGGGGTTGTTAGTATACGTAAAGCTCTTCAGGGATCGCTCAACATTCCGGCAGTTAAAACCCTCTATCTTGTGGGTATTGAACCTGCCCTGAAGTTTGCCCAAAGACTCGGCTACTCAACTCTTAATGACCCCTCGCAAGTCGGACTTTCTATGGTTCTTGGCGGAGCTGAAGTAGAACTCCTTGACCACACCGCGGCCTACGGAGTTTTTGCCTCGGGTGGCGTTTATCGTGAACCAATAGCGATCCTCAAAGTTGAAAAATCGGGCGGCGATATTCTTGAGGAATGGAAAGAAGAAGAACATAAGGGCAATCAGGCCATAGACACCAACTTGGCCGCTACGGTGTCTAACGTGCTCTCGGACAACGGCGCCCGCGCCTATGTTTTTGGTAATAACAACTATTTAACCTTGGGTTCACGTCCCGTAGCAGCCAAAACCGGCACCACGAATAGCTACAAAGATGCTTGGACAATGGGCTACACGCCATCGCTCGTGGCTGGGGTTTGGGTGGGTAATCACGACGGCACCGCCATGAATCGCGGCGCTGATGGCTCAAAAATTGCGGCCCCCATCTGGAACGAATACATGAGTCGTTCGCTTAAAGGTACGGCGATTGAAAACTTCCCCTCAGCGCAGATTAAAAGCACTGGTAAAGCAGTTATTGACGGCCTTCTACCGGCCACCACCCTAACCATCGACACAGCGAGTGGCAAACTTGCCACCGAGCGTACACCAGAGCGTTATAAGCAGACTATTCAATGCGGCGAGTACCACAACATTCTTCATTATGTTGACCGCGCCAACCCACTTGGCCCAACACCCTCAAATCCGGCCAGCGATCCGCACTACACCGCCTGGGAAACTGGGGTACAGAATTTCATTACCAACCACAACGCCAACCTTAAGGAAGGCGAGGTACCTTATGTAACCTGCACCCCCCCAACCGAAGAAGATGATGTTCACGTAAAACGAAATGAACCTGATATTAATATCGAAAAACCAGCGACCAATGAAAACGTAGGGCGAAGTTTTACAGTTGAAGTAGAGATCGATGTTGAACGAAGCTTCAGTCGCGTTGAATACTTCATTGACGGCACGTCAATTGCCATCTCAGGCTCAATTAAAAGCGCAAACATCGTGCTACCTTCGTGGGTCGGAGTCGGTGATCACACGCTTTCGGCTACCGTCTATGACGATGTTGATAATAGCAATACCGACAGTGTAAAAATTCAGGTTACGGAACCGGGTAATAACGCTGATTTCCGTATCACCAACCCCTTCAACAACCAAACGATAGAAAAAACTTCGCCTGCTTACACCGTGGTTGTTGAAATTCCAAATGCTGGCTCGTTTGCCGCTATGAGTATCATTGCCAAAAACCTTTGGACTGGCGCAAGTTCAATTGTAGGTGAAACAACACAGCCAAGCGCTGTTAGTACCTTCATCTGGTCGTTGCCTGAAGTAGCGCAGTACACTCTGACTCCAATCGGAACAACGAAAGAAGGTTCAAGTATCGAGGGTGCACCAATAACTATAATTGTTAAGGACCCTCCGCCTGGGGGTGGAATTCCAGTTCTTAACTAAAACAATACACAAGATTCAAAACTCTAGACGTTCTAGAAGAAATCAGGACTGTGTCCTAAGCCACTAGAGTCTTAGCTCTTGGTTTATGACCGAATGGGCATCACAATGTACAAGTATCCTTGCTCAGCGTTCTCTTTGGGGGCGATAACACAAGGATTTACTCCGTCGATAAGCTTTATAACCACCTGTTCTGACGTCATCGCGTTTAAACCGTCGAGCACATATCGATAATTAAGCATGACCGCGTTGTCTTTGCCTTTAATTTCAGCTTCGAGTAGCACCGTATTCTCACCGCGGCCTAAATCGTTGGCTAATAAAGTAATTTCTTTACCTCCTTCTTTAAGCTCAAGCTTAACATCAAAAAGTCCCTGTTTGGAGAACAAACTGGTTCGACGGATGGCCTGTACCAAGGCTTGGCGTGGCACTACAACCTCGGTGTTCGACGTTTTAGGTACGATCTGTTGGTAATCGGGATAAACGCCATCAATAGTGCGTGAGGAGATTTCAGCGTTACCGTAACGGAAAGCAATTTGATTTTCGGCTACTTCAATTTCAATTTTTTCTGGAATTTCAGCTGAATTTTTTAAAACACTAATGATTCTACGAAGTTCAGACAGAGTTCGTGAGGGCACAATAACTTTTCGCTCCCCCATAACTACCTCGCCGACGAGTGGTACTTGGGATTCAGCCAAACGATAACTATCCGTGGCCGCCACAATGACTGATTTTTTCTCGCCTGAGAACGCTAGATGAACTCCAGTTAACACCTGACGGGCCTCGCTCGTCGCGACCGCGAATAAAACACGGCCCAGTGCATCATCAAGGTGCACAACCGGCACTTCGTACTTTGTTCCGCCGGTAATCTGCGGAACAAGAGGGAATTCACCAGCTGGAAGTCCGTTGATTTTTGTTTTTGAACTTGCGCAAACGACCGCTAGAGCGTTATCTAGAAGATCTAGATCAACTCGCTCGTCAGGCAACAAACTTACGTAATCAGAAAGAAGCCTGGAGGGTACGGAGTATTCTCCGGGTTGGTCGATCTTTCCCCTAACCTGACAGGTCACAGTAATATCTAGATTTGTCGCTGTGAGTTTTAGTCCACCAACATCGGCTCTAAGTAATACATTATTCAAAATAGGTAGGTTGGCGTTTTTGGCGCTTACGTGACTCACAACGGAGAGACCTTGATTAAGGTTCTCTTTGGTGCAAGAGAGCTTCACAGGAAACTGATTATTAATATTAATAAATAGTAGTAACAGTAAGCTTATGGATCGCGGGGGTAACTACGAGCGACCGTATCTTACCGTGGTTTTCTGCTGGCGCCCATGGGGATTAATAGTGACACAGGTGTCTACTTAAAACGGGATAACTACGAACGGATGGTGTTAGTCGATTTTATACGCAGCTTATCCACTAAATTATCCTCCTAGTTATACCTCCCTTTGTCCACGGATTTGTCCTCACGTTATCCCTAACCTCCTACATAAAGACGTTGCTTGATCAGTTCGAGATCTTTTTGTAGCTTGTCATCGCTCTCGACAAGTAAAGCAATTTTACTGTGGGCATGCATGGCGGTCGTGTGATCACGGCCACCAAGTTCGGTGCCGATTGTGGGGTATGAACTCTTCATTTCCTCACGTAATAGATACATAATTATCTGTCGAGGGAAAGCCAAACGTTTTTCACGGCTTTTACCGAGCACCTCTTCGATTGAAATATCAAAATATTCAGCCACGATATGAATTACTTGCTTAGGGGTGACGGTTTTTTTAACATTTTCAGCCTCGAAACTTGCGAGAATTGGCTTGATTGTTTCAAGAGACGGTAAAATATTTCTGAATTGATGAACGGCGATTATTTTATTTAAAGCACCCTCAAGTTCACGGATATTTGAAGCGATCGTTGAGGCTACGTACTGAAGAGAATCGCGATCAAGATCTAAACCGCGTTCTAAACACTTCTTTTGAAGAATGGCGATACGGGTTTCAAGGTCAGGTGTGCCGACGTCGACCAACATCCCCCACTCCAAACGCGATTGAAGGCGTTTTTCTAGGCCAGCAATTGATTTTGGGGGTCGATCTGAAGAAATAACGATCTGTTTATTGTCTTGGTGTAGGGTGTTGAAAGTATGGAAAAATTCTTCCTGAGTACCCTCTTTTCCGGTAATAAATTGAATGTCATCAATCAGTAAGAGGTCAACGTTACGGTAGCGATCCTTAAATTCCTTACCTCTTCCGGTACGTACAGAGTGAATAAAATCATTCGTAAAGTGCTCACAAGTTACGTACATAATACGAACACTTTGCCAGCGATGGCGTATTTCGTTAGCTATAGCATGTAAAAGGTGGGTTTTACCAAGGCCGACACCTCCGTAAATAAATAGCGGATTATAGGTGCCTCCTGGTTGTGCGGCTACGGCTTGCGAGGCGGCGTGGGCGAGCTCGTTTTGTTTGCCCACCACGAAGGTTTGAAAGTTATAAGTATTGTTTAGGGTGATATTTCCCGAGGGTGGTGCTACATCGGCCCCATTTGTAGGCGTAAAACCGTAGTCTTCTGGTGTTGACGGAGTGAGTTTAGGGCTCTCTAAAATAATCGGTTGCGGACCATTTGACTTAGTTTCAACGCGGTAAGTCAAACTTCGAACCGGTTGATTAATGATATTTTGAAAGGCCTCGAGAATGTCACGATAATACTTCTTTTCAAGCCAGGATTGGGCAATCGAATTCGGCACAGCCACGATAATGGTGCCGGTTCGGTATTCGCAAATGAAGGTTTTTTTGAACCAGGTAGAAAAGTGCGCCCGACTAATTTTAAGTTCGATCTGACCAAGTACGGCCTGCCAAAGCTCATGCGTGTTCATAAACGCGCGAATACCATATTTTCAATCTCGGGAGATCGACGTACCCCCATATAGAGATGTGCCACATCATAGCGGATCTGTCCACAGGTAACAATGCTCTTTAAATAGGTGAACGGTGTGTATAAGGTGGGTAAAAGTGTGGATAACCTCATAAGTGGTGTGAATATTGTTTGAGTTTGACCAATTTTTGCAAAAAATGTAGACTATTCGCAGTATGCCCAAGCGCACATATCAACCAAAAAAGCGTCGTCGCGCCCGTGTTCACGGCTTTCGGAAGCGAATGCGCTCCAAAGGCGGACGCAGCACTCTCAAGCGTCGTCGCGCCAGGGGTCGCAAGCGACTGACGGTAACCGCGAGACCTCGCTAGATGAAAAATCCTGGTGTAAAATCCAGGATTTTTCATTGTCATTGGTACAATGGGACCAACCCCCTCTTTAATTCCCCCTCTTTCACAAGGGGAGACGCGATGCACAATGACAATGTCATAGCGTCCCCTACTTGTTGAAGGAGGAAGTAGGGGGAGGTCAGCTCATAACAATGCATATGCTCCCGGCCAAACATCGTTTGCAGAAAGATACTGATATTTCGAAGGTTCTTGCTCATAAGCGAGGGGTGTTTGATGCGGCCTGTGGGGTTAAATATGCCACAAACGGGCTTGAACACTCTCGTTTTGCCGTTATTGCGGGCACGAAAGTGAGTAAAAATGCTGTTGATCGCAATAAAATGAAGCGTCAGTACCGGGAAATCGTGCACAAAATACTTCCTAAGCTTAAACCGGGCTTTGATGTTATGTTGCTTATCGGCAAGCCCGCCCTCGATCTTCCGTATGAACAAAAAAAACAGCGTCTGGAAAGGGTTTTGGCGCGTGCCGGGATCATCCAACACAGGTAGGGACGGGTCGGCGACCCGTCCCTACGGACGATGCATCCGGCGCCTGGCGACGATTCCGGTGGTTCTGTATCAAATTACCTTTTCTCCCGATCACGGGCCGTTTAAAGCCATGTATCCGTACGGTTTTTGTCGCTTTTACCCCAGCTGCTCCGAGTACACCCGCCTCGCCATCCTTAAACACGGTATTTTGAAGGGGTACGCCATGGGTTCCTGGCGCGTGGCCCGCTGCAACCCTTGTTCAAAGGGCGGAGTTGATCAGCCATAGAAACGTTGGGACTTAATATTTGTGTACTTCTTATAATTTTGGGTATGAAATAACAGCCTAACCAATAAGCTGGGAGGGTTCGTGGCAAAAAATTCGTCACGGAATTCCGGGTCGTCAACTTGGTTGCGTGTGACTGCTATCGTCGGAATTCTCGGGGTCATTCTGTTCACGGCGCCGGGTCGCAAAGCTTGCCTTACGGGCTCAACGATTGACGAGGTGAAGGCTAGTAAATTCCTGGTCCGCCTCATTAAGAATCATCCTGACAAACGGGTGTCGGATGATTTCAACAAGAATAGACGGCAGGGGCGCATTTACCTGGTTGTTAAGCCTCTCACGGTCGGCCTAGGTGGAAGCTTCGTTCTTTACACGAGCCAAGGTAAGAAGGTGGGGTTCGGCACGTCGCATGATAAGAGCCTGCGACCGACGATTGTGCTTAATCAAAGCACCCTGAAGAGCGCGCAAGAGGGCGATGGCTTCGCTTACCGCTCTCTGGAACGCTCGCTCTGGCACGAGTACATGCACTACCTGCAATGGGAAAAGCAGGAGTTTTTCCAGGAACCGTTCGCAACGGACGAGCTTGAGCGCAGTTGCCTTGAGATCTGGAACCGTGAGTTTCCGATCTATCGTGAGGAGTGCTTGCTCGTTGAAAAGTGGTGGCCGAACAACCGATCCATCTCACCGCCAGAACGCTGTCGGCATAAAAACGACCCTTCCCGCTTCGCCCAGGCCATGTATGACCTACTTAATAACAAGGAGCCGGAGTGCCAGGAAGTGTGGTCGCGTCACCTCGAGTGATTAAGCGCCCCTCAAGTGCGCTTCTAACCGAGGTGTTTATTTTAACGGTGCGAGTGAGGTTCCGTCCGGGATTTCGAGATGTTTTACCTTGCTGGAATGCCCTCGAACGAGGACAACGAAGCTTTTTGGAATATTTAGTTTGTCAGCCACAAGGTTTACAAGTTCCTCATTGGCCAAACCGTCACGAGGTGGAGCGTGAAGTGTGGCGACAAACGTCCGCCCGTCCAGGGACGAGATGATTTGTGAGTTTTTGGCGTTCGGTTTGCAGTGGAAAACCAATATCATAACTGCGGTTTTCCTCCCCGAACGAAAGTGAGGGGTTAGTTTCTACGACAGCCGAACCAACCTAACTCCTCGTATTCACTCGGAGTGGGCTTATTTACGGAATGACTTCAAGAGTTCGAGATCTGGAATACGAGGGTCGTCTTTTTGACCCTCTTTTTCGTACGGCGTCTCTAAAATGAGATCGATGTGCGAAAGTTTTTTGTGATTGACGATGTGTTTGAAGCCATCTTGGCCAATGTGGCCTTGGCCTAAGTGTTCGTGGCGATCTTTGTGGGCGTTGAATTCGACTTTAGAGTCATTGCAGTGGCTGGCGACGAGCTTTTTGAGGCCGACTGCTTGGTCAAAAGCCTTAAATGTCGCCTCGACATCTTCTTTTTTACGAAGATCGTAACCAGAAGCGAAGGCATGCTGCGTATCGAAGCAAATGCCGATCTCTTTTCCCCGTTCTGCGCCGTCTAAGAACAGGGCAAGCTCCTCAAAAGTGTCACCCATGACAGCCCCGGCACCTGCGGAGATCTCAATTAAGAACTGACAGCTCCCGTCATAACCATCCATGATGCGGTTGAGGCCGTCGACAACAAGTTCAACACCTTTTTCTTGCCCCACATCCTTGGCGGAGCCCGGATGGAACATCATGGCTTTGATGCCGAGCTTTGAGCAACGTTCAAGTTCGTCGCGAAGCATTTTGATCGAGCCAAAACGAACTTTATTGTTCGCTGAGGCGAGGTTAATAAGGTACGGGGCGTGAACGTAGGCGCTCTTGATGCCATTTTCTTTCATCGACGTTTTGAATTTTTCCGCATCACTGTCGGTAATCGGCTTGGCCGCAAAACTATGAGGTGGCCGAGTAAAGAATTGGATAATTTCACACCCCAAAAACTTGCCGTGAGCGGGAGCATTCCACACTCCCCCGGCTGCCGAAACGTGTGCGCCAAAAAGCATATGAACACAGTGTAGCAAAGACGGCCGGTTGGCCGCTCTCACTTTATTACTTCACCATTTTACTCTTGAGGAACTCAACGGTTTTTCGATTTTTGAGTTGGGTTTCGATGCGTTCGCGGTATTGCGGACTGAAGACAAACTCTTTGGCCTGCGGATCTTTTTCGACTTGCTTGGCGATTTTGTCGATTTCGGCCTCGATTTCATCACTTGAAGCAGCGATGTTCTCGCGCTTGGCCACTTCATCGAGGACGAGAGCGACTTTGAGGCGCGTCATGGCTTGCGGAGCTAAATCGAGTTTGATTTGTGGCACGGTTTTGTTGATCGACTTCAAGTAGTCGTTAAACTCCATGCCATTTTCTGTCACCCATTGACGAAGTTCGTGAATCATCTTCTCGATTTCGGTATTCACGAGGAGATCACTGATTTCAGAGAAGGTTGATTTGCTCGCGAGGAGCTCCAGCAACTCTTTTTCTTGGCGGCGAGTCTCTTCGGCAGCTTTTTCGTCACCCAAATTTTTCTTGAGTTGCGTCTCGAGTTCAGCGGAGGTCTTAAAACCGAGACCGGAGGCGAATTTGTCGTCGAAAGCCGGTGTTTCGAGAATAAAAATTTCGTTTACTTTGACTGTGAAGTCAACGTCTTTGCCAGCCACGTGCTTTTGGTAATGCTCTTTGGGGAAAGGAAGAGAAAAATTTAGCTCATCCCCTTCTTTAGCTCCTAATATTTTTTCTACAAAACCCTCGATATAGTAATTTTCAGCTGTGTAAACACCATGATTTTGTGCTTCCCCTCCTTCAAGGACAACTCCGTCCTTCTTCATGGTCATATTTATTACCACCTTGTCACCTTTTTGCAGAGCGTAATCTTTGGCGGCGCGAATTTCGTTGGTGCGCATGCGTAGGAGATCCTGTTTGGCGCGATCGATTATCTCAGGCGTCGGTTCCGTCGGCTGGGCGGCTACAGAAAGCGTATTGTAATCAGCAAGCTTAATAGCGTGCGGCATGAGGGCGATTTCGGCGGTGAAAACCAAATCATTACCTGGGGCCATTTTTTGGACACTAAAGTAAGGCTGGCCAACGGTTTCTAGATCTTCTTCAAGCATTGCGGCTACGAATGAACTTCGAATCAACTCTTCAGAAGCTGTTTCGAGAATTTTCATCTCGCCAAAACGTTGCTTCATGGTTTCATAAGAGGCCTTGCCAGGACGGAAGCCCGGGATGTTGACCTCTGTCGAGAGGTGTTCAGCGGCATGCTCCATAGCACGAGCCACCTGTTCGGCTGGCACGGTAATGGTAAGTTTGATTTGCGTGTCGCTCACCTGTTCAAGTTTATGAGACATAAACATTTTAGAGACAATCTAGACCTCGAAGATGTTCGTTGTAAAGCCTTGAACATCTCGGATGTCTTGGGTAATGAGAATGGTTGAGTAAGGAGGCCAAGGATAGTGAAAAAACGACGAGTCGTCAATTTGCTAGCCCAAACAGAGTTGTCGTAAAGGATATTTTCTGGTACTCTGAAATAGCGTGGATAAACAACCACATCCAATTATTGTGCGTGCCGGTTTGGCACTGATTCGCGGACTTGTAGCTCTCAAGGCCGTGTTTTTGTTTGTAGTAAAGAGCCTAGAGCGAGTTTTTTTACCGTTTGGAAAAGTTTTACTTAGATTTATTGTTTTGCCAATTTACGGATTGTTTTTTGGTATTAAACGACAGCTTGGGCAGTTTTATAGACCAGCTAAAAACCGCCTAATGTTTCTGCTTACCAACCGTTACACGGTACACGCCACCATCGTTGCGATTGCGGTTGCTGCTGGAGTTGTAAATATTCAATTAACAGAAGTCAGAGCTGCAGCTGACTCATTTGGTCAGCAAAGCTTGCTTTACAACATAGTGAGCGAAGAAGAAGTGGAGGTAATCGAAGAGACGGCCGAGTCGTTCGAACCTCCCGTTTCTTCTACCATCGCTTCTGGTGTCGGTTTTCTTAAGGTGTCGCCAGGAGCAATAGCGCCTATTACCACCACCTCCTCAATTGCTTTAGGTGCTGGAGGCCTAGCGTTATCAACTCCCGGCAGCGAACGTGCGGTACCGGAACCTGCGACGCCAAGAAGCGAAACAATAACCTACAAGGTTGAAGAGGGTGATACGTTATCGACTATCGCTCGTAAGTTCGGTTTATCACTGAATACAGTTCTTTGGGCTAATAATTTTACTGTCCGTTCGCTCATTAAACCAGGCATGGAACTCGCAATTCTACCGGTTGATGGTGTAGAGCATACGGTAAAAAGTGGTGACACGCTTTCTGGACTGGCTAGTAAATATGACGTTGCCGCTGATGAGGTTTTGGCTTACAACAATTTAGAAAGCGCCGATGCGCTAAAGATTGGCCAAGAACTGATTATTCCCGGAGGTGAACTTAAGGCGCCAGCGCCAACCACGAGAACCGTTGCCGTGCGTGATATTTTTACCACCGCTCCTACAACTTCTGGCTCAAACGCGAGCCTCGCCAAGGGTGCAAGAATGATCTGGCCGACCGATCTAAAATATATTGTGCGTAAATTAAGCTGGTTCCACACCGGCTGGGACATTGACTGTAATGGTCACTCTGACGGCTCCTCAACCAATGACAACTATGCCGCCACAGACGGCATTGTGCAGTTTGCTGGTTCTAAAGGTGGTTATGGAATTGCTGTTGAAATTAATCACGGAAATGGTCTTGTGACTCGTTACGGTCATTTTCATTCGCTGTACGTTAGAGTTGGCGACTCGGTTTCGGCCGGCACGCCACTTGGCCGCTGCGGTTCTACCGGTAAATCAACAGGTACACACCTGCACTTTGAAGTTATTGCCAATGGTAGTTTCCAGAATCCTGGTTCGTACCTTGGGTACTAAGCTTTCCAAGATCGCGATCTTTGTCAGGTGATTAGGTTTTCAAAATATTAATAGCCGTAATGTCATCTTAGACCTATTTTAGGTCTCGGTTTAGGTAGGGGTAAGGGTTCCTCTGTACTGAATAGCCTCAGCAATATGTGAGGGCAGTATCTTAGGCTCAAGTGAGAGGTCAGCGATCGTGCGCGCCACCTTGAGGATTCGTGTGTAGGCACGAGCTGAGAGATGCAAGCGGTCGATGGCTTGGCGGAGGAGTCCGCGTCCTGCTTCGTCGAGTTCACAAACCGTTTTTAAATGTGGACTTTTAAGTTCGGCATTGGTCATGACGCCTAGGTCTACGCCGCGTCGCGTTTCGATTTCTCGAGCAGCGACAATCCGCTCACGAATAATCGTTGACGGTTCACTCGGAGCTGCTTTGATTAATTTTTCGATCTCAACACGCGGCACCTGGAGGACAAGATCAATACGATCAAGAAGCGGACCAGAAATTTTATGTTGATACTTATCTATTTGAAAGGGTGTGCAGGTGCAATTTTGTTTGGGATCCGTCAATTTACCGCAAGGACAAGGATTCATGGCTCCAATGAGCATGAAACGAGCTGGATACACGTAGCTCCCATGAGCTCGCGAGACGGTTACTACCCCGTCTTCAAGCGGCTGGCGAAGACTTTCTAGAACATGACGCGAAAACTCAGGTAATTCGTCAAGAAATAGTACTCCACGGTGGGCTAGACTGATCTCACCCGGCTTAGCAAACGAGCCGCCACCCACTAAAGCGATACCACTTGCTGTGTGGTGAGGCGCCCGAAACGGCCGGGTGGTTAAGAGCGCTTCCTCTGAGTGAAGCATTCTCGCTACCGAATGAACGGCTGTAATTTCTAGGATCTCGGCAAAAGAAAGTGGCGGCAATAGTGAGGGCAAACTACGAGCTAAGAGCGTTTTGCCACTTCCTGGCGGGCCAATCATGAGCACGTTGTGACCACCAGCGGCCGCGATTTCTAGGGCTCGTTTGGCGTGTTCTTGTCCTTGAATATTGGCCATGTCATCGCCTGGCGTTTTGGCTAGAGCGTTCAGTTTAGTTGGTACTTGAAGCTTAAGTGCGGGGCCACCGCAGTCAGCCATAATCACCTCTCGGAGATTCGTAGCAGTATAAATTTCAAGTCCCAAGACAAGCGCCGCCTCAGTGGCATTTTGAGGGGCGACAACTAACCGCCTGAAGCCTTGTTCTTTAGCCATTAGTGCGGCTAGGAGTATGCCGCGGATGGGCCGCAAACTGCCGTCGAGTGCAAGTTCGGCTAAAAATAGGGTGGTGGCTAGTTTATCTGGCGGAAAGTTGCCTTGAGCGGCCAGGATGGCCACAGCGATTGCCAAATCGTACGATGGACCTTGTTTTTTGACATCGGCGGGGGCTAAGTTAACGGTGATGATTGTTCGCGGATAAGGTAATTCGCAATTTTTTATTGCCGAACGAACTCTGTCTTTGGCTTCGCTTACTGCTGTATCTGGCAGGCCAACCAGGTGAAATCTCGGTAACCCGTGAGAAATATCTGCTTCAACCCTTACCGGAATTGCCTGTAAGCCAATGAGTGCTGAGGCAAAAACACAAGAAAATCCCATAACCAAATGGTTTGTGGGAGTAGAATTATTAGTTTTGCTGTGCGCGGGAGTTAGTTGGACGGTAACAAAGGAGTAAGGCGATGCCAAGGCAGATAAGCACATCCGACAAGTTGATTGCAGAAAGTCGGAAAAAAATGAGGTAATCAGTGGTGAAGCCGTTGATCAAGCGGTCGAAAAAATTATTTGTGGCACCAACGATGGCCGACCAGGCACCTAAAAAAAGGAGCGCTTCTTTTTGAACGATTCCCCGCCGAGTCATGGCTAAAAGAATTATTATTAGAATCAGAGTAATGGGTGCAGTGAACCAAAAAGGGAGCGGAATATCGAATATAATCCCAGGATTTTTATGAACAGCTAGCGAAAAAAAAGCTGCCAGTGGAGCAGTCTGCTCCTCGGGGAAATGTTGCAAGGCGTAGACCTTAAGCCAGGCATCAATAAGGCCAATGGCGAGCAGCGTTAAACCTCCTGCGTAAGCGTTTTTTTGCACACAACGCAAGATGTTGATGTCGGTCTAGCCCGGAGACGCTCTTCAGAAATTTTTTGCTTACAGTACTTACAAGTACCGTACGAGCCGTTATCAACCGCCTTCATGGCTGATTCAACGTCTTTTAAGGCAGATTCAAGTTCTTGTTCTAGGGACAGATTGTCGCCAAACTGGGCGACTTCGGCCGCGTTTTCGTCCTCCGACTCACCAAAATTTGGATAATCAGCATCAAAATCAGTGCCAGCAGCCTTGGGATTGCGGTGTGTAAAGCGTGACAGCTCTGTTTCCAGGCGTTTTTTCTCTTCAAGAAGAGAATTTTTCATTTCTTCTAAAAATTTTTCTTTCATAACATCAATGAACGTGAGTCAGGGTTATGTTGGACAGTAGCAGAGGGACGAAAAAGAGAAAAGGGGGCGTAGCGCTTACAGGCGGATGCAAAAATCCTGGGCGATAACGTCCCCTGTGGGACGACATGAGGTCAGATCCACAGGGAGGCGTTGGGTTTTTGCGAAATTCTTTAATTTATTGCGAATTTCGAAAAAACTCAACGTCTCTCGGGTCTCTGGACGCATGTCAGACGAGTGACAGACCTGCTCTACCATCCCGGGGTGCGCCTTGCTTGCACAACACGTTCAAGGGCTCAGCAAGTAAGCCCACGTGGTTATGGGTGGTGTCTAGGACAGTACAGCAGTGAGGTATTTCCCGAAGAATGATTGTGGGGTCTTCGGGAAACTTCCCCTAAGTCATAACCTCTAGCTTTCGCTTGAGGCATGACGGGATTGTGTAAAGAACGTTTGCAAAAAATACTATACCATAGACTGAACACATTTTGTAAACACTCATCTAGCCCTTATAAACATTATCTAAATACAGTACATGTGGATAAATCATCCGAACAAGCATTTGGTTATTTGTGGATAAGTATGATGTTATCCAGGATTTATCCACACATCACCAACAAAACCAAATTTTCGTTTTTGACCAGGAAATTTCAGTTAATCCTAGAACTAGACTGGAGAAGTCGTTCGGTCCGTAAACGTTTTGTAAAGGGAGAATCTTGGCGAGCGACAAGGGTTGAATGAATCCTTGAGCCTGTTTTGAGCATAAGCCATATTTTTTCTCTGAAGTTTGCGAAATATCCAAAATTCTATTGCTGATTATTAGGGTATTATTAGCTTGGCTTGCGCGTACGATCTGCCCATTTTGAGCCTCAGCCACTACCCGATCGAGGTTGGTGTCATGAGCTAATTCAACTGTTACCTCTTGCCCACGAAGCTCGAGATAGTTATTTCCGTCAAATGTCCAGTCCTGTGTAGACAAATTACTGATTTGAAGAAGTTCAGATACGGCTTTTGCTAGGTTTTCTGGATCGATCTCCGTTCTAATATAGAGAGAAAAGCTTGTGCCTTGCGTGTCTGACCCTAAAAGCATCGAGAAGCCATGCTCAATCATAATTTGGCGCAGTTCCTGAAGACCAGGGAAACTGCTCGGAATCATGGGTATTAACTTGGGGGCTAGTACTTTAGGTGTGCTCCAGGCAGCTGAAAGGCTTGTTTGTTCTGGAAGGTCTAGGTGAGAGTCTGCGAGATAGTCAGCAAAATCTCCGCGCACAGTTATGTAAAATGGGGTGAGACTTATGGGGCTGATATGTACCTTATCGCTTTTAATAGCCACGAAACCGTCGTTCTGCGGCCAGATCGACGACCAAGCGAACGAGACACGCGACAACCTTTCGGTCTCCGATTGACTCACAATAGTTAAACGGCCGTGAGTTTGAATTGTAAGTCCCCAAAGATCATAAACCGCCAATTCCCGGGCCGATAGCTTGCGATCAGTCGCAAAGCCCAAGACTTGTCCTTGTTGATCAAAGAAAAGGGTTATGCCACGCTCGGAATGAGCTAATTCTTCAAAGATCGATGAGGGTATTTTTTGATTGATCAGTCTATCGGCTAGGACATCGCCGCTAACCATTAAGTTTTCTGATGTTTTTTGAAGGTAGATAGCAGTTGTCGCTCCCTCTGGCCAGTTATTTATTCGGGGCCAAAAAGTGATTAGGCGAAAACATAAGATACCAATAAGAACGCCGAGCCCGATCAGACTTGTGACACGAACCACCCGCCACAGACGAGCCGTGGCGGGGGTAATATCTTGAAGCGGAATAGACAAACGATAGTCAATCATGGACGAACGAATTGTTAGCGGTCACGTGAGGGACGGCCACCGCTCCTTGGCGGGCGCCCGATGGCCGGGCCAGTCATGGCCTTGCTTTTCATCTCGTCAGTATAACTATTTTCTTTGCTAGCTTGTTTCATTGATAAATTTACCCTCCCCTTTTCATCAATTTCGATAACTTTAACGTTAACTGTGTCGCCGAGGTTTACCACGTCGGTGACTTGTGCAACACGCCAAGGAGCAAGTTCTGAGATATGTACGAGACCATCTTTGCCGGGCAAAATTTCGACAAAAGCGCCGAAATCCATGAGTCGTACTACTTTACCCGTGAATTCCTCGCCAACCGCTACTTCACGTGTCAGATTATTAATCCAATCAAACGCAGCTTTGGCCGCCTCTGCATTTACCGAGGTAATGAGAACGAGACCGTCCTGTTCGATGTCGATAGTTGTCACGCCGGTCTTCGCGATGATGTCGTTAATCATTTTACCGCCCGGACCAATTACTTCGCGAATTTTGTCGGGATTAATTCGCAACTTAACGATGCGCGGTGCGTTTGGTGAAAGTTCAGTTCGCGGCACCGCGATAGCTTGCTTCATTACGTCCAAGATTTTAAGACGTGCTGTACGCGCGCGGGTGACGGTTTCAACTACTACATCGTGCGGCAGACCGTCAGTTTTGGTGTCTAATTGAATGGCAGTAATACCCTTTTCGGTGCCTGTAATCTTAAAATCCATACCTCCCTCACCATCTTCTAGGTCCTGGAGATCGGTAATAACCTGATAACGCTTGCCATCACTCGCGAGGCCCATAGCAATACCGGCAACCGGAGCCTTAATTGGTACGCCAGCGTCCATGAGCGCTAAACTTGTGCCACAGGTTGAGCCCATGGAGCTTGAACCATTCGAATTTAAGGTTTCAGACACAACGCGAATCGCATATGGGAAGGTCTCAGCGTCTGGAATCATGTACTGCACTGCTTTTTCTGCGAGCGCTCCGTGACCAATCTCACGGCGACCAGCGCCACGCAGCGGTTTGGCTTCGCCAACCGCAAACGGTGGAAAATTGTAGTGATGCATGAAGCGTCGTTCGCCTACAAGTTCCATGCCATCCAAGGTTTGTTTATCGCCAGGGGCACCCAGGGTACAGATCGAGAGGATATTTGTTTCGCCGCGCATAAAGTAGCCACTGCCGTGGACGCACGGCAAGAGTGCAACTTCAGCATGGAGTGAGCGAATATCGTCAATGCCACGACCGTCAACTCGACGTTTTTCATTTAAGATTTTTCGCCCAATTTCTTCTTCAATGATGTCGGCGACGAGACTCATGCCAAGTTTTATCCCTTCGTTATCTTGACCCTGCTCCTTAAGAAAAGCTGCTGTTCGAGCCTTGACCTCGTCTTTGGCTAAAGCACGTTCCATTTTGCTGGCCTTGGGGGCGCCAAAGAACAACTCTTCGACTTGTTTTTGAACAAATGGTTCAACAAGTGCGTGAAGATCTGATTTCTTATCGGCGATAACCTTGTCTTCATCGGTTTTTGGTGTGACTAGATCGCGTTTTGTCTTGCCCATCTCATCACGAATTTTTTTAATGAGCTCAGTTACTGGCTTAAGACTGTCACGACCAAAGGCGATGGCCTCGATAATTTCATCTTCCGGGGCTTCATCACAACCAGCTTCGAGCATGAGTACTTTTTCCGAGGTCCCAGCAACCTCCACATCAAAACGAGCCAGAGTTCGTTCAGCGTAGGTGCCGTTTAGGAAAAACTTGCCATCAAGTTTGTTAACGCGCGCTACGGCAATCGGACCGTCCCAGGGAATATCAGAAATATGGAGCGCGCACGAGGCAGCAATTAGGCCGGGCACGTCAGCGTCGTTTTTGCCGTCGAAAGCAAGTACGGTGACTATGATTTGGACATCGTTCGTAATTCGATGATCAAATAGCGGTCGGATGGCGCGGTCAATGTACCGAGCAACCAAAATGGCTTCGTCGGTTGGGCGACCCTCTCGTTTTATGAAACGGGAGCCTTTAATACGACCAGCGGCGTAAAGTTTTTCTTCAAACTCCACCATGAGAGGGAAGAAATCTAGCCCAGGACGCTTGTCTTTAGAGAGCACGGCGGTAGCCAAGACGACGGTATCGCCATAGCGCACAGTGCAGCTACCGTTTGCTCCAGGAGCGAACTTGCCAACCTCAATAGTCAGAGGTTTGCCTCCGAATTCAATAGAATATTGTTTCACTTGCATAACAGAGGTCGACCAGAGGCTTAAGATCTTGAGCTGTGCTCAAAACCTCGCTGTCTCTGGTTGACCGATTAAGGATAGGTGACGGAAGGTTCCGAAGAGATCCCTTAATTTATCTCTGGATTGCCTCGGAGCCTCGACGTTACCCATTCTATTTTTTCACAGGACGACGGCGCGGCTTGGTCTCCGTTCCTCCCCCATTAGATGAGGTTGGTTGGGAGGGTGTCTCCCGAGCCGGTGTTTCGATAGCCCCACTTTGGGCTTGTTCAGCGATCACATCTTCGAAGGTATCAACGGACGAGCGACGGAATTGTGGTGAACGATACTTAGGATCACGAATTAAAAAGCTGGGGAGATCGTCGGAAAGATTGGTATAGATGTCGGCAGCTTCAACGAGTTTGCTTGAGGTCGATTCGCGGAATGAGGCAACATGAAATAGTCGGCCACGATTTTTTACGTACTCACCAAGCGGCACAAAGTCGCCATCACCAGATACAATTACCACCTCATCAAGCATGTCGAGCGTGCGAATGACATCAATTGTGATACCAACATCCCAATCACCTTTTTTATGGCCCGAGGTGTATTCGAGAAGTTCTTTGGTGTTAACTTCAATACCGAGGTTATGGAGGGCTTCAAAAAAGGGAGTCTCGTCACCGGATTTGGTGGAGACGGTATAGGCAATGGCGCGGATAAGCTTATTGTTTTCTGATGTTTTTTCAACGATCTTTCCGAAATTAACCTTACTGCCGTAAATATTTCGTGCACTGTAATACATGTTTTGGACGTCGATGAAAACACCGACGCGCCGATTGCTAAAATCGAGCATATGGTTTTAAAAATTTTGAAAAGTCCCGCACCATCCCCTAGCTGTGACAATCACAGCCAGGGAAAAGTGCGGGGGTAATTATTCCTTGATTTTGAGCTTGAGTTCTTCCGCTACCTTGGCGAAGACCTTGGGGTTTTCGCGCTCGAGGTACTTGAGTAACCCACGACGTTCCGAGACCATCTTAATGAGACCGCGACGTGAGCTCACGTCATTACGGTGGGTCTTTAGGTGATCGGTCAGCTTTTGGATCTGAGCCGAGAGGAGCGCGATCTGAACCTGCGGTGAACCCGTGTCCTTATCGTGCGTGCGGAATTTCTTGATAACCTTCTCTTTCTTTCCCTTATCGAGCATAGTTACAAAATTTCGTCCGAGTTAACCGAGTTCAAGGGGCTCAAGCCTGGAACCAAGAGAACCGGCAGTGATTTATGGACTGACAATAGCGAAAAAACCTTACTCTGTCAATTTATTCTATGGCTTTGAGAATTTCTACAAACCTAGCCATAAATTGGCTGTTGTTTCGCCCATCTTCGATATATTTACTGATATCCTCCTTATTCTTGAAAGTCGGCATAGGTGCGTCGCTCATCTCCTTCCCTAGACGTTCAGCGCGGTCCAGGGCGGCACTCTTGATAAGGTCAGCATTTTCTTTAAGAAATTCTGTATCTCCTCGTGAAAGCGCATAATTAGCAAGCTCGACAACTGCTTGATTGCTCACTTCTGGCCAAGCCTCTAGAGTTTTTTCCATGGCCACCAAACGGCTGCGCGTTTCTTTGGCTTTCCGATAATCTTCATCCCATCCCTTTTTGCCTTCATCAGCAGAGCGATTGAGAACTTCCTTACTGGCTAGATCCCCTTTCTCGCCAGCCACTTCTCCCACGTGCTTCATGGCGGTAAATTCTTGTTCAAAATTATTTACACTGTCTTCTGCCTGCGCTAGGTCGCCTTTGAGCTGCTCGGACAGTTCTTTGTTAGGAATTTCTTTACCTTCTGGCCCACCCATGACTTCTCTATTCATACAGTAGAAATGAAATTGATTCTCGTTGGTTACAAGAGTACTGCCCAACTGCCGTTCTTTCAACCCCTTAGGCGATGCACAGGTATTTAAAGGTATAGCCTCCGACTAAGGAGGGAGCGGCGACCACGCACAATAGCATCGCCCGCCGAGCCTGAAGACTTGGTATAATGTACGACGCATGGAGGAATAAGTCATAAGCATCTATGCAGGACCATAAATCCGAAGGCAGAATGCACGGCACAGAGATCGCTCATACTTTTGGTGACCCGAGTGTTTTACAGCTTGAGACCCGCTACGCAGAACTCGAAGTCGAGCTGGCTCAGCTAAATAAGCAAATTTCGACCGAGGAAGATTTGGATAAGGCTCAGGCTTTACGTGATCAAGCCAGTGAGTTGCGTACCAAGTTGGCTAACTTTAAACGCGAAATTGGTCGCGAACGCCAGAATTTTACTGATATCGCCCGTGGCCGCAAGGTCGCTTAAACATCCAACATGGCCAAAGCTTTAAACGAACTCATTAAAGAATTCCTTGAATACTTGGAAATTGAGCGCGGACGCTCTGATAAGACGGTCCGGAATTATCATTTTTATCTTCAACGATTTGCCAAGTGGGCAAAATTGCCTGCTCCAGCCGAAATTGACTTAGAACTTATTCGAAAATACAGACTGTTTTTAAATCGCAATGTCGCGGGTCGCCTTGAGGGTCAAATTAAAAAGAATACCCAAAATTATCACCTAATTGCTCTCCGTACTTTCCTTAAATATCTCTCCAAGCGTGACATTAAGACGCTCGCGCCTGAAAAAATCGAGCTCGCCAAACAAGGAACGCGCCAAGTGGCTTTCTTAGAACCAGAAGAACTCCTCCGTTTGATTGCTGCTCCGGAAGCTGATCCGACAATTGTCGGTATCCGTGACAAGGCAATTCTTGAATTGTTGTTTTCAACTGGGCTTCGGGTGTCAGAACTTGCTTCGCTCAAGGTTGAGGACGTGAATTTAAAGCAGGACGAGTTCACGGTTGTGGGCAAAGGACAAAAACATCGGGTAGTTTTCTTGTCAGATCGAGCGAAGAAAGCGGTTCGTACTTACCTCGACAAGCGGCGCGACACTTCCCCGTTTATGTTCGTGCGTCACGATCGGGCAAAGGCCGCGCAAACCGAAGCGCAGCCGCTCACGCCTCGCTCGGTGCAGCGCATTGTTGACCGTTATGCTCGCGAAGCGGGTATTACCAAGCGCGTCACCCCCCATACGCTTCGCCACACCTATGCGACGGACCTTTTAAGAAACGGCGCCGACATCCGAGCGGTGCAGTCACTCCTTGGTCATGCGTCGATTACCACCACCCAGGTCTACACGCATGTGACAGACAAAGAGCTAAAGCGGGTGTACAAAGAGTTTCATGATAAAAATAAGGAAGTAGATAGTGGATCGTAGTTCGACACTAGACTTGATTTTTTGTAAAAAATTTGGTATCTTGTTTGCTCAAATTTATGAGAAAACCTATTAAGTTTGGTCAGATTCTAGGAGTGAGCGAGTAAGGACGAGGCGTACTTACAAGTACGGTGAGTCCGACGGAGCGAACGACGACGAAGATGGCCAAACTTGGATAGGTTTTCAGTACGCCCCGGTAGCTCAGTTGGATAGAGCAGGAGACTTCTAAGCTCAAGGTCGCAGGTTCGATTCCTGCCCGGGGTACCACATACAACTCTCGCGAAAGCGAGGGTTTTATGTTGCAAAGAAAAAACTCCCGTGCTCGGGAGTTTCTTCTGGGGCGACTAACGGGGATCGAACCCGTGTAGCCGGGACCACAACCCGGTGCTCTACCATTGAGCTATAGCCGCCATGTACCGCTTGCTATTAAAATTTCGATCTGCTGCGTCATGGGGCCGACTCGGCCTCACCGTAGTTCTACTACGTCTCGGCCCCGTCTTCCACATTCCTTGCATTTCGCCATTTTAATACGCTCGCGTGTTTATTACTGCCTGCATGTATAGCGAAAACAACAAGTTTTGCCGAGGTAATGTAGCAGAAAAATTGGAATATTGCAACTGTCCAAGTACAATGCCAGCAACTATGCCTGATCAAAAAAGATACATTGTTTTAGACGGAAATGCATTGTTGCATCGTGCTTGGCATGCAATCCCTCCCCTTACCACGAAGAGCGGGCTCGTCGTCAATGCGGCATACGGTTTTACTAACGTCGTCGAGAAGATGCGAGCAACGTTTAAGCCTGACTACATGGTGGTAGCCTGGGATTTAGCTGGGCCAACCTTTCGTCATGACGATTACAAAGAGTACAAGGCAACGCGTGAGAAAAAAGCCGATGAACTTTACGCTCAGATTCCAATTATCCAAAATATTTTGACGGCCTATGGCATCCCTTCCCTCTCGGCTAAGGGATACGAGGCTGATGACATCATCGGTACAGTTGCTACCAAGAATGAAAAACACGGCAATATCGATACCATCATCGTCACCGGCGATCTCGATACGCTGCAGCTTGTGAGTCCAGACACAAAGGTGGTCTTTTTTGTGCGCGGACTCTCAGAAGTAAAGATTTACGACGAAGCCGCTATCAAAGAACGCTACAACCTTTCACCAAAGCAACTTATTGAGCTCAAAACGCTGGTTGGCGATACCTCGGATAACCTGCCAGGAGTCCCAGGAATCGGTGAAAAAGGAGCGGCTGAGCTTCTTGCTAACTACGGATCGGTCGAGGAGATTTTTAAAGCCTTGAAAAAAGGGTCGTTGCCTGAAAAATTCGTCAAAAAGTTTACCGGCCAGGAAGCGCATGCAGCTCAGATGCGAAAGCTCGTGACGATTGTTCGTGATGTTCCGCTTAAGGAGTTCGACATGAAGCTTGCGGCAACTCGCGAGCCGCATGTCAAAGATCTCGTCTCCCTGTTCCGAGAGCTCGAATTTAAGGCGTTGCTCAAAAAATACGAAGCCAAGCCCGAAGAGGAAGGAGGAAAGAGTAAAGAGGAAAGCTTGTCCCGAACGAAGGTGAGGGAAAAGAAGAAAACCAAGACGGCTTTTGCTGAAAAGCTTGACGACATTCTCCCCCGACGCTGTTCCCTTGTTGTCGTGAGTAAGTCGCGAGATCTTTTTGGTGGCAATATTACTGCCATCGCGGTCTCCGACGGCACGAACACCTTCCTGCTTGAGCACCCTGACAAGAAAACGGCTCAACCCGTCATCGAATTTCTCACGAAGAGCCGTTCTGTTGTCGCACACGACGCCAAAGCAGCGATGCATGCCCTCGCCACGCTCAACGCGGAGTGTGCCGATGATCTTTGTAAGATCAAGTTCGAGGACACGATGATTGCCTCATACCTTATTTCACCTGGCAATCGCGAATACGATCTTGGGGCGGTCGTGAGCGACGTTCTCGGGGCTCACCAGACACTCCCGGAGTCCCCGGCTGAGCAGGCGCCACTCATCTTAAGCTTGGCCGATAAGCTCAATGAGCGCCTGGAAAAAGACAAAATGACTGAACTTTACGAGAAAATTGAGCTGCCGCTCATCCCCGTATTGTTTAGCATGGAGCATAAAGGGATCCTCGTTGATAAAAAGAAGCTCAGCACACTTTCGGAAAGCTTTGCCAAAAGCCTCGATATCCTGACGAAGAAAATCTACAAAGCTGCGGGCAAAGAATTTAACATCAATTCTCCCTCTCAGCTGGCTGAGGTTCTATTTACGAAGCTCGGACTCCCAACAAAGGGCATTAAGAAGACAAAAAATAGTTTCTCGACAGCCGCTCCTGAGCTCGAAAAGCTTGCTGAAGCGCACCCAGTCATTGAGTTCATCGAAGAATACCGAGAAATTGCTAAATTGAAGTCAACCTACGCTGATCCTCTACCCTCTCTTGTCGCCTCTGACGGTCGCATTCACACAACCTTCAATCAAACGATTGCCGCCACAGGTCGTTTGTCGTCAATTAATCCAAATTTGCAGAACCTGCCCATTCGTTCTGACCTCGGGCGCGAAATTCGTAATGCCTTTGTGGCTGAAAAAGGATTCGAACTTGTCTCAGCCGACTACTCGCAAATCGAACTGCGCTTGGCTGCTCACATTGCTCAAGATAAGGTCTTTATCCAGGCCTTTAAAGACGGCGCCGATATTCACCGTCGCACGGCAGCCGACGTTTGGGGCGTGCCAGAAGACAAAGTTACAAAGGATCAACGCGCCGCTGCTAAGGCAATTAACTTCAGCATCCTCTATGGCGTTGGTGCTCGATCACTCGCTCGTGCCACGAAAATGCCATTTGAAGAAGCGCGACAGTTTATTGAGCGTTATTTTGAGGTCCACGAACCACTTCGCGCTTACATGGATGCCATGAAGCTCAAGGCTCGAACTGACGGATATGTTGAAACCCTCTTTGGCCGACGTCGTTACCTTCCGGACATCAATTCTGGAGTTCCCCAGCTCGTTGCGGCTGCTGAACGCATGGCTATTAATATGCCTGTCCAGGGCACACAAGCTGATATTTTAAAAAAAGCAATGATTTTGATTGACGATTGGATAAAGAAAGAAAAAATTGATGGCGCAATGCTTCTCCAGGTACATGACGAGCTGGTCTTTGAGGTAAAGGAAAAGGATGTAGCAAAGGTAAAACGAGAAGTTCCGAAGATTATGAGTTCGGTGATCGATCTTTCGGTTCCCTTGGTGGTTGATATAGTCTCCGCAAAACGTTGGGGAGAGATGAAATAACTAAAAATTAAATCCCATCACTAGGATGGGAGGCTGTGGCGCATGATGTTTTTGCGCACAATGCTGCAGAACTCTTGGACCGCGCACTCGAAGTGGGCCCCGGGTTCTTGCGGGTCGAAGACGTTGATGATGTTGTGATCGTAACGCACGCTTCCCTGTCGAAGTCCTTTCTCCTCGCAGGGGGTACGATCCCGAGTGAGCTCGGGCTGCCCTTCGGCGGTGACGTTTACGGTCACCACTCGATAGTGGGCGCGCCTAAAATTTACAATCGCCGCTTCGCTCACGATGAGGACTCCCAGGTAGTTCCTTAACACGTGGTCGATATCGTCTTTCGCCTGGCCGTAACAATCTCCATCATCTTCGATCCAGTTGATGGCTTGGCCGCTTTCGATGAGACGCTTGGCGACTTTTCGACTGACGAATTTGTACCAGAGCGATTCTTTTTTCTCCTCCTCGCGTGGCGCACGCGTCGTAAAGGTTGGTATCACTTTCAGCCGTGGCTTGTGTTCTAGAGCATGCTCGAGAATGCTTCTTTTGCCGACGGCCGTTGGTCCAAGAACCAAAATGATGGGATGGAGGTTCATTGTGCCCCCTGGGCGGGTAGAATCTCGAGTATTGCCAGATACTACAGTACTCAATATTGTCTTGTTATGCCAAGCGATACCCCGTAACATACATAAGCTATGTTGATTCTAATTTATGGCAGCGATGCATTGCGGGTTAAGGAACGAGTCGCCGACATGAAGCTTAAATTTAAAGAGAAATTTGATCCAACCGGCATGAATTTGGATGATTTTTCTTATGAAAACGGACAAACCGAGCGAGGAATGGTTACTGGCGCTCTGCAGTCCTCGCCATTTCTGGCGGAAAAAAGAATGGTGGTGGTGCGGGGGCTCCTTTCGGGCCTTAAAAAGGCTGATGCCGCCCTGTGGAAAGAAATTTTATTGTCAGTGCCAAGCTCAACGATTGCGATTTTTGTCGAAATCGTCGAATCTGCAAAATTTGTAAAGCAAGAAGTTTACAAAATTATCACAGCCGCTCCAGATGTTCATGTTTACCCTCTTCTTCCCCTCGAAGGAAGCGCCTTCAGTTCCTGGGCGGCAGAACGCACGCGCCTTCAGGGAGTAGTTATCTCCCCAGCACTACTTAACAAGCTGGCCGAACGCGTTAGTTACGACACTTGGCGACTTGATGCCGAGCTGCAGAAGCTCGCCGCCTACGCTAATGGCGCTGGAGTGAATGAAGCGATGATTCAGGACTTGGTGGCACGCGATGTTGAGGAGAACATTTTCGCTTTTCTTGATGCATTGTCCGCCAAGGGTAATGCCAAAGCGCTGGCTAAATTATCTGATGAGCGGCGTGCCGGTACCGGAGAGTTCCAGCTATTCGGTATGCTAGTCAGGCAAATTCGTTTGCTTCTCGAGGCGCGGGACGTTATGGACAGTAAGGCTGGAGTGACCAAAAACGAGCTCGCGACGGCACTTGGGCTGCATCCGTACGTGGCGCAAAAGATTCTTGGTGAGGCTCGCAGTTGGCAACGCGAGCAGCTACTAGATCTCCACGCCTTGGCTTTTGACCTTGATAAAGCGGCAAAATCGGGTTTGGCCCCTGAGCTGGCGGTTGATCGCCTGGTGGCTGCGATCTTGACACGTCGCTAGGTTAGCGCTATCTTTATTGCCAATTACGCTATGCCAATTCTCCAAAATGCCAAAAAGGCTCTCCGTCAAAGTAACGTTAGAGCCGCGCGCAATATCAAGGTACATGAAAGCATTGCCTACATGCGCCGTAATTTCCGAAAACTGCTCGACGCTAAAAAGCTTGATGAAGCTAAAACGCTTATCCGCGACCTCGGCAAGACTCTTGATAAAGCGGTAACTAAAGGAGTTATTAAGAAAAATGCCGCCTCTCGTATAAAAAGCCGCACGGCCATTCGTCTAAACAAAGCAACGAAGTAAAAAAACGCCCCGAACAAATGCTAAGGGGCGTTTTTTTATCTCTGCGCCTATTCAATTAATGTCGGTTTTTCGACAATCTCAATCTCGATAATTTCATCTTTATTGCCATCGGTAATCCTTACCACGTCCTTACTGATTTTTTTAAATTCACCTGAGGCGACGTTATATTGATTGACTGTCGTTGCAAGATTCTTCCCCACTTTACTGTGATATTCAAAAAAAGAACGCAAATGCTTGCCAAGCTCTGCAACATTTTTTTGAATTTCCTGTGCGTTTTTTTCGATTTGAAGATTATTTAACCCCAAGATTACGGTTTGTAGATATGCAAAAAGTGAGGTTGGAGAAACGATCATTACTTTTTTTGAGAAGGCGTATTCAATCAAGTTTTGACTGTTGACTCCGCTGCCCACCTCGGCGTTCAAAAGATTGTAATAAACACCTTCTGCGGGGATAAACATGAAAGCAAAATCCAGTGTTCCCTGTTGTGGTTGGATATACTTTGATGTTTCATCGATTCGTATCTTTACGTCGGCTTTTAGTTGCCTTTCAAGCTCTTCGCGTCTTTCGGGATTCTGTTCACCGATTGCTCGATTGTAATTTTCCAAACTAAATTTGGCATCAATCGGCACAATCAGCTCGCGAACAAAGATTACAGCATCAGCGATAAGATCTTTGTTTGTTGTGTCATGTTTGCCAAGGCGATACTGCATGGCGTACGAGGCTGGAGGCAAAATATTTTGTAACAGGGTTTCGAGCCAATACTCACCTAGCACTCCCCGTTGTTTTGGGTTTTTGAGAACGTCTTGAAGACTTTTAAGCTGTGAGGAAAAATCCAGCACTTGTTTGTTGGTGGCATCGAGTGTAGTGAGTTTTTGAGTGATGTCCTCAATAATTTTTGAGGTGTGAGCGAATTGCGTCTGCATCGCCTTTTGGGAATCGCTTAAACCCCGGTACACCTGATCATTGACTCGCGTAAGTTGTGACTGCATCTCCTGACTATGCTCGTGTTGCAATCGTTGAAGTTCTTGTCGGAGCTCTGAGAGATGACGAATGGTATCGTTTGACGACACTTGGGCAGAGGTGTGACGTACTTTGATGAGTACTAGTACTACGAGAATCGCAGTAACGAGTGACACCATGACCGCGAGAAGCTCCGTGCTCATATTCAACTGTTTTATTCTTTGACCGGCTCGTAAATTTTTATTACAATCTGCCTGGTCGTACTGTAAAGTATAACACAGATCACATTATTGTTTTACGACTCATAATCTAGGCGTAAGTGATCACGAGTAAGCGTAAAAAATTTGCGTTGATGTCGTGCGGAGCGAACGACGACGAAGGTGGCCAAACTTGGGTGTGTTTTGTCCCCATAGTTCAATTGGATAGAACGGGGGCGTCCTAAGCCCTTGATCCTGGTTCAACTCCGGGTGGGGGCACCAGAAACCGATTTAAATAATTTTATACTTCGTTGCGGGTCCCTGTCTCGGCCTCACCGTAGTATTAACTACGCCTCAACCTCGACTTCCCGCGCCTTGTATAAAAGTTATTTAATTCAATTTCAACGGTTATATGGGACCGCGCTTCATGTGAAACAGTGTGGTTAGTTAATTGCTAAAAGCTAATGGCTCGCTAATCGCTAGCAGCTAATAGCCAGCCCGGGCCTGTGGCTCAGTTGGTAGAGCGCCGCATTCGCATTGCGGAGGTCAGCGGTTCGAATCCGCTCAGGTCCACCAGAAAATCTGATTAAATTGCTTACTACTGTGTTGTGGGGCCCGATTTTTTCTTAGCGTACCATTAAGTACGTCTCGAAAAAATCAACCCCACGCCTCGTATTAATCAATTTAATGAGATTTTTTCATTTGTTATCGTCAAAATCGTCAAAAAAATAACGTTTATGTTTGTGACCACGTTACTCTGTTGATAGTTTTCTGCTAATTGCTTAAATTATGCTAACGTTAGCTGCGACGTTTTATGTGAAACTGTGGATTAAATGTGGGCAACAAACTATTTTAAGAAAAATATTTTATGTTTTACGACTCACGAACGCAAAAGAATTTGTCTACGCTAGTGTGGACAAATTAAATTAAAAAATTTTTAAAAAGTTATCCACAAAAAAGCTTGCTAAACAGACGGTTGACGACTTATTGTGTTCAGCAGATTATGCCTGTAAATATTGGCAAAAAGATGTCTACGGTGCTTGTTGTTGGTTTGCTTTTTTTTGCTCCAAATTTCGGTTTTGCTAGCATGACTTCAACGACTTACCAAATTCAGTGGGATTCCCTTAATTCAGGCGGCTCAGATACGAGCTCATCTAGCTCATACAGACTTAGAGATTCGCTTGAGTCAGGTCTTGCTGGTATATCGTCATCTGCATCTTATCGTTTGGATTCTGGTTTTCGTTCAGGTATTTATGATCCAACTGTCTTCTTCAGCTTGTTTTCTCAGGATCTTAACTCGCAGGTTGGAGCCACAGCCCTGACCGGCACGACCGTAACCGTAACTTCGACCTCCGGTTACTCGACGGGAGATTACATCGCAATTGTCCAGGACGAGGGACTAAGTCAAATTTCGGCCACAGGCAAAATTACCTCAATTGGCGGCTCAACATTAATCGTCGATTTTTTAACAACTGGCTCATCAAGTCCAACGATTGATGGCGTGAGCGACTACGTCTACGAGCTTTCGGGTACTAGTCTGCCGCTCTCATCATTATCGTCGACTACTGCTAGTACTGGAATCATCGGCTGGGAAGTGACATCTGACGTACCTAGCGGTTACAGCATGTTCGTGCTTGAGGATGGCGAACTCAGGGCACCCGCTGGCACACCCGTGATTAGTGATGTTACAGACGGCTCGGTATCGTTAGGTAGTACAGAATACGGCGCAAAATCATCAGATACTACGCTTGCCTCATCAACTTTTGATACAGAAGACTCTGCTTTTACCACCTCGCTTCAGCAAATCGCCAGTCGATCGGCGGTATCCTTTAAGTCGCGTGATTTTTTAACTCTCAAATCAGCTGTTGATTCCGGCATTCAGAGTAATTCATACTCCCATTCGTTGACCTTCATTTTTGTCGGTAATTACTAATAAATTTCGAGTATTGTTGTGCATCCTTGGGATAACCTCAAGTTTCTTTTTGACTACTACGGCGAGCGCAGTTCGTTTTGATCCAGATGCAACTGACGTTGTAATTGATCCTGGCACGGAATTGGTCAGAACCTTGCATTTAATAAACGAAAACAATCAAACAGAGACGTATAATTTATCGCTTCAACTCGTAGAATTCGGATCAAGCGCTGACGACCTCGTATTTTCTGAACTTCCGGAAGATATGAAAGACTGGTTTGAACTGACTACTCAACGGGTTGAACTTACACCACATAGCACTAGAGCTATTGATCTAAGTATTAGCCCGGAAGGCGAAGCATCAGGCAGAGTAGTAACGGTGGCCTTAATTGCCCAACAAGAAAATAAATCTGCAGAGGTAACCGGCGGCGTATCGGTTAGGCAAGGAGTCGCAGCCTTGTTTTTTATGACCATCGGGGATGTTTTGGAAGCCGACCTAACTATTTCGTCTTTTGAGGCGACACCGAAGTTTACAAGCACTTTTCCCATAAGATTCATCACCGTTCTAACAAATCAAGGCCAAGCTACCACACAGCCTGTAGGACAGGTGGTGCTTACAAACATGTGGGGAAAAGATATAGCAGCCTTGCCATTGATTGAAATTCCGCGACGAATTCCCGGCGGAACGAGTCGGGTATTTACGATTAATTGGCAACCTAATTCAGGCATTTACATTGGTCCGTACACGGCTACTCTTGAATTGCTTTCAGCCGATGGCCAAAGTGTAATTTTTAAGACCACAAACGTGGTACTATTTCCTTGGCGTATTTTGGCGCTCGTAGGCGGATTAATCGTTGTCATTTTATTATTTGTTTGGCGACAATTCCGTCGCGTATAGTGTAAGCAATTGTGAACGACGGGCGGAGGGCGCAGCGTTGTTTTAGTCAGTCGCTGACCACACTTTTAGTGCTAGTCAGCATGTTTTTAATTGTTCCTGTGTGGGTGATGGCGCTTGCGGTTGATAGCCTTTCTGATCAGCCAACTTCTCTTGTTACGTCACAAACTGCAAATCACAAATTTACCTTTACGCTTGTCGACGCCTGGGCGGAGGGTGAAACAATAACTCTAGTTTTTCCAAGTAGTTTTACGACGAGCTCGATTGTTGAGGATGATGTCGACATTACTGATGATGGGGTTGATTTAACAACTGCAGCAACGTGTGCTGGGGCTGAACAGGCCTCGGTAGCTATGTCATCAGGTACCCTCACTCTGACCATTTGTGCCGGGGACGGGGGAGCGATGGCTAACGGTAGTGTGGTAACAGTTGAAATTGGTACGAACGCCGCGGCATCGGGTTCTGGCGCTAATAGAATTACGAATCCTTCAACTCCCGGCACTTACTACCTGACGCTTGGTGGAACCTCAGGCAATGATGGCTCAATACCCCTTCCTTACACGAGCGCTGGTAGTGACTCGGTGAGCGTGGTTGTAACATCATCAGGCGGAGGCGGTGGGGGAGGCGGAGGAGGGTCGAATCCGACACCCCCGTCACCTGAACCAGAACCTGAGCCTGAGCCTGAACCGGAACCTACACCCGAACCAACTCCCGAGCCAGAGCCTACACCAATTCCTGAGCCTGAACCGGAACCTACACCCGAACCAACTCCCGAGCCGATTCCTGAACCCGAACCAACTCCCGAGCCACAGCCACCATCAGTTCCTCTTCCAGAAACGACCCCAACGCCATCACCAGACGGGCCCAAAGATGAGGAAACGGATAATGAATTAATAGATGAACCGCGGGTCGAGATTGATATTATTGCAGTTGACGACTTTCGCCTTGATGATGCCGACGGTGGGGTAGAGGTCCTGCCTGGAACCTATGCTGAGGTTGAAGTTATTGTTCACTCTGAAGATGCGGCGACAAGCGTGGTTGTAGTCTTAGGTGACGATCAATACGTACTCTCACCGACTAAAGAGCCGAACGTGTTTTCGGGTTTGGTGCCCGTCCCAGTTTCTGACGACGCCCTTGGAACCATTGTGCATTTTGCTGATGACACAGAAGCGACTGCCACAGTGTTTATTGATATCGCTGATTCTGGCCTTGTTTACGAGATTATTGACGACGAAGTAGTACCTGTTTCCGGAGCTGTGGTTACCGTTTATGATCTTTCAGAAGGGCCAGGTGTAGCCTGGGAAGCCTTTGTTTTTAATCAGGAAAATCCGGTTTTAACAGGTGACGATGGTTTAATTGGTTGGTATACGCCGAACGGTCCTTATCGAGTCATAGTTAGCAAATCGGGTTATGAGGATGTTGCTCTTGAGGTTAATGTGACAAACAACATTCTAACTATTAACGTTCGTCTTGAGCGTCTTTTAGTGCCTATAATCACACCAGATGAAACGCCCTTCGAGCCACCTTTTCTACGTAACATTCTTGACGCCCCCCTTGCCCAGGCAATCGCCAGAATAGGCCTTCCATTGGCTGCCGCAATCGCCTTGGTATCGCTTGCCCTCCTCGCGACGGTTTCAAATTTACTGCCTTTTATTTTTTACATTTTTACTTCGCCAGCTTTACTTTTCGGTAAAAAACGACGCCGCCCTTTTGGCCGAGTTTACAACGCGGTAACTAAAGTGCCGATAGGTCTAGCCACTATTCGCGTGTTCCGTATGCCGGAACATCGACTTGTGAAGTCGACCGTTACTAGCCCTGAAGGTCGATTCTATGTATTTGCTGAACCAGGAAGGTATCGCCTTGAGGTAATAAAGCCAGGTTTTAACTTTCCCAGTAAATATTTGGCCGAAATCAAAACGGACGGTCAATATCTTGATGTTTATCATGGTGAAGATATTGAGGTATCGGAGCAAAAAACCAATGTTACAGCCAATATTCCACTTGATCCGTCTGACGCGCCCCAATTTCACGCACCTCGAAAATTAGCTGTCGAACGACTTTTAAAAACAATCCAGCTTGTTTTTGGCTTATCGGGACTGGGAATCTCAATAGTCGTCTTGATCATCGCCCCGAGCCTGGCTGCAGGAGCAATGCTCGGAATTCAATTTATAGTGCTGTTACTGGTGCTTAAACTAGTATACAAGAAGAAGCCAAAAGGCTGGGGAATTGTTTACGATAAAAATACGCATAAACCTGTGAGCAACGCCGTCATAAGGCTCTTTGAACCGCGGTATAATAAGCTTATCGAGTCGACCTTAACAGATCGTCTCGGGCGTTATTCGTTCTTGCTCGGTCCGAACGAGTATTATGCGAGTGTTAGTAAACCCGGTTTTGTGGAAAAGATCATCAAACCAATCACTACCACTCAAGCAGAGCCGGCACCACTCACCGTCAACGTGGGTCTTCATCGGACGCTCGACGAACTTCATGACAACGCATCTCAAGTCTAAATTCAGCGCGACAAAAGTCGCCAGATTTCTGCTGGCGACGCTTTGTATTTTTGCTTTGGGTCCTGTGAGCGGAGTGACGCCGATCGTTCAGGCCGCCTCAGCGCCCAACATAATTACTTATCAAGGTCGATTATTGAATGCCAACGGTATACCGCTTTCAAGCGCTTCGGTCAGCATGATCTTTGAGTTCTACACGGCCTCGTCGGGCGGTTCTTGTGTGTGGTCGAACTCATCTGCAACGTGTGCTTCGGCGACCGCACGGACCGTGACTTTGACCGACGGTTTGTTTTCAGAAAATTTGGGTGATACCGCTGCTGCCACACCTTATGCCGCAATCAGTGATGCAATTTTTGCCGATAACGCAGCCTTGTTTCTTCAGGTAACTGTTGCTGGCGAGGTTTTAAGTCCGCGAAAACAAATCGTCGCCGCGCCATACGCCTTGAATTCCGAAACCCTCGATGGTCTTGACGCCGATAACGACGGCGCGACGGCAGCGGCCATCGTGGCTTACAATTCATCTGGTAACTTGGTCGTGACCGGTAACCCGTCAGGTTCCGGTGTTTCGGCTGGTTCCCTTTACATCAATCCAGCGGCTGTTGATTCGGCAGCGAACGACACGATTTTTGGTGTAGCCGATGGTGGCACCTCAATTTTCCGCGTCGACAAGGAGGGCGATATTGTAGCAACCGGTGACTTGGCAATTAACGGCGATGACATTACAAGTGACGGCACGTTAACCATTGATTCTTCAGGTGTTGTTCAACTTGGTACCAACGACGACTTATCGCTCAGTGGTGATTTAGACATTACTTTGGCAACAAGTGGCGTGGGAGCTGAAAATTTAACCATCGATCACACACACGCTGTAGATTCTTCGATTTCTGTCATAAGTTTGAATTCGACTAACACAGCCGCAGCCGATACGGGAACGGTAATCCTGCTCAACATCGACAACGAGGACGATGGGGGAGCGACCGGCACACCCGACGCGCTCCTGGGGTTGCGCCACTTGGATACCAATGAGGCAGTGGCCACAGGTATTTTATTTGATGTAGCAGCCGGCGCTTTGACCGCGGCGATTGACGCAAGTGATGCTGAAATAGTAACCGCTCTGTCGGTTGGCGCGAATGATTTGGCTGGTACCACAGGTAATATTGATTACACCAATTTTGATGTCCTAGGAGCGAGTGGGAACATTACTTCAGCCGGCGATTTGGCACTGAACGGCGGTGATTTTACTTCGACTTCTGCCACCTTCAATTTTCTTGACGCAGCGGCTAACTCGACAACTCTCGACATTGGCGGCGTCACTACAGACCTCGGCAACACTATAAACATCGCGACGAATGTCACGACTGCTGACGTTATCACCATCGGTAACTCCAATGCTGCCTCGACTATCGCCATTACAGGTGGTGACGACTGGAGTATTACTACAGCCGGTGTAGCGACGGTGAGCGATTTGGTGTGTACGGATTGTCTTGATTTCGACTCGTTTGAAGACGCATTAGACCTCGATGCCTCAACCTCAATCGCTCTCGACGGGGCCGAGACGTTTACCGTTACTAACGGTTCTTCGGCTAATACTGTCGTGAACCTGACTTCGACTGGAGATTTTGTGGTTCAAGATGGTGGTGCTACTTTCTTTACTTTTAAAGATGACGCGACACTAGATTTTACTAATACGACTGCTACCTCGGGCGAGGTTTTCATGCTTGATGCAACGGCTCTGACAACAGGCAACCTGCTTGATATTGATACTAATGCTTTGACGAGCGGTTCAATTGCCAACATTAGAAGCAGCAGCGCTTGGTCGGATAACATGTTCCAGTTCACGGCTTCTGGGGCGGCTACCGGCAACATCGTTGAAATGTTCTCAAGTTCAGCTACGGCCACCGCCCAAGCCTTATTCATCGATTTTGATAACGGGAACACCAACAATGACGTTTTTACACTTATTACAGATGAAACCACCAATTCCGGCACGGCAGCCGATACTACCAAGGCTCGGATTACGGCTTCGGGTGAGTTTTTATCTGATGTCGGATTCACTGCCGGCGGTGCTTCAACACGCTACCGCGATGGGTCCATAGCTACGTCGTCAGTTGCCACGTTCGACTTTCAGGACGCAGCTGGCGCTTCGACAACTCTTGATTTCGGCGGCGTGACGACTGACCTTGGCAACACAGTGAATATCGCCACGAACTCAACTACGGCAGATGTTTTAACTGTCGGTAACAGCAATGCGGCCACGACTGTGGCCATTACGGGCGGTGATGATTGGTCGATTACTGGTGCCGGCCTGGCCACTTTTGGTGGCGATCTCACAGCGAACGACAACGTGAACTTCAATTTTACAACCGATGGTGCGCAGTCAGAAAATTTAGCGATTACCGTAACGCACGCCACGGATGTCAGTATGACGCCGCTCACGATGCTCATGACCGATACCGCCGCCGCCGACACGGGAGCAAATTATTTTATAGCTCTGCATAACGCTAATGATGGCGGAGCCACCGGCACTCCTGATGGCTTTATCATTCTTGAATCAGCAGATACTAACGAAATAGTCGCGAACGGTATTACTTTTGGCATCGATCCTGGGGCGTCTCTTACCACCGCTTTCAACGCTTCCGACGACGAGATTGGAACTGCCTTGTCTGTAGGCGCAAACGAAATTCTCGGTACCACCGGTACACTTAATTTTGATAATTTTGATGTTTCCTCTGCCGGTGCCATCACCGTGGCGGCGGGTGTTGGTCTTGATACAAACGCTGGAGGAGCCTTAACCCTTGGCGACACCAACGCCACGAGCGTTTCGCTGTGTAACTCAGCGTCTTGCGACACCTTGACACTCGGTACAAATGCCGATGCCGATACAATCACGATCGGAGACGCCCTAGATAATGTGTCGCTTGCCGATGCCAACTGGTCGATCAGCGCTGCTGGTGCCGCTTCTTTCGGTACGCTTGCCATAAATGATGACGTTGATTTCACCTTTGTCACCGATGGCGCTGCCTCGGAGAACTTCAATATTGATGTTACGCACGGGACAGATGTTAGCCTGAATGCGTTTGTTGTAGCTTTTACCGATACAGCGGCGGCTGATACCGGAAGTAACAACATCATGATTATTCAGAATGCGAATGATGGGGGAGGTACCGGTGTTCCTGATTCGCTGGCCGTGTTTACGAATTCTGACACCAACGAACTCATGGTGGACGGTATTATTGTTCAGGCATCTGCTGGTGGCATCACTGACGGTATCGATGTTTCTGATGCTGAGCTTACTAATGCGCTCAATATCGGTGACAACATTTTTCTTGGTACTACAGCAAACATTGATTTCACAAACTTTGACGTGGTTGGCTCAAGTGGCGATGTTACGACAACCGGTGACTTGGCATTAAATGGTGGTGATTTTACCTCCACCTCAGCGACCTTTAACCTGCTTGATGCGTCCGGAAATTCTACGACACTCGATATTGGTGGCGTTACCACCGATTTGGGCAACACTATCAATGTTGCCACCAATTCGACCACGGCCGATACACTGACGATTGGTAACTCAAACGCCGGAACGGTAATTACTATTACCGGGGGTAATGATTGGTCTATCGGGGCGACTGGCGCGGCGAGCCTAGATGCAATTACCACTGATGGCACACTTACCCTTAGCGGTGTTTCAAACGATATTACAACTGGAACAAACGAAACGTTGTTCTTAGTTCCTAATGGTTCAGGAGACGTTGTAGTAAATGCTGATTCTAACTCAAACCTCCAGGTGGTGGCCGCCGCGTCACCGGGAACCAACAATGATCTTTTAGCCATCACCAACTCCGGGTTTGCTAGCTTCAATAGTTTTGACGGTCTCGACATTGTGCTCGAAGCAGTTGGGACAGCTGTTTCTGGCCAAGTTGCCAACGCTATAAACGTCTCTTCGCTCACGCCTTCAGGGGATGGTGGTGATACGTTTAGAGCGTTGAATATTGCCAACATCACGGCTACCGGTTCTGATGAGAATGCAATCGAAATCGGCACTGGTTGGGATTCTGATTTGGTATTTGCCGATACCTCGCCAACCATCGAAATTGCCGGCACGGGAACGCTCAGCGTCACCGATGGCACAAACACGCTGTTATCGCTCGCAGATAGCGGCACAAGCGGTACCTTGAGCGTGAGCGTTATTAATTTGGCCAACTCCGGAACCGCTTCCTCAATTTTTGTTGATCCTTCCGGTAATACCGGGTCAACGGTTAGTTCAACCCTTGGTGGAGCAGTGCATATAGATAACACTGGGAACATCGACTTTGGCCTTACGGTTTACACCAACCTTGGCGCGACCGCCAACCAACCGATAGCTCATGTCTTTCAGGATAATACGGCTTTCGATGTCAATGTGATGTCGATTCGTAACGATAGCACCGCTGCCACGTCATCGAGTTTGGTTATCACTCAAGACGTCGTAGCCGATGCCACGACGGCAGCTACCTCGCAGGCTCTAGTGATTAACGTCAACGAGGCTCAAAATGGTGACGAAGTCATACTCATCGTTTCGGATGCTGATGGCACGCCGGATGCCGAGTTCCGTTTTGAAAACGACGGCGACATTTTTGGTGACGGTGCAACCTACAACGCGGGCGCTGACTACGCTGAATTTTTCAGAAGCAACGATCCAACGCTTCAGGATTCTTATGTGGTTTGTCGTGATCGTTTGAATGCTAATTCGGTCAAGCGTTGCGAGGCGGGGAATAGGGACGTTGTCGGTGTAGTTTCACCGAACCCGGGATTTGTGGGTAACAATATTCCTGGCGCTGATGGATCGCTTGAAGATAATCCTAACTACCGGATTGTTGGTCTTCAGGGTCAAATTTCTACCTACACCTCAGCCGCTGATGGGCCAATCAATATTGGTGATGCGGTGACGGCTTCCTCATTCGTTCCAGGTTATGCCGGACGGGCCAATGGTCCGTCGTCAATCATCGGTTTTGCCTTGGAGTCTATATCTGCCGGTCAAGGTCTGATTAAGATTCACGTGTCGCCCCAGTGGTATGCCGGACAGGTGTTGAGTACCGATGGTCAAGTTGCACTCCTTATGGATGAAGTAGCGCTTACGGCCGTGGCTCAGGCGACTGCCGCAAATCCACTACAAGATTCAAATGCTTTGACGTTCCGTGGCTCGGCCTGGGATGGAAGTTCGGCGCAAACGGTAACCATGGGGCTGGTAAATAAGGTTATCGGACCAGCCGATTCGCGTTTGGCAGTGACCAACAATGCCGGTGTTGAGGTAGGGGCGATCACTCAAACTGGAGACTTTGTTTTAAGCGGCAAATTTTATCCCTCCGGAAATGGAATTACCCAAACTAATGCTTATATTTTCTACGATCCAACGGGTGTCGGTTACATGAGAACGAACGCGGCCGGTTGGGGAACGGGTTCATACGACTTTGCTGAAATGTTCCCTTCTAAGGAGACTCTCAAACCGGGCGAATTAGTGGTTTTTGGCGATGGCCAAGAACAAGTTAAAAAATCCGGCGATGAGCCATATAGCGATCGCATTGCTGGCGTGATTTCGACACGTCCTGGATTTTTAGCCGGTGAAAATCGAGTTGGTGATTATCCGGTGGCTTTGGCTGGCCGCGTGCCGACCTTTGTGACAAACGAAAATGGCTCGGTTGCGGTTGGTGACCCACTCACCACCTCAACTCGTCCCGGTTATGCTATGAAAGCTACCGAACCCGGCCCAATTCTTGGTTATGCCATGGCTGAAATGACCTCAAACGAAGGGAAAATTGTGGCTTTCATTCGTCCGTCTTACTTTGATGGAAATGGCAGTATCGCTGAAACACCGATGGCCGAAAATATCGTCTCTAACCTATCGAGTAATGTTTCAAATCTGAATATCTCGGGCTCACTTGCCATGAATGGCGGGAGTATTCTTGGGGTGTCATCAATCGTGGCCGGTAACGGGCTCTGGAAAATTTCCGAAAATGGCGATCTTGAAACGCAGGGGCGTCTGATTCAGATAGTCAATTCATTCCAAAATGAAAGGGTTGAAACGTATGCTGTGGCAAGCCGCGAGACTACGGTGCAACTGTCGGGAACCGCGACGCTCGTTAATGGACTTGTGAACGTATCGTTCGAACAAATTGATCCTAAGTTTAACGACGTCATCTCACCCGGGTCATCATATCGTGTCCTTGTTACCCCCTCGGGTATTACCGGTCAGATTTACGTAACCGATCGCTCAAACGGTGGCTTTACTATTCATGCTGAAGGTGGGGCGAGCGGGGTTCTTGTAGACTGGCTTGTTATTGCCTACCACAAAGACTTCGAGCCGCTCGCTCAAGAGCCCACAGAGGTCCAAGAGGCACAAGACGTACTTGTAACCGAGGTAATACCCACAGATTCTGAGACAGTACAGAACGAAACCGAATTAACAACAAATGAACCAGAGTTAGTAACTTCCGAATCTCAATCGGCAACTAGTGAGCCCAACGTGACAACTCCGGATCCCGAATTAACAGCTCCTCTAGAGACGGGAGAAGCACTTACGAATTCTATCCAGAGTGAATCTAGCGAGACAAATACAGCTGTGGCACTATAAGGACATTCTATGTCAAAAAATTTAGACGGAACGTTGCGCAATATCTCACGGGGAGCGCTCATTTTCTTTGCAGTTACCTTGCCACTTGTGGCCTTTCCTTGGACCGGGGAACCACTTGAGATAAATAAACAATTGTGGTTGTTCTTGGCTACGGCTGTGGTAGTTCTTACTTGGCTTGCGGCTAGTTTAGTTGAACGTCGTATTGAGGCGCGATTCGGCTACGCGATGATCGCGGTACTCGTCTGGGTAGGGGTGGTTGGGCTCGGGTCATTGTTGTCTCAAGAGAGCCACATCAGTTGGCTCGGGGGTCAAACCGAAGAAGATGTCAGTTTTTTGACCACCGCTTTACTTGGTCTTTTAGCCCTAGTCATGCCGCTTCTCTTGCGCGGCGCGGAGGAGAGCAAACGTCTAGGTTGGGCCTTGCTCGGCAGCGCCTTTCTGGTGGCCCTCTTGGCTTTGTTGCCAATTCTTAAAATTAACATCGGAATTTTTGCCAACACTGTCGGCGCCCCGATTGGTTTGGGTTATTTTCTGCTGACTGCCCTCTCTTGGGCTAGCGCCTGGTGGCTCGTGCGGGAAGAATCAGAAAGCAGTCGAGGGCGAATCTTACAAATTGCCTTAATGATTGGTCTGTTCATCGTTGGCGGTCTACTCCTCGTTGTTCTTGATGCTCGGATGATCTGGTGGCTCGGACTAATAGTTAGTATTGCGCTCAGTATTCTGGCTTTCTATTATGCCGAATATTACGCTTCGCCAGGCAGACTGGTACCCCTTGTTGCACTTTTTTTCTTGTCAGCAGCTTTTCTTCTTTTTCAAAGCCCCTTTCAGGGTGTGAGCTTTGCTCGTGAAGCAGCACCTGGCAAAGCGACCACGATTGAGATTGCTAAGGGCACCTGGAAGGATGGAAATTTTCTTTTGGGCAGCGGTCCTGGAACATTTGGCCTAGGGTACAGCAAGTTCGTTAGTGAAAACGTAAATAAATCGCCGCTTTGGGATGTTATTTTTGATCGTGGGGCAGGGCAGGCGCTGACCTCATTAACCACTCACGGCCTGGTTGGTGTGCTTGCCTTTGCAGCGCTTCTTGGAGTCATATTCGTGGGGGCTATTCGCCGCTTGATTATGGCTCGCTCAAGTAACGTTGCGGCAACGCTCGTGCCACCTTTCATTGCTTGGTTAGTGCTTGTTGTGGCTTCGGTCGTGTATCCCACTAACATGACTCTTGTTGTCTGGTTTTGGCTCCTAACAGGAATTCTTTTAGCTGAGTTATTGCCGCCCGCTAAAATTTTAGCGCTTGGTCAATCACCGCGGGCTAAACTAGCTACCTATGCCGCCTTTGTTCTCGCAATCACAGCTAGCGCGGTAGTGGGCTACGTTGTGACTAATAAATATTTGGCCAATGTCGCTTACGCCAAGGCCATGCAGACTCAAGACGGAGGAACGTTGGCTTCAATTGAGTTACTTAATAAGGCGGCTACGCTTTCGCCTAAGGATGATGTTTATTACCGCAATCTCGCGGCTGCGCTTCTTTTGGAAGCCGCAGTTGAAGCTCAAAAAGATGAGCCAGACAGTGCTCGTCTACAGTCACTGCTTGGTAATGCTGTAGCCGTAGCTAATGCCGCTAAGACCATTTCGCCAAACGATGTTCGGAACTGGGAAGTGAGTGGCACAGTATTTAGAGAATTGATACCGCTTGCCTCAGATGCGAGCCAAGCTTCGGTGGCTTCATATGAGCAAGCTATTGCCCTGTGGCCAGTTAACCCACGTCTCAGAGTTGAATTAGCTCGTGCTTATATAGTGACGGCCGATAGTCTAGCGCCACAAACAAAGGCTGAGGATGAGGCCGCTGCAGCAGAGGCCAGTAGATTACAAACTGAGGCCCTGGCCAAAGCAGAAGCAGCGCTTCAGGAGGCAATTCGTTTAAAGAGTGATTACGTACTTGCTCGTTATTACTACTCATTCGTTGAGGAGCGCCAAGGTAAGCTCGCCGAAGCAGTTCGTGACATGACGGCGGTTCGTGATGCGGCGCCTAACGATCTTGGGGTTGGTATCCAGTTGGCGCTCTTGTACTTGCGTCAAGGAAAGAACGATTTAGCTAAGGCGGAACTTGAGCGACTGGTTGAAATTGCACCTAACTTCTCAAACGCCCATTGGTATCTGTCGGTTATTTACGAGGAAGAAGGTGAAATAGAAGCAGCCATTTCAGAAGTGCAAAAAGTACTTGAACTAAACCCGGAAAATACAGCCGTCAAACAACGCTTGGAGCGTCTCACGGCAGGAGCTCAAGGAGGAATCGAACTCCCGGAGCCAGTTGAAGAGATTCCTGAAGAGACGGTAGGTGAAATAACTACTCCATAAATAATAAGGCCCCCGGCTAATCGTCGGGGGCTTTTTCGGCCTTAGAAGTTTCCACGAAGACCGAGGAGAGGAGTCGTGTTACCTGGACTCATGGTGAGTTCCAAGTTATCGATGATGATGAGAGTATCACCGACCACGAAGCAGGCGAGAGTTGTGCCAAGGAGCGTATAGGCAGCGACTCGTTCCTTGGCGTAGGCGGAACTCAGCCGGTCGTACTCGGCGCGACTGTTGTACCGCCCTTGCTGTAGATCATCGAGATGGTTTTCGGCAAGCGCATACATGGTAAGCGTGCCGAGTAGACTAGCGCCACTTGCGTAGACGAAGGCTTTGCCGACGCTTGTTGCGGTTGGCTTAGACTCGTCTTCGGCCATGGCCGACTGCGGGAATCTGACGCCGACGAGAAGGCAGGCGACGATCGCGCAAAGGTTCGAGCGCATTTCTTCTCCGAAGAAGGAAGGAACGTTGACCGATAAGATTACACGAATAGTAAAAAAAAGCAACAAAATCGGCCCGCCACTTCTGGCCGACCGATGCGAACTCTTCCTTTTTTGTTTATCACCCTTCTCATGGGCGAAGCGTTAGAGTTCGTGCTCGATTGGTTCATCGATCACCGAGTGGTAAATGCTTCTCGCGGTCCAGGCCTGATGATCTGGCACAGTCATTTGTACGAGCTCCGGATCTGTATGCTCGTTCATGATAGCTGGTCCACAGATCGAGTATGACTCAGAGTCATGCTCTTCGACCGTCCTGCAGTCACGCCAAACGTGAAGGACGATCCCGATCTGGTGCCCAATTTCGTGAGCCGAGACTACACGGAGGATGGCCGTATTGTCATCCTGCCATTCGGCTGGAAAGCAGTGGGGGTACAGCACAGTTATACCGATTTCGATTTTCGAACCGATGATAGGTACCTTATCTCCGGGCTCAACCACGCACGGACTTTCGTCTACCTGAAACTCGAGGTTGGTTTCTTCTCGGTTCGATACGAGCTCGCAGATTAAGCCTTCCGGAGACCACATCTCGCAACCTTGACGCACGGTTTCAGGATCGATGTCCTTATGGTCTTCAACCCAGATGTTGATCGGGTAGAACGTTTCTGGCTTCCCGAAATAATATTCCGGCACGGAGCCGCCGCAGGCAACCAGGAAAGCCACGGCGAATTTAAAAGCAGTTACGCGCAAGATCACCTCCAGCTTCATAAATATAGCAAAATTAGACGTTTTTTCAAGTTTTCTCCTCTCAGACCAAAATAATTGGCCAAAAGCTAGAATTTTACCTAAAATGTCGTGCGTATGTTAAACGTCGGCATAGTTGGTCTTCCGAACGTTGGAAAGTCAACCTTATTTACCGCTCTTACTAAGAAACAAGTAGATTGTGCCAATTTTCCGTTTTGCACGATTGAGCCAAATGTTGGCGTCGTCGAAGTTCCTGATCATCGTGTTGATGTCCTCGCGCAAATGTCGAAGAGCGAGAAAAAAATAAAAACCGCTATTGAATTTGTCGACATCGCCGGACTCGTTAAGGGCGCGCACAAAGGAGAGGGCTTAGGTAACAAGTTTTTAGCGAATATTCGTGAAGTCGACATGATCGTTCATGTGGTGCGTGACTTTCAAAATTCAGATATTACGCACGTTGACGGCTCAGTTGACCCGAGGCGTGACGTTGAGGTCATTGAACTTGAACTTGCCATGGCTGATTTGGCCACGGTTGATAAGTTGACTGAAGCAGTGGCGTCTAAAATGAAAGGTGGTAAGAACACTGATCTTGGACCACAAGCTTCAGCTCTTAAAAAATGGCAGATGGCCTTACAAAAAGGTGAATTAGCGCGGGCGGTTGAACTCACCGAGGAAGAACAGGAAGCGGTGCAAGACATTCAGCTAATGACTACCAAGCCTATTTTGTATGTGGTCAACGTTGATGAGACGGCCGCAGTTGAGGTGAATTGGCTGTCGCCACTCGGTCCCAACCGTTTAACAATTCCAATTTCGGTTAAAATTGAGGCGGAGTTGGCTGGCCTTAGTACAGATGAAGCTAATGACATGATGACCGCCCTTGGACTTAAAGAATCGGGGCTCGATAAGGTTATTAAAAAGTGTTACGAACTTCTGGAACTCATCACTTATCTTACAACTGGTCAAAAAGAGACTCGGGCCTGGACTGTAAAACGGGGAACTAAGGCGCCAGAGGCAGCAGGTGTGATTCATACTGATTTTGCCAAGAATTTTATTCGAGCAGAAGTCATTTCGTATGATGATTTTGTAGCTTACGGCGGCGAAGTTGGGGTACGTGATAAGGGTAAATTACGTCTTGAAGGTAAGGAATACGTCATGCAAGATGGCGATGTTTGTCATTTTAGAATTGGTGGTAATTAAAAAACCCGACTTCCGGCCACAGGGTGGTTTATGGATGTCGAGTTCGCGTAGGCGGTCACTTGGCAGCTCTGGATTCGAATCTTTGTCCGAGCTCCAGGCGAAGCTCGGCGAGAGCTTTGTCTTGAATTTGTCGAATACGTTCGCGCGACAGGTTCATGATGTTTGCGATTTCCTGAAGCGAGTGCGGTTCGTAGCCAAAAAGTCCGTAGCGACGAACGAGAAGCTCCCGCAAACGCTCATCCATCCCATTTAGGGCCTCGAGGACCAAGAGTTGAGAATTGACGGTGAGTGTTGCTTCCTCGGGATTTGGCTCCGGAGATTGGAGCAGGTTTTCAAGATGCTGCCCATCGTCATCAGGGTCCGCGCTACTACCCGTGTGGAGACGCAGTGTATGCATCTCTCTTACAGCTAGAAGCTCGCTTACTTGTTTACGAGTCAGGTTGTGATTATTGACCCACTCGTTAATGACCTCATCTTCAGTGGGCGGGCGGCCGAGTATGTCGGTCATCCGCCTGATGGAAAGGTCGAGGTTTCGAATTTTTTCGGCGCGACTTGCGGTTACCCTAATTCCTCGTCTTCCGGGGCTGTTGACGATGGCTCGTGAAATGGTGGCTCTAATCCACCACTGAGCATAGGTGATGAAAATGACCCCTCGCCCCACGTCGAACTTTTCGATCGCCTTCAAGAGGCCGAAGTAACCTTCCTGAAGGAGGTCCATGAGGGTCAGCTGCGCTTGACGCCCCTGCTCCTTGTGCTTTCTCGCTATACGAATGACGAAAGGAATGTGTTTGAGTGCTTCAGCCTCAATTTTTTCCCGGTGATCCGTGTGTGTCTTGTTCCTGATTTCGTTCAGTCGTTTATCCCGCTGCCGCATGAAGACGGTCAGCAGATCTCTGTCGTCTTCGGTTTCGGCGGCCATGCGACACCTCGAGAAGCGGTCTCAAAGGTACAAAAAAAGAATCGCTAAGTCAAGCTTACGACGATAATTTAAAACGCGAAATTTTCCGGCCAACTAATTGTTTTTCTTGACGATAAATTAATTCTTTAGGTGCGAGCGGTAGTGGGGAATAACCGATTTTTTTCATGATCTCATCTACGGGAACTAGATATTCTTTTCCGTCGAGGACATGAATCGGAGAGGCGACAACTATGATGCCAGATGGTTTTAGCACCTTCTTAAGGGCAGTAAAGCTCTCTTCGTAAAGCCTGGTTACGTAGTTGATGGTTTCTTCGATCTCTTCTGCGTTCTCATCACCTCGACGCGGTCGGCCGAGATACGTTTCTGTGACTATGGCATCAACACTTTCTGCGACAAGATCTAAATTGTCTCCGGCGACTGAGGCTGAGGCGGTAAATAGTAAAGGCTCTGGTACGCTATAGCCTTGTGTTTTTAACCAAATCAAATTGGCAGCGGTATCTGTAACCGCCTGAGCATTAATATCGCTTCCCACGAGTTTAGAAAAACCAACCAAGGCACCTTCCATGAGAATCGTACCGCTCCCGCAGAAGGGATCGTAGAGAGTTTTGTTAGCAGGCTCCGTGAGACCAGTCATGTTTACCATCATGCGCGCCAGCTTGGGTGGCAACATGCCTTGTTTGGCGTTACGACGAGGGCGTTTGAGGTCACGGTGTGCCCAGTCATCGACGTTTTGCACACTCACCGTTCGAATCACGACGATATCGTTCTCGCGAACTAGCAAACAGTACTCGGCACCTTTGTTTAACAGGTGATTACTAGTGATGACGACAGCCGAGAGCGTCGGTTCTTTTGAAATAACATAGCGAGCGCTACGACCAGCCTCTTTGAGTGTACTTTTAAGAGTCATGCCAAGACGCCTGGCAGACTCACGAACTTCAGCGACCTGTGCTTCATTGCTTCCGTAGACGCTTAAGCCAAAATGAAGCTTTCCTTCGGAGTACTCGCTCGTCAAATCCTGGGCCAGAAACGTTGCCAGCTCTGCCGTGTTGAGGGATGTCACAGTGCCAATTACTAAACCTAATTTTTGCGTACCACCGAGACGAACTCCGAGTTTTTTTAAGTCCCCTTCGAGATCATCAAAAATAGCCAGTTGTTCGTGACGCCAGGCTGGCGAAGCGTTGGTAAGCGCTTTAATTTCGGCGAGCGAGAGTTCGGGGTGGGCGCCTAGTAGGGCAAAGGCTTGCATACAAGGATCTGATCTTAGCAAAGTTTTCTTTTTTTTAAAAGAAACTGTGAGTATTTTGATTGTTTTAGCCTGTGTTTACGAGTTACGTTTAAAGGGTAACGAGACGGCGCGCCTCGTTATGAGGCGATTGTTCAACTCGTTGCCTTATTCTTAACTGGACTTGCTATGCAGGCACGCGCATTCTCAAGTTTAGCCTCAATTGTTATGGTTGGCGTGTTGTTGTCCACGTTGGGTATCTCGGAGCGAGCTAACGCGGCAACTGACACCGACGTGCAAAATGAAGAAATCAAGCACGTCTTCATCGCCGGTCTTACCGGCAATAACGAGATTCCAAGAGTCCTCACAGATACCTAAGGCAAATTAACTTTGGTGGTTCGTAGTGATGAACAACTACTCGGTTATCGCTTAATTGTAAGAAAAGGTGACAACATTACCGCAGCCCATCTTCATTGTGGAGCAAGTGACCAAGTGGGTCCGGTCGTAGCTACGCTTTATCAGGCAAAGAACCCTGTTGATCCTACGGCGCCTTTCATGGGCACTATTTCCGAGAACGAGATTGTGGCGAATACCGCAGAATGTAATCCTGGCATTCAGACCACAGCGCACCTTGTTCAAGCCATGCGCGAAGGAAAAATTTACATTAACGTTCACTCGCTTGAGCATCCGGACGGAGAAATTCGTGGTCAATTGCGTCTCGTAACAGAAATTATGCCAGCCCCCGGGGCGCCAAGTGACGGATCGGGCAGCGGCGCGCATCTGATTCTCTCGGGGTACTTTATTCTACCGCCAGCCCAGCTTGTTATTTACGGCTATCGTTTTGCACCTCGCGAAGAAGTGCAGATTACCGTACTTAATAAAACCATGGTGGTTACAGCAGATGACACGGGTCACTTTGTTTCACCAGCCGTCGACGTTACGCTTTCACAAGCGCATACGCTTTTCACTATACGGGCCTTGGTAAAACAAGTGGCATCATCCAAAACGCAGTATTAAAGGTTGGGGGGTATTATCCGGTTGTGATGCCGAACAATTGGTACGTGGCTCATGGTAATGAGGTGGCGTTCTACGGTAAAGACTTTCCGCCAAACGAAGAGATAACCGTAGCTGTAAACGGGAATCCGTTCACTGTTGTACGGACCGATGCGCAGGGTAGTCTTACCCATCGAATGACTGCGCCAACCGTGGCCGGTGATCACGTCTACACCTTCATAGGTACACAATCGCATGTGAGGTATCAATTTACCCTACACGTCTACTAGTGGTTTTAACCATACAAAGCCTCCACCTCGACCCTGACTTTCAACAAAGCGAAGACCAGGGCAGCGGTTGGAGGCTTTGTAGTTGACTAAAAAATGATTTTTTATTAAAGTGTTGCCACTTATTCTTGTCCATAGCTTCAGGCATTTGCCAGAGGCTGCCCGGCCTAGCGCCTGGGCCAAGTCACCTATGATCTACGAGATCATGACAATTTTACCGTCGCATTACGCCGATACTGAGATTGATGGCGTAATCGGGACAGTGCAGAAGCTCCTTGAGAGCACAGGTGCCAAAATTGAAAAGAGTCAGAATTTTGGCAAGCTCAAAATCGCTTACCCTATTGAACGTCAACGTCACGGCACGTATGTTTTGTTCTATATTAGCGCTGAGCCGGCAATCCTCCCCAAGCTTGAGCAAAACCTGCGTTTAAGTGAAGAGGTAATTCGCCACCTCACAATTGCTCACCCTGAAGGCCTGCCGACTGCCGCCTTCCGTTTGGTGCAGTACACCCCACCGCTCACAGCTGAGGGTCGCCGCGCAGGAGAGCGGGAAGAGCGTCCAGCGCCGCATCGTCAGGCTATGGAGACAGCCGCCAAGGTAACGACTGAAGAGCTGGCAAACAAGTTGGATCAAATTCTCGATTCAGATATCATGAAGAACATATAAGGCGACTTCATTCTTTGGCTCATTTGCGACCAGCGCACCGCAACTGGTCTTAGTGGCTGATTTCTTTCGTCTAGTTGAATTCATTTATGGCAGCGTCATTAAACAAAGCAATGCTCATCGGAAACCTCACGCGGGATCCGGAAATCCGCAAAACGCCGAGCGGCCAATCGGTGGCCAACTTTTCTATCGCCACCAACCGGGTTTATAAGGATGCTGCAGGCGAACGCAAAGAGCAAGCAGATTATCACAATGTAGTTGCTTGGGGACGTTTGGCTGAGATCTGCGGCCAATACTTAACCAAGGGCAAAAAAGTGTATATTGATGGCCGTATTCAAACGCGTGATTGGGAGGGCCAGGACGGTCAAAAAAAGTATCGCACCGAAATCGTAGCGGAAAATATGATCATGCTTGGCGCTCCGGGCCCGGGCGGAATGGTTAATAAACCCGAGACCAGTGCCCCAACCGTAGCTGATGTTCCATCACAGGCTCCTGAAGAAGAAATTAAACTAGAAGATATTCCCTTTTAATTCGTTATGCCACATAAACCATCAACCAAAGATCGTTACTGTTATTTCTGCGTCAATAAAGATACGACGATTGATTACAAAAACACCGACATTCTACGCCGTTTTGTCTCGTCGTTCGGTAAGATCGTGCCGCGCAAGCGAAGCGGTGTCTGTGCGAGCCACCAGCGTCAAATTGCCGCTGAAATAAAACGTGCCCGCATCATTGGACTCCTACCTTTCGTAACGATGTAAGTCCAAAAAACGGCGTTCAAGCCGTTTTTTGATAACCCTATGATTTCTAGAGATGACCTGATGCTCCGCGCCGAACGTTGGAATGAGATAACGAGCAAGGTTGAGGAATTTTTTAGAGCACGTGACTACATCAAGGTTCACGTGCCGCTTCTCGTGACGACGCCGGGCATGGAACCCTACCTCGACCCCTTTGCAGTGACGGTTAAAACACATAATCCTACTCGCTCATTTACAGCAGGACTCATTACTTCGCCAGAATTCTCCATGAAAAAACTTCTTGGGGCGGGAATGGAGAAGATTTTTACGATTACTCCGGTTTTTCGAAACGACGAAGCGCTCGGTCCGCACAACTGGCCGCAATTTACGTTGCTTGAATGGTACGCCCCGGGCTCGTACGAAGACCTGATGAAGGAAACAGAGGCGCTGTATCAATTCGTCCTTGAAAACACAGACACCTGGCCGCGGTATGCCTACCAAGAAGCCAAAGTTGATGAGTTTGGCGACCCCCATGTTGAAGCGAAGCGGTTCTTTGTGACCCATTTTCCAGTCGAGCAAGCCGCTTTGTCCAAGATCTCAGCCGACGGCACCTATGCCGAGCGCTTTGAGTCGTACGGCGATGGGCTTGAACTCTCGAATGGCTTCGCGGAACTGACCAACCCCGACGAACAGCGGGCACGTTTTATGAAAGACGCTGAGTCGCGCCGAGCTCAAGGAAAGCATGTATATCCCATTGATGAGCAGTTTTTGTCAGCTCTCGGTAAAATCGACAAGTCTGTTTACGGTAACTCCGTTGGCATTGACCGACTATGCATGCTCAAGTATGGTGTGCGCGATATTCGTGAGGTTCACCTCGTTTCTAACCCTATTTCTTAGGTTCCGCTATGGCTTCTCCGAATGATATTCGCAAAGGTACGGTCATCAACTACGAAAATGATCTCTGGGTGGTCGTAAGTTTTCAACGTGTTTCGCCGGGCAAGGGCAGTTCGTTTGTCCGCACCCGCATTAAATCACTTTCTTCGGGTAAGGTGGTTGAAAATAATTTCAAGTCAGCTGAAAGCTTAACTTTTGAGGAAGTTACGTTCAAAAAGATGCAGTACATTTTTGGTGATGAGAATACGCTAACCTTTATGGATGGCCAAAACTATGAGCAGGTTGCTCTTGGCCGAGAAGTCGTTGGCGATGACGCCAAGTATTTGAAGGAAGGTCTCGACGTCACGATTATTATGCACGGCGATCGAGCAATTGCCATGGAGCTGCCCCTTAAAGTTACTTACACAGTGGCTGAGACAGAACCCGCAGTAAAAGGGGATACTGCCTCAGGAAATGTTACTAAAGAAGCGATTCTTGATAACCAGCTCGCGGTTCGTGTGCCAATTTTTATCAAAGAAGGCGATGTGGTGATGATTTCGACAGATACGGGTGCATACGTGGAGCGAGTGGCCAAATAAGTTAATGAAACCAGCCATTGATTAACCAGGCTGGTTTTCTGTTACAATGCTCCTGCTATGGCCAAACGAGGAAAACGGCGGGCAGGGATGCGGGACGACGACGAGGCATTGGTCTCAGATGAAGTACGAAAAAGTGTTTTTGCCATTCTTTTAGTGGCTTTTGGGGCAATTATGCTCCTCTCGTTTTTTGGTTTGGCTGGTTCGGTTGGTGATTGGTTTGATAACGAGTTAGCCACGATACTTGGCATTTCGCGCTTAGTAGTGCCCGTGCTTTTGATTTTGATGGGTGGTAGTGCAGTTATTCCTCAGGCGCGAATTTTGAGTTTTCGCGGTTGGCTTGCACTTCTCTTTTGCATTTTGGCTCTTGATGGACTTTTGAATCTAATTCTGGCTCGTGATCCGAACGATCTTGAAGCCTTACGCAGAGCGGGTGGCCAGGTTGGTCTTTTAACCTCAGCGCTTCTTGTGCAATCGGTTGGTTTTGTGGCAGCACTTATTATTGCTCTAGCAGTTTTTGCAATATCAATTATCTTATTTTTCAATATTTCACTGCCCTCAATTTTTGCCTTCCCGGGACGCTTGTTTGGCCGAAGGGAGAATAATGAAGATGCGGAAGCCGAGACAGCCGAGGTCGAACCGGTAGCTATAGCTGAAGAAGTGATCGAAGAAACCACGATCGATGAAGATGGTCAGATTAAGGCGAATCGCATGAGTCGACTGGCGGCCGCTTTTATGCCGGCTAAGAACGAGGAAGAAATCATGGTTTCAACCGAGCGGCGTAAGATCGAGGTGCCACTAGACCTTCTTGATAACCGTCGGTCGCAAGGCAAGGCTGGCGATATTAACCGCAGTCAAGAGATTATCATGCGCACCCTCGAACAGTTTGGGATAACCGTCGAGATGGCTGAAGTGAAGGTTGGACCCACAGTTACTCAATACTCATTCAGGCCAGCCCACGGCGTTAAGCTGTCGCGTATTGTGGCCTTACAGAACGATTTAGCTCTAGCTCTGGCTGCTCACCCGATTCGTATTGAAGCCCCGATTCCAGGTAAGGCTTTGGTCGGCGTTGAAGTGCCTAATCAATCGGTCGCTCGCGTCAGTCTGCGCGAAGTTTTGGAGTCAAAAGAGTTTGCCAAGCGAAAGGGAACATTCGGCGTACCGCTTGGTAAGGACATTTCAGGTGGCGTGCCAATGCTGTTTGTCGATAAAGCGCCACACATGCTTGTAGCCGGTGCTACGGGAAGCGGAAAATCGGTTTGTTTGAATGGCATCATTGTTTCACTTTTGTATCAAAATGGCCCAGATGATCTTAAGCTCATCATGGTTGACCCCAAGCGAGTGGAGCTTGGTATTTATGCCGGCATCCCTCATCTTCTCGTGCCACCAATTACTAAGGCCGAGGAAGCAATCAATGCCTTGAAGTGGGCAGTTCGTGAAATGGATCGACGTTTGGATTACCTTGCGAAGTTTGGCGCACGCGATATTGATAGTTATAACGCCAAAAGTGAAGAACGCATGCCGCGCATCATCATCGTTATTGATGAGTTGGCTGACTTGATGATTCAAAACAAGCGTGAAGTTGAGGCAGTTATTGTACGCATTGCCCAAATGGCTAGGGCTGCTGGCATACACCTCGTGCTCGCCACTCAACGACCATCGGTCGACGTCATCACGGGTACCATCAAGGCTAATATTCCAACTCGTTTGGCCTTCGCTGTTGCTTCACAAGTCGACAGTAAGACGATTTTAGACACGGCTGGCGCCGACAAACTTTTAGGTCGTGGCGACATGCTTATGTCAACTCCTGAATTGTCTAAACCAAAGCGTGTTCAAGGTGCCTACTTGGCGGATGGCGAAATCGGTAAGGTGGTCAATTTCCTCAAAAAAGAGAGCGAACCTGATTACAACTATCAAATTACCGAAGGCGCCTCGAGTTCTGGAGGCACGACTTTTAATTCGGAAGACAAAGATGTTTTGCTCGAGGACGCCATTGAGATCGCCATTGAAGCTGGTCGAGTTTCGACCTCCTTTCTCCAGCGCCGCATGAAAATCGGTTACTCGCGAGCGGCCCGCATAGTCGATATCATGGAAGAAATGGGGGTTGTAGGAGCAGCCGACGGCGCCAAGCCACGCGAAGTGCTTATTTCTGAATGGCCACCGGCCGGTATGAACGTGGCGAGTAGCGCCGGCGCAGCGCCCCGTCGTGATCAGTACCAGGAACCAGACGAGATCGACGAGGCAGAGTCAACTGTGTTGGTTGAAACTGAAGACGAAGAAGACGAAGAGCTCGACGCAATTATGGAAGAGGCAGAACCGGAGGAGGAAGAAGCTGCCGAGGATGACGGTAGAGCCGAGGCAAGGTAAAATACCAAGCGGTATGGTTTTTGTCATGCGGAAGCTTCATGAGGGACCCCAGACGCTCGGGGAAAAGTTACGTGAACTCCGTCGTTCCAAGGCGGTAAGTTTGCCTATGCTTGAAGACGCCACTCGTGTTCAGCGACGTTACCTTGAGGCCCTAGAACGGGGGAGATACGACGAACTTCCTGAACCGCTCTATACCCGCAATTATCTCCGTTCCTACACCCGAGCCCTAGGCGCCGACGAGAATTATTTTATAGAACTTTACGAAGACGAGGTTGGTCAGGTTGATTTTTTAGCGCCGCACCGTCTGCCGCGCGAGCGAGTACGTCGGAGTCGTTTTCTGGTTTTTTCTAAATTTATCGCTGCCGGTACGCTCCTTGTCATGGTTTTAGGAGTAATTGGTTATTTTATTTGGCAAACGAGTTCGCTCCTCAGGCCCCCAACGATAGTCATTACTAACCCTGAGGACGGTTTAACGGTTGATTCTGCGCTTCTGCCGCTTGAAGGATATGTTAAAGATAAGGACGTAGCTGTACTTGTTAACGGCAAGACAACAGTTATTTCAGCTGACCAGAAGTTCTTGACCGAGGTTGACCTTCATCGCGGACTTAACCTTATTACAATTGAGGCCAAACGCAGATATTCAAAAAAAGCAGTTATTGAACGTCGAGTCTTTTTTTCGCCAGAAGAAACAGTATCAATTTCATTTCGGTAAAAAAATAACCGTGACGTACATAAGAATGAAAGATAAAATTTGCGTCTCGAACGTCTTTTTACGTCTCGGATTGGCGATAAAGGTGTGAGTAGGGGATAACTATCGTGAGTTTTAAAAAAGGCTAGGGTAAATTGGGCCGGCTATGCCAAAAGCTCAAGGGAACCCACGCTTAGCTGCCGCGCTTCAAGCTGTTGATCAAATCAAAGAACGTTTTGGAGACGGTAGCATCATGAAGTTTGGTGAAAGCAAGTCAACGAATATTGACGCTATACCGACCGGTTGTTTGTCGCTCGATTTAGCCCTCGGTGCTCTTGGTGTGCCACGCGGTCGAATTATCGAAATTTACGGACCTGAATCATCCGGCAAGACAACTCTAGCTCAACACATCGTAGCTGAATGTCAGAAACGAGGTGGCATTGCTGCCTTCGTTGATGCTGAGCACGCCTTGGACCCTGATTATGCGCGCAAACTCGGAGTCAAAGTTGATGAACTTTATATTTCACAACCTGATACCGGTGAACAGGCTTTGGAAATTGTCGAAACTCTCGTTCGCTCAAACGCTATAGATGTAATTGTTGTCGATTCAGTCGCCGCGCTTACGCCTAAAGCGGAGATTGAAGGCGAAATGGGCGATCAACATATGGGTTTGCAAGCCCGCCTGATGAGCCAGGCTCTCCGTAAGCTCACGGGCGTTATTTCAAAAACAGGTACAGTGCTGATTTTCATCAACCAGATCCGCATGAAGATTGGGGTAATGTTTGGTAATCCAGAAACCACGCCGGGCGGAAACGCGCTCAAGTTTTACGCTTCGGTCCGTATGGAAATTCGTCGAGCCGCCCAAATAAAACAGGGTGAAAAAATTATCGGCAACCGCGTCAAGGTGAAAGTGGTTAAAAACAAGGTAGCGCCGCCTTTTCGCACGGCTGAGTTCGACATCATGTATAACGAAGGAATTTCTTTAGCTGGCGATCTTTTAGATCTCGGGGTCACTGTGGGAGCAATCGAGAAGCGTGGCAACAGCTATGCCTTCGGCCAAGAGAAGCTAGGCGTTGGTCGTGAAGTGGCTAAGCAATATCTTAAGGAGCACTCCGCTCTTATGGAACAAGCTCGAGTGGCTACTCGAGAGGCGGCTCTTACAGCCGAAGGTGGGCCAGCGGCCGCCGTTCCCCAGGAGGCCCATGACGTTGCCTAGTGCGGTAAGTGTGGTATAGTAATTTTACCCATTGAATTAGTCCTGTTCGGAGGTTGCGGGACAAGGCGCGTCAGAGCGGTCAATGTTGAAAACGTTTTGTCTGGGGTACGCCCGGGCACAATCTCTCTCCTCGCGTTTTCTTACTGAAGTTGGCCACAAAACATGATGTAGTTCTTGTCCTGCAGCTTCCTCATTGGAAATTCGCACGGGGTCGTTGACGAGGAAGTTTGTTTTTGTTACACTTTTGCCCGCACAAAATTCTTTACTCGTTTGGCATGCCCACAAGCCACCTGCCTGCTCCTACTGTCGGACGTGTTTCCGCGGTGGCGGCAGCCAGTAAAACGAGCGCCAATCATCAATAAGAGACATCTTGTTATTTAACGCAAGATGCCTTTTGTGTTTTTATGCCCAAGACCGCGCCACACACCTTAGGCGAGCGCAAAACCTTTGCGCCGGTGAATATCGCCATGGATCTCCCGGACCTAATTGAGATTCAAAAAGCTTCGTACGATTGGTTTTTGAGGGAGGGGATCAGAGAGCTGTTTGATGAAATTTCGCCGGTAAAGGATTTTATCGGGCGCGACCTTGAACTCACACTCGATGATTATTATTTGGATGAAGCAAAGTTCGACGAAGTTACGAGTCGGGCCAAAAATGTAACTTTTGAGGCGCCGATTAGAGTGAAGGCCAAGCTCAAAAATTTGCGAACTAATGAGCACAAGGAGCAGGAGATCTACTTGGGTGATCTTCCGGTTATGACGCCGCGCGGCACCTTCATTATTAACGGAGTTGAGCGTGTAGTGGTGTCGCAGCTCGTGCGTTCAGCTGGCGCTTTCTTTACCGCTGAGGTACTGCGTGGGCGCCGTTATTATGGGGCCAAAATTATCCCGAACCGGGGCGCTTGGTTAGAATTTGAAACTGATGCCAAGAACGTAATTTGGGTGAAAATTGACCGCAAGCGCAAGGTGGCAGTGACTTCACTCCTTCGGGCTTTTGGTTACGGCAATAACGAAGAGATTGTAAAGTTGTTTGCTGATATTGAAACCCATCCAACCATCAATTACACAGAGGCTACTCTCCAGAAAGATGTCGCCACAAATGAAGATGAGGGATTGCGTGAAGTATACAAGCGCATTCGTCCGGGCGATTTGGCTACTGCCGACAACGCCCGCTCGCTCATCCACGCCATGTTCTTTAAGTTTGAACGTTACGATTTGGCCCCGGTTGGTCGTTACAAGTTTAATTTGCGTTTTGGTGTTAAGGATCCTGATGCAGACGTCACGAGCGAAGAGCGTCGTATTTTGAGTAAAGAAGATTTGGTCTCAATTGTCCGCGAAATTATTCGCTTGAACATCACGCAAGAAGAACCAGACGATGTCGATCACCTTGGAAACCGCCGCATTCGCTCCGTGGGCGAGCTTTTGCAATCACGTTTTAGGATTGGTCTCGCCCGCATGGAACGCATTGTTAAAGACCGCATGAGCACCCAGGACATCGATGCCTTGACTCCAGGTAAGCTCATCAATGCTCGTCCGGTGATTGGCACCGTGCGCGAGTTCTTTATGTCGTCACAGCTCTCGCAGTTCATGGACCAAACCAACCCACTCGCTGAGCTTGAACACAAGCGCCGTTTGTCGGCTATGGGCCCGGGTGGTTTGTCGCGTGAACGTGCTGGCTTTGAAGTGCGCGACGTGCACACCACGCACTATGGTCGTATTTGTCCGATTGCCACCCCGGAAGGCCCGAACATCGGTCTAGTCGGACACCTCGCAAGCTACGCCAGAGTAAATCCCTATGGTTTTATTGAAACGCCATATCGAAAAGTAGCGAAGGAGAAAGGTAAGACGCGGGTTACAAATGACATCGTCTACTTGAACGCTTTTACTGAAGAAAAAAGTGTTACTTGTCCGGCCACCATCAGCACCGACGAAGCTGGTTATTTTTTGAATGAATACGTTGAAGCCCGTCGTCACGGGGAACCGCGACTCGTGGCCGCGAGCGAGGTTGAATACATGGACGTTTCGCCAAGTCAGATTGTCTCGATTGGCACTGCTCTCATTCCATTTTTGGAGCATGACGACGCTACCCGCGCACTCATGGGCACGAACATGCAACGTCAGGCTGTGCCGACTGTTAAACCAGAAGCGCCACTTGTTGGTACCGGCATGGAGCGTCGCGCGGCTCTCGATTCAGGACATGTGCTCGTCGCCGAGGAAGACGGTGTCGTCATGGAGGCAGACGGCGTTAAGATAGTTGTTGACTACAAGAAGCGCGGCAAAACCACCTACAAGCTCAATAAATATATTCGGTCTAACAACTCGACAGCTATTACTCAGCGTTCGGTTGTCATGCCGGACGTGAAGGTGAAGAAGGGCGACGTTTTAGCTGACGGCACGTCAGTTAAAAATGGCGAACTGGCCTTGGGTCAGAACATGCTCGTGGCTTTCATGAGCTGGAGCGGTTATAACTACGAAGACGCCGTTATTGTTTCGGAGCGTGTAGTGCAGGACGATCGCTTTACTACCATTCACCTCGAACACCTGACGCTCGACGTACGTGACACCAAGCTTGGACCAGAAGTTGTTACTTCTGATATTCCAAATGTGTCCGAGGAAAAACTCAAAAACTTGGATGCCGAGGGCATTATCCGCACTGGCGCTGAAGTGAAGAGCGGAGACATTTTGGTAGGCAAAATTACCCCGAAGGGTGAAACCGAACTTTCGGCTGAGGAAAAGCTTTTACGAGCTATCTTTGGCGAAAAAGCTCGTGAGGTTCGCGATTCATCGCTCTACCTTGAGCACGGACGCAAGGGCAAGGTGGTAGATATTAAAATTTTCTCACGTGACGAGGGAGACAATCTGCCGCCAGGTGTAATCAAATCCATTCAAGTAACTATCGCCGATCTACGAAAGCTCCAGGCTGGTGATAAAGTGGCGGGTCGACACGGTAACAAAGGTGTTGTCTCGATTGTGGTGCCGGTTGAAGACATGCCGTTTACCGAAGACGGTCGCCCGGTTGATATTGTGCTTACGCCACTTGGTGTGGTTTCACGTATGAACTTGGGGCAAATTCTTGAAGTTCACCTTGGATTAGCTGCCGACAAACTGGGTTACAGCGTTGCAACTCCTGTGTTTTCAGGGGCCAAAGAAGAAAATATTCGCGAAGAGCTAACCAAAGCAGGTTATCCAGAAACCGGACAACTTAAGCTCGTTGATGGTCGTACCGGGGAACCGTTTGAACACCCGATAACGGTGGGCATTATGTACATGCTCAAGCTTAACCACATGGTGGAAGACAAGATGCACCAACGCTCGATTGGACCCTATTCGCTTATTACTCAGCAACCTTTGGGTGGTAAAGCTCAATTTGGTGGTCAACGTTTTGGTGAAATGGAAGTTTGGGCACTCGAAGCTTACGGCGCGGCTCACATGCTTCAAGAAATATTAACCATTAAGTCCGACGACGTTCCAGGACGCGCCAAGGCCTACGAGTCAATTATCAAAGGCGAGACCATTACCAAGGTCAATATTCCCGAGTCCTTCAACGTGCTCGTGCGTGAGCTCAAGGGTTTGAACCTGGACGTTGAACTGCTTAAGGGAAACAAGAAAATCGATTTCGGCGACGATAAGTCCCGTCGCAGCTAATCCACCTATATGGCGATGAAATTCGAAACTCTCAAATCAACTGATTTTGACGCAATACGTCTCAAGGTGGCGTCTGCCGAAGTCGTGCGTGGTTGGTCATACGGCGAAGTCAGTAAGCCCGAAACGATCAACTATCGTACCCAAAAGCCAGAAAAACAGGGTCTGTTTGCTGAAGAAATTTTTGGTCCTTCCAAGGATTGGGAATGTTATTGTGGCAAGTATAAAAAAATACGTTACAAGGGAATTGTGTGTGACAAATGTGGAGTAGAAGTCACCCAATCTTCAGTGCGCCGCGAGCGCATGGGCCACATTGAACTTGCCGCGCCGGTTACTCATATTTGGTTCTTACGTGGTGTGCCGTCAAAGATTGGTACGGTTTTAGACATGAGCGTTCAACAGATTGAAAAGGTAGTTTACTTCGGCGCCTTCATTATTACCGATGTTGACGAAGCGGCACGAGTGCAAACCGTAGAGCAGGTCAAAGAGGAGTACAAAGCAAAAAAGAAAATGATCGAGGGGGAGACCAAGCGCGATATTTCTCGGGTTGAAGAGACCATGAAAGATGAAAAGAAAAAGCTCAAGGCGGAAATTACTCGCATTGAAGCGATCGCGGCTGCCAAGCTTGATGAGCTTGAGAAAGACTTTTTGCAAGTTGATAAAGAGCTCAAAGATCTAGCTCCGCTTTCGGTTATTTCAGAGACCACTTATCACGATTGGTCCATGAAGTACGGACACATTTTTGATGCCGGAATCGGGGCTGAGGCTATTGTTAAGCTACTCGAGCGGGTGAACGTCGAGGCTTCAATTAAAAAACTTATCGATGAACTAGCTGAGACTTCTTCCAAAGCTAAATATGATCGCATCATGCGGCGTTTGAAGCTTTTCAAAGCTTTTTCTAAGAACACGGTGAGTCCGGCTTGGACGATTTTGCGCGCTCTGCCCGTAACGCCACCGGACTTGCGCCCCATGGTGCCCTTAGATGGTGGTCGGTTTGCTACGAGCGATTTAAACGATCTTTACCGACGTGTAATTAACCGCAACAACCGTTTGCGTCGCTTGTTTTCTTTGAATGCGCCTGAAGTTATTACTCGAAACGAAAAGCGCATGCTTCAAGAGGCAGTTGATGCCCTAATCGATAACTCAGCGCGCCAATCAAAGACGGTTATTGCTGCTACCGGCAAGAAGCGTCAGCTAAAATCCCTGGCCGACATGCTTAAAGGTAAGCAGGGTCGTTTCCGTCAGAACCTCTTGGGTAAGCGTATCGATTATTCTGGTCGCTCGGTTATTGTGGTCGGTCCACACCTGAAACTGCACGAGTGCGGTATTCCAAAGAAAATGGCGCTTGAACTCTTCCGGCCGTTTGTAATTAGCAAGCTCATTCAGCGTGAATACGTTCACAACATTCGCTCAGCCAACCGTTTTATTGAAAGTGACCGGGCAGAGGTATGGGATATTCTTGAAGAAGTGATTGCCGACAGCTACGTGCTTTTGAACCGCGCTCCCACCCTTCACCGTTTGGGTATTCAGGCTTTTCGACCTAAACTTATCGAAGGCAAGGCGATCCAAATTCATCCGCTTGTTTGTGAAGCGTATAACGCTGACTTCGATGGCGACCAGATGGCCGTTCATGTGCCGCTTACGGCTGAAGCCCGCTGGGAAGCCGAGAACATCATGTTGTCTATTCGTAACCTCCTCAAGCCGTCATATGGCGGACCGGTGGCTACTCCTGGTAAAGATATCGCTTGGGCTTGTTTTTACCTCACGTCCATGGAAACCGAACCGGATGAGAAGAATATCTCCTCATTTGCCGATGAAGTTGAGGCGATGTACGCCTACGAACACGGCAAAATTAGCTTGTCGGACTGGATCCGGGTGGAACGCAACGGCGAAAAGCTCATAACTACGGTTGGTCGCATCATCGTAAATCAACAGTTCCCGGAAAAGATCGGCTTCCAAAACAAAACTTTGGCCAAGAAAGAGCTGGCCAACATTGTGCGTGACATTCTTGAGTATTACGGTCAGGAATTCACGGCCAAAGTGCTCGATGATCTAAAGGATCTTGGCTTTAAGTACGCCACCCGCTCAGGTTACTCTTGGGGCATGCGAGGACTACCTGAGCTCGCCGGCAAAAAAGATTTGATCGCCGAAGGCGACCACCGAGTTCTTGAAGTTGAGCAATATTATGCCCAAGGTCTGCTTACGCAAAGCGAGCGTCACTCACAGATTGTAAAGATCTGGACCGATATTAAGGACCGTATTGCCGACTTGGCTAGATCTTCATTGCCACATGAGAGCTCCGCTTACACCATGATTGAATCTGGCGCCCGCGGTGCCTGGGGTCAGCTTACGCAAATGATTGGCATGATTGGTCTTAAGAGTTCACCGTCTGGTGACATTATTGAACTGCCCGTAAAATCCTCCTTCAAGGAAGGTGTTTCCGTGCTGGAATTCTTCATTTCAAGCCACGGTGTGCGCAAAGGTCTTACCGACACCGCTCTTAAGACGGCGAATGCCGGTTACCTTACTCGCCGTTTGGTTGACGTTGCCCAGGACGTGGTAGTCCGCGAAGTTGATTGTGGTGATGACAAAGGGGTGCTACTCACCAAAATTGAATCTGATGAAATCGGCGAGCCGCTTTTGATTCGTATTCTCGGTCGTTACGCCATGAGCGATATTAAATTACCTGGCGAACGCAAGGCTATCGTTAAGGCCAACGAACTTATTACCGAGGAGCACATTCGAGCCATTAAGGAATCGAAGAAAGAACTTGAGGAAGCCCATGTGCGATCGGTCATGACCTGTAAGATTCGTCGTGGGGTATGTCAAAAATGTTATGGTTACGATTTAGCTCATAACAAGCTCGTAAAGATGGGTACAGCAGTTGGTATTATGGCGGCGCAATCGATTGGTGAGCCTGGAACACAGCTTACGATGCGCACTTTCCATACGGGTGGTGTGGCCGGAAAAGACATCACGCAAGGCTTGCCACGCGTTGAAGAGCTTTTTGAAGCACGACTTCCTAAACGTAAGGCCATCATGACCGAGGTGGCCGGAAAAGTTGAAGTGGAAAAGGCATCCCGCACCGTGGTGCAAGCTGGTACAGGCAAGGAGATTATTGACACCACGCCAGGTCAGAAGATTGTAAAAATTCGCCATTCATCGGTTGAAGAGAAGGTTTTCTCTTTCGGTCGCGGGGCTAAAATCACCATCAATGATGGAGACAAAATTAGTGAAGGGGATGTTCTTGGTGAAAAATCAAAGGGTGAAAAGGTGATTAGTGATGTTACGGGTACGGCTAAAGTGGGTAAGACCAATGTCACGGTAATCTTTGAGGCCGAAAAAATTCGTGAATACATCATTCCGCACGGTTACACACTCTACGTAAAGGATGGCGATGAGGTACTAGCAGGTGACGCAATGACTGACGGCCACCTGGACCTTCAGGCCCTTTTTAAGGCCAAGGGTCAGGACGCCGTGCAGAAATACTTGTCCAAAGAAATGCAGTTCATCTACTCGTCTCAAGGTCAAAAACTTAACAACAAGCACATCGAAGTAATTATTCGTCAGATGTTCAGCCGCGTGCGGGTGATCGATCCAGGTGATACCGAGCTCTTGCCAGGTGAAGTCATTGAAAAGGCGACGCTTCTAGATGAACAAGATCGCATGGGTACAACCGGCGGCCGGATTGCCGAGTTCGAATCCCTGCTTCTTGGGGTAACCAAAGTTTCGCTCTCAACGGAAAGCTGGTTATCGTCAGCCTCCTTCCAGGAAACCGCTCGCGTTCTTATTAATGCTGCAGTTACTGGTAAGGTGGATGAGCTCGCAGGCCTCAAAGAAAACGTCATCATCGGTCGCTTGATCCCGGCCGGTACCGGTTTCCCGGGCAATGAAGTGGTGATTGAGGCGCCGAAGAAGGCTGAAGCTTCTCCGGTGACCGCCGAAGTAGCCGCTGAAATTGCCAAAGAGGTAGCGACTGAAGGCCCAGCGGCCGGCACGGTTGTCGAAACAACGCCGGAAGCGGCCAAAGCTGAAGCTACACAAGAATAAAATAGGAGCGAAAAACAAAACGACCCAGGAGGGGTCGCTTTGTTTTGTGTAAAAGTGTCTTGTCGAGGCTTGAGCGAGCGCGTACATTGCTTTTAACTCCCCAACGTTAAGTCTTTATTGTTAGGGTTTATGTTAACCAAAGAGGATTTGTTACTGATTCGGGGAGTTGTTAAGGAAGTTGTTAAAGAAGAGCTTCACGAAGGCCTCTTGTTATTCATGGAGCATCAGATCATGCCGCATTTTGAATACATGTATAGCGAATTCGATAAAATTCACAAAGAATTGGCTTGGATCAAGAACCAGATGGTGACCAAGAGTTTCCTCGAAGAACGACTGGAGCGATTCCGTCTCGACCTTGGACTGTCATATCGATCGGCTCGGTAGTGTGGCGTCAAAGACGAAACGAATTTTAGGACTGGACCCAGGCTATGGACGCCTGGGTTTTGGCGTTATTGATGCTGAGCGAGCAACTGCCGACTGTTTGGGCTGCGGCGTCATCACGACATCCGCCAAAAAGACGCCCGCTGCACGCCTCAAAGAGCTCGCCGAGGACATTCGAGCGATTATTACTAAGTTCAAGCCTGATGTTGTCGCCATCGAAAGCCTCTTTTTTGCTCAGAACACAACCACGGCTCTGCGAGTCGCTGAAGTTCGTGGCGTCGTTCTGCTTATCGCTGAAGAGCACGGGCTCGAAACCGTCGAGGTAAAGCCGACCGAGGTCAAAATGGGGCTTACTGGCTACGGCAAAGCCGACAAAAAACAAATGCAGAACATGATCACCAAAGTTTTAAAGCTCCCGAGCGTCCCCAAACCCGACGATGCTGCCGATGCGCTCGCCATCGCCTGGACGGCAGCTGGGAAGCGGTATTAACCCAAACATAAAACCCTGGCTCACGCCGGGGTTTTATGGAGCGGGCAGCGGGAGTCGAACCCGCATCCCCAGTTTGGAAAACTGGGATAATAACCGCTATACGATACCCGCATGTACTGCTCGCTATTAAAATAATGATCTTCTTTGTTGCGGGGCCCCGAAAATTCTTCACCGTATGGTTACATACGCCTCAGAATTTTCTTCCCCGCGCCTCGAATATCATTATTTTAATACGCTCGCATCGACAGGAACCGTTACATACTAGCTTATTTTCGGAGAAAAATCAACTTTGGTAATACCCCATGTTCCGTCAGGATGGGGGGAGAGGCGGGCATTCGGAATTTTGAAGCCAGCTGCCAGTTTGTGACCGCCGCCACCAAAGAGACGCTCGGCGATTTCGGCTACGTTTTTGCCACGGCTCCGGGTGCTACCTTTGACCGCGCCATCTTTTGTCTCGCGGTAGACGACGACCACTTCATGATGCGGCTCGAGCATAGCGTGGAGGAGGCCAGAAATGACCGAAGCGTCGTCTTCGTTCGCGCCAGTTTCAGCGATATCTTTTTCGGTAAGCGCTGTGGCGATACCGCCAAAGGTTTGGTCCGGGAAGAGTCTGGCAAAAGCGATGCCCCAGAGTTTGAGGGCAGCGACCGAAGCGTTCATCATGTTGTGTTTGACAATGGTTGGGAGCGAGGCGCCGAGTTTAACTAGTTCCGCCGAGGCGCCGATAGCGTCAACCGTCGTGTTCGGCGTCGAAAAGACCACCGTGTCCGTCAAAATGCCGGTCAAAAAACATTGCGCAGCGTTAGCGTCGACCGGATAACCCATTGCTTTCGCAAATCTCCAGACCACGTCAGCGCTTGAAGCTGCTTTTTCTTCGACCACGTTTATGGTTCCGTAACGCGGGTTCGTGGCATGGTGATCAAAGGACACGAGTGGTACTTTATGCTTCATTCGAGGCAGAAAATTTTTGATATACACCCCGTCCGAGCAGTCACAAATAATCAAAAGGTCAATTGATTCCTGATCAAAGACTTCGGCATCACGGCGCACGACTTCGACCGAAGGTAAGTAGGCAAACGTTTGGGGGAGGGGCTTAGGGGAGAAGACCTCGACTTTCTTTCCGAGCTCTTTAAGCGTGTGGTACAGACCCATGGTCGAGCCCATGGTGTCGCCGTCAATGCGTTCGTCGGTCAGTAGCAAAATATGCCTAGCCTGGCGGATAAGATCATCGATTTTTTGGTATATCGGTAGGGACATAGCGATCGGTGAGTGTAAACTCCCTGCTGATCTTGGTCAAGTTTCCGCGGTAGGATACAATGTTTCCGACTATGTACCTGAAGCGCCTTGATGTGCAGGGTTTTAAGACCTTTGCCAAGAAAACCTCACTCGAATTTTCTCCCCCCAAGAATAACCATAACCCTCTTACGGTCGTGGTTGGTCCAAACGGTTCGGGAAAGTCGAACCTGGCTGACGCAATCCGTTGGGCCTTAGGTGAACAATCAATGAAGCAACTTAGAGGCAAGGAGTCGCAAGACATTATTTTTTCGGGTTCCGAGGGTCGCGGTCGAGCCAATGCAGCTGAAGTTTCTTTGACCTTCGACAATGCCGATCAAACCATGAAGATCGACGTCCATGAAGTGACTATTACCCGACGGCTTTATCGTGACGGCGAGACCGAATATCTCCTCCAGGGGCAGACGGTTCGCCTCCAAGATATTCAATTGCTTCTCGCTGAGGCTGGTGTCGGACAGCGCTCGTACTCAGTCATCGGTCAGGGCATGGTTGACCACGTTTTGACCGCCTCGCCGGAAGAGCGCAAAATCTTTTTTGATGACGCAACCGGTGTTCGCGGGCTCCAAATTCGTCGCCACCAAGGAATGCTCAAGCTCGAACGTTCGGCTAAGAATTTGGCTGACGTCGACGCGCTCCTTAAAGAGATTGAGCCACGTCTGTCATTGCTTCGACGGCAAGTAAAACGACTTACTGAGCGTGAGAAAGTTGAGGAACAGTACAAAATAGTCGCCATGACGTATTTCGCTACTCAATATTGGAACTTGTTCGACGAAAAAACGGTGATTGAGAAGAGGATGGGAGAGGTCACGGCAAAGATCGAAGCCAAGAGGCGTGAGTTGGCGGCTGGAGACGAGAAGCTTTTGAAAATGGAGAAGGCGGAGGCGGGGAAGGGACCCGATGATGGCTCGATGCAAGGGGTGCAAGCCGCCTACAAGGAGGCTCAGGCCGAGCTTGCAGCGGCTCGACAAACACAATTTGCCGCTGATCGCGAGGTCGAACTCGCCAAAGTGCGAGCCCAGTCCAGTTGGGCACCTTTGCCACTGACGGACATTATTTCTGAACTCAAGGAACTGACGAGTTCACACGAATCACTCCTCGGCCGGTTGAAGAAGGTAAGCGATCTTAAAGAAGTCGAGGCTATCGTGAATGAGGTCGAAGCCGTTTTTTCGCGTTCAAAAAAGCTTCGTGATCGACTCATTAAACCAGCTCCAGAAGACGTTAAGACCGATCCTAAGCTCGTTAAAGCGACTACAGAAGCCAAGGCACGCGTTCAGGCGGCAGAAACTAAGGTCAAAGAGGCCGAAAAGGTCATGGATGCCAAGGCGAAGGAGTCAACGGCCGCCAAGGGCGAGGTTTTTGCTTTCCAACGCGAGCTCCGTAAGCTCCAGGCCGAGGTCATGACACTTGAGAACGACAAGAATCGTCACGCGGTCGACCTCGCTCGCGTCGAAACACGACTCGATTCACTCAAAACCGAAATTCACGATGCGAGTGATGGGCTCAAGTACCAGGATGTCATTAAGGAGCGACCAAAAGAGCACATCAAAAACGTCGAAGAGCTCCATGACAAGATGCTCCGCCTCCGCCATCAGCTTGAAATGATTGGCGGTATTGATCCCGAAGTCATGAAAGAGCACAAGGAAGTAGACGAGCGTTTTACCTTCCTTACCAATCAGGTTAATGACCTCCGCCAAGCGATCTCTTCGACCGAAAAAGTGATCGATGAGCTTGATGAAGAGATCCGAAAGCAGTCAGAGAAGGCATTCAAAGCGATCAACGCTCAGTTTGAAAAGTATTTCAAAGTGCTTTTTGGTGGTGGTTCGGCGTCACTCATCAAACTTTCGCATCAAGTCGTGGACGAAGCGAACCGCGTCAGCCTCGATAGGGCTATGGAGGAGGTCGCGCACGAGCAAAATCCTGACGAAGAGTCGCTCGAAGCGATCTCGTCGCGCATTGCAGAACGCAAAGATGCGGTGGCCGGCATCGACATTCAAGCTACGCCACCGGGCAAAAAACTCAAAGCTTTGAATCTGCTCTCGGGTGGTGAGCGAGCTCTTACCTCGATCGCGCTTCTTTCCGCCATCATGGAAACGAATCCCTCGCCGTTTGTGGTGTTAGATGAGGTTGACGCGGCGCTCGACGAGGCTAACACGGTTCGCTTTGCCAATATTTTGAACGAACTCCGTCGCCACACCCAATTCATCGTCATTACCCACAATCGGGCCACCATGGAAAAGGCTGATACCCTCTATGGAGTCACCATGGGTGACGACGGTATGAGCACATTGTTGTCCGTAAAATTGGAGGACATTGGTGAATCCGGAACCGCACGACGGTAACCGATCGTTGAATGACGTAGAGACGGGTCGGCGACCCGTCTCTACGCGTGAACGGAATCCAAATCAACGGTTGTATGGCAAATGACCTATTCCAGGATCGATATCGAATCGCCTCGTCACGCTTACCTGGATGGAATTACGCATCTGTTGGTTGGTATTTCGTAACGTTCTGCACAAAAAATCGCGTTTGCAATTTAGGAGAAATTGTTGCCGATCAATCTGGCCACCCGCAGATTAAATTATCCGATGTCGGACAAATCGTTTTGTCTGAATTATTGGAAACATCGGTTCAACGACCAAACATGGCGATAGATGAGTACGTGATAATGCCAAACCATGTTCATGTTTTATTAGAAATACATGAAGACAACGGGGCATCTGAAAATCCATCAGGCCAATTTGAACCAGATTCGATCAGTGTGGCAATCGCGCACATAAAATCATTATCGACAAAACGAATTCGTGCACATCTCGATCGAGAATTCGCCTGGCAAACTCGCTTTTACGACAGCGTTGTACGTGACGAGGCATCGTTGAACCGTATTCGTGAATACATTCGAAATAATCCACGCGAATGGCATCGCGACCGCAACAATCCGTTTGGGGTTTGCATGTAGTACGTTGTCTCTAAGATTATCTATGTCAGAACGAAGAGAAAGCCAGATCGGAAGCGGACAGATCTACAAATACGCTAAGTATGCAAAGGTCGATGTTCAAAAAAAGACTGCTCAAGCTGAATCTTTAACATTTGATGAACGGCAGGAGGTTCTCCAGAATCTCTCCGTTGAGATTTCGGAAATTAAGGAAATAGGCACAAAGGAAGAAAAAGAGAAAGTTTTGCCTTATTTAGAGCAGGTGTTCGAAATTTATCGAAATCATGGGAAGCGTGAGTGATGTACTGGTATTTTTTGTTTCCGTCTGGTAGGCTACCCCTCTTATGAAACCGTTTCGACGTCCCCGAAAACCCGAGGTTCGTGGCTCCTGGGAGCCAGCCGCCAAGCAGTACTGCCGAGCCTTGCGGGAAGAGAATACTTTCCAGTCGGATATTATTTTTCCGGGTGCTTTGCGACTCCTGAATCCGCAAAAGGGACGTAGATATCTAGATATTGCCTGTGGCGAAGGATCGTTTGCGGCACTCGTGGCTAAAAAGGGGAGCGACATCGTTGGTATAGACGTAGCTACCGGCCTTCTTCGTCTGGCTGAAGAGAAGCGCATGCGTGGCGCCAGCTTCAAAGTGGCTGATGCTAGACAGTTTGCCAGTCAATTTCCGGCCGAGTCCTTCGACGGAGCCACCTGTATTCTGGCTCTGCAGAATATCGATGCGGTTCAAGCCGTAATCGAGCAGACACAGAAAGTTTTAAAACGCGGAGCTAACTTTGTCATCGTCCTTAACCATCCCATTTTCCGCATTCCACGACAGTCAGGCTGGGGCTGGGACGAAAAACGCTCGCTCCAATATAGACGTATTGATAGTTATCTCTCCGAAAACGAAATTCCGATTGCCGTGCATCCTAGTCGGGGAAGTCGAAGTGCTGTAACTTACTCTTACCATCGACCTCTTCAGGCCTACTTTACTGCTTTGGGTACTGGCGGTTTCGCGGTCAATGCCCTTGAAGAGTGGACCTCGCACCGCACGAGCGACTCTGGACCGCGAGCCAAAGCCGAAAACCGCGCCCGCAGCGAGATCCCTATGTTCATGGCTATAAAGGCAGTAAAGCTTTAATCATTTCTCACTCATCGTCTAAGATTTAATATTTTGAATATGTGCAAACTAGGAGCTCAGTGTCAAAGCTGTTCAATGCCACTAAGTAAAGACCCCGCTCGCGGCGGAACGAACACGGACGGCTCTAAATCCAGCGAGTACTGCGGGTATTGTTACGTCAACGGGCAATTTTCGCAACCCGGTCCCGTCGAGGATTATCGCCGAAATCTGGATCAAATGATGAAAGACAAGAAACACCCGTGGTGGATTAGAATGATAGCTTGGTATCAAATTCCAACTCTCAAACGTTGGAAGAAATAGTTTAAAACGTTACATTTTTGGCCGCTGTGTGTAGTTAAGAAACGTTACTTAACCTGTGCCATACTACGAGTAATTAGTTTTTTATTTATGGCCGAACAAGAAACACAAGCACCCATGTCCGAGACTCCAAAAACACCAGAAACTCCGGGAGAACAACCGACTTCAATTCACTCTGAGCCGCGAGTTAATTGGCCAGTCATTGCCGCTGCGGTCGGCTTGCCGCTTATTGCCGGACTAATTTTGATTAGTCTCTTTTTACTGCCTTCGCTAACGCCTGACACAGGAGACGAGACAGAGGAAGAAGCACCACGCGAGCGACTCATTGATCGCCTTAAAGATCGTCGCGGGACTTCTGAAGATAGTGACTCGGAAACCGAAGAAGATGATGGCGAACAACCAACAGGTGAATCACGGACACCATTGTCTGGTGAGCCTTTGGTTAAAATGACAGTTGAAAACGCTGAGGCGCGTGATGCGGTTTGCAATGACGGCACACCGGCTACCTATTATTATCAATCAGGTTCAGAGGAGCATGAAACAGACTGGGTTGTCTTCCTTCAAGGGGGAGGGGGTTGCGGCGATGAGGCTGATTGTAAAAAGCGTGCTCGAGTAACCGAAAAGTATGTTTCTTCAAGTGACTACCCGGACACCATTCGTCAGGGCGGAATTTTATCAACTGATCCGTCGGTTAATCCAGACTTTCATGATTGGAACCATGTTTACGTTTCTTACTGTAGCTCAGACTTGTGGGCAGGCAGTACAACAACTACGATCGATGGCGAGACCTGGCACTTTAACGGTCACGATATCGTGACTGCAGTGATTGAAGATCTGCAAAATGATGACATTATTGAGGGTACATCGCTTGCAGATGGAGAAAATCTTGTTTTTACCGGTAGCTCCGCTGGTGGCGCTGGAGTTATTTTGAACCTAGATTTCGTGGCTAATCAACTTCCTGGCGTTAACGTAAAGGGTTTGGCTGATAGCGCCTTCCCGTTTGCTGGCATTGAAGCTTACAGCACTGTGGCGATGGCGCCGCTTTTCAGTGAAGAGAATGCTGTTAACTTCCAAAAGTGGGTATTTGATCCAGAGTGTATTGCTCAATATCCTGACGAGGCAATAAAGTGCATGCAACTTGATACCCTCTACGAGCATATTGAGACGCCAATCTATTTCTTTGCCAACCAACAGGATCAGAACCGCTTGGGCAATCTTGGCTTGTCGCAGCCGTACGACGAAGCTGAAACTGACTGGATTGAAACTGTCTTCGTGCCAGCTTTCCTACAAGCCGCAGAAATCGTTGATGCTATATATGCTCCGGATGAGAGCTTCCATACTATTGTGGCGAGCGAGCGCTTTACCACTGAGTACATTGACGGTGTTTCTTTAGCCGAAGCTTTTGGTGATTGGTTCTTTGGTCGAAACGAAGAGAGTAAGTACGTTGAGTAACTAAGAATCAAGACTCAAAACTCTAGACTCTAAACCCCAGACGTCAGAGTAGAGACCAGAACTGTAACCTGAGCCACTAGAGTCTAGTATTTAGAGTCTTGTTTGCGTTGCAGGCAAAGACGCGCTAGTCTACTGGCGCGAAACCGTTCATTCCCTGGAGTAAGCATGAATCAAAGACCAGCAGCCGAGCTGTTAGATTTGACGCCACACCTCAAACCTCACGAGCGGATCATTCTGCCACTTGATACGTCCGATGCTCATGAAGCGTTCGGACTCGTCAACAAGTTCAAGGACAAGGTCGGTCTCTTCAAGTTCGGTTTGCAGCTCCTCTTTTCACGAAACGGAGGTGCAAGGTTTCTCGACGTCCTGGCCGATCGTGTTGGCGCTGATCGCCTGATGGTGGATGCCAAGCTGAACGATATCCCGAATACCATGCGTGGTGCCATCGCCTCGATTCTTGGTCCAGCTGCGAAGGAACAGTTCACGCCGCGTTTCCTTACTGTCCATGCCGAGCCCGGTGTGGAGCACCTCGCGGCTTGCGTGGACGCGGCCGGGCCTAATGTCGGCATCGTCGCCATCACCGTGCTCTCAAGTGAGGACGATGACAGCTGGCGCCGGAACGGCAAACGTGGCTCGGTCAGGTCTGAAATTTTTCGGCGCATCGAGAACGCGCGAGACGCCAAATGTTCAGCCATCGTCTGTGGGGCTGAAGACCTCGAGGCGGTTAAGATCAGGTTCGTCGATTTGCCGCTTTTCAAGATCACGCCGAGTGTTCGCCCGGACTGGGCCGCCAAGAACGACCAGAAACGAAGCGCTACGCCCGGCCAGGCCTACGCCCACGGGGCTGACTATCTGGTTATCGGTCGGCCCATCACCAATCCGCCATCCGAAGTCGGTTTGTCGGAGAAAGCGATCGAGCTCATCTCTGAGGAGATCGCCGAGGCCAAACGCATCCCGCGCCCAGACCCCAGGCCGGACCCCAACTACTCGCCGGGTTTCTGATCGAGTCAGATCGACAACCCTTCCGTGTACGACGGAAGGTTTTTTGTTTTGTGTTACCCTTTGATCAATATGCAAAAGATTACATACAACAAACTCGTACGTGACGGCATCCCGGCTCATCTCGACGAGCTCGGTAAGGCGTATGAGGTTCGTGCGATGTCGAGCGACGACGAGTTCGCGGCAGCCCTCCTCAAGAAGGTCGGAGAAGAAGCGGCTGAAGTACAGGACGCGAAAGATCGTGATGAACTCGTGAAGGAGTTGGCTGATCTAGCCGAGGTGATCAGAGCACTATGCGAACTTAAAGGAATCACTGAAGAGGAGGTCGAAAAGATCCGCCAGGAACGAGTCGAAAAGCGTGGGGCCTTCGCAAAAAGACTCTTTATGACCTGGGGCGAAGCCGATTAATTGCCCCCACAGGCCTTGACAAACTTTCACGTCGCGGATACGCTGCCGCCACTTAAACAACGTGTTTACTTATGTTGACGATTCGTCTGTCGCGGACCGGGAAACGCAAGCAGCCCTACTACCGCATTGTGCTTCAAGAAAAGCATCGTGATCCGTGGTCACCAGCCATTGAAGTTTTGGGTGATTATGATCCACGCAAAGAACGGAGCGAAATCAAGCTCAATGAAGAGCGGGTTAAGTACTGGATTAATAACGGGGCTCAAGTCTCAGCCGGTCTTCATAACCTGTTCGTGGACCGCAAGCTCGTAGAGGGTGAAAAGATCAAGAAGGTTCACCTGTCTAAAAAGCGTCAGCAGGCAATTGCTGAGCAGTCGCAAAAAGAGAAGCCGACAACTTAAACTAACTACTAGAAACTAGCCAACTAGCCACTAGCCAGCCACTACAGACTAGCCGCTAGCTACTAGTTGGGCCCGTAAATTAATAAGTAAATTGAGTTATCAGCGTTACTCAGTTAGTGGCTGGTGGCCAGTGGTTAGTAGCTTTGCGAATGTTATATACTTAGTATGCGATACCGGTTGAGTGGCGGCCGGACGCATCTTGATGCACGCCACAGCATGAATATGGAATTCGATCAGCAGTTTGTAGAGTCAATCGTCAAAGCGCTCGTCAATAAGCCAGAGGAGGTAAAGAGCGAACGAAAAGTAGATGAACAGGGTGTGCTCATTACTGTGCATACGTCTCCGGAAGATACTGGATATGTAATCGGTAAGGGCGGTAAAACAGCAATTGCTATCCGAACACTCCTTGCAACGCTAGGAGCTAAAGGAAACCAACGCATTAGCTTTCGCATCGACGCTCCAGATAACGGCAAGCGCCGCGGCGATGCCGGCTTGACCCAAGATCAATCAATGGATCAGACCTCGGTAGATAGTCTGACGTTCTAAACAGGAAAACGAGGCCTCAAGCCTCGTTTCTGTCTGTCATCTTTGTTTTGTTCCTATAGTATGCTCTGTTCACTATGAAACGCTACGACATTTTGACTATCTTTCCTGAAGCCGTGACGCCGTATGCTGAGGCGTCGATTTTGGGTCGAGCGCAGAAGAAAAAGTTGATCAAAATAACAGCTCACAATCTGCGTGATTTTTCGAAAGATAAACACCATAAGGTAGACGACACCCCCTACGGCGGGGGAGCGGGGATGGTCATGACCGTACAACCATTTGATAATGCGATCCGAAGATTGAGAGAAAAAAAGAAAGAGAAAAAAGGCAAGACGCGGATTGTCATCACCTCGGCTTCAGGCAAGCGCTTTACCCATGCCGATAGCAAACGCCTCGCTAAATACGATCAGGTAATTTTTTTGTGCGGGCGTTACGAGGGCGTTGACCATCGCGTCGAGGAAACCTTGGCAGACGAGGCCTTGTCGATCGGAGACTACGTGCTCACTGGTGGTGAATTGCCGGCACTAGTAATGATTGATGCTATTGCCCGCCAGATTCCAGGCGTGCTTGGTAACGTTTCTACCCTGAACGAGGAATCACATATGGAGGAGGGGTTACTCGAGTATCCGCAATACACGAAGCCAGAGGTTTATACCTTGAAAAATAAAGGCAAAAAGGCACGAAAATTAGAGGTTCCCAAAGTTTTACTTTCCGGTAATCACGCGGCCATTGAAAAATGGCGAAGAGAGCAGATGAGAAAAGGGGATTAGGAGACTAGTAGATTAGGGGATTAGGGGTGAGAAATTTGTGATGATGAAAAGGCCCAAATAGTTGGGCTTTTTTAGTATTTTCCTTGACAAAACCCTAAATTTTTGCTATTATTTTCAAGTTTCTTGCCCTTGATTTTGAGGGTTCGAGGCTCCGGCACGGCGGCCGCCGTGCATTTTGTGAGGTGGATGATGACGACCAAGAAGAAGCAACTCCGTCGGTTCGTGGAGGACGCCCTCGAGGGCGTGCTCGACGAGTTCGACAAGGAGACCGCTCAGCGGATCATCGAGGGCGGTGACAAACTGCCCCAGATCCTGAAGCTGGCGCTCACGCGCCTCGGCACGCCGCCCGACGACATCCGGCTCACCCAGGCCAAGCGCCTGTGGGACCTCGGGTACGGCCGCGAGCTCGGCTACGAGTCGTTCGAGGCCTACCTCGAGACGATTCCTTCCATTCCGGCGAGCCTGCTCGTCGACGATCCGAAACTCCCTCTCCTCACCCTGGATGATCCCCGGGTGCGCCGCACCGTGCGGGCCCGGCTCGTTGGTGTCCGGCACGAGGAGTGGTACAACGACGAGTCGTTCGTCCCCTTCGACGCCCGCCACGAGACTCCGCAGGGACCCTACTGGTTCCGCGCCCACAACGGCCATCCGAACCGTGGCCGCAAGCCGTCGGACTGCCGGAACGAGCTCACGGGTAACCTGCTCGCCGGTACGGCCGACGTGCTCCTGGCTCTCTTCACCCAGCACCAGAACGTGGTGAAGAAAAGAGGACACGTCATGGACGGTCCCGGCTCGGTCCGTCGCGGTAGCCGCGGGATTTGCTCGTACCTGGGAGTCTGGAGCGACGAGGCGAGGCTGAACGGCTACTGGGACGACAGGGCGTTTTCGGACTGCGGTTCAGTGTTCTTCCGCCGGGAGTAGCTACCTTCAACCCCCGGGTTCTGGTCACTTCTCTTCCCCTCATCTCTCGATCCTCACGGTGCGCTGATGCGTGCCGTGGGGATCTTTGTATATAATGACTTTGAGATTAGGGTCGTGTATGAGAGATTACGGTTTCTCGTCCCCGAAATCCTCGAAAGACCTACCGCCAGAGCCCCGCACTTTTCATTCGGCAAATCAGCATGAAAGGTGCGGGGGTGTGCGGTCTAACGAGACACTCCTTGCTCGGCTTTGGTGGGCATGTCCCCAAATGAAATACATCGGCAACCGCCAGGTCGGAAACCGAGGTGATCCAGATGAAGCTGAGCAATTGCGAAGATCGGTCAATCGCGATAACCGCGAGAATTGCTCGTACCTGAAAGTCTGGAACGACAAGGCGAAGCTGAACGACAACTGGAACGACAAGGCGAATTCGAACTACGGTTCAGTGATCTTCCGCCGGGAGTGTCTACGTACTTTTCCTCCAGCCACCTAGCATCCGACCAATACGCTGCAGGCGTTCTTGATGCTCGAGGTACTGCCGCTCAGGTATCTGACGCATGTCGTGTGCTAGGCGGAGAAGAATTTTTGTGCGTTCCAAATGACGCAGTGCGAGGTCGAGGGCAGCAATTTTCCATTCATTCCTCTCGCTACCTGCGCGCACAATTTCAGATAACAAATCTAAAAGTGTTTGTTCTGTTCGTTCTCCGAGCGAGTATCGTTCACCTTTTTCGAAGGTTTTCCGTAGTCCGTGAAAATTTTTAAGTTCATCGTAGACCAATTGAAAAACTGGCGCTTCTTGTATGAGTGACATATTTAACGAGATTATTTCTTTAGATAATATATTCGCTGCCTGGAAAGAATTTCGTGCAGGAAAGCGCAATCGACCTGACGTTCAGGTCTTTGAACGGAATTTGGAAGATAATATTTTTTTTCATCAAGAATTTTTGGACGGTTCGTTTATTCATGCGCCGTATCGTAAATTCCATATCTTTGATCCTAAACATCGCATCATTCATAAGGCTACTGTAAGAGACCGCCTAGTTCATCATGCCGTTTACCGCGTTCTCAATCCGTTGTTTGAACGATCGTTTATTTTTGATAGTTATTCCTGTCGGGAAGGCAAAGGAACTCATGCTGCGGTGCAAAGGCTTAGCGAGTTTGCACGTAAAGTGAGTAAAAATTATCGACAACCCTGCTATGTCTTAAAGTTCGATATCAAAAAATTCTTTGATTCGGTGGACCACGAGATCCTGCTCGGGATTCTAAAAAATAAAATCGACGATTCTCGAGCAAGGCGATTGTTAGAAAATATTGTGGGTAGTTATCGCGGTCGCCTCGTCGGTCGGGGGGGGGGTCCTTAGTAGAGCAGCGGCCGGTCGGAATTCCCATCGGCAATTTGACCAGTCAACTTTTTGCAAATGTGTACTTGAATGCATTTGATCATTTTATAAAACAAGTCTTGAGGGAGAAATATTATATCCGCTACACCGACGATGCAGTAATTTTGAGTCGTGATGATGGATATCTTTGGGAGCTTATTCCGTGGATTAAAGCTTGGTTATGGCAATATCGACGACTTGAACTTCATCCGAAGAAAATAGAAATTAGAAAATTGTCTCAAGGTATAGATTTTTTGGGTTATGTTACTCTCCCGCATTATCGAGTATTGAGAACAAAAACAAAACGTAGAATGTTTGCTCGAGTAAATCGAGCAAACATTTCATCATACCTTGGCCTTCTTAGTCATTGTTCAGGTTTTGGGCAACGGCTGATTGTTTTGAAGGGCCTAGAGTAGGCTTGTTTCCATCCCCAAAACGGCTTTGGATCAAGCTTGACAGTATTTTTTGAGTCGATTAAACTACCGCCCGCTACTCTCTGAACGTTCACAACTGAAGAAACCAACCAAATGAACGATTCGTTGAAACACGCAATGCATAATTGTGTGATTACAACGTCCCCAAAGTCCTCGATGTAGAGTCATTGAGGCAAAATAGCAGATACTGAAATTATATTCAGTGTTCTTCTGAGAGTTTGATCCTAGCTCAGGATGAATGCTGGCGGCGTGTCTAAGGCATGCAAGTCGAGCGAATACAAAGGCGATTACATCAAGATTGTATTAGCGGCAAACGGGAGCGTAACACATTGGTAACTTTCCTCGCGCTCGAGAATAACCTGCCGAAAGGCGGGCTAATACACGATACTGCCCCTTTAACGATGTTGAAGGGACGAAAGCTCCGGCGGCGCGAGAGAGACCTATGGCCCATCAGCTAGTTGGCGGTGTAATAGACCACCAAGGCTATGACGGGTACCAGGTGTGAGAGCACGACCTGGCTCACCGGAACTGAGACACTGTCCGGACACCTACGGGTGGCTGCAGTCGAGAATATTCCGCAATGGACGAAAGTCTGACGGAGCGACGCCGCGTGGAGGATGAAGCCCTTCGGGGTGTAAACTCCTTTTACAGGGGACGAACCTTCGGGTGACGGTACCCTGAGAATAAGAGGTTGCTAACTCTGTGCCAGCAGCAGCGGTAATACAGAGACCTCAAGCGTTATCCGGATTCATTGGGCGTAAAGCGTACCGATCGGCGGTTTTATAAGTG
>CAYJQH010000002.1:94789-109387 GCA_964372415.1 uncultured Gammaproteobacteria bacterium | reverse complement strand
ACTTTTACAAAACTCCCTCCTTGAGAAAAGTGTCTAAAAAATGGGGTCCTTGCCAGTATCTCCCAAAAAGCTTCTCGAGCCTCTTAAGCTCGTACCTCCCAAACCATCATCCGCTAAAGTGACTACTGTGGTCAGAAAAAATAATACCGCTCCGTACTTCACGCGTAGGTGAAGTCCCTTTGAGGGTACGGAGCGGTCATCTAGCGCGAGGTCAATCTGGCTTCAATGATGGCCAGGAATTCTCGGCTGTGGAACGGTTTCCGAATGATCGGCACGTTCTTCTCAGTGAAGTATCGTATGGCCTCCGATCGTTCGCCTCCAGTCATGGCCAGGAAACCGATATTGTGTTCGGCCAAAAATTCGGCGTTCTGGAAATGGAACTCGTGACCAGGCACGAACGGCATATCCACGTCGCAGAGAATTAGGTCGATGATCGGCCCGTCTCCACGACTGAGTAGTGCTTGTGCCGCATGAGCGTCAGCTGCTTCTAGAATGTGGTAGTTGTCTCCTCGGTTGAGCAACTTGACGACGCTCGAGCGCACCTGATAGTCGTCATCGATGATGAGAATCAGGGGTTTCTCCACGCACACCTCGCTTTTGGCAGCTACAGTTAACACTATTTAGAAGGAAAGATCAACTTTCGAGATTTAGTTAAAAAATAATAGGGCCCGGATGCTTGCGCATCCAGGCCCCGAGCGATCGTCCTCGGCGGACGATCTAGCGATTGACCGCGACGACTCCAGCGTCCTGCTTCAGCCGCTTGGGCTCGCAGGCCCGCTTCAGCCCCTTCTTCTTGCAGAAGACGGAGAAGTCTGGCGGCGGCACCGGCTGACCTTCGGAAACCGTGGGCGGGGTCTTGGTGTAGACCCCGTGCGTCACGTACCACAGATCCACGGGCTTCGTTGCTTTGGTCTGGGTCACGATGTCCGCGGGGACCGTGCGGCCGCCACGGGTCATGCACAGCCCTTCGAGCTCGAGGGGCATGTACTCGCCCTCCTCGGTCCAGCAATGCCCGTCCTTGGGCTCGGTTGCGCACTTGGCCTCGTGGAGGCCGGCCACCATGTAGGTCTCGACCCCGAGGTCGGACCAGTCCACACGGTAGTCGAACCGGTACCCGTGGTCCACGGTCTCGTGCTTCTCCGTGCCGCTTCCGAGGCGGCACTTGAGGACCGGGATGGTCTTGGCCACGGCTTCGAGCGCGGGCTCCGAGTTCGCGGCGTCCAAGGCCGCCTCTTCGGGAGTGCCGGCTTGGGCGTCGTTCGGCCCGACGGGCTGGTTCTGCTTGTCGAGCTCCGCCCGAAGCCGCTCGTTCTCGGCGGCGCAGGCCGTCAGCATGGCGACGGCCGCGATCAGCACGTATTGCATGATTCCTCCATGCGCCTTAGAGGCGCATCATGAGCTGGTAGTTCAGGTAGACCCACTCGAGGACGCCGAGTGCGTACAGGACGGCGACCAGGCTCGCGGGTAACACGATAGAGATGATCAGGCCCGTTCGCGTGCGGTACCAGGGCTTGATGGTTTGCACCATGTCCTCGAAACTCTGGTTCCCCTCGCTGTCCTCGATCACCACCTCGGCGGTCACCGGGGTGTGGAGCGGGGCGGGCTTGGGGGAAGGCAGGGGAAGTGGCATGGGTTCCGGGGTAGTCACGATCGGACGAAAGGTCCGATCCCCGACGCTCGGTTCAGTCCGCGTCACCTCGGGAGGCACCGAAGAGGACACGGGCGGCAGGGAAGGCTTTACGCGCGGCGATACCACCTGGGGTTCCGGCATCTTGATGACCTTCTGAAGGTTCATCTCGAGCGGATTCGTCGTCGTGCCGGGCGGCTGAGGCGGCGGCAACTCCAGGTCGTCACTGTTGTCATCCAGCGCCGTTCCGTTCTCGTGCTCCATGGGAGCAGCGATGGTCGGAACTCCCACCTCGGGAGCCTTCGAAGCGACGATGGTCGGACCACCGCCGCGGCGTTTCACCGCCACCCGTTCGGTGGGGAGCGGCGAGGGGTTGATCTCGGTCGTGCCGAGTTCGGCCTCGCTGTCGTTTTTGCCACGGTCAGGCAAGGTCGGCGGATCCTCGGCGAGTTTACCAGGCCGGCTAGCAACCACCGGGAGCGGGGAATCTCCGGAACCGAAGCGCCCGTTGTTTCCGTTTCCGGACATACTGAACATTTTTGCCCCTCCATTTCTTTTTTACTGTAATTTGAAACATCTTTCCAGCGTAGCGATTGCCACAGTGGACGCTCCATATTACCCAGAAAGAGGTAAAATGTCAATCTTTGGCTAAGTTTAATGGTATTTTTAGCTGTTAATTTTATTACTAATTGTTAATAAGGTATCTAAGGTGGATGATATTGAGTGTTTTTTTGTTAAATTAAAAATCCCCGTAGCGGGGACTTTTAGCCGTTTACGCCTTGGCTGCGTTTACAACTTTTCCAAAAATAGAGGAGTGATTTTCAGCTAGTTTGGCAAGAATCTTGCGATCCAAAGCCACGTTGGCTTTTTTGAGGCCGTCAATAAATCGGGAATAGCTCAAGCCGTGTTCTCGAACAGCAGCATTGATTTTAACCGTCCAAAGGTTACGGAAGTTACGCTTTTTGGCGCGACGATCCCGGAAGGCATTAACGCCGGCTTTGAGCATGGCTGGCCTGGCTAGGCGAATTTTGTTTTTTCGACCCCAGCTGTAGCCTTTAACGCGTTTGAGTAGGTTATGACGACGTTTGACGTGTTGCACGCCACGTTTGACTCGAGGCATAGATGTTTAAGCTTTGTAAGGCAAGAGAACCTTAGACAATCTCTGTAGGTTCTTGGAAAGTCCAACATCCGTCCGTTTAGCACGGGTGGTGTTACCGGACTCGCGAGAGTTAAAGTGATCCTGGCCGGCTTTGCGCTTGATAAGTTTTCCTTTGCCGGTAACTTTTACGCGCTTGGCAAAAGCCTTATATGTCTTCATTGCCATACAGAAAATAAAGTGACAGTAGTCTAATGAAATTAACTCACTACGTCAAGCCGATTGGCCGATTAGCCGGTTAGTAGTGAGTCGTTTGAGCCACTAATCGGCTAATTGGCTAACCGGCTTTGCTTACGACTGCCGGGCCAGAATCATGCTCAACCGTCCATCCATGTTTTTGAATGGCTGCTCAATTTTTACTGGGTAATACTCCTGCAATTTGGACAAAAATTCATCAAAAACTCCCTTGGCAATATCAATGTGAGCCTTTTCACGTCCTCGGAGAAGCATTTCGGCTTTAATTTTGTCTCCCTGTTCAAAGAATTTTTTAGCCTGTTCAACCCGCGTTTGCAAATCTCCTTGACCAATGCGTGGCGTGAGGCGAATGCCTTTTATTTCGACCTCTTTGGATTGAGCTCGTTGCTTACGCGCTTCTTTTTCTTTTTGATATTTGAACTGACTGAAATCACCAAACCTGCAAACCGGTGGCTCGGCTTTGGGTGAGACTTCAATCAGATCCAGACCGCGTTCTTGAGCTTTAGCTACGGCTTCAGCCGTCGGTATAATGCCAAGCGGCACTCCATTTTCATCAATAACCCGAACTTCGAGTGCCAGAATACTCTTATTTGCTCTATATTCTTGGGGAGCAAATTTTGGTTTTTGGAACCGGCGATGACGATGGATGCGCATGATGAATTAGTTAATCTGGGCGCAGTATACGGGAAATATCAAAGCTTATCAAGCGTGATATGATCTTAGACATGAAACATGATTTTTTAATTCTTGGTGCTTCCGGCATGCAAGGGCAGATTGTTACCCGCGATCTCATGGAACGCGGTTACCGTGTTTTTGGCTCCGCTCGTCGGCGCCCGGGCTTGTTAGCTCTCAAACAACGATTTCCGAGATTAAATACTGCCATCCTAGACCTGCAGAACGTATCGAGTGTAATTCGTAAAATAAAACAAGTTCGCCCCCAGGTGGTGATTAACTGTGCTGAAGGGGATTGGAACCTGAATGTTTACGCGGCGGCTCTTGAAGCTAAGACGCATGTCATTGATTTGGGTTCCGATATACCAATGACCAAGGATCAATTGGGCATGCATGGGGATTTTGAGCGAACAAAACTCACCGCCATCACCGGTTGTGGTTCAACGCCGGGAATTAATAACGTTGCCCTTCGGCATGCCGCTCAATTTTTCGACACCATTCAAAAGATTGAAGCTGGTTTTGCTTGGACTTCAAACAAAAAAGTTTTCGTTGTCCCTTTTTCCATGCAGAGTGTTATTGAGGAATTCACTGAACCGGCACCAGTCATCAAAAACGGAAAATGGACTAACAAGGAACCAATGAGCACCGTTCAAATGCGTAAATTTAGAATCGTCGGTAAGCAAAAATGTTTTTTAGTTCGTCACCCAGAAACTTATAGTTTTTTTGAATATTTTAAAAAACAAGGAGTTAACGACATTTTGTTCTACGCCGGTTTTCCGGATCATTCGTTTGAGGTTATTCGGCAAACAATCAAGAACACTGATTTTGCAAAAAAAGTTGTACGAATTCCAGGTGAGGGAGAAATTCCACTCGATCAAATTTCGCGGTTCATGCAGGAAATGTACCCCAAGCCCGTGGGTTACATCGAGCGTGAAAATCTTTGGGTCACCATCGTCGGAAAAAAGAACGGACAACCAAAAACAATTACCATGGAATGCCTAGTGCCAACACTCCGTGGCTGGGAAGAGGCTGGTTGTAATATTGACACCGGTCTACCGGCTTCAATAATCGCTCAAATGATTCTTCGCAAGGAGATTGACGCGCGGGGAAGTTTTGCTCCGGAAGCAGTTGTCCCGCCGCGATCGTTTTTTGAGGCCTTACGCAAACGTCGCATGAAAGTTTACTTAAACGGTAAACGCATCAACCGCCGCTTTCTTGGAATTTTTTAAATATTTACAATAAATCAGAAAACCACTTTATTCGTGGCGAGTTTGGTTGAGCGGGGGTGAGAAGTTTTCGGGGCCCCGCGAGGCCAAAATCGACCGAATAAAGTGGTTTTTTCTGGTGGACTCGAGGAGAGTTGAACTCCTGTGCGGAACAACCTTTCAATAACGAATTTTTCCACGTTCATTCACGCTTAGTTACGCCATAAAAATGAAAGCGTGACCAAAACTTTCTATAGCGTTTCCGTCGCCAGAGGTCATGACAGTGGACGGTGCGCTGTCATCAAGCCTCTTAATATGACACTCGGCCTCTACTAAGAGACATCGTAGAGCGAGCGGGTTAGTCGCTATTAAGCGAGAACCGGAGAGAAGGCAGGCATGCGGAACGCAGCCTTAACCTTTTCGAATACGTTGGCGTGTATTGGATAGCACCATTTGATAACGCAGGACGGTGCCCCTGCGACGTGTTCGTGTATCAATTGTGTTGCCGTCGAAACCCGACGAGCCCTATGCTTTGAGACGGGCGCGGAGTTCGCGCTCCACCTCTCGTTTTTTGATGGTTTCTCGTTTTTCGTGTTTCTTTTTTCCGCGAGCTAGAGCAAAGCCGAGCTTTACTAAACCGTGGGCAGTATAGAGGGAAATTGGGACAATTGTCAACCGTTCTTCCTGATATTTAGCACGTAGTTTATTCAGTTCTCTCTTTCTAACTAGTACCTTTCTGTCACGTCTCGGATCGTCGGGATTATTGGCTCCGGCTGGCTGGTACGGCCCAACATGAGCATTTTTTAAAAAGAGCTCGCCACGTTGAAAGGTTAAAAAAGCGCCTTGTAAGCTAACATTTCCTGCTTTGATCGATTTCACTTCAGGACCGATTAATTTTAAACCACCTTCGAATTCCTCAATAAGTTCGAAGTCATGATAAGCTTTTTTGTTGGTGGCAAGTGTGGACATGTAATAATTTGTTAGAATACTAGCACTATGGTGGACAGCCGGGAAGAATCAGGTCGAGTTGTTGCCATTTCGTCCGGGACGATATTTCGAGGTATCGCTATTTTTCTTGTTTTAGCCTTCCTTTATCTTATCCGGGATGTTGTTGTTATTTTCTTTGCCGCGCTTTTTTTGGCCGCTCTCATTGATCCTTTCGCTGATTTTTTTGAGCGTTGGAAAATTCCCCGAGGACTCGCAGCGATTATTGTTTACATTATTGGCTTGTCTTTTTTGACCGGAGTCATTTTGTTGCTGTGGGAACCAACGGCGCGAGAGTTCGGAAACTTTATAATTTACTTTGAGCCTCTTCTTCAAGGCCTTACTGGCACCGACATTTCCTTTAATCTTGACGCTAGCACTTCGTTCACTAGCAATTTGGCAAACATTGTTGCTACTGCACAGGAATCCGGAGTCTCTCAAGCAGTGCCGCAGATTGTTAACTTGGGGTCAACGGCTATAGGTGGCATAACCGCCGTTTTGGTGGTGCTTATTTTGGCCTTTTTCATGATCGCCGAAAAAACCGCGCTCGTTAGAGCTATTAGTTTTGCAGCACCCGCCGAGTACCAGCCGTTTGTGATGCAAGTCTCCGGTAAACTTCGCGATCGCCTGGGTTCTTGGTTGCGCGCTGAGCTAATGCTTATGGGCTGTGTGTTTCTTATGACATACGTCGCCCTGCTCATCTTAAAAATCCCTTACGCCTTAGTTTTGGCGCTCATGGCTGGAGTTTTTGAGGTCATTCCTTTCTTAGGTCCGATTCTTGCGAGCGTACCGTCAATTATTTTGGCTCTAGCCGTTTCGCCATTACATGCTGTAATAACGGCTATCGCTTACGTTCTTGTACAATCAATCGAGGGCAACATTCTGGTGCCCAAAATCATGCAGCGCGCTGCCGGGGTAAACCCGATTGTTAGTTTGCTAGCCGTCTTGATCGGTTGGCGAATCGGAGGTATTGTCGGCGCCATCTTGGCTATTCCCTTGGCGCTCGCGGTTTCGGTCTTCCTCGAAGAGATCTTTGCTCGTTCAGCTGAAAAACCCCTTTAATTTTTTTCTTACAAATTTCTATATGGACCGCCATTGGTTTCCGGCTATACTTGTTGGTTTCTCGGTGCTCCTTGGCCTAATTTTTATTGCCGCTCTTAGTCCTCAGGGTAGAAACTTGCTTGAACGAAATCTTGACGTGCGCCAAGTAACGGCTTCCTCAAGTCGCATTACCGAAGAAAGCTATGAGTCGGCTCTTAGCTCTCTACTTTCCGAGTATCAAGTTACTGGTGATGCCCAAACAACTTATGACGCGTTGATTGTGTTTCGTGTGCCAGGTTCCATGCTTAGCTTGCATTACGAATTAGTCATCGCATTCCAGAAACTTCTAGCCGATCGGGTTGATGAGGCAGAGGCGCGTTTTACTGCGCTCAAAGCCCAATATCCTTGGTTGCCGTTGTGATTTTACTTCACCGACTCACGCCGTTAGTTATTTTGCTCCTCTCGGGGTCGGCTTTTGTCATGCTCATTTTGAACCCCTACAGCTGGTGGTTGCCGGCTGTCTTGGCCTTTTTAGCAATTCCTTTATTTTTTGGCCGTCTGTTGCTCTGGGAGTTCAAACGCCCGGCATTTTGGATTTTTCTTGGCACGCCATGTTTTCTACTTGTCTCGTCGCTTATGTTTTTTGTGCTCTTAGAATCAGCTACCGGTTTGTGGATATTGGCCGTTGCTGTGTCGCTTCTATTAACGCTTTACGCTGAAAATTTATTCGCTTTCTATCATTTACCAAGCGCCTATCAGGCCTACGCATTAGAATTTCTTTCACTAGTTTCTTATGTGCTAAGCGCGTTCTTCTTTACGGGTAGCGCCTACATGGGCCAGATGTTTCTTGAACTCCCGTTTTGGATTCCGGCAATCGTTATCTTTTTCATTGTCCTTGGCGCCACCTCGGCAGTTTTTTGGGTCAGTAAAATTGGTTTTGAAACCGGTCTTTTGTTCGCTGTAACCGGCTCGCTAATCATGACTGAGGCGTATCTGGCTCTCGCTTTACTGCCCACTAGTTTTGTGACCAACGCAGCCGTCTTTGCCGTACTCTGGTATTTATACTTAGGTGTAGCCAGGGCTCATGTGCTTGAAGATCTCGGTCGGGGAGTTTTGGAGCGCTACTTGCTCATTGGTGGCATTCTTTTAGCCCTAATTTTTGGCACGGCCCGTTGGTTTTAATATGACAAAGTTATTTTCTACTAACACTCGAATACTAGTAATCGTGCTTTTATTGGCCACCGTGGCCGGTGCTGGGTCAGGAGTGGTGTCTTCTATATTAATTTCTCGCGAACTCACACGTTATGCGGCGACACTTTTTGAATTAGGTGATTTCACCGAACTTGAACCAAAAACTTCCGGTATTTTTTCTTTGGGTGATGACGAGGCCAGGGAACGGGTTATAGGTTCCCTGGAGCGATCGCTCGTGCAGTTTACGCCTGATGTGCCGCCTAGTGAACGGTCGACAGACTGGGTATCGATTAATGCCGTTTCAGGGGTAGGTGTAGTAGTTAGTGCAGATGGTTGGACCTTGACCACCAAAGACGAACTCGCGAGCTTCCGGAATATCGCAAAAGATGCCCTGGCTTGGCACCGAGGGGTGCCCCACACCATAGAACGAATAGTCGGCGACCCGCTCACCAACTACGTCTTGGTTAAACTTACCCAAGCTTCAGGTTTGTCTCCGGTGGGCTTTGTTACGTCAACCAATATTAAAGCGGGTGAACAGGTATATGTTGGTGGCCCTCACGGGACAATTACCCCAACGAGTGTCATTGAGCCGGATAGCGTTATATCTGAGGCACCGACTAAAGCTGAGAATTATCAAACGGTTTTCACCTTGGGTAGTGAAGCAGGGAAGGGTTTGCTCTTTGCTCCTAACGGTGATCTTATCGGTTTTGCTTTACCTGAGCATCAAGCGATTCCCTTGGCCCATGGGCGAGAATTCGTGGATGATGTCATTCGCGCTGGCTCGCCAACCTACGCAGCCTTTGGGGCTTATACAGCCGATTTGAGTTTAACCTTAAATATCAGTTCAGAACTTCGCCAAGGATTGTTTAATGGCGCGCTACTTACTTCAGTTCCGAGTGGCACGCCAGCTAGCTTGGCCGGTCTTAGGCCCGGTGACATTGTGACTGCCATTAACGGCGAACCACTCACCTCATCCACCCAGCTTTCCGAACTGCTGTCTTTATATGAACCTGACCAAACGGCACGCTTTACTATTAATCGCGCCGGAGTAGATCAAGAGTTTAGTGTTACCTTCGCAAACTTGGCTGATTTATTGTATTAATTACATCTATCCACCCTGAGCGACCACGACGTTACGTCGGGGGAGTCGAGGGGTAGGTTTGGTATGAACGACGGAGTTTGCGGAATCTACATTGTAGCTAGTCCAAGTAATCACATATTATATAGGCGAATTTAATTTTTTCGTTGAATCCTACGTGGAGGGATTTGTTCGAGGATTTAGTTAAACTAGTTGCTGGCGAACTATGATTGTTATTTCATTTATTTAACTCAACATCCTACGTCTCCACTACCTACCCTTCGTCGCCCTTCGGACTCCTCAGGGTGGATGAGAGAGTGGTCGCCTGTTCAACTACTTTGACCACCCTGCTGGCGCTCAGGGTGGGTGAGACAAATGGCAACGTTCATAACAAAAAACCTCGGTGAAGACCTGATAGTGGCGAATCGCGACGAGGAGGAGACGTCACGACCGTTCCATCAGATCCCCACAGAGGCTTCTTGTGGGCCGGACTTTACGAAGCTCAATAAAAGTCGTCAACGAAAGTTATACACAAAATAGGCAATAAGCCCTTGTTTTTTTGTTTTCTTTTGGGGAAAACTGAAGAATAGGTTGACAATTAGCCTTATTTTTGTTAGCCTCTACTGTCCTTCACTTGGTGGTTTCGGCCTTCCTTAGCTGCGTTTTTCAGGCTAAGGTGGAAACGAGGCTCCCCGGGCTTGGCATCTGCCGCCGACCTCCTCCAACGGCGGCGTGAGACCAAGCCCTGGGAGTCCCGATTCGCAGGAATCAACTCTTTCGGAGGATTTGGTCTTTTCATTCTGAGCTAAAGCTAGGGATCTCAGGTTACAAACATTTGGGCGACATTGATCGCTCCAACTAATCGCCAACATCCGGCCGCTTAGCGGCTAGGAGGATCAGATGATGACGGTGTTGATCCTGGTGAACCCGGCCTACGCAGACGAGCCCGTCCCGGTCGGGGCCGAAGAGGTCCCGCTCGACATGGACAGGGCAACGAACGAGTTGGCTGGCATCCAGGCCCAGATCGCTCGGCTCCGCTCCGAGATCGAGAAGATCGAGAAGCGCGAGGCGGACGGGGCGATCGGCCCCGAGATGAACAAGAAGATCGAGTCGTTCCAAAACGAGATCAACATGATCAAGGGGCGGCTCGCGAGCGGCGAAGCTGCGGACGAGGAGCAGAGGGACGCCGTCTCGAACCTCGAGCGCGACATCAAGGCGCTCCAAGAGGGGCAACGAGACGTCATCGAGCATCTCACGGCGAGTGTCCCGCAGATTGGGCTCGCGAGCGCCTACGGCATGAGCCTGCGCGAGCGGGTCATGACCGACAACGCGAACGGGCGGGTCGTCGCCTCTCCGGGCTACCTGGCCTTCGCCGGTCTCGGAGCCGAGATCAGGATCGGCGGGCGGAGCGCCGGCCGGGTGTACGGCGGACTCTCCGGAGTCGGGCTCGTCGAGGCCCAGGATTCGGTGGGCTTCAAGGCCTACCTGTCCGTCGGCGCCCTCGTGGCCGAGACCAAGGGAGTGGGCGTCGAACTCGGTGGCCTGTTCGGGTTCGAGGAGCACTTCATCGAGGGTGGTTGGGATCCCGAACCCGGACCGCTCGCCCGAACCGGCGGCTTGGCCCTCGGCCCCCACGTCGGAACGCTCTTCGCGAACCAGACCGTCAAGGTCGGACTCGACCTGCCGTTCATCATCGGCCGGCTCGAGACCGCCACCACGGCTTCGACCGGTCTGTGGGTCGAGGCCTCGCCGTGCCTCACGGCGACGGTGTTCTTCACCGGAAACTACAAGGAGAAGGAGAGAGCGGCTCACGTCGAGCCGGCGCAATAGGCGTCACTGCTCATTCCTGACCCCGACTGACGTTCGCGCGGGGCTCCTGGAAGCGTAAGCTTTCACGGAGCCCCGCATCACATTTTATCTATAAGCTATCAACTATCCCGCTATTAGCTACAAAAAGTTCTGTGTTCGATGGTGTTCTCTGTAGAAATTGAGAACCACATCGAGTACCGGGCTTTTCTCCACTCTAGGTCACAACGGGGGAGATTTCCGGAGGCACTTTCACATTTTTACACAGTACAGACGGGTCGATGACCCGTCTTACAACAAACCGCGAGCGCGGTTACAGGAGGGAACCATGCGAGTCATGCGCAGCTTTGCCACCATGCAGGTGGCCAAGTTGATCGTCGTCATCCTGGCAGGATGCGGCAATTTGCCTGTGAGCACGGCCGAGTGCGTCAACGCCGACGGGGACCTCAACCCGGACGGCAGCGACCGCTGCGACGGTTTCGACGACCCCTACGTGGCCGACGGTCCGTACCTCATGATCCACGAGTCAGTGGCGCCCCCGGGGGCCACCATGGCCTACCTGTACGGGGACGGATTCGGCGGCACGAACGACTGGTGCGAGCCTCGTCATCAGTTCTCGGTCATGCGGTACCCCGCGACCGACGAGCGTTGGTTCAAGATCCTCTTGACCGACACGAGCGACGTGTACTACGTGAACGGTGGGACTGCCGACGCCTGCGGGGTTACCCGCAACAATTACACCCGGTGGTTCAACAACACCGTGGAGATGGCCAAGGGTGACGAGTTCGTCTGGCCGGCCGAATCGGGTGGTGAGGTCAACCTCTGCATCGCCGTCTGGAACGGCCTCTTGCTCCCGGGTGACTGTTCGGCCTTCGACGACTGAGCTTAGCGCCGTTTTCTTTGACTGGTGGCCGAAATCCACCCCCTGGATTTCGCTGCCAGTTATTTATTTTGCTAAAATTAGCTAATTATATTTAGGCTGTGTAGAAACTATTTTGTAATATAGGCTTTATTGTGGTGTAGATACAAGGGTTCGCAACCTCACGAAAGCTTGACTATCTAGCCAAATTTTGCTATCGTGAGGCGTTCGCAATAGTTGCGAATTCGGGTGATTCAAACTCGCTCGAGTGTAATTTTACAATGCCCTTCGTGGGCCTCACCACGCCCCATGAGGGCAAAACTTCGAAAGGGAGGGTTAGATGCGCAAGTGCAGCGTCTTCACCGTGGTCCTGATGGGCTGCGGCAACTTCGAACAGCCGCCGGGCGGCGACGGTCAGACCGTCACCGACCCCACGACCGAGCCGACGACCACGACCCCCACCGAGGGGGACGCGGACGCCGACGCGGACGCCGATTCCGACGCCGACACCGACACGACGCCGCCCGACACCTTCGAAGGTGACGAGCCCGGCGAGTGCACGGATGGCGCCGACAACGACATGGACGGCGCGTGGGACTGTGCCGACAGCCAGTGCGCCGGCTCGCCCGACTGCCAGGGGGGCGACGCGGACACCGACGCCGACTCGGACTCGGACACCGATTCCGATACCGACACGGACAGCGACTCGGACTCCGACACCGACGCCGATTCCGACGCCGACGTGGACACCTACGAGGGCGACGAAGCGGGCGAGTGCGACGACCGGGCCGACAACGACCAGGACGGCGCCTTCGACTGCGACGACACGCAGTGTGCCGGCTCGCCCGACTGCCAGGGGGGCGACGCGGACACCGACGCCGACTCGGACTCGGACACCGATTCCGATACCGACACGGACAGCGACTCGGACTCCGACACCGACGCCGATTCCGACGCCGACGTGGACACCTACGAGGGCGACGAAGCGGGCGAGTGCGACGACCGGGCCGACAACGACCAGGACGGCGCCTTCGACTGCGACGACACGCAGTGTGCCGGCTCGCCCGACTGCCAGGGGGACGACGCCGACGGCGACGGGCACGATAGCCTGGCGAGCGGCGGTGACGACTGCGACGACACGGACGAGTACCGGTACCCCGGAGCCATCGAGCTCTGGGACATCCGCGACAACGACTGTGACGGAAACCAGGACGAGGACGGGCGGCTCCTCGTGGAGCGCTCGTTCGAGGACTGGCCCGACGTCGCGGCCAACATCGACGGCCTGAACGGCAACGAGGTGTACGACAACCTCGAGCACCGATACAACGTGCACGCCGCCGGCTTCACGGACGACGGCATCTGGTTCGAGATCTACCCGCCGGACCTGTGCACGGACGCGGTCTACGCGCCCGAGGACGGCTGCGAAGAGCAGTCGGACGGCACGGTCGAGCTCTGGGGGGGTGATTACGCCCTGGCCGCGCTCTCACAGTGCGAAGGGGTGGACCCGTACGGGCTCAACCTCACCCTGCTCCTCCAGGAGGACAGCGCCGAGTTCACGGACTACAACGCGGACCCCAACTACGACTGCGATCGGCTCGGATTCGTCCCGGCCATCAGCGGCGCGGCCTTCAACGACCTCGCCGAGGACGCGGTCGCCATCTACGCCCACGCCTCCGCGCCCTTCTACGGCGCCGCGGTCGGGACGACGAACGCCGGGGACGTCATGTACTCCGACCTCGTCGTCGAGGGCACCGCGGACGGCTACACCGTCCACTTCCTCACCTTCGGCGCCTTGGACGCCGGTCACTAGACCGCCACCAGGCCGCCAACTCCGGCTCATCGAGACTCACCCTTCGCATTCGCTCAGGGGTGTGTCTCGGTGGGCCGGTACTTTTATTTAATGCAAAGCTACTAGCCACTAACCACTAGCCACTAGTGCGATAACAACTAACGGCAGTATATTGTTAACAACTTTTGGCTGATATTAGCAACTTTTATAGAAGTAAGCATTGACTTTTGGTCATTTTTTTGCTACTATGATCACTTCCCAATAGTATGTTGGGAGGGCTCTTTTCATAACAATTCGTATCAGTACAATTCGTACAACCCACATTGGAGGACAAAAAGATGAGGGCTCACCTGTTTGGCACGGCAATGTCCGTGCTGGCGCTCAGCCTGAGCGGTTGTTTGACGGCCAAGATGCCGGCGTACGTGGACGAGTATGCCTACTCCACTACCGTCGAGGACGATGCGGACGCCGACACGGACGCTGACTCGGACAGCGACACCGACACCGACGCCGATGCCGATTCGGACGCCGACACGGACACGGGCGGGCACCCGCTCGACTTGTTCGAGGGAGACGATCTCGGCGAGTGTTCGGACGGCGCCGACAACGATCAGGACGGCCTGTTCGACTGCGAAGAAAATCTCTGCGCGATCGACCCCAACTGTGATCTCGTGGAGAACAACTTCGCGGGCGAGTGTTCGGACGGCGCCGACAACGATCAGGACGGCCTGTTCGACTGCCCGGACCCGGATTGTGATGGATCCGTCGAATGCCCGCCCGTCACGGCAACCGGCGACACCGGCCTCGTGACCGCAACCGGTGACACCGGTTCTCCGGTCGTGATTCCGACCGGGGATACGGGACTCGTGGCTGCGACCGGCGACACCGGCGGGCCTACGGGACCCTTGGACAGCGATCTCGACGGATTCCCAGACATCGGCGACTGCTCGCCGTTCAACGACCTCGTGTACCCGGGCGCTCCGGAGTACTGCGAT
>CAYJQH010000002.1:0-94689 GCA_964372415.1 uncultured Gammaproteobacteria bacterium | reverse complement strand
GAGGGCTGCCCGGTGGACACCGGATCTTCGCCTCCGGCTTCGACCGGCGACACCGGCCTCGTGACCGCAACCGGTGACACCGGTTCTCCGGTCGTGATTCCGACCGGGGATACGGGACTCGTGGCTGCGACCGGCGACACCGGCGGGCCTACGGGACCCTTGGACAGCGATCTCGACGGATTCCCAGACATCGTCGACTGCTCGCCGTTCAACGACAACGCTTTTCCGGGCGCCGTCGAGTACCTGAACGGTATCGACGATGACTGCGACCTCCTCATCGACGAAGGGTTCGGTGGTGCCGCGCACACCGGCGACACCGGCAGCATGACGACCGCAACCGGTGACACCGGAAGCGTCAGCCCGACGCCCACGGGCGACACCGGGGGCAGTGCGCCGGTCTCGACTGGTGACACCGGCCTCGTGACCGCAACCGGTGACACCGGACTCCCTCCGGCGCCTCTGGACAGCGACCAGGACGGGTTCGAAGACGGCGACGACTGCTCGCCGTTCAACGACCTCGTGTACCCGGGCGCTCCGGAGTACTGCGATACCGTCGACAACGACTGCAACAGCATTGTTGACGACAATCCCGCGCTTGGCGGCACGGCTGCCTTCGTGGACGCCGACCTGGACGCTTACGGCAACGACGCCACGGTGCAGATCTACTGTACGGTGCCGGCGGGGCTCGTGACCCAGGGCGGCGACTGCCGCGACACCAACAACCTGGTGCACCCGGGCGCCATCGAGTTCTGCGATACCGTCGACAACGACTGCGACGGGGTCACGGACGAGGGCTGCCCGGTGGACACCGGATCTTCGCCTCCGGCTTCGACCGGCGACACCGCGCCTCCGGCACCGACCGGTGACACGGGTGGTGTGGTGGCAACCGGCGATACCGGATTTGTTCCGGTGTTCTCGACCGGGGACACGGGGTACGCCATCTGCGGCGCCCTCGGGGTGAGCGAGGTGGTGGCCCTCGGGGACGAGGTTCACACCGCGTACATCTGCGGAAGCCCGCCGAACCTGCTCGACCTCGAGAGCGCGTTCATGGTGCCGTCCACGGATCCGAAACCGGGGATCGGCGCCTGGCAGGTGACGAGCTCGCTCCGCGGCTGGTCCACTACCGACCTCGGACCCTCGAACGTCAGTTGGCCGGTCGGTGGACCGCTCCCGGACTCTGGTTACTGGTCGGCCATCATGCTGCCCGGAAACCCCGGTGGGGTGCACACCAACGAGTGCATCGGCCTCACGGTCGACGTGGATCCGAGCAAGGAGTACGTGGTCACGTACGTGGCCCGTTCCACCACCAACTACGACAACCCGATCGAGCTCGTGGTGAACGGCCTCGGCTCCTGCGGCGATGAGGTCAACAACCTCGTCACCTGCAGCGTGTCCACGGTCATGAACAACGTGACCGAAGTCGCGCTCGGAGCCGGGTACTTTGCAGGAGCGCTCGCGCTTCTCGACACCGGCGACACCGGAGTCGGAAGCCCGAACGTGCTCCTCGAGCTCTGCACCGGCAAGCTCGACGGCGGGGTCAACCTGACGCACATCAAGGTGCGTGAGGCCACCATCACGCCGTGACTCGTGCCGCCTGGTTCCTGCGGAACCAGGCGGCCCTTCTTTTTTACCAGGGTATACTTTGGTCCATGCGCATTCTTCATGTCAACAAATACTTTCGTGGTGAAGATGGGACGGGTAAGTACATGATTGACCTCATGCGTCTTGAGGAGGCGTCCGGGTGCACGGTGGCAGCGCTGGCCTTTGAGCATCCGCAAAACCTGGCCTCTCCTTGGGACAGATATTTTATTTCAGATGACGCTTCAATCGGTCTCGCTTTTGGCCCTTCACGCCAAGTAGTACGAAAAACAAACGACATCATGGCTGTTTTTTCGCCAGATATCGTTCATCTTCATTGTCTTAATCAGCCTCTTACAACATCAGTGTTGAAAGTTTGTCAGCGCTTGGGCGTGCCAGTCGTCATCACAGTTAACGAGCTACCTAATAACAAAAAATTGCCAATTAATTCAACTACTAACTTTTTGGTTTTTTCCGACTTTCTTTTACAAAGACTCACCGCTCTCGGATGTTCCGCAAAACGCATTACTAAATTGTTTCCCCCGACATCTTCTTTCTTGTTTAACAATTTTAAGAAAAATACTAGCGACCGCTTGGGAGTACTCTTTGCCGATCACCTAGAAAAAGATCGAGGCGTAAAATTAATCCTTGAAGCGGCCACGTGGTTTCCAGAAACCGAATTTATGTTTGTTGGTACGGGCTCTGTTGAGCGTGAGGTGATTGAAGCGGCGACACTACACTCCAATATTCGTTATTTGGGCCAGGTAAAAGACAGCGAGCTTTTTAAACTTATGGGAATGGTACAGGTGATGGTAATGCCGACGCTTAAAGCTGGGCCATCTGAATTCAGAGCTTTTGAAGCGTTGTTTTTGGGCACGCCGCTTTTAGTGAGCGATCAAGGGGCGTTACCAGAGTTGATCTCTGACAACACCTTTGGTCGAATATTTAGAGCCGGTGATCGGTCTGATTTAGAGCTGCAACTTAGGAAATTTCTAAATACCAAAAGGCCGCTTACGTTATTAAATAAAAAAGCTCAAGCCTGGGCCGAACGTCAAACTAATCCTCAAAGGCATTTAGAGCAAGTACTCAACCTTTACCGCCAAATCCATGATAACCTGATTAATGGCTAGCCAATTTGTTTTTAAGACTGTCTGGTAGACGTGAGGGTGATAATTTTAGGTTGTGAATGATTGGCAGATGAGGCAAATCTATTTTGCCAACAAAAAGACTAGCCAGAGCTTCAAGGCCATTGGTTTGTACAAAAAATTTAACCCGTTCATAACCGGTTCTATACACGTGATCGCGAACAAAAACCAAACCTGCCGGTCCGGGGTTACTAAGCCCTCGCGTGGCCCGCTGAATTAACTGTTGAACAACCTCCTGGGCTTGGGTTGTGGCTTCTGAAATATGTAAAGCTTCGTATAGTTTGCGACGCGCTTCCATAAGTATGGTTTTGGCCTCAAGTAAGCCTCTCTCGTTTAAGAGCGCCACGGTCCAAGCCTGCCATAGGCCGGGTTTTGTTTTTTGGGGGATCTTATCGCTCAAGCGAGCAATGTACAGGGCTAGACCTTCTTCAAGATTGGTGTAACCGGCAAGCCCACGGCCTAAAAGCAAAAGAGGACTGTCATGGCCGTTCGCGGTTCGTAAAGCGTGAACTTCGATTTCATGGGCCAAGAGCCGCCTCGCCCGGGCTCGCGTGACGTTTAAGGACTTGGGAATTCGTAAAATTGGTGATTGGGTGAGTTTGCCGTGACCTATGTGTATTCGTGGTCGACGCGACAGGCGAACTCGCCAGTCGGTAATGTTTTGTTGAACCAGTCTCTCTTTGGCAAGTTTAACAAAATCGCGAGCCGTTATGCGGCGCGTGTGATGATGAACTTTTTGCTCGCGGGCACGGCTTAGAAGATCGGCGAATTCTTGTTCGAGATCCTTGGCTCTGAAAGCTGGTTCGCCGTAAAGTTTTTTGCTGAGGGCTGTAACCTGGGCATCGTCGCCTTGACTACTTGCTTCAATAAGCGAGACGCGGAGCATGAGCTCAGAGAATTTTTCGCGGTACAACTGTTTTATGACTTCTGGCACGTCTTCTGTGGCCAGGCGTTCTTGAGCCACAACGAGAGCCTCTCCATAACGTTGAGTAGGATATGAGTGGCCTAAAGAAGCAAGTAGTTTCCCCAAGGGTAGTTTGGGGAGTTTATTTAGGAGGGTGAAGAGTGGAGCGTCGATTTTTTTCACACGTTGCCCTTGGCCTCGTCAGTCTTTTTTAACATTTCTGGGTTGGGGGAGTAGAGTCGATTTTTGATATTCCATCGCTCCACATACTGACCAATGCCTTGCTTGGCTAGTTTATTTTTTATGGTCGTTGTTTGTTGCGACCACTTAAGAAGCGAGGCGAAGTTAACTTTGTAACGTCCTTGGACAACCACATAAGTGATAGCGCCTTCAGTAATAGCCCGGCGGATAGTTCGTGGGCTTACGCCAAAGAGTTTGGCGGCTTCGGAGACGGATAGGCGGATGGGGGTGTCCATAGTTACTAGTTATTAGCCGATTAGTGGTGTAATGAGGAGTTAGGTTATTCGTCGTAGCTTTTAAGCCTCCAGGCATTTTGTGAATTTGTCTACACTAGTGTAGACAAATTATCAATGAAAATCAAAAATTTGTTGCGTTATGGATATATCTTGTGTAAGGTTAGCGATCAATCAAGGAACTGTAATATTTTAGCCTAACTTCTGTCTTTTTGACGCACGCGCATGTCAGTACAGAAAACCAAATTCCTCGCCTTTCGGGTTTATCGCTTTAAAGACAAAAAGGCTTTTGATGAGCTGTACGACCTGTATGTGGATCGGATACACAGGTTTTTCGTTCATAAATTGCCACGTGGAGAAGATGCTGAGGAACTAACCAATGAAGTTTTCCTTCGTGGTTGGGAGTACATGACCTCAAGCTCGGTTGATTACGCGAGTGCTTTCTTCTTCCGCATAGCTAGGAACTTGGTAGCGGATTTCTACCGTACGTACAGGCCGGGACAGGATCTCGGAGCGCACGAGGAAGAGTTGAGTACATTCACTCTTGAAGATGAGGTGGCAACACATCTTGAGGTGGAACGAATAACTCAGGTCTTGCGTCTTCTAAAAGCAGAGTACGGTGAGGTGCTCGTGATGCGATTTTTTAACCAGATGACGATTGAAGAGATCGCTGCCGCTCTTGAAAAAACTCCTAACAATGTCCGGGTGCTTCTCCATCGAGCAAAAAAAGCCCTTGAGGAGGAGCTCAAACAGAAAAAATAAGTCAACCCAAATTGTGCCACGAAACCTTAAACACAAATTGCGAGCCATGAAAGATCACCCACTCGCTGGGGGTCTTAGCGTGTCCGCCAAAGAACGCATGCGACAGCGTTTGTGGACAGCTATCAATGATGAGGATTTTTCATTAGCCATAGAATCGCCCACCACACCTTCGTATAGCTCCTGGTTTTTAGGTCGGTATATTTCACGACCTGTGGTTGTTAGTGTAGCCAGCCTAACCCTGATTGCGAGTGGCTGGATGACAACTGCCCGGGCAGCCGATAGTTTGCCGGGAGATACTTTGTATTCCGTTAAAATTTTAACTGAGAAGGCACAGCTTGCCTTAGCTTCGGCGGATCGTAAGGCGATACTTCACACCGAATTTGCCGGACATCGTTTGGCTGAAGCGAATGAACTTCAGGCTACATCGAATCTAAAACCAGAGCGAGCTCCACTTGTGGCCGAAACCCTGACAGCTTATAAGAACGAGTTGGCTTCAGCGAGCGAAGGACTAGCGGCTTTGTCTAGCGCCAACACTATCGATACCGTGGCTTCAATTCAGGAAAATCTAAACGCTATCGACAGTACGCTCGACGTCACGTTGGCGCAATCGAGCGACCTTACAGAAAGTATCGAGGTGATTGCCGCCAAAGAGGCAACGCAAGAGGCAAGTCAACTTGCTACAGACGTAGTGGTTGAGGTGCATGATAAGGAACCGAGCGAAACCTCTACGCTCGTTCTCAAAGAAACTTTTAAAGACTTGCTAGGCGACCTTCAGGCACGACAGCAGTTTGATGAGCAGCGCATTAGAGTCATCGAGGCTGCTCTCCAGGAACTTGATCCACAGATTGTTACCGCCGATCCCACGCTTTCGGTCGCAGACCCCGATTCGTATCGTTACACCATACATTCAAGTGACGGCCGAATTGATGAGGCGATGAACCGATTTGCCGCTGGCGGATATCGCTCAGCATTTGAAGCGCTCAATGATGTAGATAAGGCGCTTCTCAACATTGAAGCACATCTAGCGCAGATCGAAATAGCCATTATGCAAGCACGTAACCTGGAGGAGCAATTGATTGAAGAAGTTGAAGTTGAAAGTTTGGATGGAGAGGTTGAACACGAGATAAGCGAAGTGAACAGTTCGGGTGTGTAGGGTCCTTGTCCGAGAACCTCGCCCTAACCCTCTCATCTTTTGAGAAGAGGGAACTAAGGCGAGGTCCCCGGGAAAGGGAATTGCACAAGCATTCCCATGGTTCGCACCATGGAAAGGTCGGGACCGCATGGTCAGGTGCAGCCTCTATTCTTTTCCTCAGGAAAAAGGATTCAGGTTATCTTATGGAAAATGTGGTAACAACTAGTAAACGCGTTTTCTCCGCAGCTATTGCCGCGGCGACTATTGCCTTTACGATCGGCGCTGGCGCTCTTTTGAGCCCAGCAAAAGCCCAAGCCGCAACCGCCGGTATGGACTACAAGGCTTCCTTGTCTACAGTCTATTACTACGGTTTTGATGGTTTGCGGTACACGTACCCCAACGAGGACGCCTGGTTCTCGTGGCACGATGACTTTGATGATGTCGTGACCATTTCGGATACCGAACTCGCTTCAATGACACTTGGCGGGAACGTAGTTATCCGTCCAGGTACTTGGTGGATTAAGGTACAATCCAACCCGAAAGTTTACGCCGTGGCTCGTGATGGTTCGATCCACTGGATCGAATCAGAAGAGGCAGCGATGGATTTTGCGGGTCCCGACTGGAATGCGCGCATTCGAGACGTCGCTGACGTCTTCTTTGCTGATTACACGGAAGGCACCTCACTTATGAGTGCCACCGCGTACGAAGGCATGCTTTACGACATGGGTGGCAGCACCTATCTCGTTTGGGATGGCGAAATGCGCATGGTGACTTCAGCAGGTATGAGTGCGAACGGTTTGGACAGCATGTTCATTTTGGACGGCGATAACATTGACGACAGCGCTCTTATGGCTGGCGACGATGTCACGGGCGAGGAAACTGCGCTCGTTGATGTAGCCCAAACTGAAGAAGGTGGTGAAGAAGTTGCCGCAGGTGACGTTGTCATCTCGGAATCTTCCTCAACTCCGGCTGGTATGACCCTTCCGGGTCGCACCAACGCGGTGGACTTGTTCCACTTCGACGTAGCCGCTGGTGATGACGATGCTGAACTTGACTCAGTAACTCTGAGCATGATCGGTGCTGGTGCTACCTCAAACATTGCTAACGTTTATCTTTATCATGGTGATGAACGCTTGACTGAGGCTCGCTCGGTTAACGCATCAACCCGTCAGGTAACCTTCTCGAACCTCGCCTTCATGGTCGATGCCAACGACGAAGAGACCCTCTCGGTGAAGGCAGAAATTTCTGTCTCACAGACGGCTGGTGACGAAATCGGCTTCGAGATCGAAAGCGACACCGACGTGGTCGCTTCAGGTGACGTAAGTGGTTCCTTCCCGATTACCGGTAACACCTTCAGCATGAGCGGTTCGGATGCTGGTTGGATCGAGGTCGACAAGACCGGATCCATCGTTGATCCGACTCTTGGCGAACAGGATGCCGTGATCGGTCAATTCAAGCTGACCACGAACTCAGAAGCTGCTGATGTTCAAATGGTTACCTTGAAGATCGACAATGCTACTGACCACAGCGACTTCTGGCTTTGGGATGGTTCTACCGCCCTCGCCGAAGGCGATTGGGTAAGCGGCGACTTGGTCATGTTCGACCTTTCCGATTCTCCATTCGCGATTGATGAAGGCAGTTCTAATGTCTTCTCGGTCTCGGCTGATATTGGTGGTCAGGACGCTGACACAGTCAAAGTCTTCGTTGATAATCGAGTTGATGTGGTGGCGGAAGGTGGTGACTTTGGTTTCGGTATGTGTATCGACACCGGTTCCACTTCTTGTACCTCGAGTGCTGCAGTTGGTAGCTACGATGGCTCAAGCTGTACATCGGCCGCCGGCAGCTGTTCATTCAGCACCGTTAAGGGCGGTGAGCTCACGCTCGTAGGCAACGGCCCGTCAACTGGTGATATCATGGTTAACGGCAAGGACGAGGTTCTCTTGAACTTCTCGATTACTGCCGCCCAAGATTTAACCATCAAGGATCTTGACATTATCGTCTACGGTGACGATGACGCCGACAACGATCCATTTGACTCGGTTGACGACGGTACCGACTCAGATACCGATGGACTCGTAACTGGCACGGAGCAAAGCATCACGGACATCAAGATCATCAACGTCGACTCTGGCGCGGTGGTCATGGGTCCTTTGGAGCTTGATAACGTGACCGATGACGACGAGCAGACTATCGACTTTACGGACGACTTCTCGCTCATGGCTGGTGAGAGCATGAACTTGGCGGTTACGGTTGACGTTGACAACAGCGTCGGCACGGGCACCGAGTTTGGCGCCACCGTTGACATTAGCGGCCTTGTAGCTGAGGACGCCAATGGCGACACTTTGAGCTCTTCCACCGATATCGTCCCAACCGGCGACATCGTGGGTTTTGCTCAGGAAGCTAACGCTGCTAGCCTGGTAATTGCCTTGGCTTCAACCCCAGGCGACGTAACTACAGTTGATGGTACCGACAACGTTCACGTGCAGTCTTTTACCTTCACCGCTGGTGATGGTGGCGACGTACTCGTGAACAGCATTCAGCTCTCCGTTTACGCTGACGAAGACAACGCAGGCGCCTTCACCTTGGGTGACGTATCAGGTGCCGATGTCAACGACTTCGTAGAGTCCTGCACCCTTAAGGACAGTAACGATGTGGTGCTTGATGGCCCAGAATCGGCTATCTCGACCGGTCTCACCATTGACTTCAATGATGTTGACTGGACCGTTCCCTCGGGCGAAAATTACACCCTTAAAGTGGTTTGTAGTTTTGGTAACCCGTCAGACGGCACGGACGACAACTTCTTTGCCTTTGACCTCGACGACCTCTCTGAGGACGTAGTTGCTGAGGACGAAGATGGTAATGATGTCGATCCGACCACTGATGACCCGAACGGCGGCACAAGCCCGACCAACGTGGTCAGTGTCAACGATGCCGGTTCGCTCACTATGGCTGCTGATTCGAGCACGCCATCGCCGGACTTCATTCTTACGAGCTCGACTGACGTGAAGGTTTCGACCTTCCGCTTCACCGCTACGAATGAAAACTTCGATGTGAATATCCTCACCTTCTCGGAAGAGGCGGCTGAAGATGACACCGGTACCGCGAACTCATCGTCTTACGCTAATAACATTTCAACGGTGAAGATCGACTTCCCGAAGGCCGATGGTACGACTGGTTCGAAGTCGGTCTCGATGACCGGCAACGAAGCCAAGTTCTCGGATCTTGACATGTACGTTAAGACTGGAACTCCGGGTATTGTGAACGTCTACGTAACTACTCCTCTCACGGATCGTGATTCGGGTGGTAACGCGCGTTCCAATGAAGAAATCCGCATGGGTCTCTTTGCGGACACCACAAACGATGACAACTTCCAGGCCGTAGGTGCTGGTTCTGGCACCACGCTTGATGACGACGATGCTACAGTGGTTGGTGATGACGCTTACGCTACGGACGGCATTGCCCAGTTTGTAGTCCGCGAAACCAAGCCAACCATCAGTCTCAATTCCTCAAGTCCGACAGGCGCTAAGGTGCCTGGCGACCAGGAAGTCTTCCGCTTCAACATTGCGGCTTCTTCAAACGAAGACGTGATCTTCAAAAACATTCTCTTCAAGATTAGCGCGACCGACAACACCGGCACGCCGACCTTGTGGGAGAACTGTGATACGGATGCTGACGCCACCTCAATGAACGACGAGGATTTCGACTTCTACAACATGAGCGAACAGGGCACGGCCTTGGCGCTTGATGTGGATGCCGATTGGACTGGTCTCACCGCAACCGGTGCTGACTGTACGACCGCCTCAACCGATCTTGCTTGGCAGCGTTTGTCGCTCACGACCGAGGAAGTAGTGCCGAAGGGACAGACCTACATGTATGCGTTGTGGGTTGACCTATCGCTCGCTTCAGCGGCTAATGACGATACCTTCCAAGTTGAGATGGCCACCGATCCGATCGTGGCTGACGCTAGCTTCCTTGCAGCTGATGAGCTCGCAGAGGACAACGTCACAGGTACCGATACAATACTCAGCATGGGCGCAGCTTCAACCTACGCCTTGGGTGATGTGCTCTGTATGGACACCGCCGATAACGGTTGTGGCTCGGATGACGAAAAGATGCTGGTCGTTGTAGATGGCGGCACAACCCTCACGGTAGTCCGCGGCTACTTGGCCACAACGCCAGACACAGGTAGCCTCAACGACACGGGTGACAACGTCGACCGTGTACCTGGTGCCTTCCTCTGGCAGGATGACGGTGTAACGTCCATTGGTAGCTTCACGCTCTCCGATGGCTCCACCTCAACCGGCGCTCAGGAACGCTACGGTGCTCACTTGGTAGACAACCTACCAGTGACCGGCAACTCGCTCGTCTTCTAATGACGGCGGTTACCTGACTCGGGGCGCAAGCTCCGGGAGCAACAAACACCCCGTGCTCGCAAGGGCCGGGGTGTTTGGTTTTAACCTCCCCCAACCCCCTCCATAAATGGAGGGGGAGCATTGCACTTTTAGTCTGCATCACTTACCATACTTGGCGTATGACGTTTTCTAGAAATGTTTTTATTGCCGGTATTGCCGTCGTATTGATGGTGGTTCTTGGGGTCTTTGCGGTTTGGTACTTTAATTCCGACGCTTACGCTTATCGCGGTCTGGTGCTAACTGACGATTACGCGCAAATGACCGATTCGGAACGGGCGTATTATGAGCAGCAACTCGATATAGCTCAGTCGGCCTTGGTAGCTCAAAAAGCCACCATGGACATTCAGGATGTTGACTGGGATTTGTTTACCTCAATCGCCTGGAATGCTTCTATGCTTGGTGACCTGGTGCTCGCGCGCGAGACCATTGAGGAATACTTAACGCTCAACGCTATTAACATGTCAGCCTGGAATTTTTACGGCGAAATTTTGACTCGGATGGAGGATTACAGCAAAGCCGAAGCGGCGTTTGCCAAGGCTGTTGAACTTGATCCAACAGAGGAGTTTTATCGCGACTTAGTAATGGCTATTCGGAATAACCCCCCTGACGGTTCGCGAGAAGACGAGGTAAAGATAGTGCTTGAAGATGGCGTCGACCGTGTTGGCCAAACACCGTGGTTTATGACCGAACTCGCCACATGGTATTTGACTCACGATGACTGCGATAGGGCACTAGATCACTATGAGGTGGCCAAGGATTTACTGCCACCCGACAATGAGGCCATAAAACAAGATATTGCGTCGGCTAAAACGCAATGTGAAAATTCCTAAATCGACTCTAGATCCAAGACCCTAGATTCAAGCCTCAAGTAGCTCAAGAAGAACCTGTTTTTTGGTAATTTTTTAGAGTCTAGGGTTTAGAGTCTAGTGCTTGGATACGGTATAATGTCCCGGTATGGAGTACCCAAAGTTTTGGTCGCGGCTCCGCAAGATTTTTGTATTAATAGTTATTTTAGGCTTGCCAATACAAGTTTTAGCCTTAACGCCAAATGATTCGTTGTTTCCCGAGCAGTGGTATCTAACAAAAATTCAAGCTCCTGTGGCCTGGGATACAGAAACTGGAGATTCGTCTTTGATTATTGCCGTCCTAGATACCGGGATAGACGTTGATCACCCTGATTTTGCCAAACATGTGTGGCAAAACAGCAAAGAGATTGCCGGCAACGGCAAAGATGACGATGGTAACGGTTACGTAGATGATGTTAACGGTTGGGATTTTGTGAGTAATGATAACAATCCCTCGGTTGATCTTTCGCTCACCACTGATCCCGATGCGGTTTCGCACGGCACGCTCGTGGCTGGACTCATTGCGGCCGAAACAAATAACGGTAGCGGTTACGCCGGTGTTCTTTGGGAAGCTAAGATAATGACCCTCAGAATGCTTGACGAGGTTGGTGTAGGCAACGAGCCAGATGCCGCGGCGGCTATTGATTATGCCGTCGAAAATGGGGCTAAAGTCATTAACATGAGTTTTGCCGGTGACAACGCTTCACTTATTTTAACTTCGGCGGTCAAACGGGCTTACGAGGCTGGGGTGGTTATTGTGGCGGCACTAGGGAACAACGCGCAAAACGTAAACAACATTCCGGTTTACCCGGCTTGTCTTACAGGGCAATCTACTGATTGGGTAATTGGCGTGACTTCAACCGACGACGGTGATAACGGTTCTGATTTCTCAAACTACGGCGTTGAATGTGCCGATCTGTCGGCCCCAGGTGAAGATATTTTTGGTCTGGGATACCAAGATATCACCCAAGGATTTGCCGATCCCTACAGCGGTCCGTGGTCGGGCACTTCCACAGCTAGCCCGCTTGTGGCTGGAGCAGTTGGGCTTTTACTTATCCAGTATCCAGACCTAACTCCAGATGAGGTGGCTATTATTTTGAAGTTGTCGGTTGATCCAATTCGTTCCGCTCCCGGAGGAGTAGGAAGTTTTGGGGTTGGCAGGTTAAACATCGCCCGCGCGCTTGAGATTGGTTCGGCGTATTCAGACGGTATTTCTGTGGCCGAGCCAGAAGAGACGGAGAACGTTGAGCCTGCAGAACCAGAGAATGAGGCAATAGATAAAACTATATCACCCGATAAAAGCAACGAATACTATTCATTCGTTGCGCTTGGCGCCCCATTTGGGGCTAGACCAGACATTCAAGTGGTTCGGGCTGACGGCACGCCGTACGCCACCTTTACGGCTTATACCACTAACTTTACAGGCGGAGTACACGTTGAGCTGGCCGATTTTGACGGCGACGCAATTCCTGAGGTCGTGGCTTCTGCCGGGGAAACTGGCGGACCGCACATCAGAATTTTTAAACCTTTCGGAGCCATGGTTTACGAATGGTTTGCCTACGAAAAAAGTTCTACCCACGGGGTAAATATTGCGGTTGGGGATGTGAATGGCGACAGCACGCTTGAGATTGTGTCAGCTGTGGGCGCTGGGGTAAGCAATGATATTGTGATCTGGACAGAACGCGGCCAAGAGCTATCACGATTTACGGTAGACGGCTTTGCACCTCAGGCGCCACTTGCCATAGAGGTGGCAGATGTTGACGACGACTGGGACGCAGAATTTGTAGTTTGGGCTACGAGCGGGGAGCCAAGAATTGCTATTTATGATAACAACGGAAGCTTGATCACAAGTTTTTTGGGGGATCCCGTGACCACTCAAGGGCTTGGGGTCACGATTGGAGACGTTGATCTTGATGACCGCGATGAGATTATCGTGGCTGTGCCAACTGCCTCAGGTGCCACGATTAGGGCTTATAATAAAATTGGAGCGCTTATCAGAAGTTTCTCAATTGCAGACGGAGCACTGTCTAGGGGAGTAGAGATTCAAGCTTCAGACATTGATATCGATGGCGAGATTGACTTGACGATCGCTCCGCGACTCACGGCTGGCGAGATACGCGTGTTCTCAAGTTCCGGCAACGAAATAATTATTGTTGGACAAAAATTAATTACAGATAACGGCGCCTTTCTTGGCGCTTGGTAGCGGTATGGAGAAAAAAAACGTGCTCGTGACTGGCGGGGCAGGATTTATCGGTTCATTCTTATGTGAATCATTACTTAGAGCTCAAAACAGAGTCATTTGTCTTGACGATTTTTCGACCGGTCACGTTCGTAACATCGACCCACTGCTTAGAAATCCTGATTTTCAATTTTTGCGTTTAGACATTAATGAACCATTCGATCTAGAATCGTTTCCCGAGCTCGATGCGTTTAAGTTCCGTTTTCTTGGTCTCCAAGAAATTTATCACCTGGCCATGCCGACTTCGGTCAAAGCCTACGATAAATTTAAGATGCAAACTTTATTTACCAATTCACTTGGCACAAAAAATATTCTTGATTTGGCGGTCAAATATAAAGCCAAGACGCTGCTTGCCTCAACAGGTGCCATTTATGGAGCGCGAAGCGCAGTTGATTCTGATGGCGTTGATGAAACTGAGCTTGGAATTATTGATCACCTGAATCCGCGGGCTGCCTTGAACGAGGGCAAACGTTTTGCTGAGACTATGTTTACCACTTATGCCGACGTCTATGGCATTGATTGCAAAATCGCCCGTATCTTCCGCACTTATGGGCCACGCATGGCGTTATTTCACGGTCACCAAGTGCCTGATTTTGTGTTAAATGTGCTTGATGGAAAACCGCTAGCCGTCATGGGAAACGAAGCTACAACTACCGCCCTGATTTATGTAACCGATGTGGTTGACGGACTTTTGAGGCTCATGAAGACCGAAAAAGGAATAGGGCCGATTAACCTAGGGAGCGACACCGAAGTACCAATTATTGAGGTAGCTCGCATGATTATGAAGTTAGCTGAAGCCGAGGTAGCCGTAAACTATGAGGCTCAACCGCCTTACCTAATTCCACTTACTTTACCCAATCTTAATAAAGCCAAAGAAACTCTGGGCTGGTTGCCCCTTGTACGCTTGGAAGACGGTTTAAAAAAGACTATTGATTACATCAGGGCCAATAAGATTCTCTTGACCAATAATGGATAAAAGGGTACGAAAGTACAGTATTTGAGACCCCAGACCCAAGACCCAAGTGGTAAAAATGGCCAGTTGTGCCAACTTGAGTCTTGAGTCTCGGGTCTTATTTTATGCGATCAGTTGCGATCATAGCCGCGTACAATGAAGCATCTAGAGTAGCGAAAGCGGTGGCTGACGCCAAACTTTTTGTTAATCATGTGGTAGTCGTTGATGACGGCAGTCTTGATGCAACAAGTGACGCAGCGCGCCAGGCTGGGGCTATGGTACTGCGTCACATAATTAATCGTGGACAAGGCGCGGCGCTCGAGACCGGCAAGATTTTTGCCCTCAAAAATTTAGACGCTGAGATCATTGTTCATTTTGACGCCGACGGCCAAATGGAGGGACAGGAGATACCAACGCTCCTTGAGCCAATCATCATGGGACGTGCGGACGTGGTTTTAGGCTCGCGATTTTTAGGTAAAGAAGCGATTAACATGCCGTGGTTTAGACGCCTCATGCTTAAAGTTGGCACACTGTTTACCATGTTTTTTTCAGGCATTCGGGTAACCGATAGTCACAACGGTTTTCGTGCCTTATCTCGTAAGGCAGCGCAGGAGATTGAAATTACTCTCGACCGCATGGCTCACGCTTCAGAAATTTTGGATCTCATCGTGGCAAAAAGGTTACGTTACGTGGAGGTGCCGGTAACTATTCGTTACTCAATTACTTCGCTCGCGAAGGGCCAAACTACGCTTAAAGCAATGTTGAGCGTGTTTGATATGCTAAAAAAGCGCATTGTTGGCTAATATGGTGTTTAAGATTTTTTTAGTTCTCTTTTCCCTATTGGCTATTGGCCGCACCGTCTCGCAATACAGCGCAAGACAGGTGTCTAAATATTGGCTGGCCCTCATGATGATTGTCTGGACGCTCGTGATTGTGGTGGCGGTCGTGCCTGAGTGGACCGATATCTTGGCTCGCTTTGTGGGTGTAGGACGGGGCGCTGATCTGTTGATATACCTCGCAATTTTGGGTCTCATTTGGTCATATCACCGCGTGCTTATTAGGCAGCATCAACTGCAACGCGAACTAACCGATTTGGTTAGTCACCTGGCGATTTTGGAAGGGGAGAAAGAGCTTAAAAAGGTATGATGCCGCGGGTTGCTATTATTTATATTTGCCACGGCACAGTGCAGTACGTGCCGGAGGTTGTCGCTGCTATCGCCAAACTTCAATACCCTAAGGATTGTTTGACCTTGATTTTTATACCAAATGGTTCTAGTGACAACGTGGTTGAAGTCATAGAAAGAGATGTTATACCACGTAGCGGCAAAGATTTGCCTGAAATTAAATTGTTAAATGACGGAATAAATCATGGTTTTGGCAAGGGTAATAATCTTGGCATACGCTGGGCGCTTAATCAGGAATTCGACTATGTTTTTTTGCACAACGGAGATCTGCGCTTAGCTCCCGAGTCAATAACCAAGCTCGTGGAACTTGCTCAACATGATCCGCGGGTAGGTTCGGTTCAATGCTTGATTCGTTATTGGCCCCAGCCAGAAAAGGTTAATGTGTCAGGTGGCATGGTACACATTGCTGGCTACGGTTACGCTCGTGATAATGGCCGCCTCATGAGCGAGGTGGCAGTTAAGGATGGGGAAGAGATCACCTATGCAAGCGGCGCCGCGGTATTGTATAGGGCTGCGGCTCTTCGTGAAGTGGGACTTTTAGAGGAAGGATTTTTTATGTATCACGAAGATCTTGAGCTAGGGCTAAGGCTTAGGCTTGCCGGTTATAAGAACCTTCTAGCGACTCAGGCCTCTGCCTTTCATGATTATCACTTTTCGCGTAATCCAAAAAAGTTTGCCTGGATGGAACTGTATCGGATGATTGTGATCTTGTCGTATTTTCGTTACCGCACCTTAATAATTTTTGCCCCACTCATCTTAGCCATTAATTGCGGTTCATGGCTTATGGCTATACGGGGCGGTTGGTTTAGGGCAAAAGTCTGGGCTAGTGCACAATGGTTTAAGCCCTCTAGCTGGAACCTGCTATGCGCTATGCGTTGTCGAGTACAGAAGTTGCGGAAAATTTCTGACCAAGAACTATTACGATTTTTCACCGGCCGTATAGAGTATCAAGAGACAGAGAACAGTTTGTTGCAAAAGTTTGCTAATCCGCTCATGGACAGACTGTTCAAAGTCCTGCGAGCCGGAGTACGCTGGTAATATGCGGGTAGCAATAATCACGCCTGTTTATCCACCATACCGTGGCGGTATGGGGGCAGTGGCGGCAGCTGACGTTGAGGCTTTACGCGCTTCTGGCCTTGAGGTCTCGGTTATTGTTCCCAAAAAACGAAATTTTGGTAACGCGGCCGTCATGCCGCAGTTACTTTGGCAGTTAAGAGGTTTTGATTTTATTCATCTTCACTATCCGTTCTACGGGAGCGACATTTTTGCGGCACTAGCCAGTCTTTTTTTTCACACGCCACTTATTGTTACTTATCACATGGCGCCTAGCGCTAAAGATTACCGGGGAATTATTTTTCATCTGCACCGAATTTTTTTGGAACCGATAATTTTACGTCTAGCAAAAATGATCTTGGTGAGTTCGTTTGATTACGCCAGAGCCATTGGCCTTCGTCACCCCAGAATGGTTGAACGGCCGCTCAGCGTTGAGGTCGCTCGTTTTTTTCCAGGACGTGACTTAAAAATTAGGGAGCGTTTTCAAATACCCTTAGACAAGCGAATCGTCTTGTTTATTGGCGGCTTAGATACGGCTCATGATTTTAAGGGGGTTGACGTGCTCCTGCAATCAATGTGGCAGCTGTCATCAAGCGTGCCTTGGAACCTGGTTATTGTTGGCGAGGGCGATCTAAGACCAGTGTATGAGCAGTTGGCCATGACTCTCGGCATTAGCGACCGGGTTAGATTTTTGGGCAATATCAGTGATCGCGATTTGCCATCAATTGTTCGCGAAGCTCAGGTGCACGTTTTGCCCTCGGTAGCGATGAACGAAGCCTTCGGCTTAGTTACCCTTGAGGCCGCAGCAAGCGGCGTGCCCTCGATTGTGGTTGACTTGCCGGGGGTGCGCACGGTAGTTGTGCCAGAAGAAACAGGCTTGGTGGTGCCGCCAAAAGACCCTGATGCGCTCGCTGGCGCGCTTAAAAGATTACTTGAAGATGAAGTTTTGTGTGCACGTCTTGGTCAGGCTGCAAGAGATAGAACATTAGTGCTTTATAGTCGGGAGAAGCTTGCAGAAAATTTGTTGCCTTTGTACAACTCATTGCGGACGGTATGAAAATTGGCATAATCACAAATCTTTATCCGCCTTACGCTCGCGGCGGCGCAGAAAACGTTATAGTTCGCACCGTAGAGGAATTAGTCGCTCGCGGGCACGATGTTTTTGTTATCACTGGTCAGCCCAGAGGTTCGGTTGAACGTTTCACTATGGACGATGCGAGCTCGGAACGTATTTACAGGTTTTTTCCAACCAATATTTACTTTACTTCGCATGATTACAAATATCCCAAGTGGCTAAGATTGTTGTGGCACGTGATTGACACCTTAAGCTTGCGAAGCAGTGGGATAATTAAGCAAATCTTGCGTCAGGAATCACCTGACATCGTAATCACTCACAACCTCAAGGGTCTTGGGATAAACGTTCCGCTCATTATTCAGAGGGAAAATATTCCACACATTCATGTTTTGCACGACGTTCAGCTACTTTTTCCCTCGGGTCTTTTGATGTTTGGCCGTGAGCGGCTGCCTTGGTATGTGTGGCCCTTTTATGCCGTCTACCGGGCCTTGTGTCGGCGAGCTATGGGCAGGCCAGAACTAGTCATTTCGCCTTCAGAATACTTACGCACCATGTATCTGAATTACGGCTTTTTTGAAGAGAGTGAAACGATAGTACTTAGGAATCCAGGACCAAGTTACAGCATGGTGCAACGCGACTTGAGCCGGGCGAGTGGCTTGCGACTCTTATTTGCCGGTCAATTGGCGACTCACAAAGGTGTAATGTTTCTTTTGGAAATGTTTTCCCAATTGCCGCAAGATACGACGTTACTTATTATTGGCGATGGACCGCTTAGAAGCACTGTGGAAGAATATGCAGCAAAAGATCACCGGATAAGATTTTTAGGTTACATGACGTCTCAAGAGATTCAAAAACTTTTTGCCATTGTTCACGCCACAGTTGTGCCGTCTTTGTGCTACGAGAATTCGCCTACAGTTATTTACGAATCGCTTAGCGCCGGTGTGCCGGTTTTGGCCTCGCGGATTGGCGGCGTTGGCGAGCTCGTGACTGAAGGGAAAACCGGTGAGCTTTTTACCCCCGGCAACAAAGAGGATTTTTTACGTGCAGCCCAGGTGATAAATCAAAAAAAAGAGGAGTATCTTAAAAATACGGAGGAGATAGCTAAAAGTGTGATTCCTTACGCCCTTCCCAATTACACCGATACCTTTTTACAGTTGATTGTTAAGCAGGTTCAAAAAAAACGGGAGCGCCGCTTAGCGTGAGAAAACAAAAATCGTGATGCCTTGCTCGCCTTGGCCAAAAGCAAACCAGTCACGAGCCAGAGGTTTAGTGTTTTCAATTAGACGGTCAGCTTGCCACCAATATCCATGAATGGCAAAGAACACTAGATCAACGCCAGTAAGTTCCATGGCTTGTTCAATTTTTTGTAGTTCAGGTCCGTTTTCTACAAGATCAAGGTAGATAGCGTAAAGTGGCCCACCGGTTGGTACAGGATAGTAAAAGATATCGCCGGGATAATATTTAACAAAACCGAATTCTCTAATCGCCGCCGCTGATAGTGCCTGATCCGCAAGGACTGCATATTCCTCTCCCGTTTGGTAATTGTCTATAGCGTGAACGGTGGCTAAGTCGAGTGTTGTTACATTGAAGCCGGCTGAACGGGCGTAGTTATCGTGCCTCGGATAGGCGCCATAAGTGAAGGCGGCGAACATCATGGTACTTAGTCCTACAATTCCCAAGGTCAGAGCCGGAAAGGGTTTTACTCGATCAAATAAGGCGACCACACCATCACGAAGTATGGGGATCAAAAAAAGGAGCGTGATGCCTAGGAGTCGTAAGGCAAAATCTGTTCGTTCATAAGAAATAAGAAACCTGAAATCAAAGCCCAGACTGAGCACAATAAAACTTACGAGGAGCGAGGCAGCGATGAGAATATTGGGCGTAGCCAGGCGGCGGCTAGCCGGAACCATAACGAGAGTAAGTATTGCTAAGATAACCAAGAATATCTGGGAGTTTTTTATGAAAGTGTAGGCGAGGTCGCCAAAGACTTGCCAGTGCGTGCCTATAAAACTCGTTAGCGGCAATTCAGTCCAGGCGAACAAATGCCCAAAATCGAAGTTTAAAGCTAAACCAGAAATTTTTGCTTGAATTACAAAGGCCAGAGGAATAGCTAAGCTAGACACTGTAAAAATTACAGCCCGAAATGCCTGACGAAGATAACGGTGGGTAATAAACTCATCACCCGTGAGTAAGACCACGTAAATAACAGCGGGTATGCCAGTAAGCGGATGAGTGAGGAGCGCGGCGAGTGACAAAATAGCTGGCAGATACTTAGGCTCTCGCGGTGCAAGTACTGTTAATAAGGTCCAAAGAAGCGCCAAAGCCATGGGGGTGGTTTGGACAAAGATTCCAAGAGGTATTAAGACAAGTGTGGCTAAGACAATCGGTTGACGTTGCCCAATAAGAAAAAGTGGAACGAGAACCGAAAACAGCACTGGAACGAGCAGACTATCAACCACGTTAAGGGGTATAAAAAAGAGCTTGACGGCAATGAGTTCAAGCACGTATTGCCCAATGTAATAAAGCGGTTTAGGAGTGATCGTTCCAAAATTTGCAAGGTGTTCAATGGTTGCTCGATGAATGAATGGGTCAAAGCCAAAACCTAGCGGAAAGAGCGAGGCGGCCAGAGCAACGCCGCTAAAAAGCGTAAGACTGGCAAGCGGCCAAGCGAGCCATGAGGCGCGGTAGGCGAGAAGTAAAACGCACCACCAGGCAAGAGCAATAAGAAAAAGATATTCCGGGTTGACTACATCCCAGAGGGTGCGGTGGGCTTGGTTAAGGAAAGCTTCACGCAACGGAAAAATTTGCAGCCACCACAAGATAAGACAAAACAGACCGCTGGCGCCAATAATTCCCTCAAGAGTGGTTAGTCGTAATTTTAAGGGTGTTACTTTAAGTCCAGGTTTTTTAAGGGTAATAAGTAAGGTGACGAGCAGGGCAAGGAGAAGCGTTATGACAAGTATCGGCGTGGTGAGTTTAGACGTATAATAAAAAGCGCAGCCGATGAGGCTAACCAGAGCCAGAAACAGACTGACGGTACGGGCAATCATGTATTTTGCGCCAAGATTTGCTAGAATGATAGCATGCAGAAAGAAAATACCCGGTCTTCCAAATTACTTCCGCATGACCGTATCATGCGGCTTATTGTTTTGCCATTTATCCCGGAGGCGGTGCAGCCCAACCATGTAACGGCTCTGCGTTTTTTGTTGACCCCGCTCGTGCTTTGGCTTTTGTTTGTTGAGAACTATCTTTACGGTGTGCCACTTTTTATTTTTACGGCCTTCACCGACGCTATTGACGGCTCTCTCGCCAGGGTACGCAACAAAATCACTCCGTGGGGCATTTTTTTTGATCCAATCGCCGACAAATTGCTTATTGGTTCTATTGCGATACTTCTTGGACTTCTGTATTACCATCCAATAATTATTTTTAGCGCCATCGTTTTGGATATCCTGCCTTCACTGCGTTGGGCGTCGACTCGTTATGTAGGCACGGTCATGATGGCCAACGTATGGGGTAAGTTAAAAATGTTCCTGCAATTCACTTCATTTACTTGTTTACTACTTGGCTTAGCCCTCGGGCTGCCTGAACTCATAATTTTTGGTGAAGGAATTCTTGCGGTGTCCTTGGTATTTGCGCTCGTCGCGGTAATGACGTATTCGTTATAGGGTTATGGCTAAAAAGATAATTGTTGCCTGTCTCCTTGTCTTTTACGGATTGACCTTGTTTTGGTTGGTTAAAGGTGACGTTTTCGTCTCACCCGACGAAAACGCCGCTTTTGTGTTTGCTCGCACTTTGGCCAAAACCGGTTCCTTAGTTATTCCTGAGCCGCTTAATGAAAACTTCGCTGGACTGTTACATCCTAGGAGCGCTCTTGGTTTTGGAGCCAGTATCGTCCCGGGTGGTTTTTTGGGTTTTTTGGTCTTGACCGGAACCGTCGCAGCCATTTTTGGTTCCTACAGCATGTTCATCGTGACACCGCTGCTTGCGATTTTGGCTATTTTCGCCTGGCGAGATTTTATTCAGAAAGTTTTCAGCAATCAACTTCTAGCAAATTTGGCGGCGTTTTTTTTGGCTATCCACCCCGCCTTTTGGTACTACACCGGACGAGTCATGATGCACAATGTAGCGTTTTTAGCTTTTATTGTTTTTGCTTTATGGTTCGGTAGCAAAGGACAACGTTGGCTAGTTGCGAGCGGTCTCTGCCTTGGCATGGCGCTTTTTATAAGACCGGTTGAAGCGTGGTGGCTTGTGCCTAGCGCCATTACACTTGCGCTCGTAACACGAACACGGGTTCTACCGATTGTTTTTGGAATTTTACCTCCAATCATACTCATGCTAGTTACTCAACAAGCAACTTTTGGCAGTTTATTTACGACTGGCTACACTGCGCATTATGCATATGAAATTACGGGAGGCGCGCTTGAGACTTCGCTTGCAGAATCCAGTCCCTGGTCGCTCGTTCTGCCGTTTGGTTTCCATGAGATGAACATCCTTAAGAACCTTCGTGACTATGTTTTTGGCCTTTATCCGTGGATGACAATACCCGCCATTTTGGGTCTCGTCATGGTTATACTGACTCGTGAGCTAAGCGACCGTCGATGGCAAGTGGCTATAGCACTTGGGGCGGCAATTTCGCTTTGGCTCATTGTGCTGTACGGTAGTTGGCTCACGGTCGATAATCCCGACCCAACGATTGCGAGCCTAGCCAACTCTCATGTTAGGTACTGGTTGCCGATTTTTGTGGTGGCTTCTCTTTATGCCGCGCAGGCGACGACTGTCTTGTGGTCAAAGTATAAATGGGGAGCGCTAGCTGTGCTTGGGTTATGCTTTACGCTCTCAGCGCAGCTAGTCTTTTTTGGCCATGACGGGTTTGTACCAACTCGTGCCGCACTAGATTCGTTCGCTAAGAAACGGGAAATTATTCTCCTGAACACCGAAGAGCAGGCGATTATTATTGTTGATCGAGCTGATAAATATCTTTTTCCGTATCGTCGCGTGGTGACGCCACTTAGAAGTGAAGAGACTTATAATGCCTTGTCCGAACTCGATCAAACCGCCCCGCTTTATTACTTTGGCATAACCCTACCGGAAGAAGATTTTGCGTATTTGCGTGAGATTAAATTACTTAATTACGGAGTCTTAATCGAACAAGTATTGACCGTTGACGAAGAGTCTTTGTACAGATTACGTGCACATTAATATGTTTTGGTCACGTCTCCTAACTCTCTTCATAATTTTTGCTCCCACGGTTTTGGCTGGGTATTTGCTTTGGTCCTGGACATCACCTTCCGGAGAGCGCGAAGTGGCGTATCGTCCAGGAAAAATTTCGCCGTACATCAATCGGCCACTCCCTGACGACCGGGTAAGCGACGTTCTTCATGACGAACGCGGCGCCTACTTGGCTTTAACGGGCGAGCCGGTATATTTCACGGTGACCCCGCCCTACGGCGAGTTTGATGAGGTAACAGTAGAACTCGCTTTTGACGACCGAGGCGCTTCAATCATAGAAGTTGGGGCGCTCAAAGATTTGTCGGCTCAAGCTTTTGATTTTGTGCCTTTGCATAACTCCATACTGGAGGAAGTAACTTGGCCAGTGACTGAATTGGCTAACGGAAATTCAATTTTTATTTCACCGGTTTCTGGAATTGAACTTGCAGGCGGTTTGCCACTGCGTGCTGACGTGGCCACATACCGTGCTTCGTATCCGCAACCTTACAGGGATGACGATTACGCCTCCTGCGGACAAACGAGTTGCCACTCCTGGAACGTGGCCTTGCGTGGACCGCACGAAGCTCTAACATACATTAAAAATGAGAACTTCAGGCTTGTTGCATCTTTTGTAGATATTAATCGAACTTACGGTAGTGATGAAGGTTTTATCAAAGTTTTTAATGAGAACGGTGACCTCATGAAGTCGTTATCCTTTGCCGACGACGAAAATATCTCAACTAACCAGGAGCAATCACCGCTAACGAGGCTTGAAATAATCGGCCATGGTTGGTCAGAGGGCGTGTATCGGATTGTGTTGTCCGGGACCTCAGATACCATGTGGCGATCCATAGAAACCGCCCAAAGTTATTTTGTGTTCAAAAATTCAATCTACCTTGGAGATGACGTAGGCTTTTTAGTGGCACCTAGAGCCACGGATTTTGTGACTGACGCCAAACGGGTAACTGTTGAGACGGCCCATGCTGAAGGACTGCAGACCATACGTTTTGGTCAGGAACAACTTGCCATCAAAGAGGTTAAGCAAAAGTACGCTCTGGCCATTCACAAACCGGGAGTTGTTCAAGCTTCAAGCCCCGTTGGTGACGTCAAGATCGTGGGGGAGGGGAAGTACGCATTGTCGCCCGATGCCTTCTTTAACCCCGACCCAGTCTCGATTAATGCTTTCACTAATTTAGCAGTCCTCGAGGCTGAGGCTATTTATGCGCGTCTGCCTAAAGAGTCGCTTAGGAGTGATGGTTGGCAAATAGCAAGTGCCACCTGGAGCTTATGGGATTTGGCTAGCGAGCAAGGAAGTTATAAATTTATCATTTCAGTGCCTGGACTTGAGGTTTTTGAAACAGAACCATATCTCCACGAAATTCGAGTACTATTTCATTGAATATGGGTAAAATTTTTTACAACGGGTTTATAGTTTTTTCACTCGTGTTACTTGGTTTGTTATATTTTCAAGTTACAAAAGGGATAGTTGATCGCGTTTTCCCTATCCAAATTTGGTTCTTTTTAACTTTGTCTTTTGGCTTAATGGCAATCATTTTTTTACCCAGCGTACCTGATTTTAAGCAACGTCTGCGACCGTTGAATTTTGTTTTAACGCTTGGCCTTACGCTCCTTCTTGTAAGTTATGTAGTATCTGTGCGCCTAATTTATGGAGCCTGGGAACTGTTTGTGCTTTTAGTGACAGCAATTCTTCCTTGGACGTCGCTTTATGTGGTAAGGTCACTCAAACAAGAAAAAGATTAATTTTTTTTGTATGGCTGAATGTCTTTTTTGTAAAATAATCGACGGTCAAGTGCCGGCAGAAAAAGTTTATGAGGACGACAAAATTATTGCTTTCCTTGACATTAATCCGGTAAGTCAAGGGCATTTGCTAATAGTTCCTAAAGCGCATGCCCAATGTTTGAGCCAAGGTAGTCTGGAGGATGCCCTGGCTGTGATGAGAGTCATTCATAGTATTGCGCCGAAAATTATGCAGGCGCTTAGCGCTACAGGTTATAACCTCGGAATGAATGAGGGTGAGGTCGCCGGCCAAGTTGTTATGCATACCCATGTGCACCTCATGCCGCGTTATGAGGGACAGGCACGAACTTTTACTAAAATGCACCCGACAAAAGACATGTTGGCCGCCACTCGAGCAACATTACGGGCAGCGATGTAGCGGAAAATGGCTATTTGACGGGTAAAAGCTCTCTAAAGTAAGCTCCGGAGTGCTATGAAGGTTTTGGTTAGCGGCGGTTGCGGCTTTATTGGCAGCCATTTTATTCGCACGGTTTTGAGCGAACGCCCGGATTGGGAAGTGGTCAATCTTGACTCTCTTACCTATGCGGGCAATCTTGCCAATACCATGGATATTCAGACCAACCCGCGTTATAAGTTTGTTTATGGTTCGATTGTCGATAAGAAGATAGTTGACGAGCTTGTGGCCGCGGTTGATGTGGTTGTGAATATTGCCGCCGAAACGCATGTTGATCGCTCGATAGTTGATGCTGAGCCTTTTATTTTGACCAACGTACTTGGCACGCAGCGCATTATTGATGCTTGTGTAAAGCATGGTAAGCGCCTGCACCACGTGAGCACCGACGAAGTTTTTGGCTCACTCGGGCCAACTGATTCTAAATTTCACGAAAAAACACCGTACGATCCGCGTAACCCATATTCAGCTACCAAGGCGGCTTCTGATCATTTGGTGCGGGCCGCAGTCCATACCCACGGACTTAAGGCAACAATTTCAAACTGCACCAATAACTACGGTCCTTTTTTGTACCCCGAAAAGTTTTTATCGATTGCTATCACCAATCTTATAGACGGGCACCCAGTATTAATTCACGGGGACGGGCGTCAGGTTCGTGATTGGATTCACGCGCGCGATCATTCCCTGGGGTTGCTCGCGATTTTAGAAAAAGGGGTTATTGGTGAAACTTACATGATGGGAGGCAATTCCGAGATGAGTATGCTTGAAACCGCTCGCATACTTTTAAACGCTATGGGCTTAACCGAAAACATGCTCGAGTTTATTAACGATCGTCCTGGTCAGGATCGTCGCTACAGCATTGATTACTCAAAAATCCAACGCGAACTCGGCTGGCAACCAGCTTTTACTTTTGATGAAGGACTTAAGAATATGGTCGCCTGGTACCGCAAGAATGAGCCTTGGTGGCGGCCGATTCGTCAAAGCTCGGCTTACCGAGAGTGGTTTAAGTTGCAATTTGGTCGAGTTTTATGAAGGCCCTTCACCCCCTTGAGGGTTTGTTGATCATCGAACCGGAGGTCTTTGGAGATGACCGAGGATTTTTTTATGAATCATTTAACGCCGATAAATTTGCCGCTTTAGGGCTGCCCACTAATTTTTCACAAGACAACCATTCGTTTTCAGTTAAGGGTGTGCTCCGCGGAATTCATTTTCAATTGCCGCCAAAAGCGATGGGCAAGCTTGTGCGTTGTACGCGGGGGCGCATTTGGGACATGGCCGTCGACCTGCGTAAGGCCTCACCAACCTATAAACAATGGTTTGGCCTTGAGCTAACGGCTGCCAACAAAAGAATGTTGTGGGTGCCACCCGGCTTTGGACATGGTTTTTATACCTTTGAGGACGCTGAAGTGGTGTATAAATGTACCGAAACATTCGATAAAGCCGCGGATGCCAACGTGGCTTGGAATGATCCTGAGCTCGCTATTAACTGGCCTCTGCTTCAGGGTCAGCCGCCGATTCTTTCGGCACGTGACGCCGCCGCGCCGCGACTGTCGGTGCTTAACCTGCCGTTCTAACTCTGTCAGCCACCCTGAGCGAATGCGAGGGGTCTTGGAGGAACGACGCCGCACCAACCTAACTCCTCGTATTCACTCGGAGTGGACAAACGGATTATGAAAGTCTTAATCACCGGAGCTCTAGGGTCACTTGGACAAGATATTATTAAAGTTTTTTCAAGTCAGGGGCACGACGTGGTGGCTTGGACTCAGGGCGATTTGGATATTACCAATCACGATCAAGTGCTCAATAAAGTGGCAGAATTGCAACCAGAATTGATTATTAACTGCGCAGCGTTTAATGCAGTTGATAAAATCGAAGAGGCCACGGTCTTTCCTGTAGCTTATGCCATAAACGCGCTCGGGCCCCAGTATTTAGCAGAGATTGCAAAGGTGCTTGGTGTGCCCCTGGTTCACTTCAGCACCGACTATGTTTTTTCTGGTAATAAACCAGAGGGCTACTTAGAAACCGACGAGCCGCGACCGATTTCTAAATACGGTGAAACTAAACATTTGGGCGAAAAATTAGTAAGCGAGGTGGGGGGCAAGATATATATCGTTCGCACTTCGCGTCTTTTTGGTAAAAGAGGATTAACCGAAGACAGCAAAGAAAGTTTTGTTGATCTTATCGCGCGTCTGGCCGCGAGCAAACCAGAGCTTTCAATTGTGAACGAAGAAGTTGGCTGCCCAACTTATACGCCGGACTTGGCGCTTGCCACTTACCGACTGGTGACCGAGGGGTATGCGCCGGGCGTTTATCATTTAGTAAACGACGGCGAAGGCGTTACCTGGTATGAGTTTGCCGAGGAAGTTTTTACACTTCTTGAGATTAAAACTCCGCGAAAAAGAGTGGCCTCAGATGAGTTTCCTAAACCAGCCAAAAGACCAAAGTTTGCGGCTTTGCAAAATACTAAATTTCCCAAATTGCGTCACCGTCAGTTAGCGCTTCGCGCCTACTTACTCGGTGAGTGACAGGGTAGAGATGGCTTGTGGACCGGTGGCTAGGTACAGTTCTTTACCGTTTTCAGCCAGCCAAAAATCGTTGATCGTCACCCCGTCAACAAGAAGCGTCGTCGGACGCGTGTCGTACTGTTCCCGTGAGGCGGCAAGAAGGGAGCGGTTAGTGGCGTAGAAGAGAGTATCGCCAGAAGGGTGCCAGGCCACATTAATGATGGGCTCACCGAGCCTAGTGATGGTTAACCGTTCGCCAGTCGAAGCTTCAAAAAGAGCCACTTCGGTGCCGTCTGTCCAAAGTAAGCTGTGGGTGTCATCAAGCCAGGAGAACGCCCCCATGTTTGGTGACAGCGTGGTCACATTGTTTCCGGCTCGCGACACCACAAATGCGGCACGACTTTCAGTCTCAAATAGCAGATACTCTCCGTCGTCGTAGAGTAAGGTGTAGACGCCTGGCGGGAGAATGCCGATGAGCACGCTCTCTTCATCAGTTTGGCGCCAAACTTCAACTTGGACTCGTTTATCAAGCAACTGAATATCGTCCGGGATAGCGGGTAATTGTGAATCTTTATCGTGTTCGGCTAATAGCTCACGAGCTTCACTTAACGCTAGGGGAGTTGGCTCTGAAGCAGCAAAGAGTCGGGCGGTGACGTAAGTGGTCACACCTTCGCGCACCTCCACCCGCTGTTCCCAGGTGTGATAACCATTTTTTTCGAATTGTAACTCGTAAGTTTTAGGTGCCAGTCGTTGAATGACGAGCGGAGTTTTGTCGTTTATTAGCGTGTTATCCAGATAAATACTTGCTCCCCTAGGAGAGGTGGTGATCGCAATCACTCCTGTTTGGAGTACGCGACGACTGGTAATATTGAGCCGGTAACCAGCGGTATACAAAATAACAAGTGGTGTTGCCACCACAAACACGGCCACAAAAAAGGCGAAGAGAAATTTTCGGACAACGCGGTGCATAAATTTTGCGAAGCATATCAATAATTGTTTTTTTTAACAATTGCTAGTACATTTTATTGAGTGTGGCCTAGGTCTGAAAAGACTTTGCGTACCAGCACTAGTAACCATAAATGCTCGACTGAGGTTTCAATGTCTGATCGGTTGACTGATGAGCACATTCGCAAACTTTACCAAATTCAAGAAGCTCGAATCAAGCGAGGTTTGCCTGGGATTGGTGACGAGATGGACAAGCTCATCCAAAAGTTAATGGTGGATGAGTTCAACAAGGGGCCGAATGATCTACGTACTCAACAAGCAAGGTGTTTGTGGGAACTCGGTGCAGTTCGCTCCCTCAGCTATCGAAGATTCAACAGCTACTTGGAATCTATCCCTGAGATTCCGGAAACCCTGCTCGACGAAGATGAAAAATTCCCACTTCTTGCTCTTGATGATCCTCGTCCCTCCCGTACTCTTCGAGTTGAGCGTGTTGGAATTACCTACAGAGGGCTCACGTATAAGTACGATAATGAGAGTTTTGTGCCACGTGATGAACTACACGCTGTTCCTAAAGAACCTTACTGGTTTCGTGCTAACTACGGTTGGAAAAATCGTGGTCGCGAACCAAAAGAGTGTCTGAAGGAATGCGTTGGCAACATACTCGCAGGTACTGCGGACGCAGGCATTGCTCTGTACGTTCATTACAAGAAAAATCTCAGGCTGGAATGCCACGCGATGCTACTACCTGGTTCAGTCGAGCGTGCAGATGTGAAAAATTGCGCTTGGCTTGGAATTTGGCAAGCTAACAGTACAATTCGATTGACGAGTGCAATGTATTCGCGGCCGGAGGCTGGTGTTGGCGTTGTGACGTTCCGTATGAAGTAACCGAATCAATTCCTCACGAGGCGCTAGCGTTTCTGGGGAATTTTATTATCAATCAATGTCTAGTTTTTCTAGGATTTTAGAAGCGGACGACTCGTGCTACAATCCTTGCGTATGTCTGAGGCTAAAGAGTTACGTTCGCCGCTTTTGGCGCCACTTAAAGCAATTTTGGCGCTAGGGGTTGCGGCCTTTTTTTTCGTTTTTGGTTACACCATAGGTCACACCAACGACGATGGCTCAGGTGCGGTTATTGGAAAATATCAAAATCCACCTGTAGTTTCTGGTGCTGATGTAGATTTTGACCTGTTCTGGGACGTTTGGCGGTTAGTTGAACAACAGTATGTTGATCAGCCAGTCGTTGACAAAGACCTTTTTTACGGTTCGCTCCAGGGACTCTTGTGGGGACTCGGGGACCCATATTCGACTTTTTTCACGCCAGAAATGGCCGCTAGCTTTGCCCAAGAGCTGGAGGGTTCGTTTTTTGGTATTGGGGCTGAAATAGGGCTCGACGACGATGGTTTTGTAGTGGTTATCGCTCCTTTGCCGGAGACGCCAGCCGATAACGCCGGTCTTAAACCGGGTGATCACATCATCATGATAGACAAGGTTGATACTACTGGCATGTCAGTTAATGAGGCCGTTGATTTAATTCGTGGCGACAAAGGTACGCATGTCGTGCTGACCATTTTTCGTGAAGGCCTAGAAGAACCTTTCGATGTTGATATTATTCGTGACGAAATCAATGTCGATAGCGTAATTTCTGAGATTCGCGACGACGGGGTAGTGGTTATCACCATAACCATGTTCAATGAAGACACGGTGCGGCTTTTTGACAAAGCGGTCAAAGAGGTGCTCAATAGAGGCGCAAAAAAACTCGTACTTGATCTACGAAACAATCCTGGTGGTTATCTTGACGCGGCCATCAATTTGGCCGGTTACTGGATAGATAACCGAACCGCGGTCATTGAAGAAGTTCGCGGCGAACAGCAAGCCTTTTTAGCTCAAGGTGATTCTCGACTTGCCGGACTTGACACTGTGGTTTTGGTGAACGGTGGCTCGGCTTCAGCGTCAGAAATTCTTTCCGGCGCACTCCAAGACTACAAACTTGCGCACCTTATTGGCGAACAAACTTTCGGTAAGGGTTCGGTTCAGGAATACCATGAGCTTCCTGACGGCAGCGCAGTTAAAATTACCGTGGCTCGCTGGCTCACGCCGCTCGGTAGGTCAATTGATGAACTTGGCATCACTCCAGACGAAATCGTAGCCCCTTCAGAAAATGCAGAAGAAGACTCCCAATTCGACGCGGCGCTTCGTTTCCTCGAGGCATCCGAGTAAACGGCGGAAAGCTCGCCACCGTACCGAGGTGTCCTCGGGTGGTTTGGTGTTCAAAAGAACAAAGAGCGGAGTCTTTTTTGCCATGGTGATTGATTCGTATGGTAAATGGGCTTTTCCTAAGGGTCATGTACAACCCGGTGAATCATATCGGGAGGCGGCAGTACGTGAAATAAAAGAAGAAATGGGTTTGTCGCCGCTTAAGTACGTGGCCCAGCTCGACACCATTGATATTTGGTTTCACGATAGATTTGTGCACAAGGGAACGCTTATCCACAAATACATTCATTATTTTCTTTTTGAGGCCTTCTCTGAGGCAAAATTAGTTCGCCCCGAACGAAGTGAGGGCGGAGAGCGCATTCGTGATGTTGTCTGGGTGCCAGCTCGTCAGGTTTTGCGCCGTTCCAGTTACCGCGACATGCTTGGTATTATAAAGAAAGCTTTACGCTTATGTTCGTCACCCTCCTTGAGACAGTTGCCTCGCTTGGACCAAAAGGTTTAACCATTGAGGTACCGGATGGGTACGCTAAGAATTTTTTATTTCCGCAATTTCTTGCCGTCCAAACTTCTGAATCAAACGCCGAAGCGCCGGCCAAGATGCCGTCAAAGGCTGAACAAGAAGAGCAGTCACTCGCGAGTGCGGCCGATGGACTGGAACTGACAATTTCTGTGCCAGTAAAAGACGGCAAACTTAAAAAACCGGTTACTGCTACAGAGATCCGGGCGGCTCTTAAAGAACAAGATGTCGCGGTGCCTAAAAACGTTATCAAAACAGATCCCTTGACCGAACCCGGGACCTTTGAGGTCGATCTCGAATTTCCAAGCGGCTTCGATGCGAAAGTCCGAGTAAATATTGAATCCGCTAGCGGCTAACCGCTAGTAGCCAGTAGCTAGCAATCTATGCGTCATCGGTACCTGTTCGTGGTCGGAGGCGTCATGAGCGGCGTGGGGAAAGGAACATCCACCGCGGCTCTCGGCTTGACCCTCAAAGCGAAAGGTTACCGCGTGACCGCTATCAAAATTGACCCTTACGTAAACGTTGACGCCGGAACGATGAACCCCGTAGAACACGGGGAGGTTTTTGTTACCGTGGACGGCGATGAGACAGATCAGGATATTGGTACCTACGAAAGATATCTTGATGTTGATATAACCAAACTCAACTACATGACAACCGGCCGAGTTTATAACTCTGTCATTGAACGGGAGCGTAATTTGGAGTACGGCGGCAAGTGCGTTGAGGTAGTGCCGCACGTGCCAGAAGAGGTTATTCAGCGTATTGAGACCGCGGCCAAAACAGCCAAGGCAGACATTACGCTCATTGAAGTTGGCGGTACGGTTGGTGAGTACCAGAACATTCTGTTTTTGGAGGCTGCTCGAATGATGCAAGTGCGTCATGGTCAGGATGTGCAATTTGCGCTCGTGAGCTATTTGCCCGTGCCACGGTCTGTGGGGGAGATGAAGACCAAGCCCACTCAGTACGCAGTGCGCACGCTCAACAGCGCGGGCATTCAACCAAATTTTGTGGTTGGCCGTTCTGAAGAGCCAATGGACAAGCCACGCAAACAAAAAATAGCCCATTTTTGCCAAGTACCCTGGGAGCACATTATTTCGGCCCCAGATGTGAAGTCCATCTACGACATCCCGAGGATATTCGAGGAGCAAGATTTTGCGCGAAAAGTTTTGAAGAGCTTTGGTCTTCGCGTAAAAAAGAACGATCTTCGCCATTGGGATGCCTTTGTGAAGGCGCGCGAGAACAGTCGTAAAGAGGTTCGCGTCGGCGTTATTGGCAAATATTTCTCGACTGGAAGTTTTACCTTGTCCGATGCCTATATTTCTGTGCTCGAAGCCGTGAAGCATGCTGGGGCTGCCGCCCAAGTTAAGCCGAGGATTGAATGGCTTAATTCAGAAGAATTTGAAGAGCATCCAAAGAAGCTGGCGGAACTCAAAAAACTCGACGCGATAATTATTCCTGGCGGTTTCGGATCACGAGGTATTGAGGGAAAGATCGCGGCTATTGAGTATTGCCGAAAAAAGAAAATTCCGTATCTCGGCCTATGTTATGGCATGCAGTGCGCGGTCATTGAATTTGCCCGTCACGAACTCGGCTTAAAATCGGCCAACACGACCGAGATTAACCCTAAAACTAAACACCCGGTAATCGATCTCATGGATGGTCAAGGCCAAAATGTTAAGGACAAAAAATACGGCGGAACGCTAAGACTTGGTGCGTACCCTTGTCGCCTCATGCCAGGATCAACGTCGCGGGCCACCTATGGGGTCGGGGAAGTGAGCGAACGTCATCGTCACAGATACGAGTTTAACAACAAGTATCGAGCCGATCTAGAAAAGGCTGGTTTGGTGATTGCGGGAATCTCGCCAGATAATCAACTGGTTGAAATTGTTGAAGTCAAAGATCACCCATTTTTTGTGGGCGTCCAATTTCATCCGGAATTTCAAAGTAGGCCCTTGTCGGCTCACCCCTTGTTTGTTGGTTTGCTCAGGGCCGCCAAACAACGGGTAAGTCGTAGAAAATAAAAATTCGAGCCTAGGCTCGAATTTTTATTAAACCACTGAGACGAAAGTTCGTACCTGGAGTTTACCAATGAAGTTCGGTGTTTTTTTGGTGTTGAACTTTACCTTGCCATCTTTCATGGCGAAAAGTGTAAAGTCTTTACCGGCGCTAACGTTTTTAGACGGATGGATTTTAGTGCCGCGCTGGCGAACAATAATTTGACCGGTTTTAACAACCTGGCCATCGGCGCGCTTAACGCCGAGTCGCTTGGCCTGCGAATCGCGGCCATTTCGCGTTGAACCCTGGGCTAATTTATGTGCCATAGAAGAGACTCAAGACTCAAGACTCGAGACCCTAGATTCTAGACTCGCTCCATCGCGACGTACAAGACGTCAAAGACGCAATATTAGATACTTGCGTCTAGAGTCTAGGATCTAGAGTCTAATGTTTGGCTCTCGGTTAATAGCGTACAGAGTAGCGGAAGGCACGGATTCCGTCAAGGTGGAAAATGTTGTTAAAGTTAACGATTTTAAGCTATACTTTGCTTCGTATGCACGATCTTGTGTGCGCGGTCCTTGAGGAGGTTCGTCAGACGCTCGGTCTGCATGGTGGAGGAATTGAACTCATTTCAGTTGACGAACCAACGGGTACGGTGACGGTCAAACTGACAGGCGCCTGTGCTTCCTGTGCCCTTTCTTCGATAACCTTGCAACACGGCGTTGAGACGGCGCTTTGCAAACGACTTCCTGAAGTCCGACGCGTTGTAGCCGTAGCTTAATTTCATGACCCTTGGACTTACTCCGCAAGAACCCTTAAAAGAAATGGCACGACGCCGTTTTTTTCAAATGGCCATAGCGTTATCGCTTCTTTTTTGGGCTTTAGCTGTCGCCCTTCCTTCGTGGCGGGTAGTGCCGGAAATTATTAATAAAAAAGCCGTGCCACTTCATTACAATATTCATTTTGGCATTGATACGGTTGGCCCGTGGTGGCAAATTTACGTAGTTCCCGGGGTAGGTATCTTGTTTATTATTCTCAATTTATTTGCGGCGCGTTTTACCTGGCAACGAGACCCTATGCTGTCGTACGTTGTTGCTTCGGCTACGGTACTAGTTGAGCTATTGTTATTTGTGGCCATGATTTTTATTGTTTTTCTTCACCTCACCTATGGTGGTTGATTTTTCAGGTGACCCAATTTTCTCAGCGACGATTGTTCACATGTTAATCATGTCAACCATCGCCTTTGTTTTAGCCATTGCCTGGACACCACTTTTGACACATTTTTTGTATAAATATCGCCTCGGAAAATCCATAAGGAGCGCCGTTAAAGCTCCAATGTTCGCTGAGCTCCATAAAAAGAAAGCTGGTGTGCCCACTATGGGAGGAGTTTTAATGTGGGGCACGACGCTCGTAATAACGCTTCTTGTGGCACTTGGGGCAGTATTTTTTGACGGCGTTTTAGGGCAACTAAATTTTTTGTCACGAGCCCAAACCTGGTTACCATTATTTGCCCTGGTCGCAGCCGGGCTCGTCGGTTTGGCTGATGATTTTTTTAATGTTCTTAAAATAGGCCCGCACGGCGGAGGGATTAACATTAGGCATCGTTTGGCGCTCTATACAGTAATTGCGGCCGTGGGGGCTTGGTGGTTTTATTTTAAACTTGGTTTTGACACGCTCCATGTACCCATTCTTAACTTGGGCGATATTGCTATGGGATGGTGGTATGTACCGTTTTTTATTCTAGTCATTGTTGCTACTTCGTTTTCCGTTAACCAAACAGATGGACTCGACGGCCTGGCCGGCGGTTCCTTAGCCTCGGCTTTCTCGGCCTACGCCGTCATCGCGCTCCTTCAGGGCAGGGAAGACCTAGCTGTATTTTGCGCGGTTATCGTGGGCACACTCCTGGCTTTTTTGTGGTTCAATATTTATCCTGCCCGTTTTATTATGGGCGACACGGGTGCGATGAGTCTCGGGGTGACGCTTGGCATAGTGGCTATGCTGACAAACGGCGCCTTTCTTCTACCCATTATCGGTATCGTATTTGTAGTTGAGGCAGTGACCACTATCATTCAAATTCTCTCTAAGAAAATTTTCAAACGGAAAATTTTTCTGATTGCGCCCATACATCACCACTTCGAGGCTAAAGGTTGGCCGGAACCAAAAGTCGTCATGCGATTTTGGGTTGTGTCATGGATTGGTGCCGGCCTTGGTCTTATCGTGGCGCTTCTTGATTTGACTCCAGTTTCTTTATGAATCGTACTCGGTCAGCGGCTGACCGCGCCTTCCTGGGCTTGCTTGCCGGCCTCGTCCTTCTTGGTTTAATTCTTCTCACTTCAGCCTCTTGGCCACTCGGTTACGAAAAATTTGCTGACGGTTATTACTTTCTTAAACATCAACTTATTTTTGGCGTGCTCGTTGGGGTTGTCGGGTTTGTTATTGCTTACCGAATCCCGTACAGCTTTTTTAGGCATTTCGCGCCACACATGTTGATAATTTCGATTATTCTGTTGCTCCTTGTGTTTATTCCGGGTGTTGGCGCCGAGTTTGGCACGGCGCATAGCTGGATTTCGCTTGGTGGCATATCTTTTCAACCATCAGAAGTAGTGAAGCTGACTTTTCTTATCTATTTGGCAGCTTGGCTTGAAAAAAGAAGTCACCTTGAACTAAAATCATTTTGGGGCGGACTCATTCCGTTTCTGTCGGTGATGGGCGTGATCGCGCTACTTCTTTTTTTGCAGCCCGACACAGGTACCTTGGCTATCATCGTGCTGACTTCGTTCGTGGTGTATTTTGTAGCCGGTGCGCCTCTTAGGTATCTCCTCGGAGCTGGTCTTTCTGGATTAGGTATCATGGCCCTTATTCTCCGTTTTTCAGAATATCGGGCGGCGCGTGTTCTAACTTTTTTGCATCCTGAGCTTGACCCTCGAGGGATCGGCTATCACATTAATCAAGCACTCCTCGCTATTGGCTCAGGTGGATTATTTGGACGAGGTTATGGGCACAGCTTACAAAAATTTCAATATCTGCCGGAGGTCGCGGGCGACTCAATTTTTCCGATCGTGGCCGAAGAATTGGGATTTGTCTTAACCAGCGCATTTCTTGGTTTCTATCTTGTTTTTTTGTTGCGCGGCATCAATATTGGCGAACGAGCGCCAGACCTTTTTGGCAAATATCTAGTTATGGGTATCATGACCTGGTTCGGTCTGCAGGCATTGATTAACGTCGGCGCTATGGTTGGTCTACTGCCAATTACTGGCGTGCCGCTGCCGTTTATTAGTTACGGCGGAACGGCACTTGCAGTATCGTTGACAGCCGCGGGAATCGTACTGAATGTTTCGGCATCAAAAGGGCAGCCATTATGAGTAATATTTTGTTAACTGGTGGCGGAACCCTAGGGCCGGTAACCCCTCTTTTGGCAGTAGCTCACGAATGGCGTAAGCGTCAGCCTGGGGCTCGCCTGTCATGGATTGGTACACCGCAGGGGCCTGAAAGGACCTTGGTCGAGGCCTCTCGGATCCCTTTTTTCGCGCTTGCGGCGCCTAAATTTGACCGTCATCGACCTTGGCTGTGGCCATTCATTCCAGGGCAATTTTTATTTTCTTTTTTTAAGGCTTGGCAGCTCCTGACTCAACTTGAGCCAACAATCATCTTTACGGCTGGTGCTTACGTCAGCGTTCCCATTGTTATTGCCGCTTGGCTTAAGCGCGTGCCTGTCTGGCTGCATCAGCTTGACGTTGTTCCCGGTTTGGCCAATCGACTCATGGCTCCTTTTGCAAAAAAGATTAGTGTCACTTGGCCTTTAAGCGCAGCTTCCTTTGCGGCTCGCAAAACGACCGTTGTTGGCGCGATGGCACGAGAGCAGCTTCTCCACGGTCAACGCGAGCGAGTTTACGAAAGCTACGGATTTGAGAGCGCCAAGCCCACAGTGTTGGTGATCGGTGGCGGCACCGGAGCAGCCAGCCTCAATCAAGCGATGGCTATTATTGGCCAAGAGCTAACAAAAAAAGCCAACGTTATTCATCTTACTGGGCAAGGAAAAATGCTTCATAGCCTACGAGGGCTCGCGCCAAATTACGCAGCTCTGGAGTTTGCAGCCAACGATCTCGCCGATCTGTACGCAGCGAGCGATGTCGTCGTTGCTCGGGCAGGTATGGGTACCATCACTGAACTCGCAGCTCTCGGCAAAGCAGCGATTCTTGTCCCATTACCAGGCTCGCAACAGGTGGCCAATGCACAAGTTCTGGCTGGGCAACGAGCGGCTGAGTTTTTAAGTGAATTCACACCACAGTCACTTAGGACCGCAATCGAACGCCTGCTTGAAGATTCCGTACGCCGAACTAGCTTAGGTCACAACATTAGGGGACTTTTTCCGGTGAATGCTGACGCACGTATTGTCCATGAGGCCATGGCAATGATAAGGTCCTAACTAGGAATTTCTAATTGGGCTATTTTCGGCTTACAGTCCGGAAGTATTAATGTATGACACGCTTACAATCAGCTGTTTTTGTGATTATTGCAGGTTTGGCAGCTGCAGGCGGCGCCACGGCTATTTTTTTGGCTCCACCTGAAGGCTCCGTTCGCCACTACATGATGCATTGCGAGGAAGTAGGTGGGGAATGGTTATACGGAGCTAGCCAACCCACGTGCATTAGTCCAGACAGCACTCGACTATCGTTCAACCAAGAAACCCATCAATTTACTCAGATAAGAATTGATCACGAACTAAACGAGCCGGTCGGGACCCTAGAGGCTCAGTCAAATGGAGCTTGTGCTTCGACGCCAACATTTTCTGATTATTCCGTCGACGTATATCAAGGTCGTGTCGCAGCTCCGGATTTTTCAAGCAACGAGGCCGCCACGCATCATCGAACGGCAATAACGCGTGATGTCAATCGCGGAGTGAATTTTGCTGGCAAGTATGTATTTGCCGAATGGGGTTGTAGCGAGGGCTGTTATGGCATGGCCATCGTCGATGCCGATACCGGAGAGATTTATGAATATGGAGAAACGACCGAAAGAGGCTACGTCTATGAAACCTCTAGCAATCTACTGGGTTTCGAAAATAACGATGAGACCACCTGGTTTGTTTGGGAGAATGAAACATTAAAAATCGTGTGTACTAAATAAACAAAAAACACCCAAAGCTGGGTGTTTTTTGGTGCGCCGGGTGGGGATCGAACCCACGACCACAGGCTTAAAAGGCCTTTGCTCTACCACTGAGCTACCAGCGCGTACCTTTGGCCTACCCAAGTTCGACGATCTTCTTCGTGCAACTCCGGGCCTCCTTCATCGTACTTTTCAAGTACGCCTCAGTCGGTCCTCGTTGCTCCTTGAACCTCGCCGAACTTAGTAGGCCAACGCAATAATCTGTAAAACTGACGAACCTTATTAGGTTTTCTCTCAACAGACTAATGAAATATCGGGCAAAGGATAGCAAAAATTTAAGATTTTGAAAAGAGTAGAGTAGGTGTACCAAAAACCTCATAGAAATTTATTCCGGCTAGGAGCGACGATAGCGCAGGACGAGGCGTAGTAGAGCTACGGCGAGTCCGAGCATGGCGACGCGACAACGCCGGGATAAATTTTAGGAGGTTTTTGATGATAAAATACTCCCAACTATGGTGGAGGTTTTGCCTTGGCACGCGATGCCGGTTCAGGAGGTGATGCGGGCTCAGGGGGTGAGCCGAGATGGGCTGAGCGCCGAGGAGGCGAAGCGGCGACTGTTGGATTACGGCAAGAATGAACTGCCTAAGCCACGACGCGTGACGACAGTTACGTACTTAGTACGTCAACTCAAAAGTCCCTTAGTTTTTATCTTGGCCATCGCCGCGGCCGTGAGCGTTACCCTGGGGGAGAGTATTGATGCTAGTTTGATCCTAGCTATTCTACTTGGTAACACGCTGCTTGGTTTTTACCAAGAGTATCGCGCTGATCACGCCTTGGCTGCCTTGGAGCAGAAGCTTGAATATCAGGTTACCGTGCGTCGCGAGGGGAAGCTGATTCGACTATCAGCTATCGAATTGGTGCCCGGCGATATAGTTGTTCTTTCAGCCGGAGATAGGATTACAGCTGACAGCCGTTTGATCGTGGCGAATTTTTTAGCGGTCAATGAGTCAACTTTAACTGGAGAATCGAGCGAAGTTGGTAAGCAAATATTTCCGGTGTCTAATGAAACCTCGATAACTGAGCGAGCCTCAATGGTTTTTGCAGGAACAACTGTGATGGCTGGAATAGGTGAGGCAGTAATTGTCACAACTGGCTCAGCCACCGAGTTTGGTCGCGTGGCAGGTATGGTGACGAATATTCAAGCCGAGCCCACTCCACTACAGAGGGAACTTTACGGTTTGTCGCGCCTGATTATTGGCATCGCCTTATTGTCTGCGGCTTTTGTGGTTATTCTTGGCGCTTGGCGTGGTATTGAAACTACCAGCCTCTTGGCCATTGCAGCTGCCCTCGCGGTAGCTGTGGTGCCTGAGAGTTTAGGCGTTGCCTTAACCGTTATTTTGACTGCTGGTATGCAACGGATGCTTAGAAAAAAAGCTTTGGTACGACGGCTTTTAGCCGCCGAAACACTGGGGCAGGTTAATGTAGTTTGTGTGGATAAAACCGGGACGCTCACGACCGGCGAAATGACTGTTGTCGAGGTTAAAGTGAGGGATTATGTGACAAAGTCAGAGATCAATCACGCTTTATCTCTTTTTGTGCGTGGTCAGGGTGATTTGGCAAGCGCCAGTCAGACAGCCTTTCAAAAGTACTTATCGGCCGAAAGTATTTTTACGGAGGCGCAAATTATTGCTGAGTTGCCTTTTGATTCAGTCCGAAAATTTTCGGCTAGAGCCGTTCAAGAAGACGGCGGGGTAGTTTGGTATCTCATGGGAGCCCCTGAGGTAGTCTTGGCGCGGTGCGATATTGATGATGCCACAAGAATTCGTCTGGAAACGGAAATCGACAGTTTGGCCAAGCGTGGGTTGCGGCTTTTTTTACTAGCTAAGCGACAACATGACGTACCGCAAGAATTTTCAGTCAAGGCCATGGTTGATTTTACTGCGCTAGGCATCATTGGTCTTGCTGATCCGCTCCGACCGGAAGCTCGACAAACTGTTGCTCAAGCAATGAATGCTGGCATCCGCGTAGTTATGGTGACCGGTGATCATCCCGCAACCGCCGAGCGGGTGGCTCGCGATATCGGTTTACTCACAAACGGTGAGAGAGTAATTACCGGTACCGAAATGACGACATTATCGGATGCCGAGCTAGAACGTTTGGTGGCAGATATTGGGGTTTATGCGCGAGTTTTGCCTGAGCAAAAGGTGCGAATTGTAAAAGCCTTTCAGCGACGTGGATTCTCGGTCGCTATGACTGGGGATGGAGTGAACGACGCTCCCGCTTTGCGTGCCGCCGAAATCGGCATTGCCGTCGGGAGCGGCACTGATGTCGCTAAAGAGACTGCCGATATGGTGCTTCTTGAAAGTAATGTTCAGGTGATCATTGATGCTATACGCGAGGGTCGCACTATTTACGATAATATTCGCAAAGTAACAGTTTACCTGTTAACTTTTAGCTTAAGCGAGGTAGCACTTATTGCTGCCGTTCTGATCTTAGGCTTTCCTTTGCCGTTAGGACCGATTCATATTCTGTGGATTAATTTAGTTACCGACGGTTTGCCCGCCATGGCGCTCGCTACAGAGCCAGCTGAACCAGGCATTATGAAGGAATATCCTCGACCAAAAGGGTCGTCGATTATCGGTTCAGAATTAGGTAAGTGGACGCTGTTTATTGGCGGACTGTCGGTTGTGATGTTAGTTACTTTGTACGTCGCGGCGATTGAACTCGGCTTCAGTGAGAATATAGCTAGAACCATGGTTTTTCTGGCTCTTGGTCTTGATTCCTTGGTTAGCATTTATGTTCTTCGTGTTTTACGGCAGCCTTTATGGAAGGTGCGAATTTTCAACAATCCGCTACTCTCAATGGCGCTTTTAGTGAGTGGCCTATTGCTCTTTCTGCCACTACTCATTCCCGGTCTCACCGTAACTCTGGATCTGGGCTGGCCGGGACTAACTGTATTCGCCATATTCTTAGCCGGTCTAACGGTAAAATTACTTCTCATGGAGTTTACCAAGCTTCGTCTGTTACAATCTTAACCATTACCAACCACGAGACTCTAGAGTCTAGAGTCTTGAGTCCTGGGTCTTGAGAAAATATGAATTTATCAAAAATAGAGAACTTTAAGGACGCCGTGGTTACCGTCATGGGACTCGGCAGCTTTAAACAGGGAAGCGGCCTAAGCACTGCCAAGTGGCTTATGCGTCATGGGGCACAAACTGTGATTACTGACCTTAAAGATACAGACGAACTCAAAGAATCAGTGGAGCTTGTTATGGAGTGGTTCCATAAGTACCGCGACATGTATCCGGACAGAACAATTTATCAACCGGTGTTTGTTCTCGGACAGCATCGTAAAGAGGATTTCGAAAACGTGGATTGCGTGGTGCAAAATCCCGGCGTGCCAAGTGAATCTGAATATGTAAAGTTAGCTCGCGAAAAGGGAGTAAATATTGAGTCAGACGTCAGTTTGTTTTTTCGTTACTACAAGCATCCCATCATGGCGGTTACTGGAACTCGTGGTAAGACGACGACCACACTCTTAATTGGTGAAATGTTAAAGATCTTAGATCCAAAGGCGATCACTGCCGGAAACATTCGTGTTTCGCCACTTGAATTTTTGGACGAACTCCTGAAAACAAACACTCCCACACCCATCGTCCTTGAACTCTCATCTTGGCTCCTTGATAGTCTTCCGGCGGCACTTATGGATCTTGGTAAAGGTCCAGAAATATCCGTGTTAACTAATATTTACCCAGATCATCTCAATCGTTATGCCTCATTTGAGGACTATCAAAAGTCGAAAGAGATAATTTTCGCCTATCAAACGGAGAGTCAACACACTGTTATAAACTGGGATCATGATCTTGTTCGCTCGATGGAGCCACGGATCAAGGGGCAGCTATGGTGGTTTTCACGAAATGAATTACAAAAAAATGGCTGCTCAATAAAAAACGGTCAATTAATCTTTTTACAAGATGGGGAAGAAACAGAGATTTTACCGGTTTCTGAGATCGCCTTATCAGGCGAACATAATCTTGAAAATGTTTTATCGGCTTCCTGCGCAGCAATTCTTCGCGGCGTGCCGCCTGAAGGGGTGGCCAAAGTGCTACGTGAATTCAAAGGCGTTCCAGACAGGCAAGAACTGATTCGTGAAGTTAATGAAATAACATACATTAACGACACAGCTGCCACCTCGCCCGATGCCGTCGTCGCAGCCATCAAGCGGTTTGGGAGCAAGGAGCATTTGATTCTAATTTGTGGTGGCGTCGACAAGAAACTTGTATTTGATGGTCTGGCCCAGTCGATTGTCGATGGGGTCAAGGCGGTTATGCTTTTCCCGGGTACGGCTTCGGAAATTCTCAAGCCGAAAATTATCGGCAAAGTGCCTATTCATGAAGTGCACAGCATGAAGGAGGCGGTTCAAAAAGCGAGCAAGCTAGCCGCTACTGCTGACGTGGTGCTTTTGTCTCCTGGCGCCGCAAGTTTTAATATGTTCAAGAACGAATTTGATCGTGGCGAGCAGTTTCGTGAAGAAGTGCGTAACCTCTAATAAAGTCGATTAGTCGATTAGCCGGTTAGAACCATCCGCGCCGCTAATCGGCAAACCGGCTAACCGGCTATGCTTTACTGGCTTAAGCAACTCATTCCCGAGCCCATTAAGGTTGTTTATCACTTTGCTCTTGCTAAACTGGCAGCGGCGTTTTATGGCAACCCCTCATCGCAACTCATTGTTATCGGCGTGACCGGAACTAACGGCAAATCGTCAACCGTAAATTTTATTGCTCAGATTCTTACCGAACTTGGCGAGACTGTTGGTTACACTTCGACAGCAGGGTTCAACATTGCAGGGCGCGACATTGAGAACCGCATGAAGATGACCATGCCGGGTCGTTTTTTGTTGCAAAAAATGTTGTCTGACATGGTGGCTGCGGGCTGTTCGTATGCGGTTGTCGAAAGTTCTTCACAAGGGATCTCTCAATACCGTCATTTGGGCATTAATTACGACGAAGTCGTTTTTACGAATTTAACCCCAGAACATATTGAAGCTCATGGTGGATTCGAAAAGTACAAAGCGGCCAAAGGGAAATTATTTGATCATCTAACGCGACGTCCTCATAAAATTATCGACGATAAGCGAGTACTCAAGGTGAGTGTGTTAAACGCTGATGATGAGCACACGCGCTATTTTGCTGAGTTCAAGGCAGATAGACACGTGTACTACGGCTGGTCGCAACTGCCGGGCGAGGGATATGCGGCTCGTGAGTTGCTCGTTGATGAGAAAGGGGCAGACGTCAGTGTTAACAATGTACCTTGTCGACTTGCCCTGCCGGCCAAGTTCGAGCGATACAATGCACTCGCCGCAATGGCGGCTGTGGCGAGTCTTGGCTATTCGTTGACCGATGTTTTGACTGCCGCCGAGTCATTACACCCTGTGGCAGGAAGATTCGAACTCATCAACCAAGGTCAGTCATTTACGGTGATTGTTGATTACGCATATGAGCCATATGCCCTAAAGGCGCTTATGGCGGCGGCAAAAGCTCACGGCGCGAGGCGGCTCATTGGCGTTCACGGTTCAGCTGGTGGCGGGCGCGATTTGGCGCGTCGACCGCTCATCGGTAAATTGGCCGCCGAGAACGAAGTCTTTGTTATTGTGACGAACGAGGATCCTTATGATGATGATCCGCGAACCATCATGGAACAAGTGGCTCAAGGGGCTCGAGAAATAGGCAAGAGAGACGGACTGGATTTGTTTGTAATTGACGATCGCGGCGAAGCGATCGCTAAAGCCTTGTCACTCGCCCGCGAAGGGGATGCGGTACTTATTACCGGCAAGGGATCGGAACCTGTTATGGCCGTAGCTCACGGAAAAAAAATTCCTTGGGACGATCGCCAAGTCGCGCGTGCGGCACTTAAACGAATGGGGTACAATAACACCTGAAAGCCGTTGGTTTTAGAGGCTGGTTAGCTGTTTAGCCCATTAGCCGATTAGTTAGTTATATGAGATTGTTGCCTAAAATATCCCTTTTTCTTCTTGGAACCATGGTTGTTCTTGGCTTGTTATTTGTGGGTTTTGGTCGGGAATATTTCCGTAACCGCCAAATCGAAAATGAAATCGCTGCGCTTCAGGCCGAATATGACCGATTAGAAGGAGAAAAACTGGCATCACTCACACTTATTGAGAGCTTGTCGAGCGAATATTATCTGGAGCGAGAGGCCCGGATGAAACGTGGTTTAGGTGAATCAGGCGAAACTTTGGTGGTTGTCGATCTCCCGGATGACGTCGTTAATAATGGGCTGGTTGAGGGGGTAGCTATAGATGATGGTCTGAAAAATCCGGCTCGTTGGTTTTATTATTTTTTCAACCCTGCTCGTTTTGCTTCGCTTGAGGGGTTATGAAGTTCGCGAGATTACGCCCTGCAGGTTTTTTTCTGTTGAGCGTAATTTTTGTTTATGCAATTTTTAATTATTCTTTTTTTATTTTTCATTTTACGCACGGCCCGGCGCGCCTTTTTGCTAGAGGCGTAATTGCGCCAGCAGTTTTTATTAAGGCTGGTGAAGCTTCGTCCCAAAAAACTTTATCTTATAGCACCATCCTAGAACTTGCTCGAGCGGCAGAAGCATTTGGCCAGGCACAAGGCGAAGAAGCTTTCGACGAAGGTTTAAAAAGTGGTGTTCACCGTTTGTATATTGAGCAATTAGCCAATGAACTTGGAGTGATTACTAACCGTGAAGCTATAGCTCATTATGAAGTTAATGAGGAGCTAATTGCTTCAGGACTTAGTCAGGCTGGTTGGACTGTAGACGATTACCGTCAGTTTGTGGTGGCGCCGCTTCTCTTGTCGCAAGGCGTGGAACAGGCGGTAGCCTTGGGTGATGCTGGTCAGGAGGCAGCTAAAAATACTCTTGAGGAGATCATGAAAAAAATTGATGACGGCATGCCGTTTAGGGATGTGGCGGAGTATTTTTCTGAGGACATTTCAGCTAAAAATAAAGGTGATCTAGGGCTCATGAAGGTGAGCGAGGTGCCGCACTGGTTAAGGCCGGCGCTCACTCTTCAGATTAGCGAACACTCAGAAATTTTGAGTGGACCAGAAGCTTACTGGGTTGTTGAGTTACTTAGCCGAGAAAAAATAAACGGTGAAGAGTATGTAAGGTTTAGAGGAATCGCGGTTAAAAAATTAACCTTGGGAGAGATCATTGCCACAAGAAGACAAGCTAATCCACCGCTAGTTTTAGTGTGGTAAAAAAAGATTCCCGCACGCCATGGCTCGGGGGAGCCAGGGAGTGCGGGAGGGGAACGAGTCGGCGCTACATGAGGTAGCCCTTCGCCTTGAGGTAATACAGGCCCCCGATGACGCCGAGCACGGGGTTCGAGAAGAATCCCGGGAGCGGCTCGTCGAAGATCTTGACCTCGTAGGTGTTGAGTCGGAGCCGGATCACCTCGATGACGGACAGGTCCTTCGTGTCGTCGAAGTTCAGGCGGACCGACTTGTGATGCCGTTCGTTCGAGATGTACTTGCCGCGCACTTCGTCGCTCACGGGGAGGATGACGGCGCCGTGTTCCACGAGGTGGGCACAGGCGTTGAGGAGTGCGTCGCAGATGCCGCGTCCGAAGAAGAGCTCGAGGGGCCGGCCTTCTTCGTCGACCACCAGGCATTCGTAGAGAGCCTGATTGTCGACGTTCTCACGGCGGAGATGGATGCGGATCAGACCCTCGGGGTTGAGGATCAAGATCAGATTGCCATCATCGGTCAGCTTGGGGCGGATGATGCTGGCTGCACGGGGGAGTCGCGACTGGAGCGAAAGGCGGGGGATTACCGCCCTGGTTTCGAGGATCATGGACTCTCCGCTCAGCGCGGGGAGCGCTGTAGTGGAAAGGGTTGGCTTGATGCATCATGGGGATCACGATGCGGCTAAAGGTTAGCAGAAACCCGAGACTTAGTCTAGACTGGATAGTAAAATCGTGCTATATATTTTGCGCTTAAAACGCAGGAGTAGTTCAGTGGTAGAACATTTGCTTCCCAAGCAAAGGGTCGCGGGTTCGAGTCCCGTCTCCTGCTCCAGTACAAAAAACTGATTCAAATAACCAACTGCGTTGTCGCGACTCCGGTGCTCGTTCACCGTAGTATTAACTACGCCTCACTTCGCTCCTCGCTGTTTTTAGTATTTGGCCGTTTAAATCAGTTTTCTCATGGTCGATAATTTGGTTATACGTTTTCTAGGCCACTTTAGCTCAGCGGTAGAGCAATGCTTTCGTAAAGCAGAGGTCCCGGGTTCAAATCCCGGAAGTGGCTCCAAAAGCACGTGCCAGAAGGCATGTGCTTTTTGTGTTCGACCCCCTTCATTCCCCCTTATAAAGGGTGAAACAGTGAGCAGTCCCCTCCTTAAGAAGGAGGGGTGAGGGGAGGTCGAACATAAAAAGCAGCTCGGACCAAGGGGTCCGAGCCGGGAGATGCCTAGCCGAACGTGGCAGCGGCGTGGCGGAGGAGGTTGCGAACGTCCTCGAAGTGGCTGCTGCTCGCACGCCAGATATGGAGCGCATCGTTGATGCGACCGAGGGCGCTCCAGAGCGGGTTGCGCTGCAGGATTTCGCCCGTCGCGGGATCGATGGAGTCCCGAATGGCGACGAGTTCGGCGTAGCCCCGATCAAGGAGAGCGGAGCGGATGTTGCCTTGTCTCGCTTCGGCCATGGCCAGCCGATAGAGCACTACGTTGATCTGGCGCGACAGGTAGAAGCACTTGTGCGCGGCTACCGGTCGACGGAGGAAGAGTTCGGCCTGGATCAGGGCTTCGACACCCGTTGAGCCATAGCCGACGTACTGTTCGAGGTCCTGAATGTCGCGTTGTGCCAGGCTTCGCCATGGGCGGTCCTTGATCGTGCCGAGGAGCGTTGCGATGTTTTTGACGTTCCTCAGGTGACTTTCGCGTCTGGCCGCGTCGTCGAAGAGCGTTGAACGGGCTTCGAGAAGGGCGCTCAGCTCGGCGCCGCAGGCCGTCATGAGATCTTCTTGTTCTCTGATCTCACGCACGATGAGGGCCCCGTGCCAGTTGACGTTTCGACCGATGGCGGTGATTTCTGCAATCCGTCGCCGATCAAGCCCGATCGTCTCGCCCAAGCTCTCGACTGCCGCTTCACCCTCAAGGGTGGCGGCAATGATGGTCTGAGTCAGGATTTCGCGTTTGACCTCGTTCACCGGCCGACCCATCTTGGTCGCGAGCTCGATGCACAGCCTGTTGAACATGGCCCGCTCCGGCCCGCGCATCATGTCGTCGGACACAAGGAGCTGCAGGTAGCGGTGACGCTCGAGCCAGGCCTTGAGCTTTTGCAGGTCGCCTTCCGGAATGTCGTCGGCGCCGTACCCCTCGAAGCCATCGGCGTAAACCGTGGCTCGAAATGCGGTGTGCGGGTTTTGGTAGGCATGGTGCCTATCTTGACTGCGGTTGTAGCAGATGAAGGGCCGGTCGTAGAAACCGCTCTTTACCACCCACTCCCGCTTACCGACAATCCGGAAAATCCGCGTATCCAGAATGGAATCCACGTTTTCCCGGGAGATCTCACGGTCTCCGAACTTGCTTTTCACGAGAATGATCTCTGAGTCGTTATCCAACATTACCTCCAAGAAACGACGCCCCAGTCTAGTTGAAAATTCATTTTTAGTCAACGGTCGTACATGCTATACTGCCCGAGTGATTACGTTTAAAAACGTGAGTAAAATCTACCAACCAGACACGCGCGCTTTGGATGGCGTAAGTTTTCATATTAAACCTGGCGAGTTCGTGTCGATTGTTGGTACGAGCGGATCCGGAAAAACAACTTTAGCTAAACTTCTTTTTGCGGAAGAACAGCCAACCCATGGGCAGATTTCGGTTGGGGATTGGGATATTTCACGTCTCAGGTATCACGAAGTACCAATTTTACGTCGTCAGATTGGTGTGGTTTTTCAGGACTATAAACTATTACCCAAAAAAACCGCTTACGAAAACGTAGCTTTTGCTTTGGAAGTTGCCGGAGCAGCAACGAGCCGTATCAGGCAGGTGGTGCCGCAAGTCATGAAGATCGTTGGTTTAGCTGATAAATTGCATCGTTACCCAAGACAGCTTTCTGGTGGTGAACAACAACGCGTCTCAGTGGCCCGTGCCTTGGTGCACAGGCCAAAGATCATCATAGCTGATGAGCCGACAGGAAACCTCGATACCTTGACGGCTCGTGATATTCTTGAGCTCTTTAAACGCATCCACGAGGTAGGAACAACTATCGTTCTTGTGACTCACGACAGAGATATCGTGAATGGGCTTCGTAAGCGAGTTATTACTTTAAATGACGGCAAGATTGTGGCTGATGCTGAACACGGTCGTTATCATCTTGGTTAATACCTATGCAAGAAATGTGGCGCTTGGTGAAGTTTGCTCTGCAAAGTGCCTTGCGTAATTTTTGGTTGTCTTTTGTGACAACTACAGTGATGCTGCTTACGCTCATTACTATAAATGCCGTTCTTATTTTAAATGTGCTGGCCGAAACAACTATACGTTCGGTAGAGCAAAGCGTGCAGGTTGAGATTTTCTTTAATCAAGGTACTAGTAACGATATTCAAGCAGCGGTTCGGGGCTATCTCTTAGGACTCCCACAAGTCAGGGACGTATCCGTCATTGAGGCCGAAGCATCACTTGAGAATTTTAAACGACTCCACGCTGACGACCCAGAAATTTTGGCCGCCCTAGAAGAAGTGGGTGGCAATCCAATTGGCGATTCGCTTCTTATTTCCGCTCACGACCCGGAGGATTTTCCATTTATTTTAGAGGCTGTTCAAAGCCCTGAGTTCACACCCTATATCAAAGAAACAAATTTTGCCGATCACGCGTTAGTGATTACTAAGTTGTCGAACTTTGCCGAAAAGGTTCGTTGGGGAGGTTTTGGGTTAGCCGCCTTTTTTGCGCTCATTGCCATGCTGATAGTTTTCAATACGATTCGCGTGGCCATTTACGTTCATCGGGATGAAATCGCGGTCATGAAGCTCGTGGGCGCCAAAAACTGGCTCGTGCGTGGACCCTTCTTACTTGAGGCCATGCTTTACAGCTTTGCTGCCACAGTGCTAGTAGCCGGCCTTGTAGCCCTTGTCCTCACTACGCTCGAGCCAAGTATTAGTCGCTTTTTTAGCGGCGTAGACATAAATCTTTCAGATTATTTTTGGGTCCAAGCACCACTTATTTTTGGCTCTCAATTCGCACTCCTGGCCCTCCTTAGTATGGTGACCACCTGGATGGCTATGCGAAAATACCTAAAAACGTAAAAAATATCTAATGTTGGCCAAAAACCTTGACAAAAGGTCTGTTTTGTGTCAAGCTTGGGCACGTTGTTCATTCACCGCCGGAAATCTGCCGGCATCACATACAAGAGTAGGAGTGAAAAATGGCTCTCGATCCGCTCAAGCTCAGGCTGGCCGTTTCCCACCGAGGGGCACATGCCGACGAGCACGTGGCCGCGGCGCTCATCCGCCGGGCCAATCCTGAAGCCACGGTGGAGTTCTGGGATGAGGAGCGCGCCAAGCGCACCTTTCTTGGTGACTCCACGGTGGCCCTGATCGGCATTGGTGGCGGAATGTTTGACGAGCACCGGCTGGATGGCCGATTGCCCGGCGAGTGCGCCGCCACTCTGACCGCCAAGGAACTTGGACTGTTCGACAGATCCGAGTACAAGACGCTGCTTTCGGAAATTCGCCGCGCTGACACGCGCAAGGATGACCAGGGTGCAGTGTCCGGACAAACTCGCCTCGAATGGGGGGAGGTGGTCAAGACGCTCGAATGGTGGGGCAAGGACCAGAAGGTCGACGACTTGTGGGTCTTCAACTGGATCGAGGCCGTGGTCAATGCGCATCTTTATGGCGCGAGCTGTCAGCCCATGGCGCGACCGCTCACTGTGCCCCTCGCTCTGTCTACGGCTTCCGAGCCGATGACGGCCGAAGCCATGCGCAAGCTCCGTCGACCGACTATCGTGGTTCCGGCCTACGCCACCTTGAATGGATTGGCCAAGGCTTGGATCGTCGGGCGGTATCTGAACGAGCCGCAGCTCGTCTACGCGGACGCGGAAACCCTGAGAGAGTACCTGGAGAATCCGCGAACCATCTTCGTGGATATTGAAGGCGGACACTTTCCGCCGTCCACGACGGCGGACGAGGTGGCCAAGTTCTTTGGCCTCAACTTCAAGAGGGTGGAGGATCGTGAGGCCAAGCTCTTGCGCTACCTTCTAAGGGAGCTCAAGCGGTACCGCGAGCCGGACCGCAAGCAGTTGCCGTTCGAGCTCGACTCCGTGGTCACGGCTTTGAACATTTGGGGCAAGATGTCCCCGGAGGAGCTTGGCCGGAAGGTCTTCAAGATCTTCAACTGCTACTTGGCGAGTGCTCGCGAGTTTCAAGAGGAATGCGCACAATCCTTCCAGGAAAATAACGGCCTCTTGCGCCAGATTTCTGGGGTGCGAGTGGCCTTCGCCGAGACGAATCTCCGAAAGATGAGCTCGTGGCTTCGGAGCGTGCATCAGGCTCAGGTGGTCGTCATCCGTCGATCGAGCGGCAACGTGAGCGTCTTCACGTCCGATGACAACAAGCAGCAGATCTGGGAGATCGCCGAGGAGATCGCTCTCGCCGAGGCCCGACGCGCCGGTTGGTCCGAGGTCAGGATCGATCATGCTGACCTCGTGTCTGACGTTCGGCGGATCATCGACAACTTCCATAATGGCGAGGCGGCCGGCCGAGATCTGCCGGAGCCGGCGCAGCACTGGTATTTCTTCGTCGAGGCGGGCATGTTGCTGAACGGGTCGCTGTCGCACCCGCAGCGTCCGTCCCTGCTCTCAAACGAGGAGATCGCCGAGGCTGTGGAGACCGCCATCCGGCGGACCATGGCCACCTCGGTTGACTTCGTCGAAGACGAAGCCGTGCCGGTCGAGGACATGTCGAACGATCTCGACGACCTCTAACCGGTCACCGTCACGTGCCCCGACCAGTCGTCAGACTGGCCGGGGCGCTTCTTTTTGGAGAATTTATTATTCGGCCAATTTTGGCCTCATGGGGCCCCGATTTTTCCTCACCGTAGCATGAACTACGCTTCGGAAAAATCTTCCCCATTCACCCAAACTCGTCTCGAATACTAAATTCTTAAACTCAAAAACAAAAAACCTCGAAATTGTGTCGAGGTTTTTTGGTTCCGGGACTTGGATTCGAACCAAGATTCACGGCTTCAAAGGCCGCTGTCCTGCCCTTAGACGATCCCGGAGTATAGAAAACGTATCCAAGTTTCGCCATTTACTTCGTCGTCGACTCCGTCGGACTCACCGTACTTATCAGTACGCCTCGCCCTTACTCGTCTCCTCCTCGTAACTGACGAAACTTAATACGTTTTCTTGTTAAAAATTGTAATCATGATAGCTGAAGTTGAGAAAAATTTCAACTTTTACCACGCTTTGTTTTATTGGGGATTGTTAATTCGGTTTGACCAGAGTAACCTCCCACCTTTATGACACCCGCAGAAATAGAAAAGTTAAAGGCCTATATAATTGCCGCCCAAGAGCAGGGTTTGGATGAGTTAAAAATTTCCGACGAGTTGTTACGTGTAGGTTGGTCTAAGCGTCAGCTTCGTTATGCTTTCAAGAACCTTACGCCCCGTTTGAGCGCCAAAACAGTTTCTTTAACTAGCACTGTCACGCCAGCAAAAGCTCTCATTGAAACACGCGATTTATGTAAGGTCTACGAAACAGGCGGCGTTCAAACTGTCGCGCTCCGGAACGTTAATCTTTCAATAAACAAGGGAGAATTTATTGCCATCATGGGCCCATCGGGATCTGGCAAGTCTACGCTCTTGCAATTACTTGGCTGTCTTGACCGACCAAGTAGCGGTGAATATTTTTTTTCTGGTCTCAATACCGAACAACTTTCTCCAAATGCCTTAGCTCGTTTGCGTAACGAGAGTTTAGGTTTTGTTTTTCAAGCCTTCAATCTTTTGCCTCGTGCTACGGTGCTTGAAAACGTGAAGCTCCCTCTCATGTACTCAAAAACGCCAAAAAGCATATGGGACGAGTTAGCCACCACGGCTCTTCAGTCCGTTCAACTTTCGCACCGCTTAAACCACACAGCCAACCAGCTTTCCGGAGGCGAAAAACAACGCGTGGCGATTGCGAGGTCGATAGTTAATAATCCTGCGGTCATTTTTGCCGATGAACCAACGGGAAATCTTGACTCTGTCTCTGGACAGACGGTTATGGAAACCTTAAATGATCTTCACGCCAAAGGTCGAACCATTATTGTTATCACTCACGATGCTTGGACGGCAAGCCAGGCCAAAAGGACGATTCGAATTAAAGACGGACAAATAGCAAGCGATAGCCGTGACTCATTATGAAAATATCTCACGCTTTCAAGACCGCCTTGTCGGGCCTTTGGGCCCACGCCACGCGTTCTGCGCTCACGATTCTTGGCATTGTTATTGGCGTGACCTCAATCACCCTCATCCAGTCCGTGGGGCAGGGGGCCGAGAATTTGATTTTGGGTCAAATTCAAGGGCTTGGCCTCGGCACGATTATTATTGAGCCAGGACCGATGCCCGAAACGCCTTCTGATCTTGTGTCCCTTTTGTCTAATTCTCTTAAAAACAGTGATCTTGAGGTGTTGAGTGATAAAGCAAACGCACCAAATTTGGTTGATTTAGCCCCTGTTGTTTTTGTTCCTGGCCGGGTGATGATTGACAAGTTTTCGGCCGAAGCGAGTACTACCGGTTCAACGGAAAATTTTGCCTCGGTTTTTGGTGTCTCACTCTCCACCGGTCGCTTGCTAAGGGAGGAAGATGTCTCTTCTAAGCGTAAAGTTGCGGTACTTGGGTTTGAGGTGCGTCAGGAATTATTCCCGAACCAAGATCCAGTTGGGCAGACGATTGAGATACAGAACGAAGAATTTGAAGTTATTGGCACGTTTGATAAGAAGGGTTTTTTTGGTCTCTTCGAAGTCGATTTCATGGTGCTCATCCCTTACACCACCGCTCAGGATATGGTGGACATTGATCACTACAACATGATTATTACTCAGGCCATAAGTGAAGAAGCTGTACCGCTCGCTAAGGAGGAAATTCTAAGCACCCTCCGTCGGGAACATTCTATTGACGATCCTATAAACGACGATTTTCATGTTACTTCCCAAGCTGATGCAGCCAAACAAGTAGCTAGCGTAACCAACATTTTGACCGTTTTTCTTTCGGCGATTGCGGCGATTTCTCTCGTAGTCGGTGGTATTGGCATTATGAATATTATGCTGGTGGCTGTCACTGAACGGACCAAAGAGATAGGCTTGCGTAAAGCACTCGGAGCCAGAAACAGAGACATTCTTTTGCAGTTTCTTTTTGAAGCTTTATTACTCACAACTCTTGGCGGCCTAATAGGGATAATTTTCGGATCAGGATTGTCGTTTTTGGCATCGAAGATTTTAAGCTCAATAATCAATATGGAGTGGACTTATATTTTTCCCTCTTCAGCCGCCGGGGCAGCGCTTGTCGTAGCGGCTATTACTGGTATTGTTTTTGGGCTTTACCCAGCGCTACGCGCTTCCCGGAAAAGTCCAATTGAAGCTTTGCGTTACGAATAACTCATTGCCTCTCTAAGGTAGCCTGTGTATGCTCAGGCCAGCTATGCAGAAGGTTGCCTTGATCCAGAACGAACATCGTCGAAAAGCTGTGCGCCAGGCAATCGATGAGCTTGGCAATGAGGCTGTGGCTCGTTTTAGATCCGCCAAGCAGATTCTAATTCAGCCCAACCTAACGCATCATGAACTGCAACTTGCCTCAACCCACGTTGACGCGGTACGGGGAGTCTTGGATCAGATTCGGGTATATACCGATGTTCCTATTGTGATCGCCGACGGGGCGCATTACGGCACTAAGGCTAGTTTTAGAAATTTTGGCTATGAAGGCTTAATCACGCAGTACGTCAATCTTTCACTCGTCGACTTGAACGACGAAGATATTTACGAGGAATCATATCTGGTTGAAGGTCGAACTGTCGCGGTTCGTCGGCCACGATTGGTGCGTGATTGTGATTTACGAATTGCCGTCGCGCCTCTTAAGACCCATCATGTTTATGGGGCGTCACTCGCTATCAGTTCGTGGTCTGAGGCAACGATGATTGTGCCCTCACGGGTAGGTATTCAGGGACGGGTTTGGTCTCGGGCTCCCTGGCTCAACGCTTATGGACTGGCAGCAGCCAATGAGCTCATTGCTCAGCTTTTTAAACATTTACCCTGCGATTTGGTAGTTATTGATGGTATCCTGGGCATGGAAGGTGATGGCCCAGTTGATGGCACGCCGGTCTCAATGGGAGTAGTGTTGGCGAGTACTGATCCAGTTGCCGCCGATGCCGTAGCGGCCACGCTCATGGGTTTTGATCCTCATGACATTGGTTATCTTGAGGCCTTGTCGGGGCGCGGCACAGGGACAAATGACATGTCCAAGATTGATGTTCCGCCGCTTCTTTTAACTCAGCTGACTCGAAAATTTGCGCTCCCGGTTATGACCAAAGAGCGACTAATGACAGACTAGCTTATGTCCACGCTTATTTTCCCTGGTCGATTTCAGCCATTTCATAACGGACACCTGATGGTTGTCCAAGGCATGGCAAAATTGTCTGATAGCGTTGTCGTGGTTATTTGCGATGGGGTCAAGAACGGTAACGAAGACCCTTTCACACTAGAACAACGTCGCGAAATGATTTCTGGCGCCCTGTTGGCGGCCAATCTGCCGGACGCAACTATTGCCGTTGTTAAGGACGCGCCAGCTGATGAAGATTGGGCAGTCCATGTGCTCGATGCTGCTAATAACCCAACCGAGCCGGTGATTTGGAGTGGCAACGAAGCGGTACGATCAATTTTCGAAAAGAAAAATATCGCCACGAAAAAAGTGGTGCCAGTGCCAGGCATTGTTGGCGCGGAAATTCGTCAGTTGATTGCAAGTGGCAATAAAGCATGGCGAAGTAAGGTGCCGGCTGGAACCCTTGACGTGATTGAGAAAAAAAGTCTTGGCGGAGGTGTGGATACTTCTCGACAGTGATAATTAGGCATGTTATTGTAACCGTACAAAATACGAACATACCCCTAGAGCCTCCGCTCTTGGGGCATTTGCTGATTTTATGCCAAACGAAAGTGAGGCATCTCTGTAGTTATGCAATTCAAGTTAAATTCCGAGTATCAGCCGGCTGGTGATCAGCCTAAAGCGATCGAGCAACTCACGAACGGACTTCGTGAGGGTTTGTCGCGCCAAACATTGCTTGGCGTAACTGGCTCAGGCAAAACTTTTACGATGGCCAACGTGATTCAGCAGATCCAAAAGCCAACGCTCGTTATAGCGCACAACAAAACTCTAGCTGCTCAACTGTGTAACGAGTTTCGCGAATTTTTTCCCGATAACGTCGTCGAATACTTCGTTTCGTACTACGACTACTATCAGCCAGAGGCCTACTTGCCACGAACTGACACGTATATCGAAAAAGAAGCCACGATCAACGACGAGATCGATCGCCTTCGGCACGCAGCCACGCAAGCGCTGCTAACTCGTAAGGATGTCATTATCGTGGCCTCGGTGTCTTGCATTTACGGTTTGGGCTCGCCTGAGGAGTATCAAGCGGTTGTGCTGCGGGTGACCGCTCAGCAGCAACAGGCTCGCGAGGAGATCATGCGGCGACTGGTCGAGATGCAATTCACTCGCACAACAAGTGATCTGACACGCGGTCAGTTCCGCGCTCGCGGTGACGTTATCGAGGTCATGCCGGTCAATGAAGAGGTGATTTATCGCATCGTTCTTGAAGGTGAGAAGGTACGACAAATCTTTCGCCTCGACCCGGTAACCCGCGAGATCAAAGACCAACCAGAAGACGTTTGGCTTTTTCCGGCCAAACACTTCATGAGCGCACCCGGGGAACGCGAGCGGGCTCTTAAGGATATTGAATCCGAACTGGGAGCCCGTCTAAAAGAGTTTGATACCCAGGGCAAGGTTCTTGAATACGAACGATTATCGCGTCGCACAAGATACGACATAGAAATGATTCGTAATCTTGGTTACTGCAGTGGCATTGAAAATTATTCGCGACACTTCGATGGCCGATCGCCGGGTCAGCCGCCATCAACTTTATTGTCATACTTTCCGGATGGCTTTTTGACAATAGTCGACGAGTCACACGTCACCTTGCCGCAAATCGGGGGTATGTATGCTGGTGATCAAGCCCGTAAACAAACGCTAATTGAGCACGGATTCCGGTTGCCCTCAGCTAAAGACAATCGACCGCTAACTTTTGATGAATTTATTGGCCAAGTTAATCAGATGGTGATGGTGTCAGCCACCCCGGGACCCTACGAACGACAGATTTCGGAACAGGTCGTCGAGCAAATTGTCCGCCCTACCGGACTGGTTGACCCACAAACACTTGTCCTGCCAGTTATTCCTAGTGGCGATCACCCCGGTCAGGTAAAAGACATCATCAAGCGAATCCGGGAGCGAGTTGATCAAGGAGAACGCGCACTAATTACGACTCTGACTAAAAAAATGGCTGAAGATTTGGCGCAGTATCTGAAGGATGAGGGAATAAAAGTCGCTTATTTACACTCTGATATCGAAACCCTGGAACGCATTACGATTCTCTCTGATTTGCGACGTGGCGCATATGATGTCCTGGTCGGAGTTAACTTACTTCGTGAAGGATTAGACCTGCCGGAGGTCTCGCTTATTGGTATTCTAGACGCCGATAAAGAGGGCTTTCTTCGATCCGAAACATCGCTCGTGCAAACTATTGGTCGTGCCGCACGCAACGTTAACGGTCTCGTGGTGCTTTATGCGGATCATCAAACCGGTTCACTAGAACGAGCACTAAACGAAACCAAGCGCCGTCGGGTACTTCAGCTCGCGTACAACAAAGAACATGGCATTACGCCAAAGAGTATTAATAAAAAGATTTCTGATATCAGAGCCATGCTCGGCGAGGTGAGCGAAGATAAAACTAAGCAAATTCTTCAGATCGAACTCACGGCAAGTCCTAAGGAGCTAGAAGAAGTAATAAATGAGAAAAAGGTCGAAATGAAAGCCGCAGCCGCCAACTTGCTTTTCGAAACAGCGGCAATTCTGCGTGACGAGATAGCCCTGCTCGAAAAAGAACTTTCAGGTAAACAAAAAACGCCTGCTAAGAAACAAGCGAGGCGTCGCAGCAAGGAGTTGCCGATTAACTCTGGTAGCGGCTCTTGAGCGCTGCCAGGCGCTCGAAGAACAGTTGACGATCCTCGTCCGACAAGCTGTTCAGGTTCGCGCCTACACACTGATCGGCAAGGAGAAGAATGTCTCGATAGGGGAGACGCCCCATCGTGGTGAGGAGAAACATGGCCGCGGTGATCTCGGCTGGAGAGCGAGTCTGTTGATCCCAGCCCCAGGTGGTGCGTCCTGCCTCAGTTGGCAGCTCATAGATCGGTGGGCCGACGCGGTTGGTCGAAGCGTCGCGTGGCAGATCATTGAGCACCGTTGGGTCTTCGAAAATAGGTTTATCGACAGTCGGGTCCTCATCGCCCGGATCGTGTCCGTGTCTCGGATCGACGCGCGGCAAACCGCCTTCAGCCGAGCCCAGACCGCCGCAACCGGCTTGCCTCACTTCTGGTTTTTCGGAAGACATTAAATACCTCCAACCCGCACAATACTGAAAATATATATGCAAGACAAGATCATCATCAAAGGTGCTCGCGAACATAACTTAAAGAACATTTCGCTTGAATTGCCGCGCAACAAACTGGTGTGTATCACCGGGCTTTCTGGATCGGGGAAGTCCTCGTTGGCATTTGATACCATTTTTGCCGAAGGTCAGCGCCGATACGTCGAGTCTTTGTCGGCCTACGCCCGACAATTTTTGGGCAATATGCAAAAGCCTGACGTTGATGAAATCGAGGGTCTGTCGCCAGCTATTTCTATCGATCAAAAGGCACATTCCCGAAATCCTCGTTCTACAATCGCCACGATTACCGAAATTTACGACTACCTACGCGTGCTCTACGCGCGTATTGGCGAACCTCATTGTCCAGAGTGCGGCCGAAAGATCGAAAAACTCACTGTCGATGAGATGGTCGATATTGTTATTAAAGAATTGAAAGCAAAGTCCGAGGTTTCCCAAAAGCCCACCGAGATCTCGATTCTTGCGCCTATTGTTCGCGGACGAAAGGGTGAATACTACCAAATGTTGTACGATCTTTACAATGCCGGTTTTGCCAAAGTTCGGATTGATGGCAAGATGTTCCGTCTGAATGAGCGCATTGAGCTGTCGCGTTATAAAGCGCACGACATTCAGCTCGTCATCGATACTATTCCGACTGCCATGTTGACCTCGCCGACTAAAGAATCTCGACAGCGACTAGCCGATGCCCTTGAGCAGGCCATCGATCGTGGCCAAGATCTGGCACTCGTGCTTATGCCCGACGGCGCCGAACGTTACTTGTCGGCTAAATTTAGTTGCCCAGTTGATGGTTTTTCATTTCCGGAAATCGAGCCGCGACTTTTTTCCTTCAATAGCCCTTACGGCGCTTGTTCGGAATGTTCAGGCCTTGGCACCCGTGAATTGTTCTCCGATGAATTGTGTGGAGTCTGTCTTGGAGCACGACTCCGCAAAGAAGCCTTGCATGTATTTATAGGTGGCAAATCGATTGTTGACCTGACCGCTATGTCAGTCGACGAGGCGATCAATTTTTTACTTGAGCTACGCCTAACCGATCGTCAACAAGAGATTGCCACGAGCATCTTTAAAGAAATCTCGAATCGGCTAGGTTTTATGTTGGATGTCGGTTTGCATTACCTGACGCTCAATCGAACGGCCGGTACGCTTTCCGGAGGTGAAGCGCAGCGTATCCGACTCGCTTCACAAATCGGCTCGCGCTTAGTAGGCGCCATGTACGTCCTCGACGAGCCAACCATTGGCTTACATCAACGCGACAACGAACGTCTGATTAAGACGCTCGAGGATCTTCGTGATCTCGGGAACACCGTACTTGTGGTTGAACATGATGAAGACACGATTCGCCGTTCAGATTACTTGGTAGAAATTGGGCCCGGGGCAGGAGTTCATGGCGGAGAAGTGGTATGTTCCGGCAGCACGCCCGATATTTTTAAGAATAAAAAATCACGAACCGCAGCCTATTTACGAGGTGATGAGGCTATTCCTGTTCCCCGAGAGCGTCGCGCTAAGGATGCCGGAGCGATTAAAGTTCGTGGGGCTCACGAAAATAATCTCAAAAATGTTGATGTCGACTTTCCGCTCCGTAAATTTATTTGCGTCACCGGTGTCTCCGGTTCTGGCAAATCTACCCTGGCCTACGATGTGATGTACAAGTCGATAGCCAAGAAACTTTATGGCGGAAGGGACGAGCCAGGGAAAAATAAAGCAGTTTTAGGCATTGAATACATCGATAAAGCTATTCTTATTGATCAATCAGCCATCGGTCGCACGCCACGCTCCAATCCCGCTACCTACACTGGTGCTTGGGGGCCAATTCGTGAATTATTTGCTGCCACCGAGGAAGCGCGCTTCCGCGGTTATAAATCGGGTCGTTTTAGTTTTAACGTGCCGGGTGGTCGTTGCGATCACTGCGAAGGCCACGGCGTGATTGAGATTGAGATGCACTTTCTGCCCACGGTGTATGTGGTTTGTGAAGTGTGCAAAGGGAAACGTTTTAATCGGGAAACACTTGAGGTCACCTATAAAGAAAAAAACATCTCGGATGTGCTCAGCATGACGGTCGAAATCGCCGAGCAGTTTTTTAAAGATATATCTGACATTCACAATAAGCTCAGAGCCTTAAATGAGGTTGGTTTGTCGTACATCACTCTTGGCCAGTCGGCGACTACGCTCTCGGGCGGCGAGGCGCAGCGAGTGAAGCTCGCCACCGAACTCGCACGACGACAGACAGGTAAAACGCTTTACCTTCTCGATGAACCGACGACCGGTCTGCACTTCGACGATGTCAGGCAGCTCCTTGAAGTTCTTCACCGATTGGTGGACAAAGGAAACACGATGGTGGTGATTGAGCACAACCTGGACGTCATCAAAACTGCTGACTGGGTTATAGATATGGGCCCCGAAGGAGGCGACAAAGGTGGCACTGTGGTCGCTGCGGGTACCCCAGAAGATATTGCGCGTAAACCATTAAGTCACACTGGTAAATATTTGCGTTCCTATGTGGGACGTGCCAAAAAGTAAATATGTATCAACTTCTCGCGATCGTGAGTTTGTTAGCGCTCGGCGCAGGTTGTGCACCGAGCGCATTACCAAAAACCTCGAATAACGGGGTTACTAACGTAACCCCCAGTGTTACCTTACCGATTGATGATTACGTGGAACGCCGAACAGTTAAGTCGTTTGGCGAATACATTAGCGACCGCTTTGTGGGCTATCACGTCGGCGACGATGTGGAATACGAAGATGTGGGCGAGGAAGTGCCGGTGGTAGCAATTTCTGATGGCACCGTTGAGCGAGCAGAATTTGTTTCGGGATACGGCGGTTTTGTGCTCATTGATCACGGCGACGTGAACGCTTTGTATGGTCATCTCGATCTTGGCTCCGTAACGCTTGAGCCAGGAGATACCGTGATTAAAGGTCAAATGATCGGGAATTTAGGAGACGATCGATCACCAGAGACCGACGGTGAGCGCAAGCATCTCCACTTTGGTTTGTACCAAGGTGAGCCAATCAAGATCAATGGTTACGAACGTACGGCCGAGGAGGTTAGTACCTGGTTGAACCCGACCAATTATTTTGCTGAGCACGAGGTAAGCATGCTTACTTCACCTCGGCGTTTTGACGCGAGCGAGAGGGGAGCGAATGTGTTCGCGATTCAGTTCATTATTCCCGAGAACATGGAAGTTGAATACGTGCCGTCGATCGAAGCTCTGAATATCTTCAGTCTCGAAGGCGAGGGGACCGCCCGCGAACGATCGCAAATTTTTATTCGCTACTTTGATGCGAGCGAATTCCTAACGTTGCGGACCGTAACTATCCATGCGACTGCAGATCTGACGATTGCTAATAGTTACACCGCCAAGCGTTACGACATTGAAAAGAAAGCCAACGTAGCTGATTTTGCCGATCAACCAGAGTGGCGTAATGGTCGTCACATCGTGACCGATGTTCGAGCGGAGGAAGGTCCAACCCGATACTACGTAATTGCCGCTAACCCTGAGTTTGACGAAAAGATTTATGAAGAGGTTCTTAATAGTTTAGTGATTCTCGCCGACTGATTCGTATGATCCCGCAGGAGATCCAAATTCTCAATAATCAATTACCCGATGCTCCTGGGGTGTATTTTTATTACGACCTCAAAAATAAGTTGCTGTATATAGGTAAGGCGACATCGCTCAAGAAGCGCGTTGGTTCATACTTCGTGGGAAAAAAAGAAAATCAGCGGACAGCTGATCTGGTGGCTAACATTGCGCGTATCGATTACCTGCAAACCGGATCTGTGCTTGAAGCGCTAGTTCTCGAAGCAAATAATATTCGTACCCACAAACCGCCATACAACATTGCCGGGCGTGATGACAAGAGTTTTATTTACCTCTGTCTTACGAACGAAGACTTTCCTAAACCCGTACTCATGCGTGGCCTTGATCTCGAGCGCTTGGGTATTCAACCATTTTCGAAATTTTTACAACTCAAAGCTCGACGACAATTTTTGGCTGTTTATGGACCGTATTTGAGCGCTCGGTCGCTCAAGATAGCACTCGACCTCGTGCGTCGATTTATTCCGTGGTCGACCTGCAACCCACCGGAAGTCAGCGGTTCAAGTAAGCCGTGTTTTGATGCTCAAATTGGCAAATGCCCGGGGGTTTGTGCTGGAACTATTCTCCCAAAAGAGTATCGACGGAATATTCGAAAGCTCATGCTTTTCTTTAGTGGACGAAAAGATACGCTTCTTAAGCAATTAAAACGTGAGATGAATGCCGCCGCGAGAGCGAATGAGTTCGAAAAAGCAGCCTCCTTGCGTGATCGGGTTTTTGCTCTTGAACACGTTCAAGATATCGGACTCTTGATGCGGGAAGAGTTTATTGATAAAGCCGACGATATTAATAAACACATCAACGCGCTCGGTCGTATCGAGGCTTACGATATTGCAAATATTTCCGGTACCTCGAACGTTGGTTCGATGGTGGTATTTGAGGCTGGCAAACCAAACAAGAGCGAATATCGAAAATTTAAAATAAAAGGTTTTGAAGGTGCCAATGATGTCGGAGCAATGGAGGAGATGCTCCGTCGACGCCTAACACGCAACAAGGTTTCGCCGCACGCTTGGCCGCTTCCGGACATCATGATCATTGATGGTGGAGAAGGGCAGGTCAATCGGGTCAACGAGGTACTAAAAGAAATGGACCTTAAAATTCCGGTCATTGGCATTGCCAAAGGTTTTGATCGAAAGCAAGATCGCTTGGTTTACGATACGACAAATGCCGAGCTGCGTCGCGTGGCACAAGCCTTCAAAGACACATTTCAAAAAGCGCGTGATGAAGCGCATCGCTTTGCTGGTAGCTATCATCGAGTACTCAGAAGTCGAAGATCACTTGGAATTTCGCCGCTTAAGAAAAAGAGCTGAATTAGGTTAAAGTAAATTTTATCCACAGAAAAGGTGGTTTTTGGTTTGGGTTGGTAAAATAATGGTGTAAAGTGGTGCTCAGCGGCACAAAGTGGGGTGTGCTGATTATTCTGTTGTTCAACAGAGGACGCCAGTATTTGCTGCAGGGCAAGGCGCGGGGAAGATTTTTTGAGGCGTACTTAAACCGTACGGAAGGAAAAAATCTGAGTTCCGCAACGTAGTCATGCAGCAAATAATGGTGTCCGAATTTCGGGAAACTTCCCCTTGTCATGAGTAACCCGTCAACTCTTTGGCGATGGGTTACTCGTGACATGGAATTCACACTGCTATGCTCATTGGCGAATACCAAATCACCATCGACGATAAGGGGCGGCTCGCCGTTCCGGTGAAGTTGCGTGAGACCTTCGCGAACGGGGCAGTTGTGACGCGGGGTCTCGACGCTTCACTTTTCTTGCTCCCTAAAGAGGAGTGGGGGAAACTGGCCGAAAAAATTGCTAGTTTGCCCCTGGGGCAAGCCAACTCTAGGGCTTTTGCGCGCTTTATGCTCGCTGGCGCTATGGCTGTTGAGCTTGATAAGCAAGGAAGGTTTATTGTGCCGGAGTATTTGCGAGAGTTCGCAAAACTACGGAAAGAAGTGATCATGGTCGGTGTTCAGACGCGTTTGGAACTATGGGACAAGACGACCTGGGAGGCTTACGCCAAACAGGCCGAGGAGGATTCAACAGCGATCGCTGAACAATTGGGAGGAATGGGTATTTAAGGTTCGCCTTACTTGCCACCCCGAACGAAAGTGAGGGGTTAGTTCCCCAAACAGCACGCCGACCTAACTCCTCGCATTCGCTCGGAGTGGCAGCGTTGTTCTTCCTTATGACCCAACACATCCCGGTTCTAGCAAAAGAGATTCTCGAAGGGCTTCAGCTGAAGCCAGGTATGACTGTGATTGATGGCACCGTGGGACTTGGCGGACACGCGAGTCTTATGCTCGAGCAAATCGCTCCGGACGGCAAACTTATCGGTTTTGATCGTGATACGAGGAATCTTGAACTAGCCACTGAGCGATTGCGGGAATTTGGCGAACGAGTAACCCTCGTCCACGCTTCGTTCGCTGACATTAGGAATCATGTAACGAGAGCTCAAGCGGTACTCCTGGACCTGGGATTTTCCTCGGTTCATGTGGATGACCCAGCTCGAGGCTTTTCATTCATGAACGATGGCCCGCTCGATATGCGTTACGACATACAACAGTCGTTAACTGCCGAAGAAGTGGTGAACAGCTGGTCGCGCGAGGAACTGGCAACGCTCTTTCGTCAGTTAGGTGAAGAACCTAAGGCAGCGATTATTGCCAAAGCTATTTTTGAAGCCAGACGGCGAGATCGCATTACAAGCACGAAGCAGCTGGCAGAAGTTATTGAAGAGGTCGTGGCCCGCCGGGGCAAAATTCATCCAGCGACCAAAGTTTTTCAAGCTCTCCGCATGATTGTAAACGATGAGCTTGGCGAACTGGCCAAGGGTTTGGAGGCAGCGCGTGAAGTCTTGACACCGGGCGGTAGGCTGGCTGTTATCAGCTTCCATTCGCTCGAAGATCGTCAAGTGAAGTTGTGGCTCAAAGAGCAGAAGGGACTTTTATCCATTACCAAAAAACCGATCGTTCCTGGCCGCGACGAGGTTGAAGATAACCCGCGCGCACGCAGCGCAAAATTGCGCTTGGCTGAACGACGCTAAAGTATGACCATGACAGGAGGAGGAATTTGGCGACACCTAATAAGCAACGAAAAAACGTGGCGCGTGTTGGTTCTCGGTCTCATTTTAGCCTTTGGCATTTTGTATATTATTCAGGTCAATGCAGCATCTACTAAGGGGTACATGATGCGCGATTTTATTGAAGCTAACGAAAGTCTACGCCAAGAGAATGACCGCTTGGCAGCAGAAATTGATCGACTTCGCTCTTTGTCGAGCATTGAGGAACGGGAGGTATTTCTGGGTCTCACAAAAATCACCAACGTTAAATACATTTCGGTTCAATCACCGGAGGTTGCATTAAAGCAGTAGCGGATCTGAATCGATCTACTGTTTTATGCTAGAATGCCCCTGTTATGGGGACACAGCAATCACGTGGTGGTGAGCGACCGCGTCCGGCGGTTCTTCTTATCTTAGATGGTTTTGGCGTTGCGCCAGACGGTGAAGGAAACGCGATTACGAGAGCCAACACGCCAACTTTTAAGATGTTAACTGAACGTTATCCAACCATGACTCTTCGCGCTTCGGGCGACGATGTTGGTTTAAATTGGGGTGAAATGGGCAACTCTGAGGTCGGGCATTTGGCGATTGGCGCTGGCCGAGTGTATTACCAAACTTTGCCACGAATTAACAAAGCTATTGTTGATGGGACTTTTGAAAAAAATCCTGTTTTTGAGAAAGCTTTTGCCAAGGTTAAGGAAAGTGGCGGTACTCTGCACCTCATGGGACTCCTGTCTTCCGGCAAAGTTCATTCGTTTGATGATCATTGTCATCAACTGCTCGCTTTGTGTAAAAAAGCTAAGCTCAAGGATGTCGCGGTGCATGCTTTTCTGGATGGTCGGGACACGCTTTATAACTCAGGCCTTGATTTTGTAAAAAGTCTCCTTGAAAAAATTCAGAGACTTGGCGTGGGGTATCTAGCTACGTTATCCGGTCGTTATTTTGCCATGGACCGTGATAATCGTTGGGATCGAATTGAGAAGGCGTATAACGCCATTGTTCACGGTCAGGGTGTGGTCACAGCCGAAGATCCACTAAAGGCCCTTGAGGAATCTTACGCCCAAGAAATTTATGATGAGGAATTTAAACCAACTGTTCTTACTCAAGCTGGGCGTCCCAAGGCCACGGTAAAAGAAGGGGACGCAGTAATTTTTTTTAATTACCGACCTGATCGGGCTCGACAATTAACCAGAGCTTTTGTTTTACCATCGTTCGACAAATTCTCACGCCAGTTCATCAAAAACTTAACCTTTGTCACCATGACCGAATATGAGGCGGGGCTCCCGGTTGATGTAGCTTTTCCGCCGGAATCGATCACTAAAGGTTTGACCGAGGTTATTTCTGATGCTGGACTTGTTCAACTCCATATTGCCGAAACCGAAAAGTATGCCCATGTGACGTTCTTTTTTAACGGCACACGAGAGAAACCTTTTGCAAACGAAGACAGAGTGCTTATACCCTCGCCTCAGGTGGCGAGTTACGATTTAGAGCCAGCGATGAGTGGCTCGCAAATTACCGAACGAGTAGTTAAAGAGATCCAAACTGGCAATTACGATGTGATCGTTGCGAACTTTGCCAACCCCGACATGGTAGCGCACACTGGAAACGTGACTGCCACCATCAAGGCTGTAGAAACGGTAGATGATTGTGTGGGTAAAATAGTTGCGGCCACACTCGAAGCCGGCGGCGTGGTTTGTATCACTGCTGATCACGGAAACGCTGAAGAAGTTTTAAACTTACAAACCCACGCCATAGATAAGGAGCACAGCACAAACCCCGTGCCATTTTGGATTGTTGGCAAGGAATTTGAGGGCAAACCCTCAATTGCTGGTGATGTACCAAACGGTGATTTGTCACTTATGCCGCCAATTGGCATGCTGGCTGATGTGGCCCCCACTTTCCTAAAGATTCTTGGGCTTGAACAGCCACCTCAAATGACCGGAACCCCTCTTTTGTGATGACTGCATATTTCCGTCTTTGCGCGGACCCCGAATGAATATGAGCGGGACGAAGCAATCTGTAAACCAAAGATTGCTTCAGTCGGAAATAAATACCTCCTTCGCAATGACGAATATGGTTTATTCTTACTAGCCCATGTTTCCCAAAGCAATTCTCGAGTTTGCCAAACGCATCGCCGAGCTTGAGCCAGATGCTACTTATGCACCCGTGACTCCGCGGGCGCTTTTGGTTGGCGGCTATGTGCGCGATCGACTGCTCGGTAAAGAAGTAAAAGACATTGACCTCGAAGTTTACGGCGTTCACCCCGACAAGCTTCACTCGGTTGTGAAAGAAATGTTCCCGCGAGTTGATCTTGTTGGTTCGTCATTTGGGATTCTGAAAGTGTATTCAGATGAATACGAAATAGACATCGGCACGCCGCGCCGAGAGTCTAAAGTTGGCAAGGGACACAGGGGCTTTGTCACCGAGAGCGCGCCCGAAATGTCGTTTCGTGAGGCGGCTCGCCGGCGGGACTTCACGGTCAATGCCATAAGTCTTGATCCTCTAACGGAAGTTCTTCATGACCCTTATCAGGGTCAGGTTCACCTTGAAGCAAAAGTTTTGCAAGTTGTTGACACGGCGACTTTTCAGGAAGATCCCTTACGGGTTTTTCGCGGTATTCAACTTGCGGCTCGCCTCGGCTTTACCCTTGAAGACAAGACATTCGCACTCATGACACAAATGATCGAACGTGGTGACCTAAACGAATTACCTAAAGAACGAGTGAGCGACGAATGGCGTAAGCTTTTGTTGAAAGCCACGCTACCTTCGGTGGGTTTTCGTTTGATGTGGGCTTTGGGGATTATCGAAAAATATTATCCAGAACTGTTTGTTCTAAAGACTACAGACCAGGAACCTGAATGGCACCCCGAGGGGGACGTTTGGACTCATAGCCTGATGGTTATCGATCAGGCCGCAAAGCTAATTTTGGATCGTCAGTTGACCCTCGAAGACCAGCTCACGGTAATGTTAGGCGCCTTGTGTCATGACCTAGGCAAGGCAACAACGACAGCAATTATTGATGGTCGAATACGTTCGCGTGGCCACGAGGAGGCAGGCGAGAAGCCGACGCGGAGTTTGCTTAAAAAGTTTACTTTTGGTCGGGAGATCGAGGATTCCGTGGTAAGAATCGTTAAAGATCATCTTAAGCCTTCAATGTTGTATCGCGAACTCCAACTCGGTCACTTGAATGACGAATCTTACGTGTATGCAGTGCGTCGACTGCTCCGTCGACTCGGCGAAACGTCATTCGAGGTATATTTGAAAGTCACCGAGGCCGACGTTCGTGGTCGGGGAGTTAAGGATGCGACAACCGCTCCGTACCTTCCCGGTGAGGTCATGCGTCAAGCTGTCGCTCAAAATAGCCTTCTCGAATCCATAAAAACCCCACTCCTCACGGGCGGCGAGATTATCGATCTTCTAGGACTTGAACCTGGGCCCAAAGTGGGGGAGTTGCAACGTATGCTAGAGGAAGCTCGTGACCACGGTAAGGTCACGACTCGTGACCAAGCGATTCGCTTTTTGAAGAAACGTGTAACATAACCGCCATCAGCTGGTATACTGGATTGAAATTTATTTGAATCCACCCCGAACTAAAGTGAGGGGTTAGGTCGTAAGACGAAATTTTTTCGCCGAACCAACCTAACTCTTCGCTGTCTCTCAGAGTGGGCTTTAAGGTTAGTAAACAGATTATGGACAACCCGGAAATGAAACCGACGCCAGTCGAGATTGAACAACCGTCATCTATTCACGTTGACCGTTCGGGAATTCACCCGATCGTCACGGCTCTCCTGGCTTTTCTTCTTGCCCTCGAGACACTCGCCCTTGGTTACGTGATTGTTCAATACTCCAATCTCCAAAAAACCCAAAGCCAAGCTATTGCTAAATTTCAAGAGCAACGTGAAGAGGCTCCAATGTTAGCGCCACTTCTTTACACCAAAAAGCTTGAAGGTGGCTATCCATACGGTCAACAACTTTTAATCATCAATCGTCAAACCGGTCGTGAAACCACCGTGTTCGAAACAGGTATAGGTGGTTTTGTTGAAGTCGTCGCAGTTCCTCAGGTGGGCTACGACGGGCGCGTTTTTGTCCATCTTGTAGGAGAAGGCGATAACCCGTTTCTACAACTTCATGAACTCAACTTGAATACTGAAGGAGACCAGAAATTAGTAGATTTCGCTCAAGATTCATACGTCATTATGGATGCTTTTGAGGTTTCTCCCGACCAGACTAAACTCGCTTTTGTTCCGTATGATATGGACGCAGCAGTTTCTGAAACCGGAAATCAGCTTGTCGTGTTGGACTTGTTGAGTGGCGAAACCGAAGTCATCGGTGAGACGGACGAGGTATTTTATGGTGCGATAGCTGATCTCGGCGGAACTGGTACCGCATATAACCTTCGATGGCTCGATCGTAACTGTGTAGAGACGAACGTCTATGAAGCTCCAGAAGAGAAGGTAGGAGGTGCCCAAAACACCTATTTATCACAGCAGACATTCTGCCTCGAAGAGTAACCCATGACCCTCCACAAGCGATTACGCGAACGAGATGTTGAGTTAACTGAACAGCTTGAGCGGTGGGGAAAGCCACAGCTTGATTTTTGGCGACGTGTCGCCGGAAACGGAATGTGGCTTTTTGTGCTGGTGGGGACCTTTCTGTTGTGGCAAAACGGTTTGCATATCTTGCATATCGTTTTGCCACCCATGCTGGCCTACCCCTTGGCTCTGGCTTTGCAAAACATTATCCGCCGTGAGCGGCCGAGAGAAGAGAGTAAAACTAATTACAAACTTTGGTACAGAACTTTCGCTTGTCCGTCTGCCCATGCTTTTGTGAGCGCCGCCTGGGCTCTTGTTTTAGCGAGTGGTCAGACTGGCAGCGTTATCTTAGATTTTGGGCTGTACGTCATTCTAGGAATTACGACCTTACTGATTGGCTTGTCTCGACTCATTGTTGGAGTTCATTACTTTTTTGATGTCATGCTTGGCTTTTTTCTTGGTGCCCTTTTCGGTCTTGCTTACATTCTTACTTTTTCTCTTTGAAGAGACGTTTAAGACGTCACAGATGACATCTAGGACGTTTTTGACGTTTTGGGTATTTTTAGTTTAATCTAAGGCGCGATTATGAAGGAGAAGATTCAAGCGATAGTCTTAGCTGGTGGCAAGGGAACGCGTCTCTCGCCACTTACGGATAATCTGCCAAAACCCTTAGTGCCGATTGCGGGTCGACCCATGATGTCCTATGTCCTCGAGCACCTCAAGTCGGCAGGAATTACTAATATTGCTATTGCGACAGCCCATCTTGGGCACATGATTGAAGAAACTTTCGGTGATGGTTCTGCACAAGGATTGCAATTGTCGTATTTACGAGAGCCAAGTCCCATGGGCACGGGGGGTTGGACGAAACTTGTTGACTGGAACAAATTGGCCGATAATTTTTTTGTACTGAATGCTGACAATCTTTTTTGGATCGAGGTGCTAAAATTTCTTGATCGACATCGTTCGCTTGGGGCTGCGGCGACGATCGCGGCGATCGAAATCCCGAGCGCAAATGCATTGAATTACGAGCTTCTGGCTCCGGATGACTCGCGAACGCAACTTGTCGAGTATGTCGACCGCAACCGCGGTGACGAACTCCGCAAACAACCAACCGTCTTTGTTTCATCTGGCTGGTACGTTATGACGCCGGCGATACGCAGTCACGTACCGGAAGATCTCCCTGTCTCCAACGAGGCGCACCTGTGGCCGTCGCTTGCGAAGTGTGGTCGACCACTCGGCTTTTATCACGCCACCGAGCCGTGGTTTGACTCTGGTACTCACGAACGTTTGGCTCGAGTTGAGGCCTTTGTTAAGGACCGGTACAATGGCCGCGTATGATTAAGAAAATGTTGATGGCGTGCGGCATAATTTTATTGCTTTTGTCCGTTGGACTTTTCGTTTTTTTAAACCAGATTTATCAAGTCTTTATTCGTGATCCGGGAAAAGATGTAGCTACTCAGGATTTTGTGGTTGAAGAAGGGGAGTCGTTTGTGGCCATGGCTGACCGTCTTGAAGATCAGGACTTTATTGCCAGTGCCTTTTGGTTTCGGATCGTGGCCGAATTAGCCGGTCTAACAAACAATATTCAAAGTGGCGTTCATGCCATTGTTCCTAAAGATAATTACAGCGACATTCTTGGGGCGCTAACGTCTGTTGCCTCTAGTAATGAAGTTAGTGTGACTATTCCTGAGGGCTATACCATTAAGCAGATGGGGGAGCTGCTAGCACGGAAGGGTTTGGTCTCGGTTGAAGAGTGGACAGAGGCGACGAGCTCTACCTCGAGTCTTGAGAGTCACGCGTTTGTAGTGGCTGCGCAAAAACCAGATGACGTCGACCTCGAAGGCTACCTGTTTCCTGATACTTATCGCTTTGACGTCGAGGCAACGGCCAGCGATATTGCTACCATCATGCTCGACACCATGGAGGCCAGAGTTGATTCACTCGGTACGCCAAGTGGTGACGCTGTCGGTTACACCACCCACGAGCTTTTGACCTTGGCCTCGATTATTGAGCGTGAGGTTCGTCGACCAGAGACGATGAAAAACGTGGCCGATATTTTCTTGAAACGTTTAGATATTGGCATGGCTCTCCAAGCTGATTCGACGGTTAACTATGTAACAGGCGGTGATAGCCCATCAATCACCATCGAAGAACGCGATAACACCGATTCGCTTTACAACACTTACAAATATCCTGGCCTGCCACCTGGGCCTATCAGTAACCCAAGCTTAAACGCACTGACCGCCGTCTATAACCCAACCCCCAACGACTACCTCTACTTCCTTACAACCGACGACGGCGAAATTTATTACGCTAAGACACATGGGGAGCATGTGGCAAATAAGGCGCGGTACCTCCATTAACCAGCGCTATGAAAGAATTTGTTCTCTCAGCACCCGAGGGGCGAAAGTTGAATATCGACTATCGGGCGGAGCTCAATGAGGAGCAGCTGGCGGTGGTCGAAAATGGTGACGGGCCGTGTTTGGTCTTGGCCGGGGCAGGGAGTGGCAAGACGCGAACTGTAACTTATCGCGTCGCCTGGCTTTTGGAACACGGCGTGCCGCCAGATCAGATTTTGCTTTTGACCTTTACCAACAAGGCGGCCAAAGAGATGGCGATTCGCGTTGAAGGCTTATTAAAAATTTATCCGCAAGGCTTGTGGGCAGGAACCTTTCATTCGATTGCTAATCGAATTCTGCGCCTACATGGCCAGCGAACAGGTTTTGGTAATGATTTTTCAATTCTCGACGAAGAAGATACCAACGACCTAATGAAAATTTGTGTGAAAGAGGCTCACGTGGCCGAGCACGGCAAGCGCTTTCCAAGTCCTGCTGTGCTCCGGGCCATTGCCTCCTACGCCGCGAACGCGAATATTCCGATACGTGAAGTGCTGGAATGGCGGTATCCGCACTTTGAAGAGTTTGAAACGGAGATTGCGAAGATTATTTTGCGTTTTCAGGAAGCTAAAAGACAGGGTAAGGGGATGGATTTTGATGACCTACTTCTTGAGCTTCGTCGTCTGTTGCGTGACGACAGCGAAGTTCGTCAGTCGTTAGCTCAACGTTTTCGTTACGTGCTAGTTGATGAGTTTCAGGATACCAACGTAATTCAAGCTGAAATTGTTGAACTTTTATCGAGTGTTCACCGTAACCTTTTGGTCGTTGGCGATGATGCTCAAAGTATTTATTCGTTTAGAGCAGCCGAAATCAAAAACATTCTTGATTTTCCTAAGCATCACGCTCAAACAAAGGTTTTCAGGCTCGTTGTCAACTACCGCTCAACGCCAGAAATTCTCGCTGTAGCTAACGCCGTGATTAAGGGGAACAAAGAACAATTTATAAAGGACCTGGTTGCTGTCGTAAAAAGTGGTGACAAACCATACCTGGTTCCGGCCGCCGATGATCGACAAGAGGCACAATATGTTGTTGAGCAAATACTTGAACTACTGAGTGACGGTACCAAGCTCTCAAATGTCGCCGTGTTGTTCCGCGCCGCTTTTCACTCCCAGGCGATTGAATTCGAACTCATGAAACGTGACATCCCCTACGAATTTCGTGGTGGCCTTAAGTTTTTTGAACGCGCTCACATTAAAGACGCCATCGCACACCTCCGCATCATTCGTAATGTTAAAGACACTATGGCCTGGATGCGGGCGCTCCAGATTCATCCCGGCTTTGGCTTGGCTACGGCGGCCAAAGTCGCCGAACAGGCAGCGCAGCAGGCCTCGGCCAAGGCAGCGATCGAAAGTCACCCAAAACTCGGGGCCAAGGCCCAAGCCGGTTGGCAACGTGTCACTAAAATTGTAAGCGCAATGCTTGCGACCGACGGTCCAGCCGGGGCAATCCGAGCCCTCGCGGCGACGGAGAGTTATAAAGAGTACCTCGAAGCCGAATACCCGAACGCTCGTGAACGACTGGAGGACGTGGCGCAATTTGCTGTTTTTGCAGAGCAATATGACGAGATCGGTCCTTTCCTTGATGCCGTCACCCTAACCGGAGACTTTGGCGTGCGTTTAACCGACCCCGAACAACCAGAAACTTTCAACCAAAACGAAGAGCGGCTCATTTTATCAACTATCCATCAAGCTAAAGGGCTGGAATGGGATGCAGTTTTCATTATTCATTTAGCCGAGGGTTCATTTCCGCACCAAAGATCCTACGGAAGTGACGCTGAAATGTCAGAGGAGCGTCGCTTGTTCTACGTAGGAGCGACACGAGCTAGAAAGAAACTCTTTTTTACCTATCCGATTACTTCTGGCTTCGAGACCGTCGAGATTCGTCAACCTTCACAATTCCTCGACGATATTCCGAAGGACGCCACGGAACGCGTCGTCCTCAAAGCGGCTCTCCCAGCCTGGGCTACTCGCACTCACTCCGCTGTCGCCAAATCCACCGACGACTGGTCTGACGACGAACCGATCATCGTTCTCGACGAAAAGGGGGAACGAACGACCAAGAAACCGCCCACGGGTTCGTTCTTGCGGGATGTAAATGATCTATGAGTTGACCCCCTCTTTTTCTCCCCCTTATACAAGGGGGAGATGCTATGTGCATGATAAACTTTGCCCGCTATGCCAAAACCCGACTACGCCAAACTTTCCGTCGACGCTCACCAGAAACTAAAAGGCAAGTGGACGATTGCCTCGAAGATGCCGCTTGAGACTAAAGACGACCTGTCGATTGCTTACACGCCAGGGGTCGCGGAACCGTGCCGAGTGATCGCCAAAGATCCAGCCAAAGCTTATGACCTTACCATGAAGGGGAACACGGTGGCCGTTGTAAGCGATGGCTCGGCGGTACTCGGACTTGGTAATATCGGCCCCTTGGCGGGACTTCCGGTTATGGAAGGGAAAGCTGTGCTGTATAAAAAATACGCTGATATCGACGCCGTGCCGATTATTCTAGCCAGTCAGGATCCGGATGAAGTCGTCCAGGCGGTTAAGATGATCGCTCCGACCTTCGGTGGTATTCACCTAGAAGACATCGCCGCTCCCGCTTGTTTTACTATTGAGCGTCGACTGCTTGAAGAACTTGATATTCCAGTCATGCATGATGATCAGCACGCCACTGCTATTGTCATCCTTGGTGGACTCCTGAATGCGCTTAAGGTAGTTAAAAAGAAGCTCGAAGAAGTAAAGATTGTCTTAAATGGAGCAGGCGCCGCCGGTTTGGCAACGGCTAATCTGCTCCTTGAGGCTGGGGCCAAAAATCTGCTGGTCTTAGATTCTCGAGGTATACTTAGCAATGAGAGACAAGATCTTGTAGGAGAGAAGGCAGCGATCGCACGTCGTTTGTCCATCATGCATTCTGGGACTTTGGCGGAAGCTGCCAAGAATGCCGATGTGCTTATTGGCCTCAGTAAGGCCGGTCTCTTTACCCCTAAGATCGTGCGGCAATTGGCGCCGCGATCGATTATTTTTGCTCTAGCAAACCCTGATCCAGAAGTTCTTCCGGACGAGGCTCAGGCATCAGGGGTATTGGTCATGGCCACTGGGCGATCTGATTTTCCCAATCAGGTTAATAACGTACTTGTTTATCCCGGATTATTTCGTGGCCTACTCACGAGTCGTCGTCGTTTAACGTCGGCTATGAAGCTCGCGGCTGCCCGGGCACTCGCGGCAACGGTTCCTATGCCCACCGCTCATAAGATATTGCCGTCAATTCTTGAACTTAATCCAGCACCGCATATCGCTAAAGCGATTACCGAGCTATGATGCGTCGCTACACCAGAACTCGAAGATCTCGCCGTGGCCGTATTTTTTCAAGCCTTGTTCCTTCTTTTTTTCTTGTGGTATTTGGCGCCTTCGGTTTTTATGGGGCGCTTCAGTGGTTCCGGGCCGACGCCCCAGCAACCTCGGCGATGAGTCCAGAGGCTCAAGCTGTTGACGAGATTCAAGACTCAAAAATCAAGACAAACTCGATCGATCCCGAGACTCAAGACTCAAAACTTAAGACTTCGCTCGAAGCACAGATGGCACAGGTAGCAACCACGGGTCTGGCTTCGGTGTCAACCACGGTGCCGCTCGTCTCTAGTTTTGACGGCCAGCGCACAGGAAAAGTTGATCGTTACACTCTTAGCGATGGTTACGAATTTTATCTATTAGCCTATTTGCCAAATCTTGACACGAATCTTGAAACATATCATGTTTGGTTACTTAAGGATGGTTTAGCGGACGTTCGCGATGTCGGCGAATTAACTTTGCGAGCTGACGGGAGTTGGGTAAGTCACATAGTCGCCAATACTATGACTGGTTTCTCAAGTCCTGAAACGTATGCTTCCGTAGTTATTATGAAAACGCCTCATCAGGTTACCTCTGCTACCTTGAGTCAAAAAATTGCTGAGGCAAAATTCTGAAATGTTATGAAGATCGGGGTGGTAGGAGCCGGCTGGGTAGGGGTGACGACAGCAGTCACACTGGCGCATCTCGGACACGAAGTACAGTGCTCAGATATTCACGAAGCACGGGTTAAAAAGCTCCAAGGAGGGAGCCTTTCTTTTTTTGAACCTGGACTTGAAGAACTAATGAAAGAAGGTTTATTGAACAACCGTTTATTTTTTACTGTTTCTAACAAAGAAGTGATGCAGCATGCGGGTGTAGTTTTCGTTTGCGTTGACACGCCACCCAAAGATGATGGTTCCGCTGACCTTTCACAAGTAGCCATGGTGGCTCGTGACTTTGCCAAATGGCACTTGCCGCGGGCAGTTTTTGTAATTAAATCGACGATCCCAACGGGTACTTGTAAAAAAATGACTGCCTTAATTAAAGAAGAGGCTACGGTGGCTCGAAACACAGAATTTTTTACAGTTGCAGCTAATCCGGAATTTTTGGCTGAAAGCACGGCAGTTCGCGATGCGCTTAACCCATCAAGGATCGTGCTTGGCGTACCTGATGAAGCAACTGCGGAACGTCTCAAACAAGTTCTTACGCCGCTTATTTCTCAAGGGTCGCCACTTCTTGTGACTGACTGTCTGAGCGCTGAGATTATTAAAGGCGCCTCGAATGCTTATTTGGCTACCCGTATTAGTTTTGTGAACGAAGTAGCAAATTACGCCGTCGCGCTTGGCGCTGATCCACAGGAAGTGGCTCGCGGTATGGGTTTGGATCCAAGAATCGGCAGGCTTCGACCAGGCGTGGGATATGGCGGGGGTTGCTTTCCTAAGGATGTTCGATCACTCCTTCATGAAGGACTGGTGGCAGGCACGCCGCTCACTATTTTGGAACGTGTGACAAAAGTAAATGAAGAACAACGAGAGCGTTTGTATGGATTATTGAGCGAGGCGCTTGGCGGCGTCAACGAAAAACGCGTTGCTATTCTTGGCGCGGCCTTTAAACCGAATACCGACGACATTCGAGAAGCGCCGGCTGTTTTCTTTGTCGAACGCCTGCTAACTGAAGGGGCTAAGGTAACGGTTTATGATCCTAGAGCCGGACAGAAGATGGCTCAGAAGTTTACTCAGGTGATTCTGGCATCTTCAGCGCTTAGTGCAATAACTGAGGCCGACGCGGTCGTTTTGTTAACGGAGTGGGAGGAGTTTATGAATCTTTCGTTACGAGAGATGCATCACTTAATGAGGGGTAATGTTTTGGTTGACGGTCGTGGAGTGTGGGCGCAAATAGCCGCCCGGCAATCTGGTTTCGTTTACCTTGTTTAGGGGGTGTATAAGAATTCGTGTATACTGAGCGCAAGCTTTTATATTTATTCTTCGCTGTCAGTTTTGTATGGCTATTTCCTTTTTATTTAGAGTGCCGCGGTCTTTGATCTTGGCAGTTGTTTTCGCTAGCACCTTCATTGTAGGTGCGGCGCTCGTTACTCAACAAGTAGAAGCGGCGCAACCAACCATGGTGACGGCCACGACAACTACGGCCGACACCAACAACAACGGCACAATTGATCGCATTACCATCACCTTTAGTGAAGCGGTAAATATTGACGACGGTAACGCGGCTAACGGTTTTGCGAGCATCGCCTTAGGTAATGGCTGCACAATTCCAAACGGCGATTACGCAAGCGCTAGCACCTCGACTCTTGTATTGAGTGGTCTTACCGGTTGTACCGCTGGTGACACATCACTTACTCCTAGTGTGACTTATACGGCGGTGGCCAATTGTACAACTGAAAACTCGATTTGTGACGTAGCCACCACGACCCAGATGGCCAATGCTCACAGTATAAATGCTTCCGATGCCACCGGTCCAATTATTACCGCGGCACTGGTTAGTCAGACTGCTTCGGGCGGTATCACCTATAACAGTATTCGTCTTACTTACTCGGAGGATATTCAGGTTTCGGGTAATGGCGGCGGGGCTTTTGTAACCACTAACGTGGCCAGTTCAGCCACCTTGGCGGCACTGACCACTACTCGACAGCTTGATGGCATAGCCACCTGGGCGGCCACGAATGGCGGCGATATGGTGGTTAGTGCAGCTACCAATAATACGGTCACGGTTGATAACACAGCGAGCACAGTAACGATTACTTTCAACACGGCGGCAGCGGGTTTTTTTACCTCTGGTTCAACAGCTCCAACCACAACTGATTTTACGGCGATCTCTGATATTAATGACGTTAAGGATCTAGCAACTACGCCAAACGCAGTTAACGCTTCGGGAGCGGCCGTTACAGCTACCGTGGGCACGGCCTGGGATGTGACAGCGCCAACCATCACCACCACCTTTTCGTGTGATGAGGATAGCGATGGCGATGTAGAGGTTATTCAAGCTATCTTCAGTGAAAATATCGTTGATGCGGGTAATGCTTTCGGAATTTTCGAGGCCGATAACGACAGCACTAATGACGGCACCGGCGAAATTACCGGTACCGCGATTTCGACCTCAGCTAACTGTGATGGTTCGGCAGATACTGATGCTGACGATACCGATGTTGAAATTACCTTTGGCGCCGGCATTACTGGAACAGAGCTTGCGTTTCTTCACATTCCGACAGTTGGCGGACGCGATCACGCGGGCAACCGTTTTGCGGCAGTAGCTGGTGGTGGTACGGAAACCGACAAAGCGGCGCCGCGCATTACGAGTCAAACCCCAGCAAGCGGGGCCACCGGAGTTTCGCGTAACGCCACCATCACCATTGTGTTTTCGGAAACAATTGACATTACCACCGATTCAATTGCTATTTCACCGGTCACCGCTTTTGCTGATGCTTGGACGGTTAGCAATACCACCTACACCATTACTCCAAATACGCAGCTTTACGCTGGCAGTAATACGGTGACGGTTACGACAGCTGCCGATACGGTTGCCTCGCCGAACGCTTTTGGTGGAGCAATAACGGGTACTACTGTGCATCCCTGGAGTTTTAGCGTTGTCTCGACTACCTCTGGATCAAGTGTTGGAACACCCGGTGAAAGTAGCGTTGCTCGAAGTATTAACATAACCTCACCATCAGTCGTTGAGGAACTGGCTGCCGGCAGCGCGTTACTCATTCAATGGGCCTCAACAAGTAGCGACACCGCTATGGGTTACGTGAATCTCTATTATTCTATTGATGGCGGCGCTAATTACACCTCAATAGCACTGGGAGCATTAAATAACGGCAGTTACTCCTGGACTTTACCGAGTGTTGATACTGACAGTGCTTATATCAAAATCGAAGGTACTGACCTTGTAACAGTCTTGGCGAGCGATATCTCGTCACAATTCCAGATTTCAACCGGAGCTGAGGAAGACGCGAGCGACACCACCGAAGATTCTGACGAAGCGCCAGCTGAAGTAACGGCGCCAAGCACCGGCGAAACTGGACCGTCACCAGTAACTGGTGAGGACGAAGACATTTCAGAGGTCAACGTAGGTGACTTCATTAAGGGCCCCTCATTCTCCACTGTTTACTACATTGATACCGGACTCGTTCGCAGGCCATTCATGGATGCTCAGTCGTACTTTACTTATCAAGATTCCTTTGGTGACATCACAGTTGTCACGGATGCCACCTTAGCTACACTTACTTTGGGTAACCCAATGTTGCCAAAGGCTGGGGTAACCTTGGTCAAAATTGTTTCCGACAACAAGGTTTATGCCACGCAGAACGACGGCATGGGCAACATACTGCTTCGTTGGGTAATGGACGAAGGTATCGCTATTGAAATGTACGGAGCCAACTGGGCCGATTATGTGATAGACGTTGACGTCACACTCTTTGGTAAATATGTAATGGGCCCGGACATTTCCGCTGCCGAAGAGGTCGACACAGAGATCATGAAAACGAGATTTGAACTGAACGATTAACAAATCGCAACGATGAATTAGGGTTTTGTAGAGACGGGTGATCAACCCGTCTCTACGCTTTTTAACTGAGAGCGATATGCTACAATGTAGGCTGAACCGACCGCTCTGGTATGGACATTTTTTCAGGTGTTCGGAAAAATGAAACCAAAGAAGATCAAGCCATCCGCATTCCCTTAAGCCTTGAGGAAAAGCAGATGTGTTTGGCCGGCAACCGACCGCCACGCATGTCAGACATGACCTGGCGGATTTTCCGTATCATGGCGGAGTTCGTTGAGGGCTTTCAGTTTTTAACTACTACAACACGAGAAATTTCGATCTTCGGCTCCGCCCGCTTGCCCCCCGGAAGCCAGTGGTATAAAGAAGCAGAGAAACTCGGAAGTTTACTTGCTAGGAATGGTTTTACGGTGGTTACTGGCGGCGGGCCTGGTGTCATGGAAGCTGGCAACAAAGGGGCTTATGAGGCCGGTGGTGCCTCTGTTGGCATAAATATTCAATTACCAAACGAGCAACGCATTAACCCTTACGTCACAAAACCAAAAGCTTTTTATTATTTTTTTACCCGCAAGGTCATGCTCGCGGCAAGTGCCCAGGCCTACGTTTTTTTCCCTGGGGGTTATGGAACCTTGGACGAGTTGTTTGAAATTTTAACCTTGATTCAAACTGGAAAATCCGAACCAGTGCCCGTGGTTTTGGTTGGCAAAAGCTTTTGGCAAGGCCTTTGGAGCTGGATTGACCACACCGTGTATGGCGAAATTGATGCTATTGACCGGTCTGACATGGACATAGTACAAATCGTCGAATCGGCGGAGGAAGCATATAAAATCGTCGCCAAATCTAAGGAACGCACGTTTTTCTAGTCTATGGCTGATCGTTTTGTCCGTTTAGCACAACAAGTAGGTGAACCGGAAATAAAAGAGCCAACACCCGGCGAGGAAGTTATTGAGGTTAGCGTTCCGGTGTCAGCGGCAGCTGCTTTATACGAAAGGGTTCGTAATACACTCGACTACCAGGAAGAACATTTGTTACGACGCAACGCAATATTACGTATTTTAAAACGTTTCTTAGGAACCGATGCGGCGTTTTTTAGTCTGGCCGGCGACTTACTTAAAGAATTAGTCTGGGCAAGATATTTACCGAACAAAACAATTCCACTGAGCTTAATCAAAACCATCGAGCCGGTGATCGCCAAATACGGACCGCTCCTTAAAGCAGCGGAGCGCGCCCAAGGTTCTAGAGAGATGGCCTTCAATTGGGTGCTTGATGTACTGGCCACGGAAATTGAAACGATAGTCGCGCCTCATCCTGATGAAGACGCCCTGGTAGCCTTCATGTATGACGAAATTCGCAAGCGCACCAACTGGGATCCAAAATTGCCTGTCAAAGACGAACAGAAAGATTTACGACTTTTCATAGCCGTTCATCGGTCACTTTTAAAATCAATTCCGGCCACACTTCGTTATCGTGTGTTTACGCTCTACTACCCAGATTGGGTTGGTAAAGGCACGCCCGAGCTTTCGGAGCAAATAGCCAAAAATTTGCTCAAAGTTATGGCTACCGTGGAGGGCGAAATTGAGCATCCGCTGACCGACAAGCTGGCGCGTTTATTACGCCGCAAGGCAGGAGTATTTCGGGTGCTTGGCGAAGCGCTTAAAGAGGTTTTCGAAAAGTCCCCTGAAACCATAAGCGACCCAGATAAACTGGACGCCGCGGTTAAGAAGGCGCTTGAAGTTCGAACGGCCGATTTTCGCGTTCGTTTGCGTCGAACGGTGGTGAGAGCAGTTATCTTTCTTTTTATAACCAAGATGCTTTTGGCCCTGCTCCTTGAGGTCCCCTATGACTTTTTCGTCTTAGGTGGTGAGGCGCATTTATACCCGCTTTTAATCAATATACTTTTTCCGCCATTATTCCTGGCTCTGATTAGTCTGACAATTGTTATCAATAAAAAGAAAAACACCGAGGATTATGTGTCTGCCGTGAGAGCGCTTGGGGTAGGGGCCGATCATCCCGTCTTGCACCTCAGGGTCAAACACGAAACCAGGAGTCCCTGGCAAACGATTTTTGACCTTCTTTACGCCGTCTTGTTTATCGCCGTTTACGGTCTTATTGCTTTTGGTCTCCGGAGCGCTGAATTCCATTGGTTGTCAATCGCCTTGTTCCTATTTTTCCTGTCACTTGTAACTTTCTTTGGTATTCGTATTCGTCAATCAACCCGTGATATTGTGGCTTCGGACGCGCGAAGCGGGCTCATTGGCACTGCCTTTGACATTCTGCTTTTGCCAATCGTCCGCGCCGGGGCCTGGCTCTCAAATAAAATCAGCAAGATCAACGTCTTTATTTACTTTTTTGATTTTATTATCGAGGCACCACTTAAAGTGGCTATCGAATTCATTGAGAGTTGGTTAGCCTTTGTGCGAGAGAAGAAGGAGGAAATTTAACCATGAAAAAAAATGGAGGAAATCATCTGTCGCATATTGTATTGGCGCTCGCGGCGTTTGGTTTAGTATTTTTTGGCATACTTGCAACATATCGTACGCTTTTTCCTAACGTCTTTGGAGCTACTTTTTCGGCGCCTTACGCCACACATCTTGGTTTAGATCCACACGAGGTATTTACCGCCTTGATTGACGAAATCGGAGTTCAGGTTATTCGCCTGCCGATTGAATGGGATGTGATTGAAAAGGTTAGAGGCCAACGAGATTTTTCGGATATCGACTGGTATCTTAACCAAGCTGCAGAGCGTAAGGTAAAGATAGTGCTGGCGGTCGGAGCCAAGGTACCGCGTTGGCCGGAGTGTCAGGCTCCAGAATGGGCGCAGGAATTGCCAACTGAAGAATTCTCAGCTGCGCTTTTTAATCATTTAAGAGCCCTCGTTACTAGATATTCCAAACATCCAGCGCTTTACCGCTGGCAGGTAGAAAATGAAGGACTGTTTCCGTTTGGTAAATGCCCCCTGCCTGATTACAGCCGTTTTGCTCATGAGGTAGAGCTCGTACGGGCTCTTGATCCCCATCACCCCATTCAACTCACGGTGAGCGGCGAGCAACAGTTTTGGGCCAGTGAGGCCAAACCTGCCGACATCATTGGCGTCAGCATATATCGATTTGCTCATAATCCTACTTTTGGTTTAGTTATCAACCCCCATCCGCCAAGGTGGTACTTTTGGCAAGCTCTGTCAATAAATTTATTTACCAAAAAAGTGGTCATTTCAGAGCTCCAGGCTGAACCCTGGTTTTTGGAGGATGCTTTAGCGTATACAATAGAAGAAGCTGTTAAATTATTTTCGCCCGAACTTCTGCGTCAACACACAGCCTTTGCTGTGCAAACCGGGCTTCGCGAGATTTCTTTTTGGGGTGTTGAATGGTGGTTTTACCTTAAGGAGCATGGTGAACCAGCGTTGTGGGAGGAGGGCAAGCGACTAATAAATCCAAACAACCAGAGCAACTCAATTAATTTATGGCGCGTCAGGTAAAAAAAACTGAAGATCTCACTTACGATGTAGCCGTTATTGGCGGCGGTTCGGCTGGTTTTGCGGCTGCTGAATCTGCTCTAGCTGCCGGTGCCAAGAAGGTTTGTATCATTGAACACGGTATGCTCGGTGGTGAGTGCCCAACTTGGGCCTGTGTACCGACTAAAGCGCTTCTTCGGGCGGCCAAACTTTACCATCAGGCAAAATTTAGCTTACCTCGGTTTGGTATTCGCACCGGAAAAGTCAGTTATGACTTCCCGGAATTGATACGTCGTAAGGATGCTGTGGTTAATGCGTTAACTAATGGTGGCGAGCGCCTGGCCGGTCACGCGCGCCAGAACGGAATTGATGTTTACCACGAAAATACCTCATTCACAGGCAAATACACTCTCGCTCTCAGTGACCGGCGACTTAAGGCCACGGCCTTTGTTATTGCCACTGGATCAAAGGAAGTGGTTCTAGATATTCCTGGTATCGAAACAGTGCGTGCCTGGTATTCCCGCGAACTGGTATCACTTGAGGCTTTGCCTAAATCCATAATAATTATTGGTGGTGGCCCGATTGGTAGTGAATTCGCCACTTTCTTCGCTTGTTTGGGAGTGCGGACTACGATAATTCAAAACGGACCACAAATACTGCCCCGCGAAGATGGTGAAATTGCAGCTATTGCCGAGGCTGAACTTAAACACCTTGGTGTTAGGATCCTGACTAAAACACTTACCTTGGGAGTAAAGAAGATTCGTTCTGGGGTAGAGGTTATTGTTCAGACTGGACGCAAGCCCCGGCAGAAAATTACAGCCGAGACCTTGGCCGTGGCGATCGGTCGGCGAGCTAATATTGATGGCTTGCGTTTAGATAAAGCAGGGGTCAAAATTGACGATCACGGGGTAATAATTTCCCAGTCTACTTGCCAGACCACAGCGCCTCACATTTTTGTGGCCGGTGATGCTCGCGGCGGGCCACAGTTTACCCATCTTGCGCACTATGAGGGTGGAATAGCCGGATGGAATGCCGCTCGTCTAAAAAGCAATGATAAACCAGCTACCGCTTTCCTTACGGTTTTACCGCATGTCACCTTTACGGAACCTGAAGTGGCTTCCTTCGGTTTAACTCCAGCAGTAGCTAATAAGAAAAAAATAGCCTACGATATTTATCGATTTCCAGTCGGCGGGCTCGGTCGAGCGGCGGTTGAGGGCGTGCGTGTGGGGCTACTCAAAGTTGTGGTAAACAAAGCCGACGGAAAAATTATTGGCGCCCATCTGGCAAGCGAGCGGGCAGGGGAGGTGATTCATGAGCTTGCATTAGCTATGCACGCCGGTATTCCTTTCCGTGATGTGCAAAGCATGATGCATGCCTATCCTACGTGGAGCGAAGTGATCCCTGCGTCATCAATCCTGTGATATGACTCAGCAAGCAGCAAAAATTTGGTTAACCATACTTCGTACTCGACCCATGTGGGGGCTCATTCCGCTCCGAATTATTTTTGGGGTGACTATCATCTTGGCTGGCGTATCTCGTTTCACTTTTGTTAAAGAAAACAAAGAAAGTTTTTTGGCTGCACTTCCGCACGAATGGGCTTTTCCGCTCCTCATAGTGCTCAGCGTTATTGAGATATTAGCTGGCGTGTTGGCTATTCCCGGTCTCTTGGCGCGGCTTGCCGGGTTATCAATTGTGGTCGAAATGGCGGCCTCCATTTTCATTGAGCGCATCCCCCTTGATTTCAGCATGGATCTCCAGACGCAGATTTTACTCTTCGGCATTGCTGCCATGATGTCCTTTTCTGGGGCAGGGAGGTACTCGATAGATCATTACTTGGCCAAGAAAATACTTAAGCAGCATCCTACTAAAAAGTGGGAACTTTACTGTTACGCAGAGACGCCCTACACAAAATGGTGGGAGTAAACAAACCTACCCAAGTTGATTGATTTTCGTTGTCGAAGCTCCGTGCCTCCTTTAGCGCAATTTTAAGTAAGTTTTAGTCGATCCTCGTTTCTCCTAAAAACTCTTCCAACTTAGTAGATTTTAATATAAACTGTCACCGCGTATGAATAACGAGGTTGTTTTGGATATTGAAACCCAGAATACGTTTGATGAAGTGGGTGGATATTTTACCGACAAACTTAAGGTTTCATTGGTTGGCGTTTATTTTTACGAGACCGATAGCTACGAAGCGTTTTTGGAACCCGACCTGCCGAAGCTCTTTGCAAAGCTTGAGCGAGCTTCGCGGATTATTGGTTTTAATAGTCTTGGCTTTGATATGCCGGTCTTGAATAACTACTATTCGGGAGATTTATTAAAGCTTCCACAGCTCGATATTCTCCGTGAAGTAGAAAAGGGTGTAGGCTTTCGCTTGAAGCTCGATAGCATTGCCCAAAGTACCATCGGGGCGAAGAAGTCGGGTCATGGGCTCCAGGCGGTGCAGTGGTGGAAAGAGGGGAATATTGAGGCCATTCGTGAGTACTGTCTTCAAGATGTAAAGGTCACCAAGGAGGTGTATGAGTTCGGTCTCAAGAACGGATTTCTGTTGTATGATGACCGCCTTGGCGAACGTAAGGCAATTCCCGTCGACCTCCATTTTAAGTCTCCCGTAACCACCGTTAACCTAACTTTGGGACTCTAGAACCTTATCCACAGAACTGGCCGCCTGGTGTACTCCATACCACAACCCATAGTGGTATACTGACCTTGTCAGACACAATATGTAGTGTTTGATCGTCGAATGGTGGAGGACGTTTCCCGCGCATCCCCCCACATGGGGATATTTTTTTACGCCAAAACTTGGTTATGTACCAGACAAGTTTACAAACCTTTGTTACGCCGGCAACCGGCAAACCAACAACCCTCCTGACGCCGCGCAAGGTGTATCGTCCGTTTGAGTACCCGCATTACTACGAATACTTCCAAAAGCAGAACCAAGCGCATTGGCTTCCCACGGAGGTGCCCATGGAAAGCGACATTGCTGATTACCGCTTCCATCTGACAGAGCCAGAAAAAAATCTGGTCATCCAAATCCTTCGTTTTTTTACCCAAGGCGACATTGAAGTAAATAACAACTACAATCAGCATCTCATTCCAGCCTTCCCGAAGCCCGAAATCAAAATGATGCTCTCGGCTTTCGCGGCTATGGAATCGGTCCACGTCTGGGCCTACTCCTACTTGAATGATTCGCTGGGTCTCCCCGAAAAAGAGTATTCGGCCTTCCTCGACTACCAAGCGATGCGCAACAAGTACGACTATCTGCAGCAGTTCAAGGTGCACAACGTCGAAGAGCTGGCAAAGAATATGGCTATCTTCGGTGCCTTCATGGAAGGAGTCAACTTGTTCTCCTCCTTCGCTATTCTTATGAACTTCCCGCGGATGGGTAAGCTCAAAGGGGTAGGGCAGATTGTTACCTGGAGCATCCGTGACGAAAGTTTGCATAGTAAAGGCGTTTGCCATCTGTTTCGTGACCTGATAGCCGAACATCGTTATCTTTGGACTGAAGATTTCAAAAATTCGTTATATCGTCACTGCGAAGAAATGATCGCTCTTGAAGACGCCTTTATTGATACCTGCTTTTCGCTTGGCCCTGTGCCGGGCCTTACGGGTGACCAAGTCAAGCAGTACATCCGTTATATCGCCGACCGCCGACTCCATGACATTGGTCTTGATGCCAAGTATCAGGTATCAAACCCCCTCGAGTGGTTAGACGTCATGGTGAACGCTAAGGAACACGCTAACTTTTTCGAAAGTCGGGCCACCGAATACTCAAAAGGCTCAGTCCTTGAAGATTGGGGATAATTATTATCTTTATGACTTCTTTTACCTCTGTTATTGAAGCCTTATCGGCTAACGACCTCGTCGCTGCTCGTGATCTACTATTGATCGGGATTCTAAAACAAACCGAAAACGTTAACAGTTGGGACAGTCCACACTACACCGCTGACCGCAAAATTCAGGAAAGCATCAAGCTTGACCATAGCCGGAACAATAACTTTACGTACTTCGGTCTTGAGAACTTGCGAGACCGTTACGTGCTCAAAACCGAGGACGGGAAGCTCCTCGAAAATCCTCAAACGTTCTTTGCGCGCGTAGCTACCGGCATGGCCCGGGGTGATGCTGAGCATGCCCAATACTTGTACGACATCATGAGCAAGGGCTGGTTTATTGCAGCTTCGCCGACCCTCATGAACATTGGTACAAATAAGGGTTTGCCTATCTCATGCTTCTTAAACACCGTTCCCGACACACTCGAAGGTATTTTTGACATTTACCGCGAGAACGCCTTCCTGGCCAAATACGGCGGGGGAATTGGCACGGACTGGTCTCAGCTCCGAGGTCATAACGCGCCGTTAAAGGCAAGTGGGCTGCGCTCGTCGGGCGTTATTCCATTTCTTAAGATCATGGATTCAGAAACCATTGCCATTTCGCGCAATAGCGTTCGTCGCGGAGCAGCTGCTGCATATTTGCGCATCGATCACCCAGACATTGAAGATTTCTTAGAAATTCGAAAACCGACAGGCGGCGATCAAGACCGCAAGTGCCTGAACATCAATCACGGCATTATAGTTACTGACGAGTTTATGCAAGCAGTGGAGGCGGGAACCACCTATAAGCTCGTTGATCCGCACTATAAAACAGTGACCGCAGAACTCGATGCCGTAACCATGTGGCGTAAGATTTTATCCATGCGGGCTGAAACAGGTGAGCCGTATATTGTTTTTATCGATACTGTAAACAAAGCTTTGCCTGCGCATCACAAAGAAAAAGGACTTGTAGTTCGTCAAAGTAACCTCTGTACGGAAATTGTTCTGCCGACTGATGAAACGCGCACCGCGGTTTGCTGTTTGGGTAATTTAAATCTGGAGCGTTGGGACGAGTGGAAAGGGGAAATTGAGAAAATTACTTATGCCACGGTAAAAGCGCTCGACAATAACTTGGAAACTTTCTGCCAAATGGCCCCTGCTAAGGAATACAAAAAGGCCATCAACTCGGTTCAACATGAAAGATCTATTGGTCTTGGTACCATGGGTTACCACGGCTATCTTATGAGTCACCGCGTGCCGTTTGAAAGCGTGGCAGCGAGAACCATCAACAAAGAGATCTTTTCGACCATCCAGAAACACGCCAACGCCGCCTCTGAAAAACTTGCACAGGAACGCGGTTTGCCACTTGATGGTGGCACGCGTCGTAATAGCTATATCACTTCGGTACAGCCAACGGCGAGCACCGCCTTTCTTTGCGGCGAAGCGACACCAGCGGTTGAACCGATCGCCGGTAACGCCTATCTGCAAAAAACATTATCCGGAAGTTTCTTGGTAAAAAATCGCCACCTTGAAAAATTCCTCGAAGAAAAAGGAAAAAATACATCAGAAGTCTGGAAGAAGATTATTGCCGACAAAGGTAGTATTATGAATCTAGATTTCCTCACGGAGGAAGATAAGTCTATATTCCGCACAGCCTACGAAATGAACATGCGAGAAATTGTTCAACAGGCAGCTGATCGTCAAGCGTATATTGACCAAGCACAATCAATAAACCTTTTCTTTCAAACTCCGATTAGTGGTAAATATTTAAACGAGGTTCATTTACTAGCCTGGAAACTGGGTATGAAAACCTTGTACTACCTGCGTTCTTCTGCCCCCATTCAGGCCGATTCTATTAGCATACAATCCACTAAACGCGATGTGGCCACAGAGGAGTGTGCGGTTTGCCAATAACCACACGCGAGACTCAAGATCCAAGACCCAAGTAGTGACTAGGTTCTGAGGCAACTTGTGTCTTGAGTCTTTTGTTTGGCGAGGTGTGGATAGCCGGTTTTCGAAAAAAATTGTCTGAGTATACTGAGCCAGTTATTGAAATCTTGTATTGCATGTACTTAGTAGGTTTTTGCCGCCTATGAAAATTTCCGCAGCCATAGAAATTTTGAAAAATGACGAACCGATTGTGGTTCGTGATAAAACCTTCAAACCGAAGGGCGCGTACGCCCTCACCCTAGATACCGGCGAGGTCATTTATTGGGTTTACTCGAACGACGACGGCTGGTTATCACTCGATGAGGACAGCGATGAGATTTTGTTCATGACTGAACTTGACGAAGAAGTTGAGCCAGAGGATGACATTGTTGTATACGGTGGCAAGGATTATGAGTTTTCTTATGAAGGCTCGGCACATATGAAGGACGACGAAGCGGGGGAGAACTATGTATTCAAAGAATACGAAAGTCCAGCCGGCGAAATCATTCGTATAATGGAACGCGAATCAACAGGTGACATGAGTTATCATTCTGGAGTAAAATTGACAGACGAAGATTTACAGCAGGCTTAATCAAGACTCTAGACTCAAGACCCTAGACGTTAAGGAAATTATTAGGATTGTATCCTGAACCACTAGTGTCTAGAGTCTAAAATTTTGTGATATGCCCCTGGTTGAACAGCGCATTCGAGCCAGGCAGAGCGGGTGGCGTGTCCGTGCCCTCCGCATATTTTTTGTTGCCCTCATGGCCATAGTGGTACTCAGGCTTTTTATGCTGCAGGTATTATCGGCAAATTTTTATCAAGTTTTGGCTCAAGGACAACACTCTTTGTATGAAGAACTGGTGCCTGAGCGCGGCAAAATTTACGTTCGTGATCATAGTGACTCCACAGAATATCCGGTGGCTACAAACGAGCCACGAATGTTTGTTTATGCTGAGCCAAAAAAAATAGAAAATCCGGTGCAAGCGGCCAAAGATATTGCTCGAGTACTCTACTTGGAAGATCTTGAAGCTTACGAACGGGAAGAGCTCATTGCTTCGCTCAGAGCGGCTGGCAGAATTGAGGAGGCCGACAAGTTGCTGACCGAGACCGAACCCCAGGAGTTAGTGACGGGCGCCGAAGTACTGCCACCAGAAAATCCACAAGAGAATGAAGTGGCTAAGCTCGTGGCTCGTTTAAGTAAGCCGAATGACCCTTATGAGCCCGTGGCCACGGATGTCTCAGATGAGCGTTGGGAACTGATTAAAGAACTTGATATTTCTGGAATTTACGCCGTGTCCGAAGATGGTCGGGCTTACCCGGAAAACAATTTCGGCGGACACGTTTTGGGTTTTTTGGGTCGTGATAACGATGGGCAAGCGGTTGGACAATATGGGCTTGAAGGGTACTTTGATGATTTTTTAGCTGGACAAAACGGTAATTTATATTCCCAAACTGATCGTTCTGGCAACTGGATTGGTATTGGTGAGCGACATTTTCAACCGGCTGTGGACGGTGGAGATCTGCTGCTTACGATTGACAGACAATTGCAGGTCAAGGCTTGTGACTTGCTCCAAGCCGGAGTTGAAAAGTATCAAGCCGAAGGCGGTGCCTTGGTTATTCTTGAGCCATCAACAGGGCGTATTTTGGCCATGTGTGGCGTCCCTGATTTTTTGCCGACTACTTATAATGAAGTCGACTCAGTGGCGGTTTACAATAATCCGGCCATTTTCGCCGCCTATGAACCAGGTTCGATTTTTAAACCGATCACCATGGCTGCCGCCTTAGACACAAAGTCGGTTAACCCTGAAACAAGGTTTACTGATCCCGGTTCAGTAAGCATTGATGACTACACAATCAAAAATGCTAATGAAAAAATATTCGGCAATGTATCGATGATTGAAGTCTTGGAGGAGTCTATTAATACCGGCATGGTCTGGGTTATGCGCCGCACAGGACGCGATATTTTTGAACAATATGTTAATAGTTTTGGTTTCGGCAAGCCGACGGGAATCACCTTAAACGTAGAATCGAGCGGCACCATAGCTTCGCTTGATGAGTCGGCCGAAGTTTATGCCGCGACAGCAGCCTTCGGACAAGGCATAACTGTTACGCCAATCCAAATGGTTGCCGCCTACGCGGCTATTGCAAATGGAGGTAAACTCATGGCACCGTATATTGTGGAGGAGTATCGGTATCCGGATGGCACCACGGAGAAGACTAAACCAAAAGTGATTCGTCAAGTGATTTCGCCGGAAACATCAACTACTCTTAGCGCCATGCTGGTGTCGGTGGTTGAATACGGTCACGGCAAGCGGGCCAGCGTGCCAGGATACTATATTGCCGGTAAAACGGGTACGGCCCAGATTGCCAAAAACGGAGTTTATTCAGAAACCGATTTTAACGGCTCATTTGCTGGTTTTGGTCCGGTTGATGATCCAAAGTTTGCGATGATTGTTAAAATAGAAGATCCTCAAGAGGTGATCTTTGCTGAGGCTACGGCTGCCCCGGTGTTTGGTGAAATAGCCGATTATCTTTTAGAGTATTACGACGTTCCTCCAAGTCGCTAATTTATGAAAAAACTGGTCGCCAAAATACTCGCTAAAATAGCCAGAAACAAACTGCGTCGATTTCAACCGACGGTAATTGCGGTTACCGGTTCGGTGGGTAAAACCTCAACTCGAACGGCTATTGCTCTCGCTCTTGGCGCCAAGTATCGCGTCAGAACTCCGTACAAAAATTACAATAATGAGTTCGGTTTGCCACTCTCAATTTTAGGTGAACAAAGTCCCGGCAAAAATGCCTGGGAATGGCTGAAGCTTTTGATCCGAGCTTCGCGTTTAAAAGAATTGCCAGAGTACCTTGTACTTGAGTATGGAGCCGATCGTCCTGGGGATATTAGTTATTTGACTAATATTGCTACACCAAAAGTTGCGGTCATAACTGCGCTTTCGCCTGTCCACTTGGCTAACTATCCTTCATGGGAAGCGTTAGTTAACGAAAAGGCAAGTCTTGGCGATGTGGTTTCTGAAGAAGGGCTCGTGGTTTTAAATGCCGACGATTCGACAGTGAATAGTTTTAAAAAACGTTATCGAGCACCTGTTATGACCTATGGGGTGCGTTCTGGAGATGCGTACGCCAAGGATTTGAAAATTGTTACTGCCAGAGAAGAGAGTTTTGATATTGGCGAAACCTTTGTGCGAACCATATCTACCGTGGGGTGTCATGGCGATGAGGGTGAGTTGATACTTAATAATTGTTTGTCGCCGTCACTAGTTTCTTCTTGTTTAGCTGCCGTTGCAGTGGCCAAATATTTTGGTATTTCGGTAAGTGATTCTTGTCAGGCGCTGTCGTCTGGTATGCAACCAGTTAAAGGCAGGTTACAACTGATCGCTGGCATTAAAGGATCGCTCATTCTAGATGATTCATACAACGCTGCACCAGCTTCGATTATGGCAGCGCTCGAGGCACTCGAACAGTTTGAACCAGGAGAGCCTAGTAATAGACGAATTGCCGTACTCGGCGATATGGCTGAATTAGGTCAAAGAACCGAGGAGGAACATAGATTGATTGGCCGCAAGGCAGCACAGGTGGCCGATTTGTTTGTAGCCGTCGGACCCAACATGCGTCTCGCTGGGGAAGCGGCTATCGCTTCTGGAATGTCACGTGACAACGTTGAGTTTTTTGCTAATTCAAAAACGGCAGGTCGTTTTCTTGATCCTTTAATCAAAAAAGGAGATGTGATACTCGTTAAAGGTTCACAATCCATGCGAACCGAAAAGGTGGTTAGAGAACTCATGGCTCAACCCCAACGCGCGGTAGACCTTTTGGTTAGACAAGAGCCAGAATGGGTGAAAAATTAACTAAAGTTTGCGCGACGAGCACGTTTTCGTTCTCCTTGATGTTTTTTTTCGGACAGACGACGTTCTTTGGAGGAGCGAGTGGGTTTAGTAGAGATTCGCTTTCTAGTCGGAATTAGAGCGCGGGTAATAAGTTTTTGCAGTCGTTCTTCGGCCCGTTGTCGATTTTGAAATTGTGATCGTTCGGAGCTCGATTCAATAACCACTGCACCGCTATCAACCAGATAACGGGCTAGATTTTCTTTAATCATTTCCTTTTCTTTTTCGTTTAATGATAATGATTCGTCAGGCCACCAAAAAAGTCGTACTTTTGTTGAAGTTTTATTAACGTTTTGTCCGCCAGGTCCCGAAGAACCAGTAAACTGATACGAGAATTCGGTATGAGGAATTTTATTGTCGTTAGTCATATAGTCCTTAAAAAGTGAGTTTACTATTAGGAACGTTGAGCGGCAACCAGGTAACAGGTCCTGATTCGACTGCTTCAAAATAATCAATGCTAAGCTTAGTTTTTAAGAGCAGCAGATCATCACGAGTTTGATGTTCAAGCCAACGCGGATCGTTATCGGCATGGAGCATAAAGGAGGCGCCGCTGCCATCGGTGACTACTGTCCCGTATTTTTTTAGGGCTCGGATAATTGCCAACGACATTGGCGCATTCAGAAATGGCGTTTCGTCGAAATCCTGTTTTAAGCGGAAACGTTGACCCATAGCGGGGAGGTCTGAATTGTGCGGGTCACATGGGACGTCTTGAATACGTGCAAAGTTGGACAAGGCTTTAGCTGTGCGATTGGTTGGTGTTCCAGCGCAGTTGAGCGGAATTTGTCCAGTATTGGCCGGCGCAATATAACCATATTGGGGGATAGTTACCGCTACCGATAAGGCGTGTTCAATGTTGCCAGAAACCGCTTCATCATAGGTAACTAAACCAGCAAAAATTGGAATATTAGAAGCCGAACTTCCACCAATACCGGTGGGTGTGTAATTGAGGTCATTTCGTAGATCAAAAACCGATACTCCACCGGCCAGAAAACCGTTGTCGGTTTTGCTAGTCCACCAGGTTTCATATAAATAGCAGTTCGGTTGGCCACTGGGGGCGGGTGGGGCCGGAATCGGTTCTACGCCTACTGGTTGACCAAATGTTTCTTGAATAGCGTAAGCATGATGGTCATGACCTGGAACTATAAAGATATCCTCAGGATATGGCCAAGAAATGGTTTTTGTACCAATAAGTGAGTTTTTGGTACACCAAGAAATTGCTGGATCACAGGTTAAGGTTGACAACGGAGTTTCGTCGGTTACGACAGTCGGCATCGGCGCCACTGTGGATAGCATGATATTTGTGCCGAACTTTTTTATGCCGGCGATCATTTCATCGGAATTTTTGAGTACCGGATATTTTTCTTGGTCATCAATACTGGTATTCAAGGGGTAATCAGCCGAAAAAATCGGACATGCACTGATGGTTCTTGAGGCAGTCGTGGGGTTTGTAACCGTATTAGTTTTAGAAATTGTTCCCGAATTAATAATTGTCTTGGTGCAGCTAAAGCCAGTAGCCACAACGAGAGCTAGAAAAGCAAGAAAGGTTAGCTTATTACCGTACATAAATAAGAATTATTACTTTCCCACATCATCGCACACTTGTGAGTATTATAAATGTTATAATTTTTTTATATGTTCAGGTTAATTGTGATTTGGATGTCAGTTTTTTTGATGTTTAATTTTTTTGCATTTCCTGCACGGGTCCTCGCTGCTACCTCAGTTGGTTCCAACATCGATACTGATGGCAATCTCGTTGTTGATGGTAACTCCACACTCGGTGATGCTGCCACCGATCTTATAACTGTAAACGGTACCTTTCAGGGAGGTAGTCCTCTAATTTTCGAAGGTACGACAGCTGATGCTTTTGAAGCCACTTTTAGTTTTACCGATCCGACAGCCGATAGAACTATTACTTTCTCAGATGCTTCGGGTACGGTCTGTCTTACTTCGACTTGTCTTACATCCACTCTCACCGATAACGTTACTGACGCTCTCGACATCCAAGAGGGAACAAATAACTACC
>CAYJQH010000001.1:87649-109827 GCA_964372415.1 uncultured Gammaproteobacteria bacterium | reverse complement strand
CTTTGCAGCTGCTCGATTGCCCAAAGCACGAACGGCTGCGGAACACTGATCTTTTGAAGCTGCCGCCATTACCGATGGTTTGCAGAGCTTTTGGATTGAACTTGGACAAACTCTTCCCGATATTTTGGGTGCTACTGCAGTAGTGATTGTCGGCCTGATTATAGCCAATATTCTGGCTAACCTTATACACAGACTCGTAATTTGGTCGCGAGTTGATCACGCTTTACGTTCAACCAATGCCTCAACTGGCAACATAGACAAACAGACGGTGAAATTTCGTATGGCTGACATAGCCAGTTTGATTGTGAGATGGGCCGTAATTCTGCTTACGGTAGCTATTGCCGCTAACATCTTGGGTTGGACCCAAGTTACCGAATTTATGGAAAGTATTGTGGCATACTTGCCGAATATCGCGGCCGCTATTCTGCTTCTGATCGGTGGCTATCTCCTTGGTAACTTTGTGGCTGGTCTTGTCTCTGGCATGAGCGATTCCTTGGGCAGACGAACCGCCAATGCCCTTAGCAATATTGCTCGTTGGGCGATTATTGTCTTTGCGGCTATGGCTGCCCTTATTCAACTAGGGATCGCCGAAAGCATCATTCAAATCGCCTTTATAGGTCTCACGGCTATGCTCGCACTCGCCGGAGGCCTAGCGTTCGGTCTTGGTGGTCGCGACAAAGCTCACGATCTGTTATCGGAAGTTGGTCCGCGCCGCGCGATGACTGCCTAAATAGAGACATCAGGAGAACCGTAACCATTCACCGCAAAAACACCAGCTTTAAGGGCTGGGTTTTTGTTGCAAACATTCGAAGATAAAATATAAATTCAAGACCTGACCCCTGTCGATTCTAACCCTCGTCGGGTGATATGCTTCTTCAATATGAAACGTCTTGTACCGTGGCCGTGGAATGTAATTATTGGCTGGATATTCATTTTGACCGTGATCACGATCGTTTGGCTATGGGATTATTTTACATTATGATGCTTATGCAATATGTCTACTGCCTTAGATATTTTCTTCATTATCATCCTGTTCCTCAGTATTTTTTTAACGCTCGCTCCCACGGTACCGGGGCTTCTGTTCATGTTCCTCGTGGTGACAGTCTACGGCTTTGTCACAAATTTTAGTGAGCTCGAGCCGTGGCACTTGGCGATCTTTGGCGGCATCACTGTTCTGTCCATGGCCATTGATTACTTCTCTGGAATTATTGGCGCCAAGTGGGGCGGCGCAAGTCGAAAAGCAATTATCTTTGGCCTAATCGGGCTCCTCATTGGACTCGTCCTCTTCCCGCCTCTTGGCGCGTTTATTGGCATGTTCCTAGGCGTATTTGTGGCTGAACTTATCCAATTTAACGATCACCTGAAAGCCTTGAGGGCGGCGTCGTACTCACTCGTCGGTATCGTGGCCGGCGCAATTGCAAATTTTGTTTTAGCTATCGGATTTTTCGTTGATTTTTTGGTAGTGATTTTATAGTTATCAGGACGCAGATCGTTTGCATGCTTTTTCAAAGGCGTATACTATAGGGCGCATTTTTCTTTTATGACGTTTTCCTGGATCGCCTCTCTTCGCCTCGCTTTAGCTCTTGCCGGCGCTGTTATCGTTAGTCGTTTTTCGACCCACATTCTATCGCTCTTTGAACATAGTAGCGAAGCCGAGCTACTCATGACCTTTTTCTCAATCGCGCTCGTCTTTGCCTTGTCTTTCGCTATCTTCTATTTGTCACAAGATACGCCCCTGCCCAATTTCGTCATCGCTATCTTCTTTGGCATGGCAGCGCATCCACTCCTTATACCGGTGATCGAAAGCCGTGGTGTACTCGCAGCCCTCGTGGGCTTTGGCGCAACCCTCATTCTTTTTGGCGGGGGTCTGGAAACACCTTTTGATAACTTCAAGAAACTCTTTGGCAAAATCATGGCGCTGTCGTTTGTTGGACTTTTATTAACTGCCATCCTGTTATCCTTGTCTCTTGAGCCTCTTGGCAGTCTGACAGGAATTTCTGTGTCAGTAACTACTGCCATTTTACTCGGCGCACTCTTAGCCTCGACGGATCCAGCGGCGATCATTCCCGTACTTAAACGTCTCCGTTTTAAAAACCCATCAACCAAGGACCTCGTCGTCTCCGAAAGTGCAGTGACTGACGTAACCGGAACACTCCTTACCGTGACGTTTTTGTCGCTTCTCGGGGCGGGTATTTTGGGGACCTCGGTGCTTGAGGGGTACGGTTCAATTTTCACTACAGCCAGTGCTTTGGCACTCCTCCGGCAAATCGTGTTTGGCCTCAGTTTTGGACTTCTCGGCTACGTCCTCTTGCACGTGTTGACACGATTCAAAGAAACGCATGCCCGGGAGTACGAAGCTGATTCTGCATTTTTTCTGTTCATTCCGATCATCATTTTTACCCTCGCCTTGGCTTTTGGCGGGAGTGGTTATTTAGCCGCTTTCATTGCCGGGTTGCTCTTTAAGATGAACGAACACCTGCACGAAACCGAGCGGTTTTTTAACCACACCATCGATGGTTTTTTTAAGCCAACAATCTTCTTGCTTTTAGGTGCCCTGGTAGACGTGCCAGCTCTTCTTTCTTATGCACCATTAGGGCTCTTAGCGGCATTTCTTTTTATGTTCGTGATTCGTCCGCTAACCGTGGGTGTCAGTTTGCTGCCGTTTGTCTTCTTTGGTCAAGATCGTCCCACACTTAAAGAAATTGCCTTTGTCGCTTTTGTCCGAGAAACCGGAGCGATACCAGCAGTCTTATTGGTAACCATTGCTTCGCTTAATTTGCCAGGCATCGAGGGGCTTCTGCCTATTGGTATGTGGGTCATTTTGGCAACCCTTATCATTGAACCACCACTCACCCCATGGGTGGCACAAAAACTTGGCGTGGCAACCCTCATGCCAGAAAATGTCGAACATGTTGCGCCGCATAATAACTCGACTGTGGTTCTTGGGTCACGGGGTCGATCGTGGAAAAATCGTTTGCCGTATGTTGTTGATTGGGCAGCCAAACACGGCATTGGCAATATCACACTGCTCTTATGCCTAGAGTATAAATACAGCCTAAAACTAGCCACTGAATTGGAACGCGAGGCCTATGAGATGATGAGTCAGCTGAATAGAAAATTGTCCCGCCATGGTCAAGTGCCCATCAATTTCTTAGTTGCTGTCAATGAGGGTTTACTGCAAGAAAAAATCAACCATATTTCACGAACGCACGACAACGTAGTCGCGATATTTGTCGGCCGTAAAATGCTTGACTACAAGATGGATGAAATTAAAAAGCTTTCCGTTCCGTTACATTTCATGAGGTAAAAAAAACGGACCCATGTTGCGGGTCAGCAGGTCAGAATTAAACAAAATAAAGAGGTGGCCGGGCACGAGGACCCGACCACCGAGACCTGTGTTTAGTGGATTTCACCCCACACAGGTTCACGACCGCTATCTTACGCACGTAACGACCGAGACCACGGTTAAGGGTCGCGGTCCATCCCCACTAGGAATGCTTATCGCGGAGCGCCATGGCTAGACGCGCAGCAACAGCCCCACAGTGGATGTCCCACCTCTTGACGGTGACTTGTACGCTCAGAGGGCTTTGTCACGTTGGTCACACGTCTCAAGCAGGATCTACTGGTAACTCCAAGGAGGGCATGACTCCTCCCTTGAGGTTAGGTATCGGCGCCTCGCCACTCGGTGACACCTAACAACACGGTCATGAAACGAACTCACGAATAATAGTAAATCTAGCTAACACCGTCAAATAAATAGAGACCGCTCAGGTCCCTTGGTCGGTCGTTGAAACCGGCCGCAGAGCAATGTGGGCCACATCCTGTTCGTCTATCTCCAGATCGCCGTGAAGATCAATCCAGGCCGAGAGTCCAAGTGGACGCTCGCCTTTGGTGTCGATCTGAGGCCTGAAGTTCCGTTCTACAGTACCGGTAACTCTCCAGTCCCGGAGCGGGATTTCAGGCTCGCAAGCATTAATGTACAGGCGCCAGCCGTGGGACTTACCCTCTTTGATGGCCGTTGCGTTCCCAGCCACCCTAATCCAAATTCTGTGCCGGGAAATACGCATACTGTTCCTCCGGCAACAGACTACCATAAAAAAATACCCCGACAAGCGTCAGGGCCTAGTTACGAACGTGCTTGTTCTCCCCGCAAGTCGATGTACCGGAAAACGAGCCTCGTGAGGTAGAAACGTTCAAGCACAATGCTGCCAGCTGAAACACGCCACAGGAGGTCAGAACCTGGCAGCCAGTTCATGACATAAGACGCGCGCTGGAGAGCGAGTCTCCCGTGAGCTGAGACTCTAAGCCGACCATCACGCGCGTTCTGTGGACGCCGTCCCTTCCAGGGTAAACCAGTTATCTTTGAATATCCTTCAGCGAGACGCAGGACTGATGACTTGCTGACGCCGAGTCGTTCGGCTGTCACCTGCAGCTTTTCGTTCTTAAAACAGTAATCCTCATAGGCGGTTCTCCGCCTCTGCACTTCAGCTGCCGAGAGTCCACATGATGTTTCGGCCTGGAGAATTTCTTTGGAAGCCAGAATATTCTCGGCTCGAGGATTACGGGTTTCTGGCCAGATGACCAAATGATCTTGAGCTCGACGCCAACGGACGTAATCACCAGTCTGCCAACCGGTAAGCATGATTGCTCTCTGCGGAATCAGAATTTGTGGCGTGTCGTTACCGCCACGCGTAACGATAATCCGACCATGACTAACCGGTTCCGCTTGATGTTTACGAATCATCGTAGAGACGTGGCTGCGCGACGAGTATTGGAGGATAAGACGAATTTCCTCAGCGGTTGCTCCCTCGTTAAACAAGGTCATAGCTAACCTTCGCCGCTCAAGTCTTTGTGCGAACTGTCCGCAAAGTTTCAGCTGTCGCTTAAGACCGAATCGCGCCTCGTGAAACGTCACCAGTCGCTCCACCTTGGAGAGCGGGATGCCGAGTACTTGAGCAGTTTCTCGAATGGTTAAACAATCGAATCGCCGCAAACGAAAGGCGTGAGCTGCCAGTCGCCTGGAGTATGTCATGGGACCTCCTCGGCCCATAGAGAATCGGAAATAGAGCCAACTGTCAATGTTACAATAGCCTTATCTTATGCCAACACTCGGGAGAAACATTTGGAAACTTTACGTTATTGCAGCCATTGGTACGGCTTCATTTTTCTTTACCTTCGATAAAGTCTTCATGGAGATGCGAGGTCTTTCGGTCAGCGAAATCGTACTTGTCGAAGTAATTTATGCCCTAACAATACTTGTACTTGAGGTCCCAACTGGGGCTCTGGCCGATCGTTGGAGTAGGAAATACGTACTAGCATTCAACATTGTTTTTTTCATGCTCAACACTCTGATTTGGCTCTATGCCCACGATTTTCGAGCTTTTGTTATCGGCGTTCTCATGGGTTCGGTGCATGCCGCGCTTTCAAGTGGCACCTATAACTCGCTACTTTACGATACTCTGAAAGAACTTGGTCAAGAACAATCCGCACCCAAGGCTTTAAGTTATAAGGCCTACTACTCCGGGATTGCGGCTGTGCTTACCGGAATTAGTGGTGGCTTTATTGCTAATTTCCTGGGCATTGAAGCAACATTTTGGTTAACACTTGTGCCGTCCTCTATTGGACTTATTCTCTGCTTGTCACTCATCGAACCAAATATTCATCGAACAACTGGCGAATTTACCTATTGGCAACACATACGTGAAGCTGCCTCATACATGCGTCGACATCCGACGCTCTACCATACAGTAGCACTCATGGTGGTGATCACGATTTCCTATCATCTGATTGATCAGTACGCCCAGTTATACTTTTATGAATTGGGTTCTACCTTGCTTTTGCTTGGCGTTATTGGTGGCTCGTTTTATCTTCTCCAGGCAATTGGTGCGCGACTCGCAACACCGCTTATTAAGCTCAAACATCGTAATCTTTACTTGCTAGTTTTTTTAGTTAGTATCGTTAGTTATGTTGGTATGAATTTTGTAACATCAAAATTCGGCATGCTCATTGCGCTCTTACCGCTTTTGGCTTTCTTTATTGCAAATCCCCTTCTCGACGCCGACCTACACCGCAAACTTCCGGCTCATTTTAGAGCAACTGGGGAATCTTATGCCAGTCTTTTGACCTCTCTAGTTTTTGTTCCGGTTGGCTTGGCCTTCGGTTGGTTCGCCGATCACCAATCGCTTACCACGGCCTACCTTTACCTCGGAGTAGCACTTTTGATCTACGTAATCGTGTATCTTACAGTTTCGTATCGAAAGATTTAACCTGTTCGAAAAACTCAAGACACAATACTCTGATAGCTCAGGATACAATCCTGAAATTTTCTTGAACGTTCAGAGTCCAGGGTCTTGAGTAACATGGTATGCTTTTGAGCAATATGCCATTAATGTTTCGTAGGCGTCCACGCGCTATGGTCATGGGAGCTCCCATGATACGCCGGCGCCGCGGCTTTGGTCTTAGGATGCTACCCTTGCTCGTTGCTCTTGGGCTTATAATTTTCCTGCTCTTCAAAGCACTGATCTAAGAGCAAAAAACATCCTCGTTACAAAACGGTCTTTTTGGTATTGTTAAATTATGAACAAGATACTTGTCCTAATTATTCTGTTTCTTGCAGCAAGCCCTCTTGTCCAAGCCTCCTCCCTAAGTGAGCGACTGGCGGGTCGAATTTTACTTGATGTTCAAAATCACGGTGAAGCCTGGTACGTGGACCCCGTCACCTTGACCCGAATTTATCTCGGCCGACCAGAGGACGCTTGGCGCTTAATGACCGCCCACGGACTGGGTATCACAATGAACGACTTAGCCTCAATTCCCAAAGCGGAAATTCTTAATGTTGATAACTCCGTAATTCAAGACGTGCCCTTTACGCCACAAGCGCCGCTTGGCGACTGGAGCGACCCCAAACAACAAGACGGCTGCGAAGAAGCCACGGCATTAATGGCTTATGCCTGGGTAAACAATTCACCTCTTGCGCCCGAAGAAGCTCGCGACATGATCGTAGCTATGTCCAACTGGGAAGAGCAAAATTTTGGATATTATATTGACACCTCAATTAATGATACCGCCGAACGTTTAATGAAAAGTTATCTCGGACTCGACGTTCAAGTAGTGAGTAATGAGGCAACACTTACGGATATTAAGCAAACGGTTCTTGCTGGAAAGTTAGTCGCCTTGCCAATTAATGGACAGCTCATGCAACCGTTTTACTACACGCCGCCCGGGCCAGAACGCCACATGATATTAATCGTGGGTTACGATCCTGGACGCGACATTTTTACTGCTCATGACCCAGGCACCTCACAGGGCCAGTCTTTAGAAATTACCTCGGGGACAATTGAAACCATGTGGCGCGATTATGCTTCGGGTAAAAAGGTACCGATTCCCAGCTTGCCAAAATCTTTTATTACTATAAACAAGTAATGTGCTCGAGTTTACCCATGTCATTTTAGCTGGAGTTCTTGGCGCAAGTGTTGCGAGTTTTGGTCAATGTGCAATAACTCGTTCAATACTAGGGCGTTCCTGGGTTAGTGGACGATCAACTTGTGATTACTGCGGTCATAAACTTGCTTGGTACGAAAATATACCAATTGTAAGTTTTATTATTCAGGGCGGAAAAACCCGATGCTGTCAGAAAAAACTGGCGCCAACTTACGTAATTTGTGAAATACTGGGTGCGGCCTTGTTTATTATTCTTACGGTAAGGTTGGTGTGATACTAAGGATGTTGATATCGGAATCAGTAACCACAACATTTAAACCGTATTGCAGCTCGTTATCAGCTAACCTAACCAGAATCAAACGTTGTCCGCTCTGTGGCGTGGAGATTGTTATTGTACAAGTAGCATCTAGGGTCGTGACCGAGGTATCGCTCCAATTTGGATCTTCCTGGAGCCAAATGAGAGCCTCATCAAGGCAACCGTAAGTCTTAGCCCTCAAAACATTAGCTCTGATAACTTCTTGAGAGGTTACAAAACGACTAATACTAACCCGAGTGAGCGCCAAAAAACCAATAAATGAACCGGCTCCCATAATGAGCACAGTCATAAGAAGAATTGCTCCTTTAGCTTGTTGGTGCGCCGATTTCATAACTACTGCTCAATAGTGAGCGAATAAAAACTGACAGAAGTAAGCTGACGAACAGTTCCCTGCCTATAGCCTGAGCTTTGCTCGTTTAAAATTTCAAGCTCAAGCGTAAAATTTAAGCCGCTTAAAGCATTACTGGTGGTCCGGACGTCATCAACCTGCCAGGTTACGACGTTCACATCCGTGTCAGTAAGGTAATAAGTTTGCCCACCACGGATATAGCGCAACCGGCGGACATTTTGATTAATACCAGAGAAATTTATTGTTTGTATCACGGTATCGATAGTGACCGCAGTACCAGTTGCATCTTTGAATTGCAGCACACTTGTAGAAGTTCCGAGGGTAGAAGTGGAAACCGTGATACTTTGGGCGTTTTCGGTAAACTGGGTCACCTGATCAAGCGCTAGTGTGGCTGACTCGGCTAGACGTCCTGAAATTGATTGCCGATCTTGAATGGTTGTAAGTTGCGTAAGTATACCGATATAAGCCGAGACAAGAACTGTCAAAAGACCAATATAAATAACGGTCTCAAGAAGTGTCACGCCATGAATATCCCGCATGATACGCATATTATTGTGGCATGAATGGATCTGAGGTAAAAACCGAGCCATCTGAGAAAGTAACCGTCATGGTGAGGGTGGCCCCAATCATGTTATTCGTAAACTGTCCTTTGTTGAGTTCTGATGTTTGATTGGCAGCCAGAGTATAATTTTGAATGTCGAGTTGGACGCCTGAATTTTGCGAACCTGCTGGGGTGCCTGGTCCAGAACTAGACCAAACTTTATTGTTATCAAAGAACACCTGATCTATCTGTGAACTGTAATTCCAAGTGAAACTTATCTTGTCAATAATCACTGCTGCTCCTCCGGTGTTGGTAAAATAAACCTCACGCAGCTGTTTGCCACCATAAAATTCGGCGCTCGATAGATTAAACGTAACCTGACTTGCTGCGGTCGGCATAAAACAACTGCCTAGTGGATTGTCAAAACGGGTACGGTGGCGGCGGAAAGTGACTGCCTGTGCCTTGCCAAAGTCATCTGTCCAAGAAACAGTGCTAACCAATTCTTTGGTGTCGATATCAACCGAGCCACCTGAGGCTATAACTTCACAGTTGGCATCTCGTTGAACGTCAGATACCGTGACTGCTCTTGTCATGCCATTACTCAAAGTTTCGCTCCCGGCACTAATTGACCATTGCTCACTTGCAAAAGCTACCTTGCCGTTAGTTACGTTGGTCAGATCAGCAAAATTAATCGAATACAGAGCCTCAACTCCTTGCTGGGCATAAGCATTGGCATCACCACGATCCTCAAAACGGACACCAAGCTCATCGGTCAAAAGCACGAGCTGCACTACAGCAACCGCAAAAGTAGCCACAATACCGGTGGCGATTATTGCTTCAAGAAGAAGTGAACCGCGAGGCGCAGACATACAGGTCATCTAGAAACTATCCCCGTCGGAGAGACTGTTAAAGTTACGGTTTGATTGGCATGCGTAAGAGTAATTGTACCGTATTGTGTTGTGGCTCCTGAAAGTGCAGCAAAAACAATCTCATGATCGTTGCCGGTCGACATCTGAGCCCCCTGAAGCGTAGCGTTGGTTATAAGAGGTGACGAGGACAGCGGATAAATTATGTCGTGGGTGGTATTTCTGGTAGCGTAGCTCGAGCCAGAAAAAACTACGACCTGGGTGGGAATTCGCGTGGTATCGTCGTAGGCTAGGTAAACTCCCCAGGAAGTGCCTTGCGAACCCACCCTAGCTCGCGTCGTTGCCTGAGCCAAAGCGGCCTCCAGGGAGTCAGAGCCAGCTCTCGTCAAGGCAGTTTTGTACATCGAGTTTAAGGCCATAAAACCCAGACCAAAAAAACTCGCCACAATTGCCACCACAATGAGCGCCTCAATGAGCGTGTAGCCGCCTTTAGATTTTGCCAACCACTTCATAAATAGGCGCAATAATAGACAAAGCAACGGTTCCGACCATTAGTCCAATACCAACCAATAAGATCGGTTCAAGAAGAGTGGAAAGATTTTTTGTGGCATCGTTAATTTCTTCTTCAAAAAAACTAGCCAAATAAAGAAAAGTGTCACCGAGCGTGCCGCTTTCCTCGCCAACCCGTGTCATACGAACCAATAAGCCCGGGAAAAGCCGAGGCGCTTTGCTAAAGGCTTCAGCTAAAGTTTGTCCTTGATCTACATCGTGCTCAAGACCTGTCAGGAAGGTTTTATAACGAACATTGTTAAGAACGCTTACCGCAATCGGTAAAGCCTCATCTATTGGCATACCGCCCTTGAGCATCGTGCCAAGAAGTCGCGTAAGGCGAGCCAAGTTGGTTTTTTTAGCCAAGGGGCCAAACAGCGGAAGATGAAGTAAGGTTTCGTGAATGATCGGCTTAGCCAAAGGTATTTTACGGATAACAAAGCAAAAAACTACGAAAGATATCAAACTCAAAGCCACCGCTGTGCCGTGAAAACGCATGAGGTCGGCGATCCACAAAAGAATTCTGGTCGTGATCGGGAGTTCAATGTTAAGGCTAGCAAAAACATCTGTAATATTTGGCAAAATAAAGACAACAATCCCAACGCTTAGAGCGATGGCCGCACACAAGATAACAGTTGGGTACATGATGGCGCCGCGAATTTTTTGCCGCAAGTCATGATCGCGCTGCATCTGATCAACGAGATGCTCAAGATTAACTAGGAGCGTTCCCGAAGCCTCTCCAGCACCCACCAGATTGATGTACACGGGACTAAAAAGATGTGGGTATTGAGCAAAACCCTGAGACAGGGTTCCACCTTGTTTAACCGAATTTCGCAGCGAACTAGCGATGTGTTTGATGGCACCTTTTGATTGGTCCAGGAGAATACCTAACACCTCATCTATCGCGAGCCCGGACTGAAGCAGAACCGATAAATATTTAGTGAACATTAATTTTTCGGTGTGTGACAATCTAACTAATGCCCAAAGTTTAAAACGATCAAAAGCAGAAACAGGTTTAACATCTCGCTCAATAATCTTATTGTTTTTTTGCAGCGTTGAACGAACTGTTTGCGGCGAGTCCATAAATTATTCCTGCATCACGCGCACCAGTTCCTCGATCGTGGTGTGACCGTCTAAAACCTTTCGCACACCGTCCTCGACAATCGTTGTCATACCTTCCATTTTTGCCTGTGCTTGGATACGGTCGCTGTCTGCTCGCTCAACAATCAAACCTTGAATAGTTTTAGAATTTTGCAGCACTTCATAAATGCCAATGCGTCCTTTATAACCCGTGTTACTGCATTTGTCGCAACCCTTAACCTCCCTGACCTCAATTTCCTCCTTATCTTTAAAAAGAATGCTAACCAGGGGGCTGTTAATTTTTTCTTCTAATTCTGATCGTTTAATTTTTTTCGTGAGGCTGCATGCTGGGCAGACTTTTCGCACCAAGCGTTGGGCCACGGCACAAATCAAAGTTGAGGAAATCAAAAATGGCTCAACCTTCATGTCAATAAGACGCGGGATAGTAGTTGCGGCATTGTTAGTGTGCAAGGTAGAAAGTAGTTTATGTCCAGTTAACGCCGCATTGACTGCAATTTTAGCTGTTTCTTCGTCGCGAATTTCGCCTACCATGATAATGTCCGGATCTTGACGCAGAATGGCTCTTAAACCATTCGCAAAAGTTAACTTAGCCGCATGATCAACCTGGCTCTGATTAACACCAACAATGTCGAACTCCACCGGGTCCTCGATAGTAGAAACATTGACTTCTCGGGTATTTAAAATTTCTAAAATAGCGTAGATGGTGGTGGTCTTACCGCTGCCTGTTGGACCAGTGGCCAAAATCATTCCCCAAGGTTTACTGATCGCCGCTCGAATGCGTTTCAAATCTTGGTCAGAAAAACCAAGCTCTTCAAGACTCAGTTGATGCGATTGCTCTGAAAGTAAGCGGAGCACTGCCTTTTCGCCGCCAGTGGCGGGAATTATCGAAGCACGGACGTCGACACCGCCAAGCGCCGAAGTAAATTCGTACCGGCCATCTTGGGGAGCGCGGTGCTCATCGATTCGCATGTGGGTTTGAATTTTGAGTACGGCAATAAGTTGACGATGCAAAGAGTCGGGAATTTTAAACTCATCATGTAAGATTCCATCAATGCGGATGCGAATAGTGGCCGTTTCGTCTTCAGGTTCAATATGAACATCGGACGCCCCGGCTTCGTGTGCAAAACGCATTACGGAATCAAAAAGTTCGGTTACAGCATCACCCTGATGACGCACCGCGCGTTCAACAAGTGCCTCAACCTGCTTACGATCGACGCGAGGCAATAATGGCTTATGATTTTCAGGTTTGACAATTTTTTTTACTACTTGCTCCTGAGTCTCCGTGACCATTTCTTCCTGAGTGGTATTTTTCTGTTTCACGACCATAAGATTGCTTCCAGTATACCTCGCGCTTGATTGTTCTCATATCTACAATCCCCACGTGAATACCACAGTTGTTCATAAACTTTGATATAGTGTAAAGTAAATAATTCATTTATTGTTCTATGCGTAATGATCGTGGTTTCACCCTTATCGAACTTTTGATCGTCATTGCCGTGATTGCCATCTTGGCGGCCGCGGTATTCGTAGCTCTGGATCCCGTTCAGCGTTTCCAGGAATCTCGTGACTCAAAGCGCTGGAGCGACGTGAACAACGTATTGAGCGCAGCCAAAGTTGACCAAGTTGATAACGGCGGCACCTACGTGGCCGCTATCTCAAGCCTTACCGCTGGTCAAAATTATCAGATTGGTACCGCCGCGAACGGTTGTGACACCGGTTGTACGGCTGTCGCTACACAGGCCGCCTGCGTTGATCTGACGGCTCTTGTAACCGAAGGCTACCTGGGTTCAATACCTACCGATCCGAGCTCCGGCACAGCTGCAGAAACCGACTACTACATGACCAGGAACGCCTCTGGCACCCTCGTCGTTGGCGCCTGTGATCCAGAAGCCGCGGCTGCAATCAGCGTTGCTCGTTAGTTCACATTTGCAATTCAACGGAAGGCCCCTCACCTTGGTGCGGGGTTTTTTCGTTTATACTTAAACCATGTCTGCCATCTTTCATCATCTTCGCGATCATCTATTGCCTCACCGTCGTAATAATTTTACCCCGCATCTTTTGGCGCACCGGGCGCTGTTTGGATATTCGGTTATTCTAATTATCCTCAAACTTACTGTTTTAACTGCGATAACCGCTCTACCTGCAAAAAATGTCTTCTCAAGCGCTATTACTGCCCCGAATATTGTTCTCTTAACCAATCAGACTCGACGTGAAATCGACCTGCCGGCTCTTAATATTGATGAAAAACTAGCCATGGCGGCTCAAGCTAAAGCCGATCACCTGGTGGCAAACCAATACTTCGCCCACACTAGTCCGGACGGTCTTTCACCCTGGCACTGGATTAAAACATATGGTTACGACTACCGTTCGGCCGGGGAAAATTTGGCTGTATTTTTCAATTCGGCAGAGGATGTAACGTCTGGCTGGATAGCGAGCCCAACTCACCGGGCAAATATTGTGAGTGATCGTTTTACAGAAATTGGCGTAGGCGTTGCGCAAGGCACATATGATGGCTACCCAGCAATTTTCGTAGCTCAAATGTTTGGGCATGAGCTGGACGAACCAACCACAGAGTCAACTTCTAGCAATGAGCCGTACTCGTCGATATCGACCAAGATAATTCCGCGTAATAATGCTTACGATGTTCAAGTGAGCCTCCGCGAGGCAAACGATGCACTTATATCACTAAGTGACGTTACAGTGCCACTTGTGAGAGATGACAATAATCTTTGGTCAGCCCAAATTCCTTATAATCCAGAAAATCTTGATCCCTTCGGTGAATGGCTAACTATCACGATACAAGATTTAAATAATGCACAGTACGTGAAAGAACTAGCCTATGTATTACCAAACGCACAAACGGCTGATCTCTTCGCCTTTACGCAAACTGAGGAACCAAGGCTTTTAGGCATAGTTGATTTTGGACAACTTGAAAATAGCTTTACCAAATTCTACGTTTACACCGCCATAGCTCTTGGTTTGCTTCTTTTAACAACCATGCTACTTCATGGCGAAGCTAGAAAATCAAAAACCATCGCTCACACACTTGCGGTCATGGTTATTGCCCTATTAATTACTTTCTTATAGCTAATACTAACCAGCAAAAAATCCCTTCTTTAGGAAGGGATTTTTTATCTCTGGAGCCACAGTCGGGAATTGAACCCGAGACCTCATCCTTACCATGGATGCGCTCTACCATCTGAGCTACTGCGGCATATAAAACGTATCCAAGTTGCGCCATCTCCTTCGTCGGCGGCTCCGTCGGGTTCGTCGTATATCTTTATACGCCTCACCCTTACTCGCCGCCTCCTCGAAGCTGCCGCAACTTAATACGTTTTCTTAGTTTGCCTGAACAGAAAACGCAATTAAATAATTTTATGCAAGGAATTGGATGTTTTGATCGAGGCGTATTCCTAAATACGGTGAGATCAAAACTGGGACCAGTGACGCAGCAGAAAGTTATTTAATTGTGTTTTCCTGTGGTGGGTCGGGAAGGGTTCGAACCTTCGAAGGCGCAAGCCAGCAGATTTACAGTCTGCCCCGTTTGACCACTTCGGTACCGACCCAAAGAGTGCCAATATTCTGCGAGATTTCTTAAAAAAATGCAACCTGGAGCCGATGGTCGGATTCGAACCGACGACCTGCTGTTTACAAAACAGCTGCTCTAACCAGCTGAGCTACATCGGCAAAACGCACAAAATACTAACATGAAAACTGAAGATAAACAAGTTTGACAAATTATCCAGCATCGCGTAGGCTGAGCCCGAATTTATTATCTTATGTCACAGGAAACACTGATAAAACTCGAGTGCACGGAGTGCAAGTCGCTAAACTACCGTTCAACCAAGAACAAGAAGACCATCAAAGAACGACTTGAGCTTAAGAAGTTCTGCGAACAGTGCAAGACTCACACTTTACACAAAGAGACCAAGTAATTACTTGGTCTCTTTCTTTTTCTTGCGCAGTGCGTCGATTCGCTCATCAAAGTGCTTAATTTTTTGATTCTCCGGATTTACTGATCGTAAATGATCAACCGCCATCGTCGCTTCAAGCACATCACCCTTGGCCAGGGCTGCTTCAATAAAAAAATCCAGATATTTTGGATTGTTGGGACTAATATTTTTGGCCCGTGAAAAATATGTATAAGCCTCGTCGATTTCATTCTCGAGTACAGCAATTTCACCCAGGCTGGCTAAAACGCTGGCATCATCTCTTGAAAGTTTAAGCAGATGCTTAAACGCCTCCTTGGCTTGCGGTAAATCTTTAGCGCGCAGATAAAGGCGGCCTATCGCTTCGTAAGCGTCTTTATTTTTTGGTTCAATGCTCAAGACCTCAATAAACTTCTTTTCGGCTGCATCAAAACGCTCGTCATCAAGAAGCTTATGCCCCTCATCAAGAAGAGCTCTAATCTCAGCTTGACTCGCTGTCTTACGACCTGACTTTTGCCGATCGTTATACGATTTTTCTATAGCCTGCAGTCGAGCCGCGGTACTCCTAACTAGGTTTTGGAGCGCAGTAAAAGGACCGCTCGCAATTTTTTTTATGGCAACGGTCCGCTTTTCGCTTTCTCTGGCCAAACGCTGACGGAGAAGTTCGTACTTAAGACCCTTAGTTCTTCCCTCTCTGGAAGTCGATGGATCAACCACACGAAGTTGCGGCAATTTTCGTAGAATCAAAATAAACAACGTAAAAACAGCCAGACTCAAAAGAACAAGTAGAATGATAGTTAAAATCATACGGTACCCTGGGCTTCAAGAACCTCTGTAGCAGCCCGAATGATACTCTCAAATTCTCGCAGACGTAAGCTGGCACCGCCGACCAACACACCATCGATCTCTGCTTCACGCAAAAATTGATAAGCGGTTTCACCATCTACTGAGCCACCATAAACTACCGAGAAGCGATCATCGTCCAGGTGGGCATATTGACGAACCACATCACGAATAACCCGGTGCATGGCCACGGCATCCAAGACCGAGGGGGTGTTTCCAGTACCTATGGCCCAAACAGGTTCATAGGCCACAATTAGGCGCTTGCTTCGCGGAATTGATTGATCACGAAGAGCCGCATGCAGCTGTTCCGTTACGTAGGTCGAAGCTTCTTGTCTAACGCGTACCTCAATTGGTTCTCCGACGCACAGAATGGGAGTGAGTGTGGAGGCCATGACAGCAGTCAGACGACTCCGCACCAAGGCGTCATCTTCATGAAAAACTACCCGACGCTCGGAGTGGCCGATAAGGGCATATTTGGTACCAATGTCTTCAAGTTGAGCCAATCCTATTTCTCCAGTATAGGCACCCGCTCGATCAGGGCCAGCATTCTGGGCTCCGAGCTCAATTCTGGTTCTGGTTAAAAGTTTGTGAACCTCGGATAAAGCCGTAAACGAAGGACAAATAATAATCTTTGGCACTGTTTCTTTACCTTGTAGAGCGCGTAAAACACCGCGCACCAAAGCCAACGATTCGCGGGTTCCGAGATTCATTTTCCAGTTACCAATGACGTATTTCATAAAACGTTAAGGTAAGCAACTTACATCTTTAAGGCAACTCTATTCTAGAAGGTCGGTAGATGCTTAAGAAAATCTTTCTCTGATTTATATGGCCCAACTGCAGCGCAAGAAAATTTCTTTAGATTTAAAGTCTGGCGGGCCACACGATTAATTTCGGCCCGCGTCACTGCTGCAATATCCTTTAGGCGCTCTTCAGGTGTTTTGACCTTGTCTAGAAACAGCTCTTGTTGACCCACGAATTCTGCTTGATTAGAAGAATCTTCAAGTCGTAAAGTCATAGCTCCACGAATATGATCTTTAGCTTGTTTAAGTTCAGCTTCGGTTACCCCGTGCTTAGCCAGTTTTTTAACCTCGTTCATAATAACCTTTGTAGCCAAAGGTAAACGGCGCGCATCAAGCCCGGAACGGATACTGAAAATACCGACATCTGAATAGGCGTCAAACGATGAACGAATAAAATAACAAAGTCCTCGTTTTTCGCGCACCTCAATAAACAATCGCGCACTCATGGTGCCGCCAAAAATGGTTGACAGCAACTGAAGCGCCGCCTGATCGTTATGTCCACGCCCGGGGGTTGGAAAACCAAAGGCTACCTGAATTTGCTCAACTGGTTTTTGTTGAATGCGTGCTGGAGTCGCGGTGAACTCCCCTCTTTCCACAAAAGATGCTTCAGTCGCTACGAGCGGTTTTTGCGGCACTTGACCAAAGGTGTCATCCAAAAATTTCTTAGCTTCCTTGGGGATATTGCCAGCTAGGACGATAACCATGTTTTCTGGCACATAATAAGCATCACGATAAGCCAAGATATCGCTGCGCTTCATTTGTGTTACTGATTTCGCTGTGCCAGCAATATTTCGACCGAGCACATGATCAGCAAACATCGCTTCTTCAAGGAGATCATCAACATGCATGATAGGGTTTTCCTCATGCATCTTGATCTCCTCAATTATCACCTTCTTCTCACGAGTCATTTCGGTATCCTCAAACTTGGAGTGAAAGAGCATGTCATGTAAGAGATCGATCGCAACTGGTAGGTGCTTGGTATCAATTTTAACCCAATAACCAGTTACATCTTTGCCGGTGTAGGCGTTGTACTCGGCGCCATAACGATCAAGTTCTTTGGAAATATCAATGGTTTCCGGACGACGTTTGGTGCCCTTGAACATGAGATGTTCAATAAAATGTGAGCCGCCCCAAACTTTTAACGCCTCATTCCGGGAACCAATTTTAAATAACACGAGAAGCGTCGCCGCTTTTGTACCCTTAAAAGGTACCAGATGAACACGAGCGCCGTTTTTCAATGTTAAGGGATGAAGCATAGATAAATAGCTGATTAGCCGGTTAGCCGATTAGTCGTGACACGGAATGCGCTAACAGGCTAATTAACTAATCGACTTTGCAAGTACGTTTCGAGTTCGTTCATCAGCACGCGCTCCTGTTTCATGCTATCACGTTCGCGAACTGTGACCGCCTTATCTTCTAGCGAATCAAAGTCTACGGTAACGCAATATGGTGTGCCAATTTCGTCCTGGCGGCGATAGCGCTTGCCGATTGACTGCGTTTCATCGTAGTCAACGCGAAATAGCTTGGCTAATCGTTCAGCTAACGGTTTAGCGACATTAGATAATTCATCCTTCTTTGAAAGCGGGAGTACAGCAACCTTAACTGGTGCTAAATGCTTTGGCAGGCGCAAAACAATGCGCTTTTCCCCAGCCACATCTTCTTCAGTGTAGGCCGAAAGAAGAATCGCGAGGAACGTTCGGTCAACGCCAAAGGTTGGCTCTATGACGTGTGGCACAAATTTTTCGCCAGTTACTGGGTCCGTGTACGTCATGTCTTTTCCGGAGGCCGTGGCGTGATTTGTAAGGTCGAAATCTGTTCGGTACGCCAGACCGTAAAGTTCTTTACGACCAAAGGGGAAATCAAATTCAAGATCAACCGTGCGTTTGGAATAATGGGCTCGCTCGACATCAGGTACTGCGAGATCGTGCAAACGGCTGCCATCAATTCCAGACTCAACTACCCATTCATGCATTTGCTTGAGCCAATAGTCAAAGGCACTTTCCCAGTCATTCGGGTGAATAAAGTATTCAATTTCCATTTGCTCGAACTCACGGGTACGAAAAATGAAGTTTCCGGGTGTAATTTCATTGCGGAAGGCTTTACCTATCTGAGCCACACCAAAGGGAAGACGTTTGCGGGTGCTTTGGAGAATATGTGGAAAATCAACAAACATCGCTTGAGCGGTTTCGGGTCTAAAATAAACAATCGCTGAATTGTCTTCTTTTGGCCCAAGAAACGTTTTAAGCATGAGGTTAAACGAGGCGGGCTCAGTAAATGTCCCCTTCTTGCCACAATTCTCACAAGCTTGAGTGAGATCAATTTGGTCGGCGCGGTAGCGCTCATGACAATTTTTGCACTCCACGAGAGGATCGCTAAAGGTAGCCACGTGCCCTGAGGCTTCCCAGACCCTGGGATTCATAATAAGCGCTGCATCAAGACCAACCATATCTAAACGGCTGGTGACAAATTTCTTCCACCAAGCTTGTTTAATGTTGTTCTTAAGCTCAACGCCAAGCGGGCCGTAATCCCAGCTGTTGGCAAGCCCACCATAAATATCGGAACCGGGGAAGATGAATCCCCGGGTCTTACATAAATTAACAATTGTCTCCATCGATACCTCCATACTAGACAGTCATGATCTCTTTTTCTTTTTTGTCACCCACGGCATCGATTTTAGCCACGTAATCTTTAACGGTCTTATCGAGATCGGCCAAATCTTTGCGCACGGCATCCTGACCGATGCCATCTTGTTTTTCAATTTTCTTTTTTACTTCTTCACGCACTTGTCGAATGCTAACTCTGGCTTCTTCCATCTTTTCCTTCATCACCTTAACCAACTTCTGACGATTTTCTTCGGTCATCATGGGCATGGCTAGACGAATAATCTTGCCATCCACGGCCGGATTAATACCGATGCCAGATTCTTGAATCGCTTTTTCTATTGCTTTGACGACTGTCCCATCCCACGGCTCAATAGCCAAGGTGCGCGCGTCAGTAACCGAGATTGATCCCAGTGCCTTGACGGGTTGCATGGTGCCATAGGCCTCCACCTGGATGTCTTCAACTAGCGCCGGCGTGGCCCGACCGGTGCGCAACATCGAAAGCTCGTGCGTCAGATGATTTATTACTTTCTCAAATTCGGCCTTACTATCGGCAAGAAGGGGCATATAACATTCAAAAATTAACTCGAAAAGAGTGTAGTGACGTTGGGCTGTTCCGTCAATATTGCCGGTTAGCCCATTAGCCACTTAGTGGTAACTACTAATCGGCTTGCGTTAATCCTCAAGTGTTAAAACCCCCATATAAATCGTATTGGGGTCCTCGGCGTCAACCAAAAGAACAGAAGTGGCCCGGCTCGTCGGCAGGTCTTGGGTACTCCAGGCGCTCCCACCGGAAGTCGATCTAAGGAAGGTCGTGGCTGTACCATAGCTTAAAATATCACCGTTGGTTGGCGCGACGGCGACATCATATATTTCTACTTTATCGGTCGCGACGAGGGGAATACTCTGCCAGCTAAAACCTTCGTCTTTAGAAATTAGCAAGCCGAAGTCACTGCTCATAGCCATGGTTGAGCCGTTGTTAGACTGGCTCAAATCTAGAACTTTATCCGAACCTTTAAAATCCTCCAGTTGGTCTTCGTACGATACCCAGTTAGCTCCGGCATCGGCCGTCCTAGAAAGTCCATGTTTACCTGAACCAACAAGCACTACTCGACTGTCACCGTTACTCACTTCAAGCGCGCTTATGCTGCTTCGTAGCCTGGTTGAAGTGGTCCAGGTATTGCCGGCATCAAATGACTTAAAAATATCACCCGATGAGGTGCCGAGCCACAAAATTTTTGAGTTATACCAATCGATCGCAAGCTCAGTCAGGGTTACATCGGTCCGCGTTTCAACATAAGTTTCGGCATCGAACTCGCGACCGCAAGTCGTGGTTTTAAGTAGACGATCCGATTTCAAGACATAATAAGTACAGATGTCAGCTGGGTCGACCTCAAGATCGATAATGGTTCCGTTGCGAGCAACATCGTTTTCCGGACGTTGCCAAGATTCTCCGCCATCTAGTGAATAAAAAAGTCCATTTGCTTGACTGCCAATGTAAAGCGTTGAGGAATCAGCAGGGTCCTGTTCAATAACCAACAAATCGAGCCCTGAGATAGTGCTCACTCCGCCAGCTGTGAGGAGCGTGCTTTTTGAGCTCCAAGAGCGTCCGCCATCTTTAGAAACTAAAAACCCACCCGAGCCAACCTGTGCCTTTTTGTTACCAGAAAAAGGCAACACACAACCGGCACCAACCGTAAGTAACATGACACACGCAACAATGAAACGTAGATTTTTCATAAAGCTAAGGCTATTCGTTCAATGGCTAAGGTAGGACTTACATTATCGCGGATGGCCTCACGCGCAGAGAGCAGAGCGTCAAGGGCCGGCACCATTCGTGAGTTTGTCCGTAAGCGATCATGCAAGATCGTGGAGAGCGCCTCGAGCCAAACAGTTCTCGCATCGCCCGAGAGCGCATCATCCCCTTTGGTAATTTCGCTAATGGTTTTGAAGCGCTCAAACAGCGGTGCGTCAATAAAAGCTTCAAGTTTGCTGCGTTCACGCCTGGCTGTCATTAAACGATCTGCGTCAGCGTAGGATAAAGCTATTCCAGGACGACCAGCCGAAAGACAAGCTGCTTCTTCGGCAATTTGGGGTGAATATCCTAGGCGCAAAAGACCACGAGTAATGTCTTCAGGAGACACGTAAGAAAAATGAAGACTAACAACCCGTGACAGAAGTGTTGGCAGTAACCGCTGTCTGTCTTCTGCAAGAAGTATAACAAGAGACGGTCCCTGGGGTTCCTCAAGAGTCTTGAGCAAGGCATTTTGCGCCTGTGGTGTCATGAGATCAGCTTCCTCGATAATGACCACCTTTAGACTACCGACGGCCGACAAACCCAAACGTGCGCACGCCTCTTTAATGACTTCGATACTGATAGTTTTTTTACGACCTCCTTTTTCGTCCTCTTCGCGACGAATCACCGTCACGTCGGGGTTATTACCTAAGGCTCCCGGAGTCAACCCAAGGAGCTGTTCCACAAATCTTTCGGCAATAGTTTTCTTGCCCGTTCCAGCAGGACCAACGAAGGTATAAGCGTGAGCTTGCTTGGCCTGAGTTAAAACCCGACGCAGATAATTAATCTGCGCCTTATGGCCAATGACATCATCGAAAAGCATAACGATTTAAATCATAGCATAATAGGCTCTTTGCTATGCCCACAAAAAGCTCAACCGAGCGTTTAGCGGTTAGCTACTAGCTAGCTTTAGCTGTTAGCCTTTAGCCCATAAACAAAATCACTGGTCAGCTCCAAGGCAGCTAACTACTAAATGCAAACAGCTAGCTAAACGCTAAAAGCTAATAGCTTCGAGATAGTAAAAATTGCTTGTATTAGCCAAATATTTA
>CAYJQH010000001.1:58296-87549 GCA_964372415.1 uncultured Gammaproteobacteria bacterium | reverse complement strand
TATTAGCCAAATATTTACTTGAAATAGCTTGACAAAATGTCATTTTTTTGCTACAGTTGCTGGTTATTTTCATAACTTCTGAACGTCTAAAGATTATCGATACCTTTCTGGGGGAGAGAGACGATGGTCGGACGGAATGGCACCACCATTCCACGATCGGTGCGCGGGTACCGGACTTGGCTCCGGCTGACTCTCGGCACCGCGCCGCACCACGACGCACATCAACCTCGGCTGATCACTGCGTCCTTCAATCACCTCCAGAAAGGTGCAGGTAACAATCTGCAACCAGTTCCCCAACAACCGCACGTCGGGGCACCCGCCCCAAGGAGGATGCGTGCACTACATCTCGAGGTTCCACGACCTGCCGGCCAAGGGCCGGTTCCCCTCGAACGCCCGCGGCAACATCGGTCGCGAGGCGGCCGAGAACTTGTGGGACGTCCGCTCGGGCGAGCTGGAGCTCGTCTCTCCGATCACGGGGCACGAGCCCGTCCGCTATTGGGTCGCAGAGATGACGGACGACGAAGAGGTCGAGACCGAGGAATCCGACGACGTGTCCCCGACCGAGGTCAAGGACCGCTACACGGCCATGGCCGAAGCGGCCGAGATCGAGGAGCGGGCCCGGCTCGAGGCCGAGTTCCGTCGCACGAGCATCGAGACTCACGAGGAGCTCATGCTCCTCGTCTCGGAAATCAACCAGTCGAAGATCCTCGCCGAACGCGCCTCGGAGGAGACCGACGACTGGTTCCCGCCCGCCGAGTGCGACCAGCTGACCACCGCCGACTACGTCCACCAGGAGGTGATGGAGGACGTCTCGTTCGTCGCTCAGTACGAGGAGTACGAGGACGAATCGCTGACGAGTGGTCTCTGTCCCCTGTGGGACGGGATGAGCGATTACGATCGCTCGATCTGGAACTACAGCCGTTCTCGACGGTCGCGCGGCCAGTGGTCGCGCTCGATCGCGGTGCGCTCGTACGCGCCCGAGTCGGTGCGCCAGGCGATCATCAAGGAGCGCGAAGCCGTCGACGCCGAGCGCGCGGCGATGGGCTACACCCTCAGGCCCTTCCGGCTGCGGCCTGGCTCGCACGCGCTCCGTCACTACCCCGTGGAACATCGCCACCGCCAGCTCAGCTGGAAGGCGATGACGCGGGCCCGCCGTCAGTGGGCCCGCCACCACGGCCACCACGACACCATTACCATGTAAGAGGTCTTCTCCCCCGGACGGCTATCCGTTCAAGAGGTGATCTCTCGACCCGCACGCGCCTTTGCCGTGCGGGTCTTTCTTTTTGTTTAAATGTTTTGTTTAGAATGACTGACCACCCCTACCCCTCCTTAAAAAGGAGGGGACGCTATGCCATGGCTTCGCGTATGAGATCGAGTACATGGTCTATTCCCTGCGCGAATTCATGACGATTGATGCGAAGAACTTTTATGCCAACGGTGCTGAGAAAATGATCTCGCTCTTGGTCGTAAATTTGTTCTTGTAGATCTTCATGGATCGCCCCGTCGAGTTCGACGGCTAAACGAATCGATGGGGCATAAAAATCTAAAATATACGGCCCTACACCATGTTGACGTCTAAACTTAATTCCGTCACATCCTTTATCTTTTAAAAATATCCAGAGCAACCTCTCATCTTTCGTTGCATTGTTACGCAATTCCCTGCGACGCTCTTTCATCTCTCGATTATTATTGACCAATGTCATAACACAGTACGTCTCCCCCTTATTAAGGGGGGGATCAAGAGGGGGTCAGCTTATCGCCTTTTAACTGAGCCTCAAGTTCTCCGGCGTACTTCCAAGCAAGCTCAAGGCCTGCCCGGCAGGTTTGCGCAATGGCTGGCGAGTGAATTTCGACCGCCATGACGTCGTGAGTGTAGGCAAACAGGACTACACGATCACCACATACCGTGATTTCTCCAGGAACAGAGATCGCTGAGGTCGGCAAAACCCTGGTTTCAAAAATTCCCTCTGGGGCCTGGCCGTCGGTCACCATTATGGCCCGACCGGTTTTTTGTTTGGTCTGTAATTTTTTGTGTTCTTTGCTAACAATTGAACGTACCGGATCAAGCGCCAGCAAAGCATCATAACCAACAAGCTGAATGGTCTCCCCTTCCCAGGTAAAAAATTCTGCTTGAAGTTCTTTTAAATCGTGAACACCTTTAAAAAAACGAATTTGTGGCTGAGTTTTAGCATCAGCACCAACTGCCGCTAGAAACGGCAATAGTTGTGTTAACTGTTTCATTCGTGCCGTAATCTCCTCTCCTTGGAGTTTAAGGAGAAAATGCAAACGTTCGGGAGGCTCGGCAAAGTATTCGCGCTGCTCACCGTTAGTTGTTACGACAACCAAACTTTTGCTTACAAGATGTTCTAAGATGTCATAACAAGAAGCTCGTGGCACGTCAGCTACAAAGGCCACCGTTTGTGCGGTGCATTTGCCATAGCGTAGCAAGGCCAAATACACCCTAGCTTCGCGATCTTGAAAGCCTAAACTGCAGAGCTCGTGGACGAGGTCGCGCATACTTTACGAAGAACTTGCCAAGTCAGATTGGCCGTTTGCGGCCAGGTAAAATTTTTCGCTTGCATTAAACCCTTAACTTTTAAGTCGCGACGAAGCTCTTCGTCGGTGAGTAAACTCGCAAGCGATCCTGTCCAGGCAGCCACGTCATCGGGAGCGGCAAAAAGGGCCGCGCCATCGGCGATTTCTCGAAGCGCCGGCATATCGCTCGCCACAACCGGTGTGCCAAAAGACATGGCCTCAATAACTGGTAAACCAAAGCCTTCGCCATGTGAGGGAAAGGCAAAAACCGCGGCATTTGCGTAAAGCGCCGGCAATTCTTCGTCCGACACATAGTTCAAAAACTTAATGTCTTTGGCAAACGCCGATGCCGCGGCACGCGCCCGAATCGTTCCGCTGCCATACCCTTCTTTACCGGCAAACACCAAAATACAAGGAAAACCTGCTCCGAAACCTTCTTTATGCGCCAAAAAAGCTTTGAGGAGAACCTGGAGATTCTTTTTCTCTTCAACACGACCCACGAAAAGAATGTACCGCCGATCTTTTAAGTCATGACGAGCCAAAACGTCGGCCGCCGGAAGCTGGTTATTAAATACCCTAAGTCCAAGATGACTCACGGTAATCCGCTCCTCAGGCACCCGGTAAAGACTCATAAGGTCACGCCGGGTGGCTTCGGAGACTGCGAGAATTGCCTCGGCTTGCCTAGCCGCTCGACGAATTGCCCATTCCTGACGTCGCAAGCTCCGTGGCGCATAGGATCGCGGCGCATGACGAAAAACCACATCATGCACCGTGGTAACGATCTTGGTCCGAAGGTGCATTAAGGGAATTTCGTGAGCAGGACAAAAAAAGACATCAGGCGGATATAAGGTAAGCTCGGCGCTTAACCTAAGATGAGTCCAACCTCGCGGCAAAAAGAATCGTAACTCTTTCCAAGACCAACCAATGGGTAACTCAAGGTCTGGGGGCTTGGGACAAGGTCCGTAAAGAATAACTCGTTCCCCATTCTGAAGAGGCTCGGTCATCATGTGCCGCAGAAGATTTTGCACATATAATTCAACCCCGGTAGGCTCAGTTTTTACTAAAGCACTGGCATCGATGCCTATTATCATATTCTACAAAGAAACTAGATACTGGCCACTAGCTACTAGCTGTAAATTTTGTTAACCAGACACCACTCGTATTAGCAGCTAGTTGCTAGTGGCTCGTCCCTAGTAGCTAATCATTGTAGCCGCCATTAACTACTGAACAAGCTGCGTTTATATGCCTCGAGATTTTCAAGGGCAAGGCCTGTGCCACGAGCTACGCAAAGTTGCGGATCTTCGGACACATAGGTTGGGACACTCGTGGCTTCGGCAATCAAGCGGTCAAAATTTCTGAGCTGGGCTGAACCACCTGAAATTACAATGCCTTTATCCATAACATCAGCCGAAAGTTCGGGTGGGGTTTGATTAAGCACCTCTTTAAGAGCAGTCAAAATTCCTTCAAGAAGAGGCTGAATTGCCTGCGTTACGTCATCACTCGTGACTTCAATTATTTTAGGCAGTCCGGTTAACATATCGCGCCCTTTGACGTCCATACGCAACTTTTCCTGAAGGTACATAGCGGAACCACAACGAATCTTAATATCCTCAGCTGTGCGTTCACCGATGGCTAGGTTATAGGTACGACGCACGTGTTCCATGATAGCGTAGTCAAACTTAACACCGCCAATACGCACGGATGTCGAGGCCACAATGCCACCTAAGGAAATCACCGCCATCTCGGTTGTTCCGCCACCCACTTCAACAATCATGTGTCCGTTTGGACTACCAATAGGAATATTTGCGCCAATAGCCGCCACGATCGGTTGTTTAATTATGTAAGCCGCTTTAGCGCCGGCGGAGAGCGCGGCATCAATCACCGCTCGACGCTCAGTTGAGGTGATCCCACCTGGAACTGCGATCATGACCTCAGGACGAAACAAACGGACGCCACCCAAGGCCTTGTTAATAAAATAACGTAGCATGGCTTCAGTTGTCCGGTAATCAGCGATGACCCCGTCTTTAAGTGGCCTTCTTGCCACAATTGTGTCAGGCGTGCGACCAAGCATGTCCTTAGCCTCCTTGCCGACCGCCAGGACCGATTTATCTATTTTAGAAACAGCAACAACTGACGGCTCGTTAATAATAATGCCGCGTTTAGGCACATAAACCAGGACCGTCGTAGTCCCGAGGTCAATCCCAATTTTTCGACTGAACATACGCGACGAAGTTAACGGAAGCGCACCAAGAACAAAGAGTCTGTGGTAAGAGGAGTAGTAAGACGATAATTGTGATCGTGAAATTCATTGGCTGCTTCGGCGGGTACAGCTGACGCCACCGTGGTACCAAAGTCAAGATCAAGGGTCAAAAGGTTATCCCCGCCACCGAGCTGTTTAATGGCCATAAGTCGATATGTGCCGCGTTCTACGGCATCGGCGATAGTGGTTGGCAGGTCATAGGTGAAGGTCACGATACTCGTTTGTCCGGGCTCAACTACCACATGAGCACCAAAAGTCGTCAAACCTAATACGTTCTCGGTAACCACGCTAGGAAGACTCGAACTCACAAATTTTGAACCAACAGGAACAAACAATCGTGCGTATGTTTTATAACGCGTTGTTTGCCAATCAAAGGAACCATTATGCTCATAACTCACAGTAGCCGTAGCCCGGTAAGTCTCGCCCTGAGGGGCAATCTTATAACTAACCTGACGCGCTATCACTCGATCAGTTTTTAGAGCTCCCAGATTGGCGTCAACGAGCATGAGAACGTCATCAGTCTGGTTTGCAACAATCCTACCAGCCCAGTCATAATCCTCTAAGGCAGCCTGAGTTTTTGGCGAAAAACTTTGTAGGGCTAGGTTTTTTTGGGCGAAACCAATATTTAATGCCTTAAAAATTTCTGGCCAGGATGATGGCGACAGAGAAAATAAACGATCGAGTAGTTCGTTAACAAGAAGGCTGACGATTTCTTTACGTTGGGCCTCAGGAATCCCGTTTTGAGCGTCTGCTACCTGCACCTCGTATTCGAGCGCATCCCTTACATTGTCACTCTTAAAAGTTTGCCCCTCGACGGTAATCGGGCCAGTAATGCTTAAAAGTTCGGCAATAAAAGTTGGCGTGAGTCCGATAACGCCATCGATTTCTGGAATCGGCTGCCGAGCAAAAGCACTTTCTTGTCGAAAAAGCTGAGTTGCATCCAGAGCTGTTTGCGCAAAATCAGGAGACCAAGCAGAATCGCGAAAATACCACTTCGACAGGTGGAGGTGGTTTGCAAGTGGGCCGGGCGGAACAACCGAGTAGTCACTACCAGCAACCAACTGATCTAAGGCGGAAGAATCAGAAGTAGCAAGTGAGGTTATTTGACCATCCTCCATAAGAAGAAGTCCGTAAATATCAATAACACCGCCGCCTGGTCTAAGTTCAGAATTATTAAGAAATAAAATAAGAAATTGTTTGGCCTCACTAAGACCGGCGAATTCAGGAGCGATCGCCGCAAGTGGCACGAGAAAGTCGAGATTAGCGCGAAGTTCAGGAACAAGCTCCTTAAGCGGATCAACGGCACCGCTCACGAAGGCGCTTAATTCATCTTCAGCCAACCGATTAAGATCATCTTGAGCCAAACGTAAACGTACCTGCATGTCGCGTAATTCTGGTAACGATCCGGTTAAACTTGTAAGCAAGTTGCGCTTTTGGTCAGTTGTTAGATTGCCATACGGCTCTACGTCAACGAGCGAAAAAATATCCTGCCCAATAGCTACTCCTGACTCAAGAACACTAACGGTGTTTTGGGCGGCGCTAGTCGCCAAGTGCGCCTCTTTTAAGTTATCGCCGAGCCACGGCAAAATCTTGGCGTAACTCACAAACCTAAACCCGCGTTCAAGACTCGCTAAGCCACGTGAAGCTTCGCTTAAAGCCGCCTCAGCCGCCCTAAAATCAGCCGCCTGTAGGGCAAGCTCGCCACGTGGCACTGCGCTTTTTAAGGTAACCGCTCCAGACACGAGTGAACCAACTCCAAAAAGGGTTAGCCCAAACGTTATAAGAAGTCCGAATAAAGCGACTAAGCCAAAAAATCTTGCTGGACGTCGCTTAGTATTAAGCGAGAGCGGAGGTGGTGGCGGTGGAAGATTAAGTGGTGAGAGAAGATTGACCGGCATGACGAGGATGATGCTGACCGGAATATTTCAAAAAGTACTTGATGGCGCTTGCTATGTGCTGACGAGTTAGAGGGTTTAAAAGCTGCATAAAAAACGAGCCGTCAGCAGAAGCTCGACGGTGGTAGTGTACCATGCTAGCCTCTGGAAAATAGACCACTTTCGCGCCTGTTTGCCAGGCCCGTCTACAAAGATCAGTGTCCTCAAAATACATAAAAAATCGTTCGTCAAAACCCCCGATGTTCTGGAGCAGACTTTGGCGAATAAACATGGCGCTGCCCATGAGCCAATCAACCTCCATAATTGTCTCGTGCGAAACATCTTTCATCAAAAATTGATCAATTATCTTGCGACCAAAAGGTAGTTTACCAAGCCAAGTGCGACGAAGAAGAGGCACAATTGTCCTTGGCGAGCGGTAGCACGAGTATTGAAGGGTGCCGTCAGCGTTTAATAACTTAGGGCCCAGAATGCCTACCTCAGGATGGGCCTCCATGTAAGCAAACATTTTTTCAAGCGATCCCGTGTCGACCAAAATATCTGGATTGAAGACTAAGACATATTTACCCCGAGCTGCTTTGATACCAACGTTCATCGAAGAACCAAAGCCAGCATTGTAGTTACGCGACAAATAATTAACTCCGGCAAATTCACGCTTGAGTATAGTTTCTAGTCCTAAAGCTGGATTGTTATCAATCACCACCACCTCGTAGTTCAAGGCCGGCGCCGCCCGACGAATAGCCCGCAACGTTTGTCGGACTAAATCTCGTTCAAAGGTATGAACAATGAGAATAGACAAATCAACGGCCGACATAAGAGCGAATGATTCTTCTGTCCACACGGGTATTTTTTTGAGCGTGCGCGCGTTTTTTAAGCATACGTGGTATGTATCTTGGAGCCTCAAGTAGCGCCCGACGTGTTTGAGGTTCAAACAAGAATCCGTAGCTTACCCTAAGAACCTCACTAATGACAATGAACGGAGAGGCCAAAATAAAATCGGTCAAAGTTAAGTTTTTGAGCAAGAAAAACAATTGATTGCGTGTGCTCATAGCTGCTGAAAATGGCCGCTGTTTGCGCCTATCGCGCCAACGTTCAAATAGGCCACGTTTTTGTGCCCCATACATGCCACGATAATGGTGAGCCGTGGCGGTCGGCACAAATTTGGTCAGCCAACCAGCCCGACGAAAGCGGAGCGCCAAATCACAATCTTCACGGTAAGCAAAAAAGTCTTCGTCGAAATATTCGTCGTTATAAGCGACGTCAAGAAGCGCTGCAGCGCGAATAAGTGTCAAAGCGCCGCAGGGACCAATCAAATCTGTCGCTGCATCGTACTGGCCTCTGTCTAGATCACCTGCCCCACGATCTTCAAGTCGCCAATTTTTATTAATTACTAGTCCGGTAGTATCGATGGTGTCTGAAAGAATATTGTGCTCAAGGCCATCATCAGTTGTCACGTTGGCAAAAGCTCTAAAAAGCTTTGGTTGCACCGCGCCAAGCTTGGGATCGACCTCAAGCGCCCTCACCAATTCTTCTATGAGCTTGGGGTCAAGAATAAGATCAGCATTTGTAACTAATACGGCCGCGTTATGGAGCTCATCCTTAGACCAACGCTCAAAAGCAAACCGTATTAACTGGTTATGTCCGCCAGCAAACCCGTGATTGCGCACGTTGCGGGCCACGAGTTGCTGAGGGTGCGTTTCTTTGAGGTATTTTAAAGTGCCATCAGTGCTACCGTTATCCAAAACTCGTACTATAAAGTCTTTAAAAGTCTGTTTTTCAAGCGAAGCAAAAAGATCAGGCAAATATCGTGAATCGTTCCAGGTTAAAATGTTTACTGAAACCTTCATAGCTAGGATCTTGACTCAACCATTTTTTTGGTGACATCAAAACCAAGATACTTACCAAACATGAATCGAGTTTGCGCCTCGAGGGCCGGAAACGAACCGAGCAAAATAAAAGTAATGGGCATAAGCGCCCATTGGAGAAACATATAAATCCAGGTGGCGCGCGGCAGATGACCAGGTCGTGGCGGCAAGATAAAAAAACTTAAGGCGCCGGTTACAAAAACGCCGATAGTGGCTCCGCGCATCATCCATTCAAGTGTATACGGAGCGTTAACAAAAAAGGCACTTGAACCACTCGGGATAGTTAAAAAGGGCAAATAACCTAAAAAGAAAATTAGTAAAGGCGCCGTGGCCCAAGTAAACATCCCTTCCAGATGATTAAAAATATAACGTGCTTTGGTTAGTCTAGAAATCTTAGGGTGTTCTTTGAATTTAGTAATCATGTAAGGAAAATGCTCAACACCCCAAGCCCAACGACGTTGCTGCTTATACAAAGCAGCCAGGCTCTCGAGGTAGGTCCGTCCCGTAACGGTGTCCATAGAAACCGGTAGAAAAATTGGGGTCACCCGATAATTACCATCGTAACGCAAAAAACCCTGCATAAAGATACGCGAATCTTCGCTCACTAAATCAGGTTCCCAAAAACCAACCTCAACGAGCATTCGCCAAGGCATGGAGTGCGAGGAAAATGTCCACAATCTTTCCGGACGAACAAGTTCAGACAACAGCCAAAAGGTGGTGCCAAAGGCGGCAATACGTACAGGTGCCGTGGCGTTCCAAATATTGTTAGAGAAAACGGTCACCGGCTGATATGACGATCTAGTTGGGTTTGGCACCGTAAGATAAGTATGTGCCAGATGAGCCAGGTAAAGTGGGTGAGCAACGGTATCAATGTCAAAAGCGGAAACAATTATGTCATCGTAGGCAATACCCTGTTCATCAATATACTTTTTTGCCTGCTCCCCCATCCATTTTAAATTAGATCCCTTACCGGGAATTTCTCCTGCTAAACCTACGGGATGCGTGGTAAACAACAAGGCCGAGAAAGCATCGCGGTATTTAGTTTTCAGGATTGCAACATAACTTTCAAAACGTTCCCGATCGCGTTCTTCGCCGCCGACCACGACAATTAATCTTTCCCGCGGATAACGGGCGCTGGCCAAAGCCTGCAGCGCACCTTCAAGAATTGGCAATTCTTCTTTATAGGTTGGCAACATTATAAGATGATATATTTTTTCCCAACCAGGAATATCGCGTAGAGAGTTTTCCCAATTAACCCTTAGAGTTTGCCGGTAACGTCGGTAGGCAACAATGACGTGAATGGCAAAATAGAAAACTCTGAGCATCCAATAAAGGTCAAAAATAATAATAAAGACAGCGGCGATAAGCGGCGCGGTAAAAGATAAAATAACGGCCAACAACAAACTTCCCCAGCTAATAAGCCCAGGTATGATCTCAAGAAAGCGAGATTTGCCGTACTGGCCAAAAATCTTAGTCATAACTCTTATTCTCCGACATCTCTCTTAGAAGGCAGACCTCGTTTTAATAGGTCACGAGTTGGGGCAGTGATTAATGGCTCCGCGCTATAGACTGGAAAAACATAGGGCCGAGCGTGAGTGCCTGGCAAAAACTCAAGGACTTGTTCATCTGAAACGTCAGGTAATTTAGAAAGGGCCAGAATCGGTAACTTATTTGTAAAAGCTAAAGTATTAACGAGCGCATGGCTCACTCGAAGAGCGGTTGGTGAACCGGGACCTTGAACCAAAATGATGGCTGAAAAATCAGGCATTGATTTTTTGTGTTGTTCAAGCACAGCGTCTAAAGCAGCCAAATACCCCTCTGGTCCAGTCATGATTTTCTCGGGTCCATACAGCCACTCCGGCGTTGACTTTTGAGCAACAAATCCCAAAACAAGTTTTCCAATATCCTGACCGTTTAGGTAAAGCATCATACCTTGGCAAAGGTGTCATGGAGTACGACTCTTTTGCCAGATAGAATACCAGCCAGAAAGCGATCTCCAACATCACGACGATATTCAAATTCTGCGCGCGGCATGAAAGTGTAATTTACCTCGCGACCAATTTCGTGTTCAAAATCAGTGACCGCTTTTTGCACGCCTTGCTCTGAGAGTTCACCTACAATAAGCACATCGGTTAATACTCCAGGTGTGTCTGTAAATCGTCCAGTAAGAATAAGTAGATCAAGTTCACCCAGATGTTTAAGCTGGCTCAAAAGCGTGTTATTTAGGAGAACCGCGATCTTTTTCATAACCGCACGTAAATCATCAAACAATGGAAAGGTAAGATTAGCCTGATAGTATCGACGATTCTCTTGCTTACCCTCGTCATCTTTTTCAACTACGGGCGTTCCCTGAGAGGTGGCTTCGTGAACAATGCCAATATCAACTAGATTTTTAAGTTCGCGACGTACAGAATTAAGCTGAGCATCAATCCGACGGGCCAATTCGCGCACATAAAATGCTCGTTCGGCATGCTCCAAAAATAGCCCAAGAAGCCTAGCTCTCGTTCTTGAACCAAATAATTGTTCAATTCTAAATGGCGCCTCCTCTTGAGCTTTTACCCCTCCTTGAACCCCACTATTGGTTTCATGGAGAACGGATGGGGTTTTAAAGACTGGGTCGGTGTGCATAGGAGTGTTTCCGTGCATTGTCGCTTGAGGCATTTGGGTATACTGTAACCGCAACAAGCTAAAAAGGGCAACCATGGCACAGGCTCAAACCCCCATAAAATCAGCTGAACTCGTTGTTTTACCAGAGAATAACGAAGCTCTTGGGCGTAGCGAAGGGCTGGATGTTCGCACTTTTCTCCATACTCTGCCCCAGGGCAAGGGTTCAGTCTTTGGGCTCATAACTATTGAACACAAAGATGAACTGGCCCGGGAAAGAATTATTCATATAGTTCAGAGTCACCTCGAACACTTAGCAGCTGATCTCGCCGACGAAGCCAACCCAGCGCGGCGTTTTGAACAAGCCTTAGCTCGAATCAACCGAGATCTAGGCAAAACTGCCCGACAAATGCAAATGGCGTTCGAACGCCTGCGAGCGGTGGTGGGAATTGTAGTAAAAGGACAAATATTTATCTCTGGCATCGGCACGCTGCAAGCAATTTTCTTGCACAAGACGGCAGAGAATCGCTTTGTAATTTACGAACTTGATGCTCAATTTGAGGATCGCGAGGAGCGCACCTGGGATAAGCCCTTCACGGCCGTCCTCGACGGTGAGCTTCACCCTAATGACGTTCTGTACGTGGCAACTCCGGTGACGCATAGCATTTTAGGCATTCATGAACTTCAGGATATACTCGTAACTTTGCCGCCGGCCGGGGCCTTAGAACGCGTTCAGCAATTTCTACCCACCACCGAGCCCTATGGCGCGGTCTGTTTCCGAGCCTTTGAACCAGACATCTCAGGGGTAACCAAGGCCAACCCGATTGGTTCGCTAAACGAACTCTCACATACCCAATCACGTACAGCCACGGTTCTTGGCGATCATCAACCTGACTTTATTGGCAACATCAAAGAGGCAGCTAACAAATTGCGAAAAAAACTTCGTAGCCCCGGCGCTCGAGGAGTCGTGGTTGTGGCCAAAAAAATTGCTGGAGTCATTATTCACGGCCTCGCGCTAATCTTTACCGGATTACTCAGTGGTCTAAAATTTATTGGTCAAAAAATACAAGATATCGTACAGGCCAGACGGTCTCGTATGTCACTTAAAAAAGGGGTCGGACACCGTTCTAGGACAGGAAAAACTAATTTCCCGTTTTCCTGGCGTGCCTTGGCTCTGGTTGGCGTTCTCGTCATAGCCCTCGTCATAGTCGTTATTATTTTGCCAAATGGCGGCGGCCAAAATAAAACAGATGAGGTCTTTGCGCAAAATGTTGAAGGCATCGAAGGGTACATTTTGGCCGCACAGGCAAGCCTTATTTACAATAACACTGAAGAAGCCCAGAGGAACTTGGACGATGCTCTTTCTACCCTCGAAACCATGCCACAGGACACCGCGGAACATTTAAACGCAATCGCCCTATTAGAAGCTGAACTGGCCGCGCTGGCTGCCGAAATAAATGGCATAACGCTAATTAAGCCAACCTTGGTTGGCGACCTCAGACAAACAGAAACAACGGCGAATATACTTTCGGTGACTGGCACAACTCGTGGCTTGGTCAGTGTAACCGATACGTTGGGTGTTTATAGACTTGATCTGGCGACTGCCGCCTGGCTTAAAGACGAGCTCACTAATGGACCCCTGGCTCGAGTAACAAATACGGTTGCGACGAGCGAGAATATTTTAGCTCTCGACACCACGGAACAACTTGCCAGAGCTAACTTTACGACAAAAACTTTTAACCTTATAACTAGCGGCACTCCCGGCATGGCGAGCGTTGAGGATATTTTCATTTATAACGAGACCTTGTACGCACTAACCGCCCTTGATCAGCAGATTGTTAAAATGCGTGCTCAGGGAGAAAATTACGAGGCTGGCACTCCCTGGATTACAGCCAGATCTCACGATTTATCAACCGCTCGCGCTCTCGCAGTTGATTCAGACATTTACATTCTCTTAGCTGATACAGTCACTCGTTTTACAAGTGGCCGTGAAAGTACCTGGGCGCCGGCCTCTATCTCGCCGGCTTTAACGAATCCAACAGATCTTTGGACAACCTTTGAATCGAAGTACTTGTACATTCTTGATCCGGCCGAAACGCGGGTGATAGTTATTGAAAAAGAAACCGGGGCTATCACCGCTCAATACGTGGCCGAAGAATTTGCTGGCGCCGTCGGCTTCGCGATTGATGAAAATACCAAGAAAATCACGATTGTCACCTCTACAGAGGCCTGGGAGTTTACGCCTCAGCATCTTGTTAAATAACAAAGACTCTAGACGTTTACTAAAATAGAAAACTCCGGAAAACTTTGTGGTTCCGGAGCTTTCTTTTACTTTTTGAGATCCTTCGTCCGACTCGCGTCGGACTCAGGGTGACGCTGAAATAACTAGGTTATTTCAGCGTCACCTTGCCACCAGCGGCTTCGAGCTTAGCCTTCATGTCGTCAGCCTCAGCCTTGGCTACGTTTTCCTTGACTGCCTTTGGCGCGGCATCAACGATGTCCTTGGCTTCCTTAAGTCCAAGACCAGTCAACTCGCGAACAGCTTTAATGACGTTGATCTTGTTGTCACCAGCAGCCGTGAGCTCAACGGTGAACGAGCTCTTCTCTTCGGCGGCGGCAGCGCCAGCAGCTGGAGCAGCCATCATCATAGCCGGAGCGGCGGCTGAAACACCGAACTTGCTTTCCAAAATCTTGACCAATTCGGCCAAATCTAGAACTGACATCTTTTCAATCGTTTCCACAAACTGAGCAAACTTGGCAGGCACTTCGACCGTCTTTGTTTCTTCAGACATAGAATGTAATTTAGGCCTTTTTATCTTTAATCGCACTCAACGCTGTAACGAGCCCACGAACATTTCCTGCTAGGACGTTAACAAATCCTGACACCGGTGAATTCAACGAACCAACAAGGTTAGACAACAGCTGCTGCTTGGTCGGTAGTGCAGCCAACTGAGCTACCTCAAGTGCTGTCATAAGCTTCCCTCCAAGGATACCGGCAATCAGTTGCATGGTTGCTGGCTTGTCTTTATTCTCCAGCTTTTTGCTCGTGGCAAGTTCCTTAAGGAGTCTAGCAGCTGATACCTCGTCGGCGTAACCGACAGCGGTCAGAATTGAACCCTCCATGCTCTTCGTGTCCAAGCCTTCGATTCCGGCTTCCTTAGCCGCCAGAGCTAACAAAGTACGCTTGGTGACGAACACCTCAACGTTTTCTTGGGCAGCTTTAGCGCGTAGTTTATCCGCATCCTCCATGGTGTATCCGGAGACCTGGGAAAAGGCAGCAGCCTTCATCCGTCTCAGGCGATCAGCAACCTTGGCCACTATATCGGCTTTTTGAGCCCTAGTCTTTGGCATATTCTCAAAACATATCCAAGTTTGTCGTCTGCGTTGTCGCGACTCCGGTGCTCACTCACCGTAGTATTAACTACGCCTCGCTTCGCTCCTCGTCGCTCCTAGCAGCCGAGCTAACTTAATATGTTTTGTTGTTAGTGAATAAATGAATAAAGGACCCATCAGGGTCCGCTTTTAGGAAGAACATCGTGCCTTATTCCCTATCCTTAGAAGACGGGGTCAAGGTGAGGTTCGATTTCCTCGGTAGGACTTACAGAGCCGAAGCTCCAACCTACTTTCTGCGGATTTCGATGGTGCGAGGATATTACCCTAAGCTCCTCTCAGAGTCAAACTTAATAGCAAACAATAAAAAACCGCCCCGAGCGTAAACGAGGGGGCGGGTTAAGGCTCAGGCGCCCAGATGGCGTAGTACTGAGCGTCTGGAGAACAGCTTTCCGAGTAGCGTGGGACACGGTGCTCGGCAGGTACGAAGAGCCCAAGAAACTGTGTGATGTCTTGAGCCTGACCTTTAAGCTCCAAAAGAAAATTGGTACCAGTGGGCGGCAGCGTTTTGGGACGCCGACTTTGGCGAATGACGCCAAGCGTTCCCCTGTCGGTCATGAACACGGTGTTTCGCGAGAAGTCGAAGAGCCAAGGCACACCCTTGCCGCCAAGCCTGCGGAGCGATTGGAACATGTCAGGCCAGCGTCGTCTACCACGAACCATGAACTTGAGACTTGTAAACAGGTGCAAAAGCTCACCTGGAGTGAGCGTATTGCACACTCGCCTGAACTCGTCGGTGAAGTTCGGGGACTCGCCCAGGCGATCGAATAAACGAACCGAAACTTGACCTCGCTCGCTAAACCCTTCCCAAGGAGATACTTGGGTGAGTTCTACGGGGGTCGTCTCGGGAGACGACTTTAAAACCACCACACTCACCTCCTCATGGCGACCGTATGATGGAAAAAACTGATAACTACGTCAATACGTCGGTGGATAAATTACCTAGCGATGATCGGTCCGCAAAAACCAACTAGTTAGTGTACTCACCGCCCAAAGGAAAATAGCCACAGCTAAGGCCGTTAGAAAACCGTCTACTTGAACCCCCTCCAGAAAACTCGCCATAAACCAAACGAGAAGCGCGTTGATAACAAAAGTAAAAAGACCAAGAGTAATAACAGAAATTGGCAGAGTTAACAGAACCAAGATGGGTCTAATGATGGCGTTCAATAAGCCAAGAACCAAGGCAGCAATTAAGGCGGCGTAAAGACTTGAGACTTCAAAACCAGCAATAAATTGAGTAGCCGCGAGCAAAGCGAGGGCGTTAACGAGCCAGCGTAGAATAAGTTTCATAAGCTACTCAAGTGTGGTGAATTTCTTCTTTAGTTCTATCACTTTATTCTCCACTTCGGCCAGCTTTTTTTTGCACACCTTGGCTAGCTCTAAACCTTGTTCGAATTTTTTCAGTCCTTCATCAACGTCAATTTCCTCGGTTTCAAACCAGTTAGCAAGTTCTTCAAGTTGCGTAAAAGCTTCAGCGAATGATGGTTGTTTCTTTGACATACTTACAATAATTTTTGCTGACGGCGTTTACCTAAAACTTCAGCTTCAATTTTACCTTTAGCAAATTGTACCGACAGAACGTCTCCTTGGGCAAGTTGACCGGCATCCCTGACGAGCACATTGGCGCTTCTAACAATGGCATAACCGCGATCCAGTACCTTAATAGGATTTAAACTTTCAAGCAGACGCGATATATGTTGCACCTGTTCTCGCTTACCGGTGATTCGGGCTGCGAACTGATCAAGAACGTGAGTAAGTCTAACCAACATTGTGTCAATCCTGACGCCAATGTCGGCGAATCCTCGCTCAAGAAGCATAGTTCCTTTATCAAGGCGTGTTCGCAAGCCATCGAGCACTCCCTGAAGACGGTCGATGATACGAAGTTCAGCATAAGCAATTGCTTGCTCAAGTTCACGGCGGTCGAGAACTAGTCGCTCAGCCGCATTAGAAGGTGTAGAAGCCCGCACATCGGCCACAAAATCACACAGCGTTTCATCACGTTCATGACCAACGCCAACAATAATCGGCACCGCGCTACCAAAAACAGCACGTACCGTTCGCTCATCATTAAATGCATGAAGTTCTTCCAAACTACCGCCTCCGCGAGTCAGTACAATTACCTCAGGTCGTTCGTCATGAGTTAATTCATTAAGCAGTTTAATGGCCTGACAAATTTCCTCTACCGCATACTGACCCTGTACATGCACTGGCGTATGGAGAACGGTGAGACCACCGCAACGATTTCCCAGAATGCGTAAAAAATCTCCGTAAGCAGCTGCTTCTTTTGAGGTAATAAGGCCAATTCTAGCCGGAAACCTGGGCAAGGAACGTTTGCGCCCAGCCTCAAACAACCCTTCGGCGGTAAGCTTGGCCTTAAGTAAGGCGTAGGCCTTAGCCAACTCACCCTCGCCAACCGGTATAACCTGTTCAACGTTCAATGAAAATTTTCCGAAACGTTCGAAGACCTTAGCGTAACCGCGAGCCTGTACTCGCATACCGTCAGCAAGTGGCTTGTCAAGCTGAAAGGTGGTCATAAAACAGGGCAAGCGAGCTTCAAATGTTTCATCCTTTAAGCAAAAATTAACCCACTTGCCCTGTGAAATTTTAAAATCAGCTACCTCTCCCTCAACGCAAAACGATTCCGTCGGTATAGCACGAAGGGTTTGATTGACGAGGGTGAGGAATTGTCCAACGGAAATTACCGGCTGGTTATCACTCATAAACACTCTTTACATCCACCCCGAACGAAAGTGAGGGGTTAGTTCCCAGGACAGCCTAACCAACCTAACTCCTCGCATTCGCTCGGAGTGGACAGAGTAATTAAGGTTCAATGACAAACACACGCTTAGCTCCGTGAACTGGATCGCCGTTGTTCCAGTCGCCAATGGCCGCCATAAAAACATCGATATCGTAAACGTAGTTTTGGCCATGGCGAGTGCCGGGGTCATTGGTAATAAACGTGGTCTCAGTGTAACCGCGAATGACTAGCATGTGGTAAAGCGGACCTTCGCCAGTAAAAAACGGGTTACCAAGCTCACGCCCAGCAGCCGGCACAATGACTGGTTTTCCAGAAGCAACCAAAGACTTAATCAGTTCCGGCGACGGATCGTTATAAATAGTCACTTCTTGTTCATAATATTTATTAACGAAGGCAGCTGATTGAGCGGCATCGATACTGTATCCGAAACCCATTTGATTTTGGACGGCAAACATATCGTAGAACACCGCATCTGCTTCGTTCGGATCAAAACTGGTGACGCCTTCGTAAAAAGCATGAGCCATAAGAAACGACGCCTCCTCGCACGTCTCCTCGTGAAAGACATCCCAAACACCAAACGGCGCTTGCGAAGTAAACGGAACGGCCAGATTAAAGCTTTCCGGGAGAGTAGCTATCTCTGCCGTAGTTGGCTGTAGGGGAGTTGCTCGTGAGTTATCAGGATCTAGCGCAGGGGGCGGCTCGATAACCGGCTGCGCTGTTGGTTCGGGTACTAACGTCTCTTGTTGCTCAATTACTTCATCGTAAGTTACCGGGGAGACGTCACTTGTGGGTGGCTTATCGGGCTTAACAAAATCAACGAGGCGAATAACGCCGGCGATGATGAGGACTACAATAACAAGCGCCAAAGTCCACTTGGCTTTCCCGCGTGAGGGTCGACGCGGATCATAAGAAAATAAACCTTGCACCATATTAGGTATTTTTTACCGTCCATTCGCGTAAAAACCAAGTTGCTCGAACATCGTCTTCGTTATATTCAACCACATCTTTTAGTGCGTCTTCGTTACCGCTTTTTAGCCACTCTTCATACCAGAGAACTGAATTCAAGCCCGAGGCATCCTCATGACGCCAACGGAAACCTAAATGCTGAGCGATATCTTTAAGAGAATAAAATGACAACGGAAAAATTACCGCCTCACGAAGCCTAAGCAGAAGATCAACTGAGCGCTCTTCAAAATCAGCAATGACCTCTGGCGAGGTGCCGTATTTTTTAGCCAAGGAACGGAAAACGTCAATCTCAGCCCATCCATAATGGTATATAGGTACCCCAACGTAGTCCTTAGCAAACCGCACAAAATCCTCCCAAACCTGCTTTTCGTCGTTCGGATCTTTGGCTAAAAAAGAATGAAAGCGCTCCTCTTTGCCATCAACAAAAAGAACACCAAAAAGATAGTGCGCATCACGCAAGGGATCGCTCTCAATATCAAGTATTAAAGCTGTGTTCCCAGCCGGGAGGTCAACTTTTTGCATGATATGCGGCTTACCGGTAACAAACGACTTCGCTTGTAGATGAAGAAAATTTAAGCGCTCGTGAGGAATACCCTTAACCTTTGCCGCCAGAAGGTCGGGGTGAATATTGGCTAAGTCTGTTACCCTTAAAAAACCAGCTGACGCAAGCTCTTTAGCTTCGCTCCGCCAAATTCGGTTCAACCGTGAGAGGTCATCGCAGCTCGCAGCCTGGGCTTTGCAGGCATGAAACCAGGGCGACTGTTTACAGTCAGAAGTTAAAAAATGCGGTTCCTCAACACCATCAAGGATTCTTTTTATGGAATCTAGGGTAAGACGGTAACGAGTTTCGAATTCCTCAAGCAGATAACTTTCTACTTCTCCGCTCGGGCGCATGACATAACCCTGAACTGGCTTGGCTCCCTGAACGAGGTCCAACACGTCGGCATAAAAACAACCCTGCAGTTTGAACTCTTCCTTAAGATGGCGCGAGCGTTTGATGTCGCAGGCAATGTAGTAATAATCACCAAATGAAGATTTACCCTCAACCCGCTCTAAAATGTCGGGTCGAGCCAAAAAATGCCCAACCGCTAGAACTCCGCGGTAAATTGTGGCCGTGCCTTTTTTCATTTCCTCAACCGTCCGCACGGTCGCTTGGTCAATATCCTCGGCGACAATTTCAACGACGTTGCGTCGGGCAAGAATTTTGCGCTCAACTTCGGGTAACAAACCGTCTTCCTGCAAACGTTGCCGAAGCGCATCTTCCTTGTGCTCTGCCCTGGCGTCATGAGCCACCCATGAAGGGCATTTCAGGTACTGATAAAAAGTGTGTTCAGTAATCATGGGGCAGATTCAATAACCACCTTGGTCATTACGTCGCCGACTTGAATCTCATCAACCACTTCCATTCCAGAAACAACCTTACCAAATACGGTGTAATTACCATCAAGAAAATTAGCTGGCGCGAGCGTGATATAAAACTGACTACCAGCTGAATCAGGATGATTGCTCCGCGCCATGGCTACGACACCTCTGTCGTGAGAAGTGCTATTGAACTCAGCCGGAATGTTGTACCCGGGCCCACCCGTGCCGTTCCCTGCCGGATCTCCTCCTTGAATAACAAATCCCTCTTCACGGCGATGGAAAGTCAGTCCATCATAAAAGCCGCTCTCAGCAAGATAAATAAAATTCGACACCGTGACTGGGGCGACATCGGGAAGAAAATCGAACACAATATCTCCTTTTTCGGTAGAAATTCTGGCTTGTTTGCCAATAATTTTTTCATCTGGAAGCTTTCCTTGATATGTTAATTTCATAGCGCTTTCCCCGAAGATGGTTCCTAGATTAGGATTAGTCTGACTCGTTTGAGCATTTTCATTCTTAGCATTATATTGACTAGTTGTACATCCTGCACCTAACAACAAAATTAGCATGGCGACCCCCACGCCGTAAAAAACTCGTGACATAAACTAAAAATTACTTTTTTGTCTATCAAGCGGCGGCTTGTACTTGAGGCGAATTCTCGACTCGCTCAAGGGTTAACGCGTAAACAGAAGTGAAGAGCACAGCCGAAAGAGAAAATACGAGAACGAGCATGAGCGCCATAAGCTCCATGCTGCCAGCCGGCAGCGAGTGACAGCTGCGACAAACATTTGGCACAGAGGGACGTGGTCCCTGACTGATTGGCGTCGCACTTTTCTTGGCGCGCGTCGACTTTTTGATTGAACGCTGGTTGGAAGTGGGCATAGATTTCCTCCGCACAATGTGCAATGTAATTTGAGACCAGCCTAGTATATCACAAGCAAATTAAGATCTCTCACTTTAGTTCTAGAGTAATAAAAATAGGGTTCACGGCGCGCGCACCGTGAACCCCGAAGGAATGTCTCCCGTATCGTTTCGGCCGTCACCGGTAATTGACATTAGGTGGGATCAACCACCGATGCTCCCCACGGCAGAAACTTTCCATCCCTTCTCCCTACCCCAATCCACCCTGCCTCACGAAAATTGGATGCCAAGTAAAGAAAAGCGATAAAGAACTTATCGCTTAAAAGTATACGCTAAAACTTAAATTTGTCAATACCGGAAGGCTAAGCGGCTTCTTCCCAGGGCACTCCAGAATGCATAAAAAGACCGTGAGCGGTAACCGCAGCGAAAATTGGTCGAGCTAAATTTAATCGTTCTACAATGGCTCGTGGGCGAAAATCGAAGAGTGAACGAACCTTACTGCTCAAATCACGACGGTCACCGCTAATGACCGAAAAAGCTATCGGCTCCTCATAGCCAAAGGCGTAGGCGGCAGTCACGAGCACATTCGATGCCTCACCAGAGCGAACAAGTTCGCGGGCCACAAAACGCGACATTAAGGTGCCTGACCTGGCTGGCTTCAAAGGATCCTTGCCTACACAAGCAACTCCGCCATGAGGCAACAGTCCCCCGTAAGTATCAGCTAAAACCTTTCTACCACTTACTCCGGCATTTAATAAAAATCCGCCCTTAGAAAAGCGTCCGCCGGGATTAATGAGCACTTTAGCTCCTCCTAAATCGCCAAAAATAGGAGTAATGGCATGTTCTAAAATAAGTGCCTGTACCTGAGTAAGATCAAGAGAGGAGTCGTGAGAGACGATAACCACGAGACTTTCAACTCTATCACCCTGCATGGCCAGTTGAACTTTTCCGTCTGGCAGCAACCAAGAAAATCTTTGGTCGCTCGTGCGTAAATTATCAATCCGCCTGGCAAGCGTGTGCGCAAAAACCAGAACGCGTGGTAAAAGCTCGCGGGTCTCACGAGTAGCGTAACCGTAAACGATGGTGGTTCCGGTGGAACCGGTGATTCCAGCTGACGTCGGGTCGCGGTGCGGCTTTTCAAGATTTACAAAAAATTCTATAGGCTCGGCATAACTAACTTTCTCATAAGCGCCGCGCGCTATCTCGGCAACATCAAAATCAGCTTTTGAATCAACAATGCCGCCAAGCATCATCATGCCATTTGAACCTAGAGCCTGAATGTCCAGGCTAGCGCCTGGATCACGCCGCAAGTATTCGTCAACCACGGATTCGACAATGGTATCGCATACTTTATCAGGATGTCCGGCCAGCGGAACTTCCACTATCTTCAACATACTCGGGGCAGTTTACCTTATCATTTTTTACTTATCCCCAGACAACACTTTCGTTCGTTTTGTGTTCGATTACAATACGAACATAAGACGAACAATACTAACTTCGAGCGTATGCTGCCACCACTTACCAAAAAACAACGACAGGTCCTAGATTGCATTGAACAGTTCGTTCGCGCAAACGGTTACACACCGTCGTATCGCGAAATCGCTGAAGAGCTTGGACTGTCATCCCCCGCTACGGTTCATCAGCACATCAAAACTTTATGTGAGAAGGGGGTAATCAATACTGGTGAGCACGGCATCGCTCGGTCTATTGAGCTTGTTGCAGTCGCCCCCCTGTCACCGCTTGCCGTCATGATTCCGCTGTCTGGTCTCATTACCGCCGGAGAACCTATTGAGGCCATTGAGGAACGAGAAGCTATAGCTGTCCCCACTGATTTCGTCATGGATGCCTTGAACTCTTATGTTCTCAAAGTTAAAGGGCGATCAATGATTGAAGATGGAATTTTTGATGGAGACTTTGTTATCGTCGAACGCAACCCATCACCCCGAAATGGGGACATCGTAGTCGCACTTCTTGATAATGCTTACGCTACTCTCAAACGTTTTTATCGAGAAAAAGGATTTATTCGTTTACAACCTGCAAATAGCACCATGAAACCCATCATTATTAAAGGTGACATCAATATCCAAGGAATTGTCAGGGCCGTAATGCGTAAATTCGCGTAAAGAAAAATAATCACCACCAACAAAGCCTAGTCTTAATTTTGCCAAAATATGACCACCGCGGCGCTGCGCTATTCACAGATTCATAAAGATTATCGTTTGGTTCTTATACCCGAAGAAGTCGCTCCTATGAAAGCCGCTCGTCTGTGGTTCAACCGTCGTAAATTCAGAAGACAAGCACGACGCGTGATGGATTTTGTGCGGGTCCCTCAAAAAATTACCTTGCGCTACAAACTCAGATAACTAACTACTAGCCAACTAGCCAGCCACTAATAACTAGGGACTATCTGTTAGCCAACTAGCCACTAGCGGCAATGTAAACTCAGTTTTAGTGGCTAGTGGTAAGTAGCTAGTCGCTGGCTAGTGGCCAGTGGCTAGTCCCTAGTAGCTAAAGAAATATGCACGAGTACATGAATGAACCGATCGAGGTTAACGTCGATTTTCGCGGCCGGCGTGTTTGGCCAAAGCACATCCTCTGGAATGGACGTGAGTACGATATTGATCGCGTTAACCTTGTGCACGGTGCCCGCGAGGGGCAGCGACGAATTTTCTACTTCTCGGTTTCCGACAACGCTAATTTTATGAAGCTTCGTCTTGATACTGAAACACTAGAGTGGCGACTTGTCGAAGTCTATGCGCCATAAGTACAGACGCTAGATTCTAGACTCTAGTAATGATCTCCTCCGCTCCTATCTAGAGTCTAGGATCTAGCGTCTTATGACGGAACGAATAATCATGCACTTGGATTTTAATTCTTTTTTCGCCTCTGTGGAGCAGCAGGCGAATCATTTTTTACGAGGAAAGGCTATCGCGGTAGCCGGCAAAGGTCGTCACTCGCTCGACGTGGCTGCGGCCCACAAAGGACAAGCCCGGGTCAAAATTAATCAGCTGCGCGAACAACGCTCGGTCGTGACCACGGCCTCGCGGGAAGCCAAGGCGCTCGGGGTCAAGACCGCCATGGGCACCTGGGAGGCCAGAAAAATTGTTCCTGACTTAATTGTCATCCCCGGTGATCCACAAAAATACGGGGCTATCACTGAACGTTTTTATGCCCTCCTCAAACGCTACGCTGACGCCGTTGAACTTGCTAGTACCGATGAAGCTTTTGCCGACATTACCGTGGCAGCCGGCGATTATTTTGGAGCCACCATCCTGGCGCAACGCATTCGCCAAGAAATCACCGAAGCCTGCGGTGAGAAATGTACTGTCTCCATCGGTCTTGCCGATAACCGATTCCTGGCCAAGTTAGCTTCAGAATCGGTAAAACCAAGTGGCCTCACCGTCGTGCCACCGCAGGAAGCGGCTGATTTTGTTTTAACAAGACCACTCATCGACTTTTGCGGTATTGGCCCACGAATCGTGAAACATCTGGAACGCCTGGGCGTAACGTCAACCGCTACGCTGCGAAGGTTGTCACTTGCCGTGCTGCATGATGAATTCAAAAGTTACGGCAATTTTCTGTACGCTGCCGCCCGTGGTTGGGGTGACAATCACGTAGCCGACATCGAACGACAGCCCAAGTCGGTGGGGAACTCGTATACCTTCCCCAGCAACCTTCAGACCGACGCCGAAGTTCGTATGAATCTTTTGGCTCTTGCTGATCGCGTCGCCTGGAGAATGCGAAAACACGGGGTAGCTGCCAGGCACGTCAGTGTTTATGCGCGATACGGTGATTTCTCAGGAACCGGCGCCAGTAAACAAGAACGCGATGTGCTGGTCGACGGGCTCGAGCTCGCCCATGTTGGCTGGCAGCTGCTGACGCCTGAGCTCGACGTCAACCGCGGCATCCGGCTCCTCGGAATTTCAGCGAGTGATCTAGTGCCACTTAAAGGAGCGAATCCTCTACTCCTCCAGAACCGAAAACAACAACGAGCTTTAGCGGCTTTAGATAAAATCTCTGAAAAATTTGGGAGCGGCACCTGGCTACGCCTCGGCACCATGAAAACCTCATTCAAGGAACGGGTGAGCGGTTGGCACTACGATCACGCATCTTGATTATTGAGATCGTTTCACGACCCGAGCTCTTCCTCAATTTCGAGTAATCGATTGTATTTACACAAACGTTCTGACCGCGAGGGGGCACCAGCTTTGATGTATTCAGCGTTCACCGCAACAGCAAGATCGCTAATAGTGGTGTCAGTCGTTTCACCAGAACGATGCGAAACGACGATCTTGTAATGATTCTTTTGTCCCAAAAGAATAGTGTCAATGGTTTCAGACAAGGTTCCTATCTGGTTAACTTTAATAAGAATCGCGTTGGCTACTTTCTTTTCGAGCCCCATCTTGACCCGCTCAATATTGGTCACAAAAAGATCGTCGCCAACGAGCAACAGATCACCACCCAGTCGACGGGTGAGTGTTTGCCAATCAGCCCATTCGTCTTCAGCTAAACCATCTTCAATAGACAGCATGGGATATTTTTTGAGCCAAAGTTCATAAAGATCAATCAGCTGATTACCCGTAAGACGTCGACGATCGGTCTTTAATAGATACTTCCCTTTACGTTCGTCAAAAAACTCACTGGCCGCCACGTCGATACCAAAACGAACCTCCTTTCCAGGCTTGTACTTGGCCTTCTTTACCGCTTTAAGCAAATATTCAAGGGCCGCTTCGGTCTTTCCCACGTTCGGCGCATAACCGCCCTCGTTCCCCACATCGGTGTCTAATCCGTCTTCATGCAAGACCTCGCCTAGAGCATGAAAAATTTCACTGCCTGCCTGGAGTTGCCGCGAAAACGATTTGCATCCGAGGGGGACAATAATGAACTCTTGCATGTCCAAATTTGTATCGGCGTGTTTGCCACCATTAAAAACATTCATGAACGGCACAGGTAATTTGTAGCCGCGATAGCGCAAATTATAAACATCGCGAAGATAACTGTAGAGAGGCTGCTCAGCCCGTTTGGCGCCAGCGTGCGCGCAGGCTAAAGAAACGCCAAGAATGGCGTTAGCTCCAAGCTTTCGTTTGTTCTCGGTGCCATCAGCAATCCGCATCGCGTCATCAATACCCCGCAGGTCAAAAACATCCATGCCTCTCACCACTCGTAATAACTTTTCGTTCACATTCGCTACAGCCTTGCGCACACCAAGTCCGCGGTAGCGGCGTGGGTCGCCATCGCGGAGTTCCAAGGCTTCATGAATGCCAGTAGAGGCACCGGATGGCACCGCAGCCGAACCACGGGTACCGTTTTTTAGCACCACCGTAACGTGGATAGTGGGGTTGCCCCGCGAGTCAAGAATTTCGTGAGCGTGAACATCTTGAATTCGCTCAAGCATAACTAGCGGATAGCGTAGTTTACATAAACAGTCACGTTGACTTCTGATTCACCTTCCGGGATGTTTACGCCACCATCTCCGCCCAAGGCTTCACCGCGATAACTATAGAAAACCGGCGAACCAAATGATTCACTATAACTCACGATATCGCCTAGACTGACGCCTAATGATTTTGCAATTTGTTCTGCTTGTTCGTGAGCATTTTCGATAGCTTCTGCTCGAGCCACGGCTTCGGCGTTCGTGGTGTCATCGGCTTCATAACGTACATTGCCAACGTTTGTTGCTCCCAAATCACCGGCTGCCGACAGGATTGGCCCCACCAGATCTTTATTGCGAATGCGAACCGTTACGGTTTGGTTAGTTTCAAAACCCACCACAACCGGTGGACTAAGGGTGTAATCGTATTGCGGATAAATACTATAGTTTGAGGTCTTAATATCACGATCATCTATCCCCATTTCTTTTAGTTTAGCAATTAAACTATTGCTTTTTTCGGTGTTGGCATCTTGTGATTTATTAGCCGTCACGTCATTCGTAGTCACTCCCAGATCAACGGTAGCCAAATTGGTCTCCAAAACAGCATCCCCGGTGGCGGTGACCGAAAGTGAAGGGGCCATTTGCTCAGAAAAACCTTCGTTCTCAATCTTTTGGCTCAACCAAACAATTATGTAAACAAGTAATATGGCGAGTAGTAAAGAAAACAATTTGTTGTCTTTCCAGTGTGGCCAAAAACCGCCACTTGTCACTGACGTAGAACGTTGTAAAGCTGCCATACCTCCAAAGATTAATTAACCTGAGTATATCATTAGCTACTACTGACTAGCCACTAACTACTAGCTGAACAACTGGTTGTTAGTAGCTCGTGGCCAGCGCCTTAGTGACTGGCTAGTTGCCAGCTGGTTAGTGGCTAGTTTCTTAGTGCATCGAGTCCGGGTAAACGATTGCCAGAGAGCAGGGCGAGCATGGCACCACCACCCGTTGAGACGTGAGAAAATTTATGCGCCAAGTGCTCTTTCTCTAGCATGTCAACCGTTTCTCCACCGCCCGTAACGGAGCGCAAATTTTTTTGATGAGTTATAGCTCTAGCCAAAGAGCGCGTGGCCGCTTGACCGTCGCGGCGCTCAATAATGCCAAGCGGGCCGTTCCATAAAACCTCCTTAGCTTGGCTTAAAACAAGTTTATAAGCTTCTATGGTTTTAGGTCCAATATCTGTTATAACCTGTCGACGGGGGGCAGCAACGACGTCCAAAGGTAATAAGATCTTTCGCCCCCATTTACGAAGAATTTTTCGAGCAGCAACAAGATCTGGTTCTTCCATAAGATTAGCTGGATAAACTGGAAGTTCGACCTCACTTGCCATAAGACAAGTGATGGCTAAACCACCGCCCAGAAGAATTTTATCTACTTTTCTTCCTAAATTCTCAAGCAGGGGTAATTTAGTGGCAATTTTTACGCCACCAAGTAGGAGCACATACGGGCGCCTGGCCGGACGTAAAAGCTCGGCGACTTCACGCTCTAGAAGTTCGCCGGCAAAACTTGGGAGATGGCGGGTTATGGCGTGCACCGAAGCGTGACGACGATGACAAACACCAAAGGCGTTATTTACGTAAATTTGAGCAAGAGCGGCAAGCTTGGCTGCAAAATGGTCATCATTCATTTCTTCACCGGGATGAAAACGAAGATTTTCAAGCAAACAAACCTCTCCGTTTTTCATTTCGGGGACAGCAAAATTTTGGATCAGGGTGACCGAAGTCGCTAACTCAGTGGATAAGGCTCGCGCCATAGGAGTAAGCGAAAGTCGACGGTCCGCGTGGCCGTGCGGGTCGCCGCGGTGCGCTGCAATAATAATTCGTGCGCCGCGGCGGCGCAGGCGGTTAATTTCTGGCAGCGCCTGCGCAATCCGGCCCTTGGGGCCGGAATCACCCGCGCTACCGCGCAAGACCGGCACGTTGACATCAAGCCTGAGAAGCACCTTGCTTCCCCGCGAAATGTCATCTTTTGACCAAGTTCGAAGTCGCATATTATTTATCGTTCAAACCAAAAACCCGCATAGCCCGTAGCCACAATCGAATTGCCGGAATGAGCGGCAAAAGTGTGACGAAATATCGTAAATCAATTAAACGTCGAAGCAGATATCCATGGTAGCCCCAAATTCTGACCCCAAACAAAACACCCGCCGCCACTTTGCCGCCCATAGCACACATAAAATGCCAACGCTTGGGAAATTTCATTGGCTTAAGTGGCTTACCAGCCATCAGGTGGCGAATATTCTTAGCCACATAATGGGCTTGATAATGCGCCACCTGGGCACTTTGCGGATCGGGTCTATTGGTAAAAGGATTTTTTTGCGCCGCACAATCGCCCGCCGCGAAAACACCCGGGAAGTCGGGAACATGAAAAGTGTCTTCAACTAAAATGCGTCCTTTGGGGTCTTTGGCGAAGGGTAATTTGGCTATGAGTTCACGTACTTTAACGCCGCCTGACCAAATGGTGAGATCTGACGGGAAACGAATAGCATCATGCTCTTTGCCGCTTTCGGTAAAGGCTTTGACGAATCCAGGGCCAACTTCCGTTACCCGAAGTTTTGGGGCAAGCGTGATACCCAGTCGCTTCAGGTGAGCGTTCGCTTTACTCCGTAATGGTTCAGGCAAAATACTGTTCGTCTCGGCCGAAGCATCAATGAGAGTAATATGAACAGCGCCGCGGGGGATTGTCCCTTTACGTTCAAGAACACGGACGGTGTTTGCGAGTTCACTCATGAACTCAATACCGTTTGGACCGCCGCCACAAACCACAATGTGTTTTGGATCATAGCGCGTCGCTCCCTTTATAAGTCTTGCTGCTGCGTTACGAATACGGTGAGCATCATCGAACGTTTTGAGCGTCAGGGCGTGATCGGGGAGTCCGGGAATACCGAAGTAATTCGGCTCGGCGCCAAGCGAAACAAGTAGAATGTCGTAAGGGACATGACGATCTTCAGCTAAAATTACATGGCGGGTCTTGGTGTTAAGACCGACAATCTTCTCATGAACAAAACGAATGCCCTTAAAGTCAGCTAATTTGGTATATTCAAGATTTACGGAATTTTCCACAATGTCTCGCGTGGCCTCATCTAACTTTGACAAGCCGGCTGTCGCTACTTCGTACAACCACGGTGTGTAGAGGTGAGCTGTAGTGACGTCAATGACCGTCACTTCAGCCCGACGTTTCGCAAATTTATGACGCGCTAAATTATGAGCGGTGACTAAACCCGCAAACCCACCTCCTAAAATAACCACGCGGGACCGTTTAGTTGTCATAGCCTAGCCGAACAAAAATTTGGCCACTTTTCCCGGGCGTCGAATGTTACGCAAAATAATTCCGTC
>CAYJQH010000001.1:5089-58196 GCA_964372415.1 uncultured Gammaproteobacteria bacterium | reverse complement strand
AACAAAACAAAAGCCAAAAATTCGACCGTTTGTTGCCTGGGCAATTTTTTCAAATGCAGTTTGTACGCGCATACTACGATTTGGGGGCTGCCATGAGGCAAAGTTCGGCTAATCTATTCGCATACCCCCACTCGTTATCGTACCAAGCAACAACTTTAATCAGATTTCCCTGCACAACGTAGGTGAGTTCGGCGTCAACAATTGCTGAACGAGGATCGCCCCGGTAATCACTTGAAACAAGTGGCTCGTGACTAACACCAAGAATACCTTTAAAACGAGCGGTACGACTCGCTGTTTCAAGGACACTAATGACTTTTTCTTTAGTCGTTCGCTTCTTGAGCAAAAAAACCATGTCAGCCAAGGAAACTGTGGACAGCGGAACGCGAATCGATAAACCATCGAATTTATTTTTGAGCTGGGGGAGTGTCTTTGTTACCGCAATCGCAGCACCAGTTGTGGTCGGTACCATATTTTCGGCTGCGGCTCGACCCTCGCGCAGATCTTTTTTTGGACTATCAACGAGAGCTTGTGAGGCAGTGTAACCGTGAACTGTTGTCATGATTGCTTTGTCGATTCCGAAGGCCTCCTCAATAACTGCCGTTACCGGCGCGACGCAATTCGTAGTACACGAAGCGTTGCTAATAACTTTACGTTTGTCGTTTGCTAGGTCTTTATCATTCACCCCGATTACATAGGTTGGCACATCACCTTCTTTGGCCGGAGCTGAGAGAACTACGCGACCTGCGCCGGCTTTGAGGTGGGCCGAAGCCTTGTCTTCGGTAGTAAAAAACCCAGTTGATTCAACAACAATCTCCACCTGCAGCTTATTCCAGGGCAACATGGCCGGATCTTTTTCCGCAAGAATTGGAATCTTTTTACCAGCGATGACGAGCGACTTGCCGATAGCTTTGACCGGCATGTCCCAGGTTCCATAGTTGGTATCGTGCTTGAGAAGGTAGGCGAGTGTGGCGGCGTCTGTCAGATCGTTAATCGCGACCACCTCAAAGTCAGGGTGCGCCATCCAGGCGGAACGAAACAAAGAACGACCGATCCGGCCGAAGCCGTTAATGGCGACCTTAGGCATATATAGGCGATTATAGCATCGTTGGTCGTTTATCGTGAGTCGGTTTTCGTAGGTAAACAAAAAGTACAGACCGGAGTCTGCACTCTTTGCGCACAACAAACGATAAACGACTTGCGACAAACGGTGCTTAGACACCAAGTTGCAAACGAACAAAGCGACCGAGACGAATGTTTTCACCGATGCTCGTCACTTTTTGTTCAAGCAGATTGGTGATGGTTAGACTATCGTCTTTCACAAATTTTTGATCGAGGAGAACGATCTCTTCGTAGAACTTACTGAGCTTGCCTTCAATAATTTTCTCCGCCACCTCAGCCGGCTTCCCTTCAGCGGCCAACTGTTCGCGATAGATAGCCTTTTCGCGCTCAATGACCTCAGCTGGAACTTGATTCCGGGTGGTGTACTGCGGGGCGGCGGCGGCAATGTGCAAGGCTAGATCCTGGCAAAACTCAATGAAATCTTTGTTCCGGGCCACAAAATCGGTTTCACACATAACCTCCACCATAACAGCAAGCTTGCCGTTCCCGTGCGTGTAGGTATGAATTCGACCTTCGGCAGTAGTTCGTTCGGCCTTCTTTGCCACTTTGGTAGCCCCGTTTTTGCGGAGCCAATCAACTGCCTTGTCTAGATCACCACCAGTTTCGGTCAGTGCTTTCTTGGCATCCATCATTCCCGCTCCCGTCAGGTCGCGGAGCTTAGCGACGTCACTTGCAGAAATGGTCATAAGTTATTTCTTTTCTGCCATCGCCTCTTGGGCGAGCTGTTCTTTAATCTTGTCGTCGAGTTCTTCAACCACTTCTTTAGCTTTCTCGGAAACCTTAACCTCATCATCGATGGCCTTACGGACTTCAGCGGCAGCACGAGCTTCGTTGGCCGCTTTCTTTTTGCCATCGTTAACGGCATCAGACATGAGCTTAGACACGAGTTCAATAGAACCAACGGCATCATCGTTGCCGGGAATGACGTAAGCGATACCAGTCGGATTTACATTGCTATCAACGAGAGCAATGATCGGGAGCTTAACGCTGATGGCTTCTCGGACAGCTGTTTTGTCGTGACGCGCATCCAAGACAAAAATTGCGTCCGGCATACGCATCATAGTACTAATACCACCGATTTGTTCGTCGAGCTCAGCGATTTCACGATCAAAATGAAGTTGTTCGAGTTTGGTGTATTTACGCAGCTCTCCCTTTTCGCGTTTGTCTTTTAGGTCAAGATAATGTTTGACGAGCTTCTGGAGCTGACCGAAGTTGGTCAGCGTTCCACCAAGCCAACGCACGTCTACGTACGGCATGTTACAGGCCTTGGCTGCTTTAGCCACGATATCTTGGGCCTGGCTCTTCGTGCCAACAAACAGAATAGTACCGCCTTTGGCTACGAGCTTTTCAACGTAACTAATAGCTTCCTCGAGTTTTTCGACCGTCTTTTCGACGTCGAAGATGTGCACGCCACCTCGGGTACCGAAGATGAACGGCTTCATTTTGGGATGCCAACGCGAAGACTGATGGCCAAAGTGGACACCCGCCTTGAGCATTTCAAGAACTGATGGGACTTTCATAAGTTTCCTTTTATCCTCGATCGGGTCTCGCATGCGGGCCCCTAGTTATTCACCAGGGGAGGATCCGATGCTTCTTGGGCGACCTGATCTGTGAGATGAAATTAATTAAAGCGAACGGGCAGTAGCTTAGCGGTATTCGCCAAAATGGTCAACTAGAGATCCTTATACGTCGATTCGGAGCGTCGTTCCAGGGCTAAAATCATGATGGTTCCTTCTTTTGTCTTACGAAATATAATCCGCAGATCGCCTTTACGAACCCGAAAAATATCGTCATGCTCTTTGAGCTTCTGGACATTGAGCGTCACCAAATCACCGGTCAAAATCATCTGCAAAAGTGCCTTGATTTTCTTCCTTTCTTTTTCTGTCAGTTTACGCAACGCCTTCTCAATCTGATCAACCATACTACAAGCGGGCGAGAAGCTCTTTGATATCGACTCCGCCACGCTTGAGGGAGGTAAAATCAATCACTTCTTCCCAGAGCTCGTGTTCAACTGGTGCCACGCGAAAAAGTGGTTTGGAGCGCTTCATCACTAAAAAGGATTCGCCTTTTTTTACCCGGGCCGCATATTTAGGCATGTGTTCGCGAAGCTCCTTGAGATTAACAATGTGGTTCATAGATTATCTAAAGTTTAACTTTAGGTTATGTTAACGTCAAGTCACCTAAAAAAGAAACGCGGCCCGTGGGGGCCGTGTTTAAGCGCCGAGCATCTCCCGCATCTTGCGGAAAGCTTGGCTGCGATGGGAGATTTGATTCTTTGCTTCGCGACCCATTTCGGCGTAGGTTTCTTGCTTGCCGTCGGGAAGGAAGTAAAAGTCGAAGCCCCAACCATCTTCGCCACGTCGAGAAACAAGCCTACCGAGAACTGTGCTCTCGGCGTACAGCTCACGATCAGCGTCCTTATAGCCAACGCCGCAACAGACCACCATCACATGGTTCTTCTGATGATCAGCGACAATCAGTGCGCGCTCGTAGTCGACGAGTTTTTCCCAAAACTTCACGAATGGTCCCGGTAAACCGCCAAGAGCGGCAATCTCGACACTCACATCTTTGACCATGACCGGCCCTTGAACTTCAGCGAAGGCCGCCCGAACCTTGCCCTCGACGATCTCGCGTAGGTTCATGGACTGCAGCTCCGGAAGGTCGATTTTCCGGCTCGCCAAATCCATGCCCAGAATCTGCTGAGCTTCGGCGAGTTTATTGGGATTACCCGTGACAAATGTTACTTTCATATATCCTCCGCGAACAGTTTACATGAAAACACTACCTCAGCAAGCAATTATTTTTGCCAAATTTTCAAAGCGTGTTATAAATTCTTAAACTTCTCTATGAAAAACCTTCTTCTAGGTGCAATGGGACTTATATTGTTAGGTGGTGGGTGCGTAACCGTAACAAATCCGGAAAGTGAAACGGTTGAGAATTGGGAGACCGCGTTTCCAAGCGGAGAATGGGAATTTGTGAATACTGACAGTTATTCATTGCCGGTTGATTACTCGTACGAATTAAGGCAAGAGGGGGATCGAGTTCGCATTCAAAACTTTGTCGGCTCAGACGATCCTAATTTTGATTACGAAGATAACGCATTTTTCATTGAGATTACCTCGAACGTTGATCTTACTGAACAAAGATTTTCTGGTGAGTACCAAACAATAACAAATGAAACTCTAGGTGGAAACACTGTCATAAAGGGCGTTGATCGAATTGTAGCTGGCGATTCCTGGCCAGGTCACGGGTATATGAGTAATGAAAAAAACGTGGTGATCAATCTTTATTACGCAGAAAATGAAGGCGGCGAGCTAGCGCACAGGCAGTGATCGACCAAATTAGGTGGAAATAAACATCAGCTCGCAAATACTAACCAAATCAAAAAAGTTGACTTTTGGGTTCTTTTGAGGTATTTTTTATTGTCTGCTCAACGTCCCGGAGGTTCGTCATGAAGGACAATCAGACCCCCGCCCCGTGGTGGGTGAAGTTCATCGCCATCACCTCGCCGTTCATTCTGATCGGCAGTCTGATGGCTTACAATGGCTACCAACACTGGTCAGAGGACCAGGAGACCAAGACCACCGAGCCTGTGGTCAAGCACTCACCATCTGTCGCCGAGGTATCGATCGAAGAGTCACGTCGGGTAAAAAGTCATCTGGAACGTCGACTGCAGGAAGTTGCGAACCGGATCAAGGTCAACGGACCACCGTCCACCGCCGAAGAAGCTCGAATCCTGGCCCAGATCTTCCGCGACCGCTTTTCACCGGCGGAAATCGAGTTGACGGGTCAGAATCAAGGTCGGTTCTCGAAGATCGACGGCTGCGCTACCTCGCCGAACTGTTTTCCGTTCATCGTCACTGTGCCACGGCTCGTGGACGGGCATGAAGCCATGGCTTCATGGAACGGACAGACGATGATGGTTCACGAGTTTCTCGACCCGCAGGACGGCTTTGCACCCTTCGTGGTGTTCCACGAGCTCGTGCACCTAATCCAGACGATGAGAGGCACAATCGGTCGAGAAGCGCCTCCCATCTTCGCGGATAGGGAAGTTCCCCATGAGACCGAGGCGCACCGGGTTGAGTCGGCTTTCATGAACACCTACACCGGCGGCAAGTACCTGCAGCTGGTCAAGGAAACGGCTGCAGACATCGAAAATGGCCAAGCCTCGTACGTAAAGTCCCGTTCCTGTGTCTTCACCGCGGCCAATGTCGACCGGGTGTTCGCTCTGTTCACCGAAGGTGGCCGCGAGCTGTCGCTCGCTTCGCGAACGGCGCTGCATGCGGATTTCATCGTCGACGTTAACCTCATCCTCGTCGGAGTGCCTAGATCTCCCGAAGAGAAAAGGACCGGTGCTTACCGCTTCGTGTACGCCAACTGCTTCGTGGAGCGCACCGACCCTCGCGTGCAACAACTCGCCGCCCAGGTCATGGCAATCGCGCCGTGACCACCACCCGCCAGGTCAGTTGATTGTGGCGGGATTTTATTATTGCCTAACAAAAAAGCCCCTTTAGTCCGTAGACTTGGGCTTTAAGCTAGGCGACGGTGCTGCGCCTTAGATAACTGACGCATCTCGTCAACCACCGACCAGCCGAACTCAACAATGTTCAGGTTGGACTTAAGTACCATCGACGTACGATGTGAGTTAAAGTAATCGATAGTATCTTCATCGCAAAAGCCACCATGAAGAAGCACGAAATGCGCCGGTCGTTCTTTAAGTTCCTTAGAAAGGAGTACGTGCAACACCTGGCCGTCATACCTGGAGCGCTTGGTTTGCAAGTCGCTCACAACTGCCCGAATGTTCTTGTTAGACAAGAACATGTCATATGCCACGAGGGCGTCTTCCGAAGTAAGCGTAGCCACGCCTACCGAACGAAAAACTTCGACCAGAAGTTTACGAATCATCACTTCGTCATCAAGAATGAGGACGATTTCGTTCATCATGCCTCCAATAGGAACGTTCTCTTAGTAATCCTTTTTTTATATTTTGACAACTCTCTAGTAAATAAACATTGCATCACCAAATGAGTAAAAACGATACCCGCATCTCTTAGCTTCTTCGTAGGCTGCGATAATGTTTTCACGGCCGGCAAAAGACGACACAAGCACAAGGAGTGTCGACTTTGGTAGGTGGAAGTTGGTAATTAGCCCATCGATCACCTGAAATTCAAAGCCAGGTTTAATAAATAAGTTCATCTCGCCTTCGTAAGAACGAAGTTCAGCAAATTGCGACGCAATGCCTTCAAGCACTCGGGTGGTTGTGGTGCCGACGGCGATGATGCGGCGACCCTCAGACTTGGCCTGTTTTAAACGCTGGGCCGTAGCTTCGTCTAAACGAATCCATTCGCTGTGCATAACGTGATCTTCGAGCGTCGCGGTTTGTACGGGCCGAAAAGTTCCTAAACCCACGTGGAGCACCACATACTCGAACTGAATTCCCCTGGCTTCTAATTTATTGAGGAGTTGAGTCGTAAAATGGAAACCTGCAGTAGGGGCGGCGACAGAGCCGGACTCCTCTGCGTAAACCGTTTGGTACTTTTCATCTAACGAGGCGTTCTCTTTCACATACGGCGGTGTCGGCACCTTCCCCCACTTCTCACAAAAATCCAACATCTCCCCCACCGATATACTTGTCTTTAAAAAATATGTGCCTTGAGACGTTACCTTTGTCACTACAAAATCGTGTCCAAACAGAGTGAAGACGCTCCCGGCTGGAAATTTTCGACCAGGTTTAATGAGAGCTTCCACTTCCCCAGTAGCAATTTTTAACACAAAGACTTCGGTCTTTCCCTCCTGTAGACGGGCCTTGAAAACCTTCGAGGTATTAAAAACAAGAACATCTCCAGCCTTAAGTTCGTAGACAATCTCAAAGAAATGTCGGTGTCGTACATTTCCGCTCTTTCGATCAAGCAACATGAGCCTCGAGTGATCACGAGGCTCAGCAGGGAGTTGAGCTATGAAATGTGAGGGCAATTCGTAGTCGAATTGGCTGATTGGCGTGGCCATAGTAGCCGTAGGATTACAGAAACAACAGAAAAAAAGAAGCCCCGCCGGCCTTTTGCCAAACGGGACAGGTTCGTACGGTTTATAACGCCGCGAGACGCTTGGTCAGTTCACTGATCTTAGCCTCGAGCGCGGCAACCGCTTGCTTGGCTTCATCGCTCGCGCGTTCGGCCTCGCGATAAAGCTCAGTGATCTGATGCAGGGTCTCCTTGGATGAGACTTCCCAAGCCTGAGCAGCGGCGAGCTTCTGCTCTTTTTCCGACAACTCGCGCCTGAGCTCACGTCGCGCTCGCTCGCGCTGCAAGCGCTGGATCTCCCGATCGAGGTCATCGTCCGTGAGATCATTGATCAGGCCTTCAGGTGCCTGGACCTGTTTTGCCGGAGAATGCGGTCGCTCCTCAGGCACTCCCACCTCAGGAGAAGGAGCGAGATCGACACCTTGACGCGTCTCTTTGCTTGGAACTTCCTCGCTCAATCGAGGCAGCCTCTTGACCATCTCCGCCTTCCAGACAGCAAGCTCCTTGCTCCGCTTCGATGGGTCCGGCAAAAGGAGCGCTATAAGCTCCTCACCACGCAAGAAATCAGGGTCACGGAAACGGTCCTTGAAACGCCACCTGTATCGCATGAGATGCGATACGCAGTAAACGTTCCACTTGTCACCCTTGCGAGCGCCGCCACTCTCATTCATCACCCTGACCACCTCGTTCTTGCGAAACAAGAAAACGAGGTGAGCTGCCAGACCCTTCCTGGATGGCGGGAGCGCCAGCCTTTGGACCAGGAGATCTACGAGGTGATAAGGGAACATCTCTTCAGGGAACCAGTTCGCCTGCGGATCGCATTGTAGAGCTGCGATCACATCGCGAACGGCCAGGAAAGCAGTCAACTGATCGAACTGACCACTGTCATCGCTGGGCGAGTATTCTTGAGTCACCACCTGTTGTTCGTCCATGGTCTCCTCCGTAATCGTTTCATGGTTGATAAGATCTCGCCAAGCGACGAGAAGCTTGCTCTCCACCTTCTCCTTAACCTTAGGATGGTCAGGGTTCAGAATGTAGAGCTTACCCAGACGGTCCTCAGTGCGGATCCGCTTGACGAGCGGCAGAACGTTATTCGTTGCCTCCTGCCGCAAAATATTGGCAGCCGAGCCTACGTCGTGATTGAGTCCCATGAGACTCGAATTTCAACTGACGAATTTCTTAAGACCATTTTTGTAATCGGAGAGCGGAAGCGGTCCGTGCCGAAGCACACTCAGGTGCGCCTAGTGCATCGCCTTAATTGATTCCAAAGTACGCATGTTAACCTCCAGTCCCAAAGGAACTATGGAACCTTAGCAAAAAAACTTGCCCAGGTCAATTGCTTGACAGGCCTACGTATTTTGATTACCCTTGGCCCAATTATTTTGCTATGAAAGCTGACATCCATCCTGATTACCACAAGGACGCCGTTATCCAGTGTGCCTGCGGCGCTACTTACAAAGCCGGTTCGACAAGTGAGCGAATCGATATTGAGTTGTGTGCTGCCTGCCACCCCTTCTTCACCGGTAAACAAAAGATCGTCGACTCGGCTCGCCGGGTAGAAAAGTTTACTGAGCGTAAAACCAAAAAGACTACCGAGATCAAAACTTCTAAAGAAAAAACCGCTGAAAAAGCCGCTCGCGCCCAAAAGAAGGCGGAAAAGCGCGCTGCTCGTGATACCAGCATCAAAACCGCTCGTGTTTAGCTATTTAAGCCAAGCGTCGCACCCCAAGTGCGGCGTTTTGTTTTTCCAGTTATCATAGTGACTAGCCTAAAATAAATATGGACCTCGCTCCGCTCGTCGCCAAAAAACGTCAGGAACTCCAAACCATCGAGCAGGATTTAACCAATCCTGCAGTGCTAAGTGATCGCAAAAAATTACGCGAGGTAACAAAAATCTATCAGTCAGTAAAAAAAGCGATTGATTTAGACGATGAATTAGAGCGTCTCAATCGAGAATTGGCGAGCGCCAGACGAGCTGCCGCAGATTCTGACCAAGAAATTAGAGCTTTGGCCGAAAGCGAAATAACCGACATCTCAAGCAAACTCCCGCAGGTAGAACGAGCTCTTGAACTGGCCCTCTTGCCACAAGATCCAACTGACCACAACGACGCGATCGTCGAAATTCGTGCCGGTACGGGTGGCGACGAAGCCGCGCTCTTTGCCGCTGATCTCTTTCGCATGTATTCACGATTTGCCGAACGAAACGGCTGGAAGACCTCACTCGTTTCGCAAAGCCAGAATGATCTTGGAGGTTTCAAGGAAATCATTATCGAAATCAATGGTGATGGGGCGTATGGCATGATGAAACTCGAAAGCGGAGTCCACCGAGTACAGCGCGTTCCGACCACTGAAAAAGCTGGTCGTATTCATACTTCAACCGTTACCGTGGCCGTTTTGCCAAAACTCGAAGCAGAAGAGTTTTCCATTGATCCAAAGGACATCACGATTGAAGCTACGACCTCGCAAGGGGCTGGTGGCCAAAGCGTCAACACCACCTATTCTTCTTGTCGTGTGGTCCACGTGCCCACCGGAATTACTGTTGTTTGTCAGGATGAGCGTTCGTTTAGTCAGAACAAAGAACGAGCCCTTTCGGTGCTGCGGGCCCGCGTTTACGCCTACGAACAAGAAAAGAAACGGGCTGCCCTCGAAGCTGAACGTCGTGGTCAAATTGGTACTGGAGAACGTTCCGAGAAAATCCGCACCTACAACTTCCCCCAAGATCGAATTACTGATCACCGAATTAAGGAGTCTTGGCATAACCTGCCGGCCATTCTTGATGGCGATCTAAGCGAAATCACGTCCGCCCTACGCCTTGCTTCGCGCAATGCTCAGTTTGCTGTTGCGGCCGAGGATAGCGAGGATGAGGTATGACCGTTTTTGAAGCGTTAACTTGGGGGAGCGAGCAATTGAAAACGGCCTTTGCCGACAGCCAACTCCACAACCCCAAATTTGATGCTCAAGTGCTTTTGGCGCACTGCATTGACGAGCCAACCGCCTACCTTTTCGCCCATGGTGACGAAGTGCTTCGCCAAGCTACTACCGATCGTTATCGGGAAATGATTGAGCGCCGGGCCAAGCACGAACCAGTCGCTTATATTTTGGGTGAGAAAGAATTTTTTGGTCGGTCGTTTACGGTAACGCCAGCCACCCTCATTCCCCGCCCTGAAACGGAGCTCATCGTAGAACTTGCCAAAGCAGAGATTGGCCAAGGCACACTTGTCGTGGATGTTGGTACCGGTAGTGGTGCCATCGCAGTAACGCTAGCTGCAGATACAGCTACGGAAGTGATCGCAATCGATATTTCGCGTGACGCCCTTAAGGTGGCTCAGGCCAACGCCAAGCGTCACGATGTGCTCCACAGAGTTGCCTTCCTGGAAGGAAACCTGATTAAACCGTTTATTGCCCTCACAACAAATTGGAACGAAGCAGCAAAACCAAAAGAGCTTGTGATTACGGCCAACCTCCCCTACCTGACGCTTCGCCAATGGGAAAATACCGACGCCGACGTAAAAAACTTTGAACCAAAAACCGCCCTAGTAGGCGGCATTGATGGACTAACGTTATATGACGAGCTCTTTATGCAAATTGCCGCTCGTCGACGTGAACTACCTAAACGTCTAACCGTAATTTCGGAAATTGATCCGTCTCAGGCCAGCGCCTTCCAAGGTCTAGTTCGTCACTACCTCCCCGAAGCCAAAACCGAAATTTTCAGTGATCTGCGTGGCCAAGCGCGGGTGGCAATAGCTCGACTTTAACTTACTCCTCAATCTCCTCTAAAGAAACAGAGCTAATGGTTGGCACAACCTCAATCCAGGTTGGACCGGCATTAAGAGCCACCTCAATTCCTTGCGCATCGTAAACACGCAATCGATTGGTACGTGATGATTTTTCCCAGCGACCAAGAATGGCTTTGCCGTCCTGGATAACCACCGCATCTCCGCCACCCACGGTAGTTATGCGTTTTCGATCTACGTTATCGATTGACACAACATCCGTTGCAATAACAATAATGTTCTTGGCGACGTAAAAATCACCATCTAGCGATTTACTGGGCCTCGTCTCACGTCCTTGGCTTCTAACATAAGAATTAGTTAACGTCTCGTAGCTCCAGGTAATGTCGTAAACCGAACTTCCTGACCAATCAATAACCGCGTTAAGCGGCTGCCCAGTTGTTGGCGTATCGTCCTTAAATTTCCAGGCGTTATAAACAAACTCACTCTCCCCCACTTCTTGAAGAGCCGAGTTGAGTTCCTGAGTTGAAGTGTACGTGTTGTGTGGGGCGTAACGATTTTGTGCTCGCCAAAAGTATTCACCCTGATAAAACTCGTTTAAGTTGCGTGTTTCATATTTTGCGATTAAGGCGAGAGCTTCTGGTGAACCTCCAACATGAGCATAAAGTGCGCCAAATTCGTCATTCCAGTCTACGTAATATGGCCTTGCCGAACGCACCGGACCAACACGCTCAACTTCCTGCTCGGCAGAAAAAAAGGCAATGAATCGCGGAATAAAACCCTCAACTGGCGCCTCTATAACAAGAAACGCATCCTCAACGCCGGAAAGTGGCCAAGCATCGGCGCTGTTTTCTATCATGACTCCGAATACCTGCGGCAACTTGCTTAGTGGCTGAGAAAGCTTTTCTCCGGTCAAGGGATGACGATCAGCTAACGCGTCTTCTTTGTCCGAGGTAATGTTCTCCTCACTCTTTGGCAAACGAAAAGCAAACGTTAAGACAACCGCTGCGATAATTAAAAAAGCGGTGCCGACCACCATGAGTAACGTAAGGTTATCTTTTTTGGAAAGAAACAATCGTCCAGCTTGGCGCATCTTTTTTGGCCACTCACTAATATGCATAGTCGATCCCGATTATAACAAAGACGCACAAGAGGTTAGAGACGACCGTACGACGTCTAGAACTTCTTGCACGTCTTGGGCACATTTATTTCTTAGCCTCGTCTTTCTTTTTGGACTCAGGAAGGTCCTCCTTGGCTTCGTCTTGAGCGCCTTCAACTGGCTCATCTTTCTTCTCGGTCAAGACCTCTACCTTAGAAACGTCGGCGTCAACAGCCGCATCAAGAGCCGCAATTTCTTCTTCAGAACGAGGCGGTTGCACAGAAGCTACTGCGAGCTCAGGGTCAGTTTTTACTGCAATACCTTCGGGAATAACAATATCCTTGACGCGAATAACGTCATCAAAAGTTGCCAGAGTCGCGATATCGACGTTGATTTCATGCACCAAAGCATCAGGTAACGAAGACACTTGAATGTGTTCCAAAGGATGAACCAGTGTTCCTCCGAGTTCTTTAACAGCCGGCGCCGTACCAATAAAACGAAGCGGTATTTCGGCTTCGATTTTCTTATGCAAATCAATCCGACGGAAGTCAGCATTGGTTATGAAGTCAGTAACGGGGTCGCGTTGAATTTCGGTGATTAGAACCGGATGAGACTGACCATCAAAATCGATATCAATAACTACACTTTCACCGGTTTTTTCGTAAACCTTCAAAAAAGCGTTGCGGTCAACAACCAAATTCATGGGTTCCGTACCAAAACCGTACATGACGGCTGGTACTTGTCCGTGAGCGCGGAGCGCATTTGTCTTGCGACCACGCAGAGCGCGTGGCTTCGCTTCAAGTCGTACGTGGGCCATATTGCGCGATATTCTTCCCCAAAAATAAAAAAGTGTCAAATAAATAACTTGGAAACCCTAAAGAAGCAAAAGAGGCTCAAGATATCTGTTATGACATCACTGAGGTGTTGAACGTATTTTAGGTTATTTTCGCAAAGAAACGTGAGTATCTAGCACTTCATCAAGGGTAATTTTTTCATCGTGATCAAAACGCGCTGCGTCTTCAGTGTCGCAATCGGTGAATAACCCTACACAAGCCACATGTCCCGTTCGTCGGTCAACCGCAAAAAGCATCGCGCGATGGCACTCAAGGCAGATAGCGTGTGTTACCTGAGTGTTCTGGCGCTCCTTTAGAGCCTGTAAGTTATTTGCGCTATAAAGCCTTCCACAGAAGGGGCATCGCGCAAGCGGCTCTGGCAAGCGGGCTCCATGATCGTGGGCTGACATAGATCAAAAGTAGCAAGTTGATTAATCAAGCCCCTATAAGCACAATTTTAGTATAAGACTATTTCTTAGGTTTTTGCCAGTCGATCCACAGGTGGTATGCGTCTCGCGACTCCTTCCATAATGCCAAGACTAAGCAAAGTCATAAGGAGCGAACTACCTCCATAACTTACAAATGGCAAGGTAACTCCGGTTGTTGGCACGAGGGCCAGGTTAACACCAATATGAATTGACGTTTGCAAAAATATAAAGCCGGCCAGAGCAATTAAGGTATAGGCGGCAAAAATATCGCGAGTAGACCTTAAGAGCACTGATACTCGCCAAAACAACAATAGATAAGCAACAAAAACTAAACTCACCCCTAAAAGTCCGAGCTCTTCAGCGATAACCGCAAAAATAAAGTCGGTTTGACTCTCGGGCAAGAATTTCAACTGGCTCTGACTGCCGCCGCCTAATCCTCTGCCAACAAGACCGCCGGATCCAATAGCGATTCTCGCTTGCATGATGTTGTAACCTTCAGCTAAGGGATCCGAGGCCGACGGATTCACAAATGTTTCAAGGCGTGCGAGTCGTGTTTGCACAAAATCAGACTGTCCAAAACCTAGCCAACCAATACCTAAAGCCAAGGCCACCGCTGCTATCAAGGTTGTAAAATGGAACCACCTAACACCAGCCACAAAAACCAGCACAGCCCAAATGCCGGCCATAATGAATGCTCCTCCCCAATCCGGTTGGGCTAGAAGCAAAAACACGGGTAAGCTGGCTCTTAAACCGCTGCCTAAAAATTCCCGCCAACCAAAATAATGTCGAGCATCATCAGACAAATACCGTGCGAGCTCAAGGCACAACGCGACCTTCATCCATTCAACCGGCTGAAACGATAGGCCTAAAAAAATAAACCAACCTGTGGTGCCGTGAAATGTTTGCCCAATAAAAAGAACTAAAATGAGCATCACGACACCGCTCAGGTAGGCTAGACGGGCAAATGCCCTATACGCCTGCACGTTTACCGTGAGAGCGCCCAAACCAACCATTAAACCAAGCGCTAGAGCTGAAAGATGTTTACGAACTAGTAAAAATTCCTCTTCACCACGTGACAGTTCGACCGAGGTAATTGCCGCCACCCCAAAGGCAATCAGAATAAAAGCCGCGAGCAGCAAACCTCCGTCAAGCCGTTTTAATACAGGAGGCAGATTCACATTGCCCTATCTTAGCCGTCAGCACTCCTGTTTACAACTTACGTAAAATATCAAGCGATTCTTCTCCTTGGGGTGTTCCCGAATAACTTTCGGGATCAAAATAGAAGATAATAGGTTCAACAATGACTGTGGCGGTTGCCGGCAGATCACCAAAGAAACGAAGATCAACCTCCTGCGATTCACCGGCTACAAGTTCGGGTAGAACGGCTTCGTTCACGGCCAAAGTGGTACTGCCCCTCAGAACCCTGACAAGAAATTTCGGTTGCCAGTAACTATAAGCAGTACGGTTAGTAACCTGAAAAGTGACTCGCGAAAATGATTCGCTGCCGACCGTTACGTCACGCGCATAAGCTACGTTGTCAATGGCTATATTTGTCCGCGCCGCGAGCCAGTCAGCTGACGAATCAATAAGGTGTCGATCAAGACGAGTCCAGCTAACATCGGTAATAATTAGGCGATCACGCGCTCCCACATCATCAACCCCAAAAAGTACAAAGGTTCGTTCCTCGCCAGGATTTAAAAAAGCTAAGGCAGATTCGGTACCTCCTTCGGTCGAGGGGCGCAAAACAAACGTAGCGTACCATTCGTCGTTTGGATTACTGATGGTAGTTAAAAGATCAGCCTCAGCATCGTATCGGATTAAAGAGGTGTTACCAATTACTAAATCGCTTGGCTCGCGAGCTAAACTCGTGGCGTGAACAGCCCTGACATTGTTATCCAAAGTTGCCATTAAGCGACGCTCAACAAAAGTCCCGGAAACAACATACAGAATAACCGCGAGAAAAAAGAAAGCAATTAAAAAGATGTTGAGCATTCCCCACCATATATAAGCGGCACTTACTAATTTGGGGCGTAACTCAACAATCGCTAAAGACCTTCGGTACTGGCCTTCAATAGCCCGGGTCTCAGCGCTTACTTTGGTCAGTTTAGCTTCCTCCATAGACTGTTACTATTTTACCACAGAAAGGCTGGTCTAATACGCTTCGTCGTGGTAGGATCTTGTCAGTTTTGATGATCAATTATGGCCAATAAAAGCAAGGCTGCGGCAGGCGAATATAGTGCAAAAAGCATTACGGTTCTTGAAGGTCTCGAACCGGTTCGCAAGCGCCCCGGAATGTACATTGGAAGCACCGGTCTCGCGGGTCTTCACCACCTCATTTGGGAGGTCGTCGATAACTCGTTTGATGAGGCTATGGCCGGACATGCCTCAAAAATTGTGGTTCGTATGCAACCCGATAACTGGGTAACGGTTGAAGATGATGGCCGTGGTATCCCGGTTGACATTCACCCAGAACAAAAGGTTTCGGCTCTTGAACTAGTGCTTACTAAACTCCATGCCGGCGGTAAGTTTGGTGGCGAGGCGAGCGGTTACAAAGTTTCCGGAGGTCTTCACGGCGTTGGCGTTTCGGTAGTCAACGCATTGTCTGACCACTTAAAGGCAGAGGTTCATCGTGATGGCAAAATTTGGGTTCAAGAATACAAAAAAGGTCAACCCCAGGGAAAGGTAAAAGCCGTGGGTACGACTAAAAAACGTGGTACCACGATTAGCTTTCATGCCGACGCCACTATCTTTGAAAGCATCGTCTACGAACTTCAGACAATTATTGATCACCTAAGGCAACAGGCATACTTAACTGCTGGCGTTCACATTGAAATAGTTGATGAACGCGGAGCTGAGCCAAAACCATACGGGTTTTATTTTGAAGGAGGCGTTGCTTCGTTCGTGAGACATCTAAACGATCGCCGCGAGGTCAAACAACCAAGTGTATTTTACGCCCACAAGTCTGAGGGTGAGGTTGACGTTGAAGTAGCCGTGCAATACACCGCTGAATATCACGAAAGCGTACATTGTTACGCTAACAATATTGTTAATCTTGATGGCGGCACGCATTTGGCTGGTTTCCGCGCGGCGTTGACCAGGGTGCTGAACGGTTATGCTCGTGAAAAAGGTTACCTCAAAGAAAAAGATATCAATCTAACTGGTGAAGACACCCGCGAAGGTTTGACCGCAGTGATTAGCGTCAAGATTCCGGAACCGCAATTTGAGGGTCAAACCAAAGGCAAATTGGGAAATCCTGAAGCCAAAAGTGCTGTCGAGACAGCCTTTGGCGAAGCTTTTCAAATATTTCTTGAAGAACACCCGCGCGATGCCGAAGAAATTATTGGTAAGTGCTTGCTCTCAGCCCGAGCTCGAGCAGCTGCTCGCGCTGCCCGAGAGACAGTGCTTCGTAAAGGAGCCCTTGAGGGTCTCACGTTACCTGGCAAACTTGCTGACTGTTCAAGCAAAGACAACAAAAATACCGAGCTTTACATTGTTGAGGGTGATTCGGCTGGCGGTTCAGCTAAACAAGCACGTAACCGTGAATTCCAAGCGATTCTGCCACTGCGCGGTAAAATATTAAACGTCGAACGAGCACGCCTCGATAAGCTTCTGGCTAACAACGAAGTAAAAAACTTAGTCATCGCTCTTGGCACCAATATTGGAGAAGCTTTTGACCTTAATGCTATGCGCTACGGCCGCGTCATAATAATGACCGATGCCGACGTTGACGGCGCGCACATTAGAACTCTCCTCTTAACCCTCTTTTACCGTCATTTCCCCGAATTAATTACCTCCGGTCACGTTTACATTGCCCTTCCACCACTCTACCGCGTGCAAGTTGGCAAAGATGTTCGTTACGCTTACACCGACGAGGAAAAAGATAAAATTGTTAAGGAGATGACGAATGGTAAACAAAAAGCTGAGAACAACAAAAATGTACCGACAACCTCTCCAACCGCTCAAGAAGTGCCAACAGGCGAACTTGAATCAGTAATGCAAATAGATGCCGGCGGCGTGCGCGTTAATATTCAACGTTACAAAGGTCTTGGAGAAATGAATCCTGACCAACTCTGGGATACCACCATGGATCCAGCTGTACGCATGATGAAAAAAGTCACGATCGAAGATGCTGCTCAAGCTGATGAAACCTTCGATATACTCATGGGTTCTGATGTCGCGCCGCGTAAAAAGTTCATCCAAACGCACGCCAAGGATGTGACAAACTTGGATATATAGCTAGCTTTTAGCGGTTAGCTAGCTATTAGCCTTTAAGCCATTAGCGCTCACCTGCTAATAGCTGCCTTAAGGATTTACGGCCAGGACAATTACCCCGGCCACGATCGCGAGAACGGCGAAAATTATAAGGACCCCCAGTAAGGCCACGCCAAAGACTGGAAAATTAAGGGGAGACCCAACGTTTTTTTTCATATGCCATGTAGTATAAACCATGAATAAAGAAAATTCGCACAGCCCTCTTGTCAAAGTAAAAATCATCTGCTATCCTCTCGCCAAGTTGATCCCCGCAAGGGGATTTTAAAATAATCCGACTTCCGTATTTGGGCGCTCTCTTCGTTGCGGGGCCCCAAAGACTTCTCACCGTACTTATTAGTACGCCTCGAAGTTTTCTTCCCCGCGCCTCGATATCGCCGCAAATACGAAATTCGTCTGTAGACTATGAAGGAAGCGTTGTTAAAAAACCCCCTTATTCGTTACTTCGTTGAGGCTCGTGAAGAGCTCCGAAAAGTCACTTGGCCGAATAGACAAACTGTACTCATGTATTCTGGTCTAGTCATAGCAATCTGTGCACTTGTAGCTCTTTACTTTGGTGTACTTGATTATCTTTTGAATCTTGGCCTGAATGCCCTCGTGGCTTTAACTGATTAATGTATGGCAAAACAAACAGCTAATTATGGCCGACGTTGGTACGCCATCCACACCTACTCGGGCTACGAGGAAAGCGTGCGTGACAGTTTGCTCCAACGTATTGAAACCATGGACATGGAAGAGAAAATCTTTACCGTTCTCGTTCCAAAAGAGAAAAAAATAAAAATTAAAAATGGTCAACGTCGAGTAGTTGAAGAAAAGATTTTCCCCGGCTATGTACTTGTCGAAATGATAGTAACCGACGATTCGTGGTATGTAGTTCGTAATACTCCGAACGTGACTGGTTTCATTGGTACCGGGAATATACCAACACCAATTCCTAACGAAGAGGTAGAAAGTCTCATGAAACGTGTAGGCGTTTCTGAACCGGAATTCAAAATTGATGTTAGTAAGAACGATACGGTAGAAATTACCGATGGTCCGTTCAAGGGCCAGCAAGGCAAAGTGGACGAAATAGATGAAGCGCGTGGCAAGGTCAAAGTTTTGGTCTCCATGTTCGGCCGCGAAACCCCGCTTGAACTAGATTTCTTGCAGATGAAAAAGGTTTAAAGACCAAAGACTCTAGACTCAAGATTCGACAAGCAGTCTGACTGCTAGAGTCTAGGGTCTAGAGTCTTTGTATTTGACATCTTTGTTGAAATTCGGCATTATTTCGCCACTAATTAACGACGTGGTCGCTTGTGAGGTCCTTCGACTCAGTGCTTTGCACCTCGCTCAGGATCTTCGAGAATCCACTATAAACACTCTGTCGTATGGCAAAAAAAATAAAAGCCGTCATCAAGGTGCAAGCGACTGGTGGTGCGGCTACGCCAGCGCCGCCACTTGGTCCGGTCCTCGGTCAGCAAGGTATCAACATCCAGCAGTTCGTTCAGGCGTTCAACGCCCAAACTCAGGACCGCCGCGGTGAAACCGTGCCAGCCGTCATTACCATTTTTGAAGACCGTTCGTTTACTTTCATCCTCAAAACCGCTCCGGCTTCTGACCTCATTAAGAAGGCCTTAAAGCTTGAGAAAGGTTCTGGCAAACCACTAACCGACAAGGTTGGTAAACTCTCCAAAGCTCAGCTCCGGGAAATTGCCGAAAAGAAGCTTCCCGACCTCAACACCAAAAATGTTGAACAGGCCATGAAAATTATCGCTGGCACCGCTCGGCAGATGGGAGTGGACGTTGAAACATAAGGTAGAATAGACGAAATTAACAATATCTTATGACAAAAGGGGGTTCCCTCGTTCTGCGACTGTACTTTACGGTCGTGTCCGCGGTTTCGATCTTCATTCTCATGTACGGTTTAGTCGATCTATTAACCATCGGCTTTAAGCAGTACGTGTTCAAAGCAGCTGACATACCCACTTACCTTGAGTCTTGCGACGGTTACGCCTTGAGTGGCCTGCACGGAGGAGACAAGCCCGTGCCTATTGCCGAAGGGGGTGATGGCTTAACGCCAGAAGAACGGCAAGCTGCATGCGAAGCCCGCAATAGAGCATCACTTGAAAACTACAAACGACAAAAGGCGGATACCGCTATCCGTAGCCTAGCGCTCATTGTAGTCGGTCTGCCGCTCTTTGCCTTCCATTTCCGGGTGGTTTACAAAGATTGGAAGGATATGAAAAAAGCATAATTAACATTAATAAAAGAGACTAAAAACTAGCTAACTGGCTACTAGCCAGCCACTATCTACAAGAAACTAGTATGATACTAAACGGCTAGTGGCTAGTGGCTAATCCCTAGTAGCTAATCAGCGTGGGAGTCCAATCGGACGCCTGAACCACAAAAAATATGCACAGCAAACGATTCACGGCAGTTAAGGAAACTATTGACCGAAGCAAAAAGTATTCAATCGGGGAGGCCGTCGCCCTAATCAAACAAGGCGCCAATGCCAAGTTCGATGAAACTGTTGAATTGCATTTCAACCTAGGCATTGACCCTAAACAAGGTGACCAGCAAATCCGTGGCACCATTTCCCTTCCCCATGGGAGCGGCAAAACCAAGAAAGTAGCTGCCTTCGTTGATTCAAATAACGAAGCTGCCGCTAAAGCTGCTGGTGCCGACATAATTGCCAATGAGGAATATCTAGAAACTTTGGTTAAAACCGGCAAGATCGACTTTGACGTTGCTGTCGCGGTTCCGGCCATGATGCCTAAACTTGCCAAGGCGGCCAAAATTCTTGGTCCTCGAGGCCTCATGCCAAACCCCAAGACCGACACCGTTGGGCCCAACATTAGCAAAATGATTCAGGAACAAAAAGCAGGTAAGCTCTCGTTCAAGAACGACAACACAAGTAATATTCACATGATTGTCGGTAAAGCTTCCTTTGACGCCAAGAAGCTCGAAGACAATACGGGCGCCGCAGTTGAAGCTATTCGTAAGGCCAAGCCTTCGACTTCAAAAGGCATTTACATGAAAACTGTGGTCCTGACCTCAACCATGGGTCCAGCAATTCGTCTCGACGTCGGCACCGGAATGTAAGATATAGGTAAAAACAACCCTGACATAACGTCGGGGTTGTTTTCTGTCCACAGAGGCACTTATGCGAAGCCGTGGCACTTGCTAACGTTCTGGCAAATAACCGTCGTCTATGTCTTCGCATCATGATCCATTCGGTCCAGGAGCGAGCGTCGAAAAACGTTATATTCCCGACTTGGCTAGACTAAAGACCGTGGTCGACAGCCTTCGTACTCTGGGTATGAAAATTGTTCTCACTCAGGGTGTTTATGATCTTATACACGAAGGCCACGCCATCTATCTCGAAAAAGCTAAATCTTATGGTGATGCGCTTATTGTAGGCGTCGATTCTGATGAACTGACGCGCCAACGAAAAGGCCCTAAGCGACCGGTAGTACCACAAACAGAACGCATCAAAATGCTTTCACATCTTAGACATGTTGATCTGATTACACTCAAGGAAGTGCATCATGGCATTGGCGACCTCATAATGACCATTCGACCAGACGTCATGGTCTTCTCCTCATCGACTAAAGAAATCAGTCCAGATGATGTGCAAGAATATAAACAGTACTGTGGTCAAATTGTCGTTTTGCCACCACAGGCAACAACTTCGACGACGGCGCGAGTGCGAAATTTGACCATTGAAGGAGCAGAAACTTTAGCCAAAGAAGTAAATGAGCTCATCACAAAATTTCTTAACCAAATCCGCGAAGGGTAGCGTGCTCATCGCTTTCGTGCCCGTTTTGCATCAGGGTTATGTTGAGTTATTTAAAAAATATCCTGACGATATTCGTCTCTTAGGTTCGGATATCATCGCTCTCTACACTTCCCTTACTCGTGATCTCCGCATCATCAAACCCGAACTCATGTGTCGAGCTATCGAGGCACTTGGTATTGCTAAACAAGTCAGCGTGCTCACAAAAACAAAGCTCGACGAGTTTAGAAGCTCTTCGATTGTCATGCCCGACGAAGATGTATCGCGAGACCTCGCGGCAAAGAACTTTGTCGACTCTGAGATAATGTTCGAATCTATCTTTTTGCGTTGGGACAAAATAATTACCGTTGCTGAACACAAAATCCCCCCTCATCGGATCATCTCCAAAGAACAATTCGACCAAGAAATGATGCGCAACGTTGCCTCCGAGGCCCGGCAAAGTTCAGATTGGTGGCGCCAAAACGGCGCCATCATCCTCAAAGACGGGCAGATACTTATGAGCGTCCATAACCGACACCTGCCGACTGATTTTCATTTGGCCCAAAACGGAGATCCTCGGAGCAACTTTGACGCTGGTCAGCGTTATGATCTCTCGACAGCCGTACATGCCGAGGCCGACGCCATCGCCCGTTGCGCCAAGCAAGGACTCGCTGTCGATGGGGCGACCCTATACTGCACGACATTCCCGTGCGTCCCGTGTGCAAAATTGATTTGCGAAGCAGGTATAAAAAAACTGTATTACCAAAAAGGATACTCGCTCCTCGATTCCGAGGACCTTCTTAAGAAATACGGAGTGGAGATCGTACTCGTTCAAGATCCTGAACGAATGTGAAGGATCTATCAAGTGGTGTCAGGAACAATCTTTAATGAGATTTTCGAACAAATCTTTCCAGGTTGGATTCGTATAATTAATCAGACCCACTTTCTTCACCCGAGTCCAACCTTTCATTTGCTTCTCTTTAAGATACGCCTCGTCAGCATCCTCACAGGCCTCGTAATAAACAAGTTTGTGGCACCGATATTTCTGAGTGTAGCCGGGAATCTCTCCTTCGCGATGTTGAAGAATGCGTGCCGGCAGATCAGTGCTCATACCGATGTACAGTGATTGATGAGAATCATTTGTCATGATGTACACGCCGCAGTGCATATTCCATTTACCGGCTCGATAGACCCTTCACATTCGTTCAGGGTCTAAATACTTTTACTCACACGGTCCAGAAATCCTTAACCGAGGCGAACTTGGAGACCCTTTTGCTTATCGTACTGCTGATCATCGGGGTTTGATTGGATGATGTGCGCATGAAGATGCGTCACCGAAGCGCCGGTAAACTTCGTATCGCCAAAGCGAAGCACAAACGAGCCGCCAGCAATGTGGTGCTTTTTTGTTTGTTCGCGAATGATCTCGTGAAGCTCAGCCCAGGCCTCTTTTGAAATGTCTGAAATGTGCTCTATGTGCGTAATGTGGACGAGCAACATGTGCTGCTTAGTTGCCGGGTAAGGGTACATGTTGTCCGTCACGAGCCAGTACTGACGTTTCTCAATTGGCTTTTTGTGGAAATTGTGAATTTGCTCCGGACAAAATGGACAAACCCCCTTTTGGGCGATGTCAGCAATGACTTCGCCGTAGGTTCCTGGTCGGGCGTTACTTTGATCAACAAATACTTGCGACATAATAGATCTCCACTCCGAGTGAATACGAGGAGTTAGGTTGGTTCAGCGCCGTTCCGCCCAAACCCTTCGCATTCGCTCAGGGTGGACAGAGGTTAAACGGGCGTTGGGATCCTCATCGCCGGATGAGCGTCATAATCAGTGAGCACGAAGTCATCTGGGGTGAAATCGAAAATGGTTTTCTGCTCCCCTTTCAAGGTGACCGTTGGCAATCTTTTTGGCTCACGCTTCAAAAGCTCTTCAACAAAAGAGTATTGTCCTTCGTAAATATGAGCGTCAGAGAACGTGTGGACGAGCTCAGTCATGGTGTAGCCCATGAGCTTGGCCACCATCATTCCGAAAGCGGCGTACTGAATAATGTTAAAAGGCACGCCAACCGGAAAATCGCCACTTCGTTGAAAGTGATGAATGACGAGCTCTTTTTTGTCCGGATAGGCCAGGGCGTGAATATAACCGTGACACGGGGCAACCACGACTTTACGCTTGAGACCTGAGTGCTGCAGACAGTATTGTGGAATCCATGGGCTAATAACATGAGTGCGCAGATACGGCTTCTCGGTAATCTGCTTCATAAAATGCTCAATCTGATTGAACGGAGCCCCTTCGGCAGTCGGAAAATCGTGCCAGGCAGCGCCATAGGATCCGGGCCCGAGGTCACCCTCTTCAAGGCCAAAGTTGGCGCATTTTTCTTTTGTTACCCAAGGCTTCCAAAAACCACAGCCAAATTTCTTGAGATCTTCGTAGGTGCGTGCACCATGAAGAAAGGCGATGTGTTCTGAGAGGGCTGAACGGAAAAGATTAATCGGTTCAAACAAATTACGATCACCAATGACCGGAAAGCCATTTTGAAAGTTGTAACGCAGTTGCACACCAACCAATCCCTTAGCTTTTTCTCCTTGCTTATTACCCGGGAGCATGCTGTGGATGGGCACAACTTCGCGACCTTCAGTTATGATTCGGCGAAGTAAATCCTGATATTGATGATCAGGCGTGCGTTCGGTATATGGTTTCATACGGTGTAATGCAAAAGTATAGCTTGCTCGTTTAGCGGTCGCCAGTCGACAAGTTTTAGTTGTAGTCGATCAAAACCGGCTGCAAGTGGCACACCGTTCCCAAAAAGTACTGGTTCGACGGTTAGAAAAAGTTCATTCACGAGTCCTGCCTGTAAAAACTGTCCGTACACACTTGAACCGCCAGCCAGAGCCACGGTTTTAACTCCTTCACGCTCGAGCCGCGCCACGAGGGCTTGTGGTTCTTCGTTGGTAAACTCGACGTCGGTCATATCTACAAGCCCTTGGCGAGTTTTGGTCATAACAATGAGCCTACGACCTTTGAGTGGCTTGTTAAACGTAGCAAAGGTCTTACGTCCCATGATCACCGTGCCGAGTTCTTTAGTCTTTTCGACAAAAAACTTGGTGTCTTCTTTACTCGTCCAGTTCATAGACGATTGACCAGGTGTTTGGGCAATTTTTCCGTCTGCCGAAATAGCGGCAATGAGAACAATTTTCATAATTTACACCTTTCGAATTTATTTCATGGTAAGGCCAAAATCAACCAAATAAATTCCAAATGAAAAGCGAGCTGGCAAGTAGCGGGCAAGCATGGTTCCCGTTACCTCACCCGCTCGCCACACTCGAGAACGTGTTACCGTTTTCGATGGAGCGACTGTGCCATTCGTCACAGGTAGGGTCAACGCAGAGGTGTGGACAGGAGGAGGAAAGTTGAAAGAAAAAAGAGAAAAGCTATGCTACCCTGAGGTCCATGGATGTCCGAATTCGACGATTATCACCTGATGCACCCTTGCCGGAGTACAAAACTCCCGGTGCTTGTGCCTTCGATATCGCCGTCACTGAGGAAATTACTCTGTCTCCTGGAGAACGAAAAATGGTTCCCACAGGACTTGTGGTAGAGGTGCCTTCAGGATACGCCTTGCTTCTTTTTTCTCGTTCTAGTAATGCCAAAAAAGGCATCCGTTTAGGCAATAGTGTCGGCGTCGTTGACCAAGATTACTGCGGACCAAATGACCAACTTTTTGCCGCGCTCCATAACTTTGGCCAAGAGCCTTATACAGTGAAAAAAGGCGAACGCGTTATGCAAGGACTAATCGTGCCGGTAGCCAGAGTAAGTTTTATAGAAAACCTAGACAACACGATTAACCGCGGTGGATTTGGAACAACAGGATAAATGTTATACTTAATACTGCTTCACTCTTGTGTCTTGGGTCTCAGCATATGACGAAACTCATTAGTCTTGGCCAACTTCTTGATACCAGTCTTGAACTATATAAAAAATACTGGCGAGAATTTTTGGGCATTTCTCTGTGGCTCGTGGCAGCTTTTATTCCTGGCTTAGTTGGTAGTCTTCTCGTACCACTTGGCAATAATCAGGGCGGCTTGGCTGACTGGTTGTCGTTCAGCTTCTCGATCGCTGGGGCTATTATTGTGGCGGTTGTGAGCGCCTGGATAATCATCTCCGTCATTCTCATTGCCTCGACACGAACAAAAGGTCAGACACCCGATCTTTCCGCTATCAGCAAAAAGTCCTGGCAATTGTTCTTACCGTACGTCATGGCCAGTATTATTGTGCTTGGCATTATCTTGGGTCTGGCACTGCTACCTGTTCCCGGACTAGCACTCATGATTTTTACTCAAACCCAGACTCAACCAAGCTTTTTTCTTCTTGCCCTAGGCGCTCTTCTATTTTTTGTGGGCGGTATCGCGGCTACCGTGTTTCTAATCAAACTTACTATTGAACTCGGTTTTGTGCCGTACGCCCTTGCCCTAGATAACGCCCGGGGGATACAAACTGTTAAACAGAGCATTGCTCTTGTAAAAGGGCGTTGGTGGGCAACATTTTTCCGCTTTGTTATACCAAAACTTATCTACATGTTCGTCATTGTACTTATTAACTTTATTGTTCCCGCCGCCCTCTCGCTCCTAGCCGTGCTTGCCGCCCCAAACTCTACCATTTTAACCAAAATCATTTTCGTCGTGGCTTATCTGTTCACAGTTACCGTGAGCGCCGCGAGCACTCCGCTCATTGTTGTTACGGATTTCGTGCTCTATGACAGCCTCAGGAAAACCAGGGGCTAAGTTGCCTAGCGTCCTGACCATAGTAAAAGAAAGCTTTCAGGTTTCTTTTGATTTATGGAGCGTGCTTTATGGGTATACAGCTTGGCTGTTTATTCCTCTACTGTTATCTTTAACTGCAACTATATTCTTGCCAACTGAATACAGTCAGGCTCTTAAAATTACCGCTGACGTTATTTTTATTTTGTTGGGCACTTGGGTATCAACCGCCATAATTCTTTACACGGCTCTGCATTACGTTAAAGAAGAGAACGAATCAATAAATCTGGACCGATTAAGCGTTAGGGCCTGGAAAAGGTTGGCCCCCGTGTTATTAAGTAATGTCGTTTTAACTTTAGCCACACTCCTTGGATTAATTTTTCTGATTGTGCCGGGAATTATTATTTATACGGTTTTTGCTTTTGCGCCCATCGCCTCGGCTTTGACCAATAGAAATTTAAAGCAAGCCTTTGAGCATAGTTACGAAATAGTTAAGGGACAGATAACATCAGTCATGCTTAAACTGTTTCTTGGTTATCTTATCTTTGGCGGAATCTTGTGGGGATTATTTGTTATTGCCGCACAAACGTTGTCAGTCATTATTCCCGCCTCAGAACTTCGCTTGGCCTGGTTTGGAGTTACGGCTAACATTACCGAGATGGCACTTTTGCCACCGCTATTAATATTTCACCTCATCCTTTACTTTAGCCTGAGAAAATCGTACGATCTGGCTCAAAATACTCCCGCTCAAACCAAATAATGACCCGTCTCCCAATCAGCTAACCAGCTAAACACTTGTCTGCTGACTACTATGCGCCTGCAAACCATAATCGGTATAGAAACTCACGTTCAATTAAAAACTAAAACCAAAATGTTTTGTGGTTGCTCGGCGCACAGCGAAAACGCAGCCCCAAACACCATGATCTGCGGGGTCTGCACCGGTCATCCGGGAACCTTACCACTCCCCAACGAACGGGCGGTTAATTTTGCGGTTCTTCTTGGTTTAGCTTTAAACGGCGTGATTACCCCACTTTCAAAATTTGATAGAAAAAATTATTTTTATCCAGATTTACCCAAAGCTTATCAAATCTCCCAATTTGACTTGCCGATCATGTCGGAAGGGAGTCTAACCTTCAACGTTCCGGGCGAAAACGCGCCTTTTACCGTTCGACTGGAGCGCATGCATCTTGAAGAAGATGCGGCAAAGAATATCCATGGCGACGACGGTAAAACATACGTCGATTACAACCGAGGTGGAACGCCGCTTTGTGAGGTGGTAACCGGCCCAGACTTTCGTTCAGCTGCCCAAGCTAAAGCCTACGTCCAAGAACTACGACTACTAGTCCGTACGCTTGGCATTAGTGACGCCGACATGGAACGCGGTCACTTACGTTGTGATGTAAACATTTCGCTTCGCGAAATTGATGAGGCAGGTTTACCGCTTTCCCCCGTTCTGTCGGCTAAAACCGAGATCAAAAACATTAACTCGTTCCGCCACATTGAACGAGCCATAGCTTACGAAACTAAAAGACAAACTGAATTGTGGGAGGCCGGCAAGCCGCCCCAAATCACCACCACTCGAGGCTGGAATGATATTAAGCAGATAACCGAAGAACAACGCAGCAAAGAGAGCTCGGCCGATTATCGTTATTTTCCAGAACCCGATATTCCACCTTTGGAACTCGCTTCACTCGCTAAAGAGCTTAAGCCACTCCTACCAGAACTGCCGTCGGCCAAACGTCAACGTTTTATTAAGGAATACCATTTTAAGCCAGATGATGCACGTCTCTTGGTTGACGATCCAGCGCTCGCGAATTTTGCTGAGGCCGCGTTAAGTGAACTTGCGGCTTGGCTTGAGGCGCGACCGGATGTATCACCTGAAAACGCCTTGGCGGCTCGAGAAAAACTCATGAAAACTTTCTCTGGCTGGCTCCTTTCTAAGCTACTTGGACTTCTTGAAGAACGAAAATCCGATATTCGGACTGCAAAGCTTAGTCCGGAAAATTTTGCTGAATTCATCACCTTAGTGGCCGATTCAAAACTCACTGGCACCAAAGGCCTAGAGGTACTCGGAAAAATGCTAGACGACGGAGCAGATCCGAGCCACGTTATGGAAGAGCTTGGCGCTAAACGTCTTGATGACATGCATGCTCTCCAAGAGATTGTTAAAACAGTGATTGAAGAAAATCCCAAAGAAGCCGAGCGTTATAAAAGTGGCGAAATAAAGTTAATTCAATTTTTTGTGGGTCAAGTAATGAAAGAAACCAAAGGGAATGCTGATCCAGGAAAAACTGCTCAAGCGATCAAAAACATTTTAGGCTAAAAACTCCCGAGCTGCCATAATGGCAGCTTTGGTGTTTTTAACCCACCGCACACGCGGATCAGCCCTAAACCAGGTTTCCTGGCGCTTGGCGTAATGATGAGAATCGTACTTAAGACGCATGATAGCTTCTTTGAGAGTCGTCTGGCCGGCAAAAAATTGGATAATCTGTCGATAACCTATACCAGTCAAAGCATTCGCTTCACTTCCCCACTGTTTTTGTAATTTACGAACTTCGTCGACTAGTCCTTGAGCGATCATATTATCGACACGTGTGTCGATGCGAGCGTAGAGCTCGTCGCGCGGGATAGCTAAAGCGATCTGCAGTGCGTTGTACTTAGGTTCATCAAAGGTTTGGCTCGCAGCAAGCACCTGACCACTAGCGCGTAAGATCTCGACCGCCCGCTCCAAGCGTCGGCGATTATTTTCGTCGATCGTCGCCGCCGTGTCGGGATCTTTGTGCGCGATCTCTTCGTAGAGTTCATTGTCAGACATATTAGCCAGCTCTTGGCGTAGGGCCGGATTCGGGGGAATGTTGGTTAAAGTCGGCCGGTCTATGAGAGCACGTATGTAGAGCCCGGTACCGCCGACAAGAATCGGCACTCGGCCGCGTGAAAGAATCTCTAATATTTTGTTATCCGCGTAGTCGCGAAATTCAGCCACTGTAAACACCTGATCGGGATCAGCCAGGTTAAACCCCCAGTGTGGAATTCCTTGAACTAGACGTGGTTTATCTTGAAATAAATCGTGAATTGATCTCGTGGCTTCGTCGATTGAAGCGGCATGACTCACCGAGCCGTGCCCAGGGTCTTCGGGTGGCTTGCCTGTTCCGATATCCATGCCTCGGTAGATGGTGCGCGAATCGCAAGCTAAAACTTCCCCGGCAAATTCTTTGGCGAGGACAATACCAAGCTCAGTTTTACCTGAAGCTGTCGGGCCGACAACGGCAATAAGCTTGGAGAGTCGCATAGCTCGATAATATATAAGGTTTCTTTATTTGTGACTAGTTTCGATGAACGAAGCGGCAGCGAAGAGACGTAGTTAATGCTACGTTGATGAAGCTGCCGAGGCTCCGTGAGTCGAAAATAGGCCAAATAAAAAACCTTAAAAAAATGAGGACCACGCTTTACAGCATAGTCCTACGTATTCCCAACCTTATCCTCGATCGAGTCGCCGAGCTTGCTTTGGGCAAGCTCCATCAATCGCTTTCCTCCCTGGTCGATCGTGACCAGCCATTCCCTGGTCGCCACTGAGACGAGAAGGAAGAAGCTAATAGCGAGATCCGTGGTCTCGTTGAGCTTGTAGCGATAAGCGATCTCATCCTCAAACGGCCTCAGAAATGAATTACAGTACTCGAGGTACTGCTCCTCGGCCACCTTGAGTCCTGGCGTGATCGCGATCTGAGCCAGCTTTCGTTCGGCCACAGCCCGACGAATGTCAGGCGGCGCCGCTAGGTACTGACTGACTCGCTTGGCGAGCCGGGTGTCCCAGAGAGAGCCTTCGATTTGGATCTCTTCAAGGTACGTAAGAAAGTCTCGCAGGCACTCGGCAGTTTCGCGAACCACACCCAGGGCCGGCTTTTTGCCGCCGCAACCCTTGAGCATCTCTGAGCGAAACAGCATGCCGAGTTTTTCCCAGTTTTTGGGAATAGTCCAGGCGATAACCTGGTCGAGCATCTGCTCGACCGTGCGAGCGTCACGCAACGAAGTTTGGGGGGAGGCCGCAGTCGCCAATGACGTTTCGTCCTCCCCAAGAATCAGGGAAAAAACGAGTCGTCCAGGCACGGTGACCTCCAAGATAGTTATACAAGGAACCCGGTACCTTAGTCGAAAATTATTACCCTGTCAATATCGTCCACACTGTAAAGGTAAAAATGTCAAAAAATTGGTACAATTTGCACCTATGGTCCGCGAACGCTTCACACCTGTACGTCGCCCCGAAAAAGCTGTTATTCAACAACCAGCCGACAGCTTCGCTCCCTTGGATGATATGCGGATTGAAAGGGTAAAGCACCTGGGGAGTCTTAGGGCAGTAAAAAAGGAGTCAGCGGCACCTTACGAATTTTTAGCCCCAGAAGAAGATCAGGGGCCTCTGTTTACTACAAACGAACTAAAAGAATTAGCGAGTGAAAAAACAGCCGAGACCTTGAGTCAAAGACTTGATTCGATCATGGCCACCATTGCCCAAGTGCGGCTCACGGCAGCACAAGGCGCGCGTGGCTTTCTTGAGACACTAGGAGCTCGTTTTAGGAAAAACGCGACCGAAACTTTCACCATATTAAGGTCGAAGATTGAGGCTAGGCTATCAAAAGAAAAAGGTCAAAGAGGCGAAGCCACCGCACTAGTCTCAGAACGGTTATCTGTGGCCCAAGAGGAGTCGCGGGAGCTCTTTGAACGTAGATTGCTTGCTGAAGCCCAATATCGGCTAGCTAAACAAGGTGCAGTAGATGACTATTTGAATACCTTAAAGCAAACAGATACCACTGAAAATGTGTTTGATGATCAAGCTCTGAATAAACTTGAGTCCTGGAGCGACTTTGATGAAGCTCAGGCGGCTAAGTAATTATGACACCGAAGGCGCAAAAATTGCTTGAAATTCTTGAAAAGGTCTCTTTGCCAGAAGTGAAAAAACAGGCATTTTTCGATCGACTAGAAACCGAGGGCGCGACACGCGCTATTGTTGAGGCCATGAAGCAAGCTATTCGTTCAGAACAGGCTAAAAAATTATTGCGACTGCCCTCAATCCTTGAAAACAAGGATCCTGAAATCAAAATGGCTAACCGTAAACTTGCCCAAGAACTCCGCCAAGCGAAAGAGATATTTTTGCGGGAGATTGGTCAAATTGAAAAGGAGGCGGAGATGTTAAAAAATGACATCGCCGGCGACCTTGCTCGGCTAACCGAAATTATTGCCACGCCACCTACCCCGGCAATTGAGCCGCCGCCTGAGCCTGAGTCATCAGCTCCTCCTGCGGAATAGTTAAACTCTTTTCTGAGCCAAAAACTTTGATCTGAAGGGCCTCGCCCTTCTTTTCTTTTTCGCCGACCACAATAGTCCAAGGAATTTTATCCATCGCTGCGTTACGGATCTTCTTACCTACTTTTTCGCCCGAAATATCTACGCCTACTCGGAGTCCAGTAGCTTCTAGCTCTGTGGCGAGTTGAGATGCAAAATCAGCATAGTCTTCACTTACTGAAGCAATGCGTATTTGCTCTGGAGCAAGCCACATCGGGAAGGCGCCGGCATAATGCTCAATCATGACACCGATAAAGCGTTCGAGAGAGCCAAGGATTGCCCGATGGATCATGACTGGCCGTTGCCGCTCGTTGTTAGCATCAACGTATTCGAGCTCAAAACGATTGGGTAAATTAAAATCAAGTTGGATGGTTGCGAGCTGCCATTCGCGGCCAATAGCATCGGTAGCGATGAAATCGATCTTCGGCCCATAAAATGCGGCTTCGCCTTCGCCCCACTCAAACGGCACCTTGAGATCTGTGTCTAAAAGCTTTTCGAGGGTATCGATGGCCTGTTGCCAAACTTTTTTGTCACCCAAGTAGTTCTCCGGATGCTTGGGGTCCCAGATGGATAAACGAACCCTTAGGGGCATGTCGAAAGCTTTATAAAACTTGGTGATGATGTCGTAGATCGCCAAAGCTTCATCTTTTACTTGGTCCATGCGACAAAAAACGTGAGCGTCATCCTGAGTAATAGAACGAACCCTGGACAAACCCTGTAGCTGCCCCGTGTTCTCGTCGCGATAAACAGTCGTTACTTCGCTAAAGCGCAGTGGCAGGTCACGATAGCTTCTGACCTTTGAAGCGTAGATTTGGGTGTGATGCGGGCAGTTCATGGGTTTCATGACAAAGACCTCATCTGTTTTCTTGCTAGAAATATGAAAAATGTCGTCAGCAAATTTTTCCCAGTGGCCGCTTGTTTTGTATAAATCACTCTTGGCCATGTGCGGAATGTTCACCTTTTGATAACCGTACGGCTTCATGAGTGACCAAACAAAATTTACTAGCTGCTCCCTCAGAATGGTACCGCGGGGGGTAAAAAGAGGTAGCCCCGGACCAACAAGTGGTGAAAAGGTAAAAAGATCAAGTTCTTGGCCAAGTTTACGGTGATCGCGCTTTTTGGCCTCTTCAAGCATGGCCAAATGTTTTTTTAATTCTTCGGCGGTAGCAAAAGCCAAGCCATAAATACGGGTTAGTTGCGGGTTATTTTCATCACCACGCCAGTAAGCACCGGCTAGCTTGGTCAAAGCGAAGGCTTGAGGATCGTAATCAGACAGGCTCTCGGCATGGCCACCACGACAAAGATCGGTGTATTTTCCAGAGGTATAGAAAGTAAGCTTCTGGCCGTCTTTTGAAAACTCATCAATAAGCTCTTGTTTGTACGGGTTGTCAGCAAACTCTTTCTTGGCGTCTTTGGCCGACACCTCACTGCGTTCAAACTTCTTGAAGGTCGGCAACAGCTTGCGCATGCGCTTTTCGATTTTCGGAAGATCTTCTTCAGAGATCGGCTGTGAAAATTCGAAGTCGTAATAAAAACCACTTTCAATGGCCGGGCCAATGGTGCGCTTAGCGTCCGGATACATTTCCATGACGGCGGCGGCTAGAAGATGCGCTAAGGAGTGACGAAGGTGCTCGAGTTCTTGAGGATTCATAAGACTGACAGCAACATACCGGGCGAGAGAAAAATGGTCAATCCCGACCTTGCGTCGGGATCAAATACTTATTCCTTTGGTTTTTCGATGATAATCTTGATGTGATCTTTGAGCGTTGGCACTCGCTTAAGCCAAAATGGTGTAAAACTCAGACTTGCTTCTTCAACCGCTTCGGAAGCTCTTAGCAGAGTAAGAACTTCATGCGGAGCACGACCAACAAACCGGTCCTTATCAAGTGATGGGGCTGTTTCGGCAATGATCGAAATACCTTTTATTACAACTACAAGCGTAGCTGAACCAGAAGCAGCGTCTAGGTCGCCAACACTTATCTCGGCTCCATCTTCGTTAAGACTAAAAAGCTTAAAACCATCAGATACCTCGCTCGCAAGCTCTGCACCGGCTAAACCCAGAAGCTGCTCCTCGTTATACCAGACAGCCTCAACATTGGCTTTTGCGGTAGCTGTAAATGAACCAACCTCCTGACCCACGGCAACTGTGACGCCTGAAGAAACAATATCAACGTTTATTTCTTCGCTGTCATACAAGGCACGATCAATGCCCTGACCAAGCACCGCCTTGCTCTCGACCAGAATTTCGGTTTCAAGTTCAGTTATGGCGTTATCGATGTCGTCCTGATTTATGGCGCGAACGTACTGTACGCCACCTGTCATCGCCTCAGTACTCACGGCATAAATGCTTTCTTGAAGCGAGACCGGGAGTCCTGGGATAGTAAACTTGGCCGGGCCGATTTCGCCACCTTTCCCTGGTTGATCAGCCAAAGCTAAGACCTGAATCTCGCTATTCGAAGGCACAGTTACATACTCTTGAATACGAAAAAGAACACCTCCGTCAGATAACAAACGCGTGTTCACTACAAGCGGCTGAGCGTTGGCCGATTCATTAACTAAAGTTACATAGCCACTAGCCTTTCCTTCAACCGGAGTTGCGTTCTCTGCTCCTAGGGCAAAAACCCTACTCTTCTCAAGAGTTGTTGTTTTAGAAATACCGGCTACTTGACCTTCGTTTGGGTTAGGACTTACCTCGATTGATACCGTGGTACTTACCGATTCCGCTCGCGGCGTTATACGAATTGTGGCTCGGGAAACCGAAAGATAAAGGACTCCGAGAAGGAGTAAAAACGTCACCACAACAAAACCTACAGCAATGTGCTGATACAACCGCAGCTGCCGTGACAAAGGTTTTCGAACAGCCCGAGGAGACGTGCGCTCCCCTTTAGGCGCAGTTATTTTTGCCATACTGTAGCCAATTATAGCACGCGCACCTTGTCTTCTCCGACGACGCTTGCAATCCGTCGCATAATGTCGCGGGATGGAGCTACGCTATATTCAGTGGCGATTTTCTTAGGTGATCCACCAGACTGCACCACCAAATACACCCGCGCTTCCCCCGGCGCCGAACGGAGCACATCACGGAGCCTGAAAATCATCTCTGACGTTGGCTTTTCTGGTACATCGATCGCCACCCCCTGAACAGCAACTCCGCCTGCTATCATTGTCCCTCCATTATGCGAAGGAGAAACGGAGGAAGCCCCGGGTTGAGGGGAGGTCCAAGAGTGCGACGCCTCATTGCTCCCTTGCCATTCGCCCCGAGCCAACATGGCCGCAATCTCCGGAATCTCTTTTTCTGTAAAGGTTAAACAATCGTCAACGAGAACGGACCACTCTTTAACGTCGTTGTCACTTCTTTCTCGAATGGAAACTTTGCCCTGAATAACCACAAAAGTGTCGGGATTAAGTTTAGCTCGAATTTTAATAAAAAGCTTAGGAAAAACCACGGTCTCAGTACTACCTGAAGGATCTTCAAGACGAACAAAAGCCATTGGTTCGTTCTTTTTCTTGGTGAAAACCTGTTTTACTGACCCAATGACTCCGGAAATTTTGACCAGTGTACCGTCAGCCATACCGTTGATAGTCCGCGCAGGAATAACGTGCGGCATAAACTTATCGTGAAAGAGACTGGTCGGATGGAGTGACACATACAGACCGAGCAATTCTTTTTCCCAGGATAAAAGAACACTTTTAGGGAGAGGTGGGGCTGACCGGAGTTCGAGACTCTGGCTCGCCATTGCTGGCCCCAAATCGAAGAGCGATGATTGATTGCGATCTTTTTCTTGCTGCACCTGTTTGTTGTATTGCACTAATTGATCAAGATTAGCGACGAGGGTCACCCGATCACCGAATCTGTCGAGCGCTCCACACTTGGTCAAAGCTTCAAGTGTTTTTTTGTTAAAAGCATGACTTTTTACGCGCGACAGAAGATCAGCAAGATCTTGATATGGGCCTTTGGTTTTGCGCTCGCGGACAATAAGTTCGGCGACTTCGCTACCCACGTTTTTTACAGCCTGAAGACCCCAGCGAATTTTGTTGGTTCCTTTTACCACCGCAAAACCAGGGAATGACTCGTTGATGTCTGGTGGCATGACGTCGAGCCCTAGACGTCGGCACTCTTCGACCTCAATTGTGATTCGATCGATGTTGCCCGAGTCTGAATTCATGAGGGCAGCCATGAATTCGGCCGGATAGTGGGCTTTAAGATACGCTGTGCGGTAGGCGATCATGGCATAACAGGCAGCATGTGACTTGTTAAAGCCGTAGGCCGCGAAGTCTTCGAGTTTTTGGAAAATCTTTTCGGCCAGCGGTTCTTTAACCCCATTCTTCACGGAGCCTTCGATGAATTTGGTTTTCATCTTAGTCATGAGCTCAGCGATCTTTTTACCCATGGCTTTTCGCAAAGAATCAGCTTCGCCAGCTGTAAAACCAGCCATGTCTTTGGACAGTTGCATGACCTGCTCCTGGTACACCGGGATGCCGTAAGTTTCTTTAAAGGCGTTTTCCATGAGCGGGTGATCGTAAATCACCTGCTCACTTCCGTGTTTGCGCCGGATGAAGCTTTCAATGAACTGCATGGGGCCAGGTCGGTAGAGCGAGACCATGGCGATAATATCTTCAAAAGCCGTTGGCTGAAGCTCACGGATATAGCGTTTCATGCCATCAGATTCAAGTTGAAAGACACCGGTAGTGTCGCCACGACCAAGAAGTGCAAAGGTTTCTTGGTTATCAAGCGGTAAATTATTTACGTCAACCACCTTACCGTGTACGGCTTCAATAATTTCCAAAGCGTCTTCAATAACTGTCAGGTTGGACAATCCGAGAAAATCCATCTTTACAAGCCCAGCGGCTTCAGCCGAATTCAAGGAATACTGGGTAACAAGCGCCATGTCATCATGTTGACCAGCTTGGAGAGGCGCGCGCTCGACGAGCGGCCGATCGCCAATCACAATGCCACAGGCATGTTGCGAAGCATGGCGCGGGTTCCCTTCAAGCTTCATAGCTAAATCAAGCACTCGCTTAGCCATCGCTTGTCCTTCGTATAATGCCCTCAGATCAGGAGCTTCGACAACGGCTGTTTTGAGAGGTGTGTGCTTGCCCTGCACCGGTGGCGGTACAACTTTGGCAATAACATCCGCTTCTTGGAAGGACAGTCCAAGCACCCGGGCAGCATCACGCACGGCAGCGCGCGGCATAAGGGTTCCAAAGGTAATAATGCCGGCCACTCTGTCAGCCCCGTATTTGTGTGTGATGTAGTCCAAAACCTTGCTTCGACCGCGGTCAGCAAAGTCGGTATCGATATCAGGGATTGAGATACGATCAGGGTTCAAAAAACGCTCAAAGAGCAGACCGTACTTCAAGGGCTCGATATCGGTAATGTCGAGAGCGTAGGCGATGATTGAACCAGCCGCCGAACCGCGACCAGGACCCACAAGTACGTCGTTCTTTTTGGCCCACGTAATGTAGTCCTGAACAATCAGAAAGTACGAGGAAAAACCCATTTTGCAAATGGTGCTGTATTCAAACTCAAAACGTTCCATGACCTTTTCAGGAATCGGTTTACCGTAACGTCGTTCAAGTCCGGCTAAACAAAGGTCTCGGAGATACTCGTTATCGCTCTTGCCTTCAGGGAGCGGAAAGTGCGGCAAAAAGTTTTTACCGAGCTCCAGCTGAAACGTCACGCGGTCGGCAATACGACGGGTATTCGACAGCGCCTCAGGAACGTCAGCAAAATAGTTAATAATTTCTTCCGGCGTGCCGAACGATAAATCAACTTCATCGGTATTAGTTCGCCGATAATCCTCGAGCGTTCTGCCTCGCTGAATACACAACTGCGCCTCATACCCTTCCCTGTCTTCAGGATCAAGATAAAAGACGTTCCGGCTAGCCACAAGCGGTGCGCCGGTTTCTAGAGACAACTTTTTGAACGCCTCGTTCACCTCCACCTGCCGCGGCATGTCAGGGTGATGAATGAGTTCAAGGAAGAAATTTTCTTTGCCGAAAATATCTTGATAGGTGGCAATGAGTGATTTGGCCTTGGCCAGGTCGCCATTCGCGGCAGCTGCTGGCACCTCGCCAGACACTGCCCCAGTCAAGGCAATTAAACCTTTGGCATGGGCTTTTAAAAATTCTTTGTCGACACGTGGTTTATAGTAAAAACCTTCCAGGAAAGAGGAGGTGATAATTTTTGAAAGATTTCGATAACCCTCTTCATTTTCAACAATGAGCACAAGACGCCCGGGGCGATCGTCGAGGCGTGGTCGCTTGTCGGTCATCTTGTACGGCGCCACGTAAATATCGCAGCCGATTATCGGCTTGATCTCGGCCTCTTTGCAGGCCTTCCAGAATTCGACGACCCCGTAAGCCGATCCGTTATCCGTCAAAGCAATAGCCTTCATTCCAAGTTCCTTAGCTCGGGCCACGAGCTTTTTTGGCTTAGGCAAAGCCTCCAAAAGCGAATAGTGCGAGTGCGCGTGGAGATAAACAAAATCCTTGGGATCCATAGCCTGGTGCAAGCAGGTTATCAGACTTCTCCCCTCTCATCGAGATGGCCTTGGGGGAGAAATATCAACAACGAAAATTAACAAAATAGTCTAAAAAAAGACTATTATCATATCTTCTGGATGACACCAAAAACCCCGCTTCACGGCGGGGTTTTGGTTTATGTGTCGACGTCTTTGTCGCCTCGATCGCGTGAACGGAGAGCTTCGATAATCTTACGGACTCCGTCGGCGATACCCGTGATGAGCGCGATGTTGCCGTCGAATTTGCGTTTCATGCCAGCGACTGACTCTTCAAGCTTCATCACTTTCTCTTTAAGTTCATCGACTAAACCGTGAATGCGTTTCACGAGTGAAGCCGCCTGATACAAAAGCCAACACAAGAAAATAGTAAACCACAAGGCGCAGAAAGCGAGAACGATGAAGAGAATATCTAGTGACTCGAGCATATCGAGTAGATGATAGAGCCCGACGGAACCGTCGGGGTAGATGATAGATCAACCCTAAAGCTTACCGAAGTATACCTTACCCACGAATCGCGGCGCCGAAATTTCCGGTGAGGACGTGTTGAATTTGGGTCATGAGTTCGTCGATCTCCTCAGAGGTCAGCGTGCGAACTGGTGAGGTAAAGGTGATAGTGAGCGTCAGACTCTTCTGTCCCTCCCCAACTCCCTGACCCCGATAGATCTCTTTGAGGTCGACGGAGGTGATGAGTACATTTTGTGTTCGAATTTGTTTGGCGAGGTGTTCGAATTGAACACTTTCTTTGATCAAGACCGACAGATCGCGGCGCACCGACGGGTAGTCGGTCACCGGTTCGTAGTGCATAGTTTTCTTAAGCAAAGGCATGAGTGTTTCAAGATCAAGGTCAACGAGCCAAACTGGTCGAGCAATCCCAAAAGCTTCTTGGTACGGCGCCGCAAGCTGACCAATGACACCGACTGGCTTTAAATAATCTCCCTGGCCAAAACTCATCACGGCGTGCCGCGATGGATGCCAACGATCATCGTTAGCGTCCCCGATGAAACTGAACTGAACGCCAAAGGAATTACCGATCGCCTCGAGTGACCCCTTGAGTTCTCTGTAGGCTTGCTCAGCGTTTTCTGAGCCGTAATGAGCAAGAGCTAGGCGGAACTTTTCTTGCGGCAAGCCTTCGGGTTGTGGCAGGTGAATACGAGACAGTTCGAAGACCTTGCCGGCCGGAATATTGGGTTGGTTGTGCTCAATATCGCGGAGGAGATTCGGCACCAAAGTCGGTCGGAGGTGAGACAGCTCTTCAGACAGCGGATTCAAAACCGCTACCGCCTCGCTGGGCGAGATGCGGTATCGCTCTAAGGTCTTGCTATCAGTGAAAGAATAGCCAAAAAATTCAGTGTACCCCATAGCGGCCAGGGCTCGCTTAAGTTGTCCTTCTAGGACCAGTTCTCGGTCATCTGGATAGCTTGGCGGCGGGGCCGATGGCAGGGTCAACGGCATTTCGTGATAGCCATATATGCGGGCCACCTCTTCCGTTAAGTCCACTTCGACCTCAATGTCATGATCGCGCCAATACGGAACCGTTGCCACGGTGCGCTTGCCGGTCTTGGTGAGCTCAAAACCCAGGCGTTTCAGGATGTCATCAATAGCTTCGTCGGTAATCTCAACACCGATGCGAGCCCGAATCTTTTTGTAGAGCACCGGGTAGGTGTGTGCCTTGTACGGTACTAGTCGTGCATCGCCGACGCCGACGAGTTCAGCACCCGCTAGCTCCTTAGCAAGCTCAACAGCGCGTGCCAGAGCTTGCGGTAGAGCCTCGGTCGATAATCCTTTTTCAAAAACAAGTTGCGAATCCGAGTAGCAATTCAGGTCACGAGCAGTTTTTCGAATCGAAACGGCGTCAAAAGTCGCCGCTTCAAAGATCACCGTGGTCGTCGCGGTAGTGGTTCCGGTCTCCTTCCCTCCCATCACTCCAGCAATAGCGATTGGACGTTCGGCATCAGCAATGACGAGATTCTTTGACGACAATTGGTATTCAACCCCATCCAAGGCCAAAATGGTCTCCCCCTTCCTGGCCGGTCGGACTTCGATCTTTTTGCCTCGAACTAGATCGGCATCAAAGGCATGAAGTGGCTGGCCGAACTCGTGGAGGACGTAGTTCGTGATATCGACAATATTGTTGATCGGTCGGTGCCCTGCCTGGAGCAATCGCTTCTGCAGCCACCAGGGCGACGGGCCGACCTTCACGTTCTTTACCTCAGCCGCCATGTAGCGCGGACAGAGCTTCTTTGCCGAGAGTGTCACCACCGGACCGTTACCAGCCATGAGCGGGACAATGTTTGGATTGGCAAAAGCAGCTTTCGTCGCTGCCCCACCCTCTCGAGCTAAGCCGACAATACCCATGCAGTCCGGACGATTGGTTGTAATCTCAACATCAAATACGGTGTCGTTCAGATCGAGCGCCTCGACAATCGGCGTGCCGGCTGCAGCCTGGGTAACGTTTGTTAAATCCCAAATTTCTCGCTCTTCACCTTGAAGCTTTTCAAAACCTACTTCAACCGCTGAGCAGATCATGCCCACACTTTTCACGCCGCGAATTTCGGTTTCTTTGAGCTCGACGAGGTCGCCCTCTCCATGCCAACGCACTTTTGCGCCTGGCAAGGCGACGAAAACGCGTTGGTGTGGAGCCAAGTTCGAGCCACCGCAAACAATTTCCACGGTTTGGCCCCCCACGTCGGTTACTGCAATGCGCAGTCGATCAGCTTTAGGATGCGGCTTCACTTCCCTAATGACGCCGACGACCATGTTGTTGAACTTGTCGGCACCGTTTTCGATCGACTCCACGGACATTGAACGCAAACTCAGCTCGCGCGCAAAATCCTCAGCGCGGAGATCGATTTTGAGATATTCCTTAAGCCACTTATAACTTGCCAAGATGTTCATATCTTTCAGATCCTGACGTGAGGAAGGATCTATCAAGTGGTGGCGAACCATTCACCCTCGCTTGATAGACCCTTCGCTTTCGCTCAGGGTCTAGATGATCTTTAGAACTGATTCAAGAACCTCAAGTCATTGCGATAAAGAATCCGAATGTCGTCGATGTTCAAGCCGGAACGCATCATGGCGGTACGTTCAACTCCCCAACCGAAGGCGAAGCCGTTGTACTTCTTGGGATCGAGGCCACCGGCCTTAAGAACGTTCGGGTGCACCATGCCAGCCCCCCCGAGCTCAAGCCAACCCGCTTTGCAAAGTTTGCACTTGGTCATACCCCCCTCAACTCCCCCCTTCTCAAGGGGGGAAGGGACCAGGCCGCTTCCGCCGCAAATGCCGCACGAAATGTCGAGCTCAAAGCTTGGCTCGGTAAAACGGAAATGATATGGCCTGAGACGCGTCTTGGTACTTTCGCCAAAGAAACGTTTTACAAAAAAATCAAACACACCTCTAAGATCAGTGATGGTCACGTGTTCATCGATCATCAACCCTTCAAACTGATGAAACATCGGGAGATGTCTAGCCGAAGCTTGGCGACGATAGCACTTGCCTATATTGATCATTCTGATAGGTAGCCTGCCCTTTTCCATTTCGCGAACTTGTGCGTTACTCGTGTGTGGTGTGAGAACAATCTTTCCGAGTTCGCCTTTGGCGACTGTTCGAGGATGATCGGTTGGGTCGTCTCTACGGTCAGTATTTGCGGCAACGAAAAACGTTTCCCAATCGTCGCGAGCTGGATGGTCCTTCGGCATATTTAACGCTTCGAAGGCATAATAGTCCCAATCAATCTCGGGGTGACGAGCCCGCACGAAACCAAGCTTCGAAAAAATCTTCATGATATCCTCAATGGCTTGACTTGTGAGGTGCAGGTGTCCGCTATTAGGCGCGATACCTGGGACTGTGAGGTCAATCCTCTCTTTGTCGGCACTCAAAGCGATCTCAAGTCCTTTGAGTCTATCGTGAGCCGCCTGAAAGGCCCCTTCGACTCCTAGTTTGACTTCGTTAGCGAATTGACCGATGACGCGGCGTTCTTCGGCTGATAGTTTAGGCAATTGCGACAACAAATCACTGAGACGCCCTTTACGGCCCAAATAGGCAATTCGTGCGGCCTCAACTTCGGCGATGGTTTTGGCTTGACCAAAGACGGAGAGCGCCTCAGTTTGGAGCTTCAACAGTTCTCCACGCATAACTAAAAGAGCTTTACTAGATCTTTATAGGTAACGGCGATAACTAAAATAAGCAGCAGGACGAAACCAGTGGCGTGGACGATGCGCTCGATATTTTCGCTAACTGGTTTTCGGCGCATGGCTTCAATGGCCAAGAAGAGCAGTCGACCGCCATCGAGGGCCGGGAACGGAATGATGTTTAAAACCGCCAAATTTACGGATAGCATGGCCGCAAATTGCACTAAGTGAGCCCAGCCTAATTTGGCAACCTGACCGGTCAGAACCGCAATACCAACCGGTCCTGAAAGCTGCGCCGCTACGTTTTCACGCGTAACTAGACTGGCTAGAAGATCGGCAAAAGCTACGGTCACTTGAACGGTCATGCCAGCTCCCATAATAACGCCTTTTACCGGGGCAAGATACCAAGGGTAACGTACTGTTCCCGTCTCAACAAGCGCAATGCCAATGCCCTCGCGATCAATTTCGGCAATGTATTCCGGCAGAACCTCGAGTGAAATCATTTCACCTTCGCGTCTGACAGAAATTTTCAAAGTATCGTCAGTTGATTCCGGAATTAATGCTTCACGGGCGGCTTGGCCGTCAGTAAATTCCTGGTCGTCAATCGAAAGTAAAAGATCGCCAGTCACGAGTCCCGCCTTCTCGGCTGGAGAGCCAGGAAGAACCTGCACAATGGCTATTTCACGATTAGTAATAATCGCCTGAGGGTCAACTCCACCTTCGACAATTGCCGGAAGCCCAAAAACAAAACCCAGGCCAAATAAGAACATGGCCAAAACAATGTTCATGAACACCCCACCAAAGAGCACAGCAAAACGAGCAAAATAACTTTTTGAAGCAAAACTTCCAGGGCCGGTGCGATTTTCGCCGTTTTCCCCTTGAATGCGCACAAAGCCACCTATCGGGATCAAATTGACTGACCAAGTTGTACCCTTCTTATCTTTCCACGAAAACAACCGCGGTGGAAAACCTAAGCCAAATTCCTCAACCACCATGCCGGCCTTTCGGGCAGCCGCAAAGTGCCCAAATTCGTGGGCCACCACAAGTATCGAAAGCAACGCTAAGAAGAGAATGATGGTCAAAATCATAACGGACGTAGTGTAGCGTATCTTTACAAAATCGAAAAGAAATTTGGCCGGGAACGGGGATTTTACTCCTTGGTGGACTCGACGAGATTCGAACTCGCATCAACGAGGTGGTTAGCCCGTTAGGTTAACCATTGACCCCACGAGCCCACGCGTTCCCGGCATAAAAACAATACAAACCCCGCCAATTGAATGGGGAGTTTGTGTTGTACCACCTCGTTTGGGTATTAACCCAGCGGGCTAGATACAGTAAATCATTAAATTTCTCGGTTGTCAATCGCATTATCCACTCACCAGCGCTTTAATTTCGTCCCGCATCTTCTTCATCGTCTTCTCATCCAGCGCCTCGAGATTAAGGCGCAGCAGTGGTTCAGTATTCGACATCCGAATGTTGAACCAGAAATTTGGATATTCCACACTCACACCGTCGAGTTCGGTGATTTTGCCGTCGGCGAAACGTTCTTTGACGCGAGCGATCGCGCCAAGCTTGTTTTCGACGTGGAAATTTATTTCGCCGGAGTGCGAATACTTACGAAGTGGGGCCACGATTTCCGATAACTTCTTGCCTTCTCGCACCATCTCTCCCATAAGAAGGAGTGCCGTAGCAACCGGCGCCTCATAAACTCCCTCCGGCATGCTCATATAGAAGTGTCCGGACGATTCACCAGCAAAAACAGCACCCTTCTCTTTCATGGCTGCTTTAATCAATGCATGACCAACCCTTGTTGGCAGTGGTTTGCCGCCGGATTCAAGAATAAGATCTTCAGTAATTTTTCCAGGACGAATGTCGTAACCAATAACTGCCCCAGGGAAACGTCGAAGCATCGCCCGAGCCACGAGACCGCGGATGATTGCCGGCTCAACCACTTCTCCTGTGTCATCGACAAAGAAAATGCGATCACCGTCGCCATCAGTAGCGATGCCGAGGTCGGCCTTGAGCTTCTTTACCTTCGCACAAAGATCTTTGGTGTTCTCTAGCTTGAACGGATCCGCCTCATGGTTTGGGAACGATCCGTCGAAGTCCCAGTACATTCGCGTCACGTCGAAATCATCGTAACGCTTAAAAAGCTCATCAAGGTATTGGGCACCCATACCGTTCGCCGAGTCAGCCACAAGTTTGTAGCGTGGTAGCTCCCCCACCTTGGCAAACGAAATTTCAGCGTTAGCGTGGAGTTCGGGAATACCAAATTCTTCTTCGACTTTTCCTTTTGTCCCCCCCTTATTCAAGGGGGGGTTGGGGGGATCTTCCATGATGTCAGCCAGATCTTGGATCCCTGTCGAACCACTGATAGCCACCGCTCCTTTACGGACTAACTTGAAACCGTTGTAAGCAGCGGGATTGTGCGAGGCAGAAATCTGAACACCGCCATCACCTTTCAAAAAACTCGTTGCAAAATAGAAAGCCGGCGTCGAAACGAGGCCAACAAGCTGCACATTCGCTCCTTGGTCAGTGAGTCCGCGGACAAGTTCTTTTTCGTAAGTCACGGAGGTTGGTCGCATGTCACGACCAACGACCACGGAAGGCTGTTGTTTTTTTGTTTCTTTCATCAGAAGCGAAGCAAAGGCACGGCCGAGTGCATGGGCAAATTCGGGCGTGAGCTCTTTATCCACCAGTCCACGAATATCGTAGGACTTGAAAACTTGGCGAGGGATAGTCATATTTTGACAGCATGGTACGCTTAGCGTACGCTCAGTTTAGCAAAAATTTCCTTTACCTATGGAACTTATCATCGGAATCATTCTCATTGGTGGCGCTGGTCTCCTCTTATTCTGGGGCATCGGGGTGTACAACATGCTCATCCGCGGACGCAACCGGGTTGAAGAAGGTTGGTCAGACATTGAGGTGCAGCTCAAACGTCGTTACGATCTTATCCCAAACTTGGTCAACACCGTAAAAGGATACGCACAACACGAAGATCAAGTTTTCAGCAAAGTAACCGAGGCGCGGAGCCGCGCCATGTCGGCGACAACTCCCGCTGAACACGCCGTGGCTGAAAACATGCTCAGCCAAACCTTAAAGTCGCTCTTTGCAGTTGCCGAAGCCTATCCTGATCTTAAAGCATCGGGAAACTTCCATCACCTCCAGGGCGAACTGGTCGACGCTGAAGACAAAATTCAAGCCTCACGACGTTTTTACAACGGACTCGTGCGTCGCTTTAACACCCGCGTTCAAGTTTTCCCCACCAACCTCATTGCCGGACTGTTGGGCTTTAAGACCTACGAATTCTACGACGCGGAAGAAGCGGCTAACGCCACACCACAGGTGCAGTTTTAGCAAAGAAACTAGCCACTAATGACTAGCCACTAGCTGGCTGACTAGCCACTAACTACTAGAAACTGGCAGGTAGTGGCTAGTCCCTAGTGGCTGGCTAGTGGCTAGTTGGCTAGTTTTTAGTAGCTAGTTTATGTACGACCAAATCGCCTCCAATAAACGCAAAACCTGGCTTCTAATCATTGGTTTTTGTGTTCTCGTTATCGCTCCCTGGGCAATTTATGGTTACTTCGCCGGTGAAGACATGAGTTCGCAAATCATTGTTGCTACGGTTATTGCGACTAGCTACTCGCTCATCAGTTATTTTATCTCGGACAAAGTTGCATTGGCTACGAACGGCGCTAAACAAATTAAAAAACAAGACGCTCCAGAACTTTGGAACCTCGTCGAAAACTTATGTATTGCTAACGGGCAGCCGGTACCTAAAATATACATCGTCGACGATCCGAGCCCCAATGCATTTGCAACAGGGCGAAAACCGGAAACTGCCTCAATTGCTTTTACGACAGGTATTCTGCGTCTCCTTGAAAAGAAAGAGCTTGAAGGAGTGATCGCCCACGAGCTATCGCATATCCGAAATTACGATGTACGCGTAATGACAATTGTAGTTGTCCTTGTTGGTGCGATCATGCTCCTCGCTGATATTTTTTTACGGAGTTTATTCTTTAGCGGAGGTCGCGATCGTGACCGAGGCGGAAACGCCTTGGCAATTTTGGCCCTGGTGGGTATTGCACTTTCAATTCTCTCCCCCATTCTGGCCCAAATAATTCAATTCGCTGTTTCGCGAAGTCGCGAATACCTAGCAGACGCTTCAGGAGCGCTGTTAACTCGTTATCCCGAAGGCTTGGCCGCAGCACTCGAAAAAATAGGCACTCATGGCGGCAAGCTTGAACGAGCTAATCACGCTACTGCTCATTTGTTTATCGCCAATCCGTTTGGCCCGGGCCGAGGAATTGGCGGCCTTTTTGCCACCCACCCACCACTCGATGAGCGCATTGCGCGATTACGGAAAATGGGAGCATAATTATAACTAGAAACTAGGGACTAGCCGCTAGCGAACTAGCGGAGCCACTAGTTACTAGTAGCTAACAGCTAGTTTCTGGCTAGTGGTAAGTGGCTAGTTGGCTAGTAGCTAGTTCGTAGTCGCTTGCAAAGTATGAACGATATCCTTGAAAAATTCACCAACCACCTTAAAGCTGCGTTAACTCGAGCTTTAGTCTTTGTGGTTGAAACTGGTGGTGAAACAATCTCTCCCGGGCACCTCATGTGGGCTCTAGGTATGCAACAAGGCTCGATTGGCGCTGAGATTATTTCTAAGGCCGGACTCACTCAGGAAGCGCTAAAAAAACTTGTCGGCGAACGCGAACTTATTGATACTGTTTCACCAAATCAAGCGTCCCGAGCTACACCTCTTTTATCCGACGAAGCCAAAAAGGCCTTTGAGAAAGCTGTGCTTTCTGCCAGCATGCATGAACACCGTTACGTTGGTACCGAACACTTGCTCTACGGCATTTTGACTACCCGAACTAAAGAGATTAGTCAGTTTTTGAGCAGCAATAATGTTAATCCGGATACGCTCTACGATCACCTACACACCGTATTTAAAACAACCACAGCTTTTCCGGAATTTCCCAAAACCACGCTCGACATGCCAAAAGGCCTACAGCCGTGTGAGGAATGTGGCGAAATTCACGACAAACATGATGGCGACGAAAAATCTGCCCTGGAATATTTTGCGACTGAACTCACAGCCAAAGAGCGGGTAGCCAAGTGCAATATTTTAGTCGGTCGTGGTCGCGAAGTAGACCGCTTAGCCACAATCCTGTCCCGTCGAACTAAAAATAACCCCCTTCTCCTTGGCGATCCGGGAGTCGGGAAAACAGCTATCGTTGAAGGCTTAGCCAAGCGCATTGTTGAAGGTAAAGTACCACCAGCTTTGAAGGGACGGCGTATCTTTGAGCTTAATATGGGCTCTCTTGTGGCTGGCACCATGTATCGCGGAGACTTTGAGGCCAGGCTCCAAGATGTTATGGACGAACTTAGACATCTCCCGAACGCGGTGCTATTTATTGATGAGCTTCATACCATCATTGGCGCTGGAGCCACGAGCGGCTCCTTGGATGCGGCCAACTTGTTAAAGCCAGCGCTCGCCCGTGGTGAACTAAGGTGCATTGGCGCAACCACACTTCAGGAATACAAAAAACATATTGAAACTGATCCGGCTTTGGCGCGACGTTTTGCAAGCGTCATGGTCACTGAACCTTCGGCCGAGGAAACACTCACAATTCTTGATGGTATTCACAAACAATACGCTGATCATCATCGGGTTAACTACACCAAAGAGGCGCTCGAAACAATTATCGAGATCGCTGCCCGGCACTTCCCGCAAAAATTCTTCCCCGACAAAGCCATCGATCTTCTTGACGAAGCCGGCGCTGAGATCGGTATGAATAAAACCGACGATCTACCAACGAGCGAGCTAGAAGAAAAAATGATAGCTTTGGCCAAACTAAAAGATGACAAAGCTCAGGCCGTAGCCTCAGAGCATTTTACCGAGGCCATGAGTTTAAAAGACGCTGAAGAAAAACTAAAAAAAGAAATTGAGCAGGTAAAAGTTACCCGAGCAACCATTCATTTACGCTCTGTTGATCCGGCGGCCGTAAAACGAGTAGCCTCCCGCATGAGCGGCGTGCCGCTTGAGGAATTAACCAGAAACGATACTGACCAACTACGCACCTTAGAAATTCGGTTAGCTAAACGTGTGGTAGCGCAAAACGCAGCCACAAGTGCCGTGGCTAAAGCCATTGCTAGAGCAAAATTTGGCATTTCAAGACCAAACCGACCTCTGGCGTCTTTCCTGTTTGTTGGCCCCTCAGGGGTTGGTAAAACAGAACTAGCTAAAGCCTTAGCCCACGAACTTTTTAATGATCCAAGATCACTTGTGCGTTTTGACATGAGTGAATTTGCCGAGGGGTATGCCGTAAGCAAACTCGTGGGTTCACCCCCAGGCTATGTTGGGTATCGTGAGGGAGCAAAACTCACTGATGCTATTAAACAGCGGCCACATGCGGTAATTCTCTTTGACGAATTTGAAAAAGCACATCGCGACGTACATAATCTGCTACTTCAAATTCTTGACGATGGCATGGCCACGGACGCCACTGGGCAATCGGTTAGCTTTAGAAATACCATAATCATTTTGACCACCAACGCTGGCCGAGAGCGTTTTGATGGTGGTGAGTTGGGCTTCGGTGCCACCACTTCAACGCCGTCCGTGCAGTCACTTAGACCAAAACTCGAGGAGTTCTTCGCTCCAGAACTATTAAATAGAATCGATCACATAGCCCTTTTCAGTAAGCTTACAACCGAGAACATTACCGCGATTGCCGAACGTGAGCTTAGAGAACTTGCCGAACGTCTGGAAAAACAGGGGGTAAAGTTTACAATTGACAACATGGTTACCTCGCTTGTGGCGCAAAAAGTCAACCCACGACTTGGGGCACGAGACATACGCCGCATTGTTGAGGAACAGATCGAAAATTTACTTGTCCAAACACTGCTCAGTCGCAAAAAGCAGACCAATCTGAGACTTACCGCAAAGAAGGATGGCTTTGATATTAAGCAAAGCTACTAGCCAGCCACTAATAACTAGCTAACTAGTGGCTTTGCAGATGCTATAATGCCCCGGTATGGCAGCCACTGCTGCAGCGCTTTTGCCGTCGCGTGAGGATACTCGCGCCCAGTTTAGAATTGCAAGAGTAGATGCTCAAAGGCAGCGCCAAATGCAAGCGCGGCGTACTAGCGCTCTAGGTAATCAGCCAGTTCTTTATAATTCACTCGGTGCGACGCCTAACATACCAAGCGCCGCAAATAATGACGCAGTGTTTCGGGCCGCTCGTCATAGCGAACAAATCAAGCGTCAAATCGGTAGCCCGGCCAATCTTTTTCCGGCTGGAGTTCAAGAAAGTATTGAAGACGATATTGAACAGGAACCCAATGAACCAAACTATCTTGCGGCCTATAGGCGAATATCCTCAGAGGCACAGGCTGGACTGACAGGGAGAGCCACATCAGCGATTCGCGGTGAATTAGATAACCTTAAACAAAAAGCCATGGCTCAAGCCAATGAAGCTTTTAGAAAAAAGGCCCAAGAAATTTTCAAACGCTGGACTATATCGCTCACCAAAAATACATCTTGGGTGGTTGAAAATATTCCTTGGGCGGCTTACATAATTCAAGCCGGAGCCTTTATTTATGACAACGCCCGAGCCGTGGTGACTATTTTTATCCCAAACGAAGTACAATTTGATGTTCGTTCAGCTGTTTCAACGGGGAGCAAAAAACTCATTCGTTTCTTCATTCCACCTTTTAGTCTCACCGAACCGGTTGGCATTCTAGGTTTTATTGGCCAATCACTTTTTGTTGGGCTAATCATCGTTATGATTACTTTTTGGTTCGTCCTTTTGATAACAATTGTTCTTGCGCCATCTATTGCGCTTAACAAGTTAACTCCCTAGCCTATGCCGGAACAGGTAAAAGTCGTGCTTAAACTAATAGCCCTTTTGGCTGTAGCAGGTCTTATTGGCTTTGTCATGTACTGGTTGTTTATTCGCCAACCGCCACGTCTTCAAGAGCTAGAACCCGTGGTTCCTGACTCTGGAGCAGAGGCCGGGTTACCGACAGCTGGTCTGGGTACCGATGGAGCTACTGGTACACGCCCAAGCGAAGGCCCGGGACGACTTGAGCCATCTCCTGTGGCCCAAGGCGGCGAAACCGTTGTCGTCGTATTAACTACCTCGGCCGTGACCTCGCCAACCCTCACCGCCTCGGGCGATGTGGCTTATTATGACCCGAATGACGGAAGATTTTACACCATCACGAGCTCAGGCAAAGTAGAACTTTTAAGCAATGCGCAGTTTCCTAAAGCCAGTTCGGTAGTTTTTGCGCCGGAAGCGCAATCAGCGGTAATTGAGTTTCCTGATGGTAGCAATGTTGTTTACAGCTTTGATTCCGGAAGTCAGTACACCTTGCCGGCCCACTGGGAGGGCTTCGCCTACTCAGATGATGGGAGTGACATTGGAAGCAAAAGCGTTGGTGTTGACCCGTCAAACCGTACCCTGGTTGTGACCTCAGCCGACGGCACGAATACTAAGGTAATAGCAGCGCTCGGCGAAAACGACGACGCGGTGACTGTAAACTGGTCGCCAAGCGGTCAGGTGGTTGGTTTTTCGGCTACCGGCGGAGGGGGCAATGCCTTTGGTCAAAATCAAATATTCTTAATTGGCGAGGACGGTGAGGACGCCGGATTTCTTTTGGTGAACGGCAGTAATTTTCAAGGACTATGGTCACCAGACGGGTCGAATATTCTATACTCAGTAGCTGATGCCGGTGATAGCTATCGGGCCAGCCTATGGTACGCAGACAGTAAAGGTGATGGCCAAAATGGCCTACGGATCCGCCTTGGCTTTAAAACGACAGTGGACAAATGTACCTTTGCTTCTTCAAGCTTGGCTTACTGCGCCGTACCAACTGAAATGCCAATTGGCGGCGGCCTAGGTAGCGAGGCGCTCACCTCTCCAGATAATCTTTACACTGTAAGTTTGCCGAGTGGTAAAACCGAGCTTCTAGCAATTCCCGCGATCGACTCCCAAATGCACGACCTACACCTATCAACTGATGGCAGCCTTCTTTACTACACTGACAACCGCGGTCGCTTGAGTTATATTCGCCTCAGATAATATGCGTTCGTTCTGGATAATCCTGTCAATTCTATTTACTCTAGCGGCCATAATTTTTCTATTTTTCTTTTTCTCCGTTAAGGTAAAAAACAACATTACCTTCACTGACGACCAAAAATTGGCTGCCCCAACTGTAACCATCGCTGATCCGCAGGTTGGTCCACAAGATGCCAGAGTAACCATCGTTAATTTTGGTGATTATGAGTGCTCGGGCTGTGTTGATCTTGAAACGTCTTTACTTGAACTCCGAGAAGAGTATCCGAATGATCTTAAAATAGTTTGGAAAGACATGCCAAACAGCTCGGTTCATGATGAAGCGTTGAACGCAGCTGTGGCCGCTCGTTGTGCTGGTGAACAAAATAAATTCTGGGAATATCACGCTTATCTTATAGCAAATTCCTTGCAATTAAATTCTGAAATATACCTGCAAATTGCGACAACGCTTGAACTTAAAGAAAACGCCTTTGCTCGTTGTTTAGAAAATCAAAATACTCTTCCTTTGGTCCAACGAAGTTTTGAGGAAGGCGTAGCTCTCGGGATTAATGCCACTCCCACTATTTATGTAAACGGGGAAAAATACACGGGTTCTCTCACTACTTCTGAGTTACGTCGCGTTATTAAAGCAGAACTTTCTGGATTGTGAGATATTTTGCACCGATTTTTCTCTTCGCGATCGCTCTCAACCTCGGCCTGTTCCGAGGAGCATTGGCGCAAACGCCCTGTGCCGATAACATCGCTTGCACCTGTACATCTGATGGCACGGTGCAAAAACATAACGAAGTTTCCTCAGCAGTCGAATGCGAAAACGCGTGTATTGTAGATGTTCTTTATCAGCAGGAAAACGGTGGGTCAGGGGAAGGAACATACGACTTCGCGTGTATTGACGTTAATGGCGCCGTCGAGTCGGCAAGCGGTAGTGTCAGTAGTGTCAGTGGTACTTCCAAATCACCAAGTGGCCTCACGGAACCACTACGTGAATCAATAATACCCACGCTCAACGTACAAATCCCTGGCCTGGATTTTACAGATGCAGTGAAAGGCGACCCAGGGACAGGCACGATAGAAAGCAATTTAATCGGGCTTTACGTAAAGGCAGTTTATGCCTACCTAATTGGCGCCGGGGCAACAATCGCCGTAACCCTACTAATGATTGGCGGCGTTCAGTACGCCACTGCTGGGGGGAATAAAGGGCAGGTAGAAAAAGCCAAAGAACGCATAAAGAATGCGATAATTGGCGTTATTATTCTGCTTCTCGTTTACAATATCGCCTTCCTAATTGATCCTAGAACAGTACAGTTCTCATCACTCGTCATACAAAGAATTGATCCTATCAAATACGTGGGCGAATCTGGCGAGGCTGCCGCTCCCTTCGTGTTTGATGGCGTCACACCACCAGCGGGAGTTATTTGTAATCAGAGTTCGGATGTTTACGCTATCGCCACATCACTTCAAGGCAAGGTAACGTACCGGATGGGCGGTGACGGCACAAGCGGCCCCTTCCCCGGAGACAAATACACTGACCCAAGTGGACGGCCTTACTCAGAGTATTGCCCTGAGGGTCAGCTGTGCTTTGATTGTTCGCATTTTGTGGCTTACGTAGCCTTCTGCGCTGGTCTAGATGGCCCCACAGGACTCACCGCCAGTTTATTCGCAAGCGCGGAGAAAGTACTTACCTTTAGCGCCGGTCCGGAAACAACGGTCAACGGCATCGCCTTAAAACCTGGGGATCTCCTTGGTTGGAAAGCCATAATAGAGGGGGAATCAGGTCACGTATTCATGTATATAGGTAACGGGAAAGTTACTGATGCACACGGGGGCTCTGGTCGTTTGCCGGGAAACGCCGTGCAGGCTAAAAGCGTCTCCTACGTCTTTAACAATTATGTTAAGGCCGATCATGGACTATACGTCATAAGAAGATAATATACGGCTCTCTTTGACTCGCGACGAATATCCTGAAAAAATAGCTTCATATGTTCGTCTGTACCCATTGCGACGCCCAGTTTCTAAAATGGTCTGG
>CAYJQH010000001.1:0-4989 GCA_964372415.1 uncultured Gammaproteobacteria bacterium | reverse complement strand
AAAGCCTCGGGTGTGCCGGTCTTGATAATCGGTCAAATCACCAAAGAAGGAACCGTAGCCGGCCCTAAAACGCTTGAACATCTTGTGGACACCGTGTTGACCCTTGAAGGCGACCCGCAATCTGCTTATCGCCTGCTCCGTGCCAACAAACATCGCTTTGGGAGTACCGATGAGGTTGGCGTGTTCGAAATGACCGAAAAAGGACTCGTAGCGGTCGAGAATCCATCAGCAAAATTCTTAAGTGAGCGTGCTCCGGGAGCCGGTTCTGTTGTTACTTGCATAATGGAGGGAGCACGACCGTTTTTAGTAGAAATACAGGCCCTTGTAGACAAAACATATTTCGCTCAACCGGTACGACGGACCTCGGGCATTGATGCCGCGAGACTTCAGATGATAATTGCTATTGTGAGCAAGAGAACCGGTTTATCGCTCTTTGATAAAGATGTTTTTGTTAACGTGGTTGGAGGCATGAAGATTCGGGAGCCCGCTTCTGACCTAGCCGTCGCAGCAGCCATTATTTCGGCTATAAAAAATACGGCTTTGCCAAGTGATGCCGTGGTTATTGGCGAACTTGGTTTAGGTGGCGAAGTGCGTTCTGTACCGTTTCTTGACCGCCGCCTCAAAGAGGCTGATCGCCTGGGCCTCAAAAAATCTTTTACGCCAAAAACTGTGAAGAATCTTTCCGAACTGACAAAGAATCTTTAACTTCACACCATTCGATAAACCCCTCCCCCTCCTCACCCCCACGTGACGTCAGGGTTCGGAGTCGGGGTCAGGGTCAGTCTGAGCATTCCGACCACCCCGAACGAAAGTGAGGGGTTAGTTCCCACGACAGCCGAACCAACCTAACCCTTCGTCGTAATTTACCCTGAGCGAAGGCGAAGGGCTCGGGGTTGGCAAAATGGAAAGAAATTCATGGGTGTTTACAAAAATAAGCTATTATTAGCCATATTACCTTGACAAATGGAATTCACTTCGTGAATTCGCGATGTGAAAGCCCCTTGGAGGGACCGTGACGACCACCGCCACCGTCAACAGCTATCGAGTGCTGAAGATCACCCGTGACGGCTTCGCCCCGGAAGGTGCGGACCACACCACTTTTCCACTACCCACTTGATAGACCCTTCCCTATTTCTCCTCGCTTAAGCTCGGAGTCAGGGTCAGGGTCTGGCTTTACAGTCTGCCGTTGAGGACGACGGGGGCATACCCGGCAGAGAATTTGGAATAGCAAAACATGTCGGTTGATACCGGTAATGCAATCTTTCTAACAATAAATAATCAACCGACTCATGTTTTGCCCAAATTCTGACGGGTTTATCCCCCGACGGACGAAATAGGCGGCGGTTTCTTTTGGTACTTTTCTTTGGAGGAAAAGAAAAGTACGAAGGATTATTCGAAGTGCACTTCGTCAATGTACTGGTACAACCGTGTACGAAGTTCCGGATACGCCGAAAGATCTGGTGACTTGTCCAAAATTTCTTTGGAAAAATCTTTGGCGTGCGACATGAGGTCGATGTCGTGCATGGTGCCGAGCTTGAACTGCTCAAAACCTGATTGTTCGGTGCCAAAAATGTTGCCCGGACCACGGAGCTGAAGATCTTTTTCAGCCAAATCAAAACCATCCTGACTGTCCTCAATAGCCTTTAAACGCTCGCGAGCTACACTACCAAGAATATTCGAAGGATGAAGAAAACAAAAACTTTGCACTCCCCCACGACCCACTCGGCCGCGAAGCTGGTGTAGTTGTGCCAAACCAAAACGTTCGGCTCCTTCAACGTACATAACGGTAGCGTTTGGCACATCGACACCTACTTCAACGACTGTAGTCGAAATCAACATGTCTGTTTCACCACTCGCAAATTTACGCATCACCTCATCTTTTTCTTTGGTTTTCATTCGTCCATGTAGCATCGCCACTTTGTAGCCTTTAAATGGCCCGAGAACGAATTCTTTGAATACCTGCTGAACCGAATTAACACCCAGAGCATCGGATTCTTCAATTAAAGGACAGACCACAAAAACTTGTCGGCCAAGATCCATTTCGGCTCTCATTTTGGTATAAACAGGTTCTTCGCGGCCAGGATCAACAACCTGTGTAGTAATCGGCTTGCGACCAGCTGGATATTCGTTCAAAATCGAACGGTCTAGATCACCATACAAAACAAGAGCAAGTGATCGCGGGATTGGTGTCGCGGTCATCGACAACAAGTGTGGCAAGCCATCGGCATCCCCTTGTTTATCTTTAAGTTTTTGGCGTTGACGAACGCCAAAACGGTGCTGCTCATCAACCACAATTAGGCCAAGGCGATCAAACAAGACGTCCTCAGTTAGTAGCGCGTGAGTGCCGATAACAATCTGGACTCCTCCATTTTTGAGAGCCGACAAAAGCTGAGCCTTACTAACCTCACGATCACCAACGCGGCGCTTGGTTCTCGTATAAAGAGCGATCTTAAGTTTATAGCCGAAAAGTCTGTTTAGGGTTTGGGCATGTTGCTCGGCTAAAATTTCTGTTGGCGCCAGCATCGAGGTCTGCCAACCGCTACTAGCTGCGTTCATGGCCACGAGAGCCGCCACCACCGTCTTACCGCTCCCCACATCGCCCTCAAGCAATCGATTCATCGGTTCCGGTCGATTCATGTCTTTAATGATCGCCCAAATAGCTTTCTTTTGGGCAGCCGTTAAGACAAACGGCAGATCCTCAACCGCTTGTTTGACCACATCCTCATGAAACGGCACACTCGGCGCCTTTTGTAGCTTGAGCTCGCGGCGTGATTTGGCGTGAAGAAGCTGGTGAAGAAAAAATTCATCGAACTTTAAACGACGAAGAGCGCGATCCTTAGCCTCAGTCGAGGCCGGAAAATGAAGTTCCCGAATAGATTCGGGAAGCGGAATAAGATCAACTTCGTTTAAAACAAAACTTGGCATCCAATCAATAATTTCTTTGAGGGCCAGGAGTGAGGCTTCGGCCACTTTACGACGAATTTTTTGGGTCAACGCGCCAGTAAGTTTATAAATGGGTACAATACGGCCGGTGTCCTTTGTGACCTTGGCCGTGCCAATAATTTCGTATACTGGGTTAACGAGCGACAAGCCATACTTGTCGTCCACCTTGCCGGCCAAGGAAACTACTTGTCCTGGCTTTAAGACTTTGGTTAGAAATCCTTGATGAAACCAGACGGCTTTAATTGAACCCGTGCCATCCTCAACAATTGCCTCAGTTACCGTCATGCGCCATGATTTTTGACTGCGACGAGATTCAATGGAAGAAATGGTTCCTTGAATGGTTACTTTGCCGCCTGCCTCAGCGCTCGAAATGGCTACGGAGTGCGAAAGGTCGTCGTAACGAAAGGGGAAATCATAAAGAGCGTCACGAAGTGTAACAAGGCCCAAACGAAGAAAATCCTTAGCTTTATGAGCACCGATTCCAGAAACAGAACTAATCTTGTCGATCAGATGGTTGGCCATATATTCCGCGAATAAACGCGAAAAAACATCCGAATGACGATAGCAGATTTTTAAAAAATAGCAAGTCTATGGTTGTCCTTCCCAGGGATAACTAAATATCTTATGCTGGTACGCAAAAAAGACTTATGAAATTTGAAGTTTTCTGGAAGAATCCCGGTTACAAGGCACGGCCCAAGCTAAAACGAAAAATAGAATGTGATTATTTAATTGTCGGTGGTGGTATTACAGGTGTCTCCGTAGCATATTTTTTAGCTAAGCAAGGGGTTAAGAATATTGTTCTTATAGAAAAACACACGGTCGGTTGCAGCGCTACCGGCGAAGCGGCCGGCACGCTTGTGGTGCGCGGCGAAACTGATCTTAGTCAATACGTGAAATATTACGGATTCAAAAAAGCAGCTCTTCTGTGGTCAGAAATTCAAAGCGCTCTGCGCGGTCTTAGGAAAATTATCACTGAAGAAAATATTGATTGTGATGCTGAGCCACAAGATACTTTATATTGTGACTACCCAAAGAAAAAAAAGGGCTATCTTCGTGAAGAGTTTTTGTTCGAGAAGCAACTTGATAAAAACGCTGTGTGGCTTGAAAAAGAGGCGCTTACCGGTGAGCTTAATACACCGCTCTTCGCTCATGGCATCCTATCTAAAAATCACGGCTTATCGGTTAATCCATTAAAATTCGTGCAAATTTTGTCAAAAAAAATTGAAAAGTACGGAGTAAAAATTTATGAAAACACTGCTCTCCTAAAAGCACAGGCTGGGGTCGCTAAGACGAGACAAGGTAATATTCGTTATAAAAATCTTATTTTAGCCATTGATTCTGAACATCCGTCAGCCAAAGTTAAGCGAATAAAATCTACTATTGTGGTTACTCGACAGCTTACTTCAGAAGAAATTAATCTTACTGGCTTCAAGAAAAAAAAGATCGTTTTTGACGATGGTAATCATTATTACTATTTTAAACTCACCAAAGATCAACGATTACTACTTGGTTTTGGCGATATAACCGTGCACAAAAAACACCGCCAAAGAGACCCTCACTTTCCCCATCTTAAAAACATTCTAGAGTTTATTAAAAAACTCTTTCCTTACCTTGATCTCCCGGTGGAGTACGCCTGGTCTGGCGGTTTTGGGAAAAGCTTCAGTGACTTACCGCTGGTTGAATTTAAAAATAACGAAATCGCCATTGCTGGCTGCGCCACACAAGTGGTTTGTTTTATGACCGCCAAATACGTTGCTGACAAACTGCTAAACAAAAAATCACCACTTCAGCCATTCTTTGAACTGTCTTCCTGAGGCTGCCCGTCGCTTGTACTGCGATCTTCGGAAATGTCGGGAGTCGACGCGTCACCCCACTTAAGGCGAGTTCGTGCTGCGGCAGATTGTGCAGCCTCTTCTCTAATTCGTTTGTCGGTTTCCGTATCAGGAATCCACATCTCGCGACGAGGAATTTTGCCTGGGCTCATAAAATAGTTTGGTAATTAGTGTGTTTCGTAACCACGAGGTGCTACAATACCCTTATGGTTAC